>NZ_LQYA01000198.1:20890-149358 GCF_001531445.1 Sporosarcina koreensis
TACAGGATCTATGCTCGGTCTTCCAATGGTTGAGTAAAGATATTCAACTAATGGATAGATAAAGGAGAAATCAAGAGCCGCATCCAGTTTGCGCACCAGATGGTCTTGAGGAACCAACTGTTCTATGGTCAGCATTTCCAACTGTTCGCGTTCATTAATTTGATTCTTCGTCATCATATCCATCACCTCATTCATTTAATGGGAAACACTGTTGATTGGAGCGGAGAGCGGCGACTCCAGCGGGAACAGCGTGAGCTGAAGACCCTGGACTGAGCGCAGCGAAGGAAGCGGCTGAAGCCGTGCCTGCGGAACGCGTCCGATCGCAGTGGAAATCAACATTTCTAACTTTATCTCTATTTTAAAAGGAAAAAGACTGCAGGCAACACCAAAATTCAAGGTGTTTGTCTACAGTCTGAACCCTTGATTATCAAGGGTTTTTTCTTTTTCTCTGTTTCATCTGATTTCATATTTTATTTATCGAATTTAGTCAAAAGCGTATTCAATGCGCATCTGTCAATTTACATTCTCATTAAATCAGCGAACTGGTACAAATTTATAAGCTACTTTTCTAATGTGTGTATTGTTGTTTAGTGTCATTTTCATATCACTGTGTCCTAATCTATCTTGAACTTATTTTAGAGTACCAGCTTCTAATAATAATGAAACAATGTAGAAGACGTAATCCATGTGTTGTGATTGTGCCTGGCCCGTATTTTTTCTGCACATGTGTAATTATTTCAATGTTTTGAAGCTGAACCAGCACATTACGTTCATTGCTATATAGAAGCTGTATTGGCTATAGTGTATAGAAACCAAGTTTTAAATAATCTTGTTTTGCTTTTTCTTCCACTCTTTTAACACAGCCAGTTTTTCGTCATGTATCTATTTCTTTTTGTGGTACAATTCGTTATTTTTACCTCGTAAGGGGGCTTATTGTGTATTTCATTTGCTGTAAAGTTCAAGTAATCCCATATAAGAGCTAAAGCTTCATAGGATAAAATAAATTTTGTTTATTTTGAATATAAGGATATATATTACTTATGTAGGATTATAATGTTAATATATACATATTAATTACTTATATATACGGAGGTAAAAATGAATCTATTAGATTTAGTATCAAAAGAGCAACTTCTTAAGTATTATAATCTTCAACCCAAAACAGAACTCGATTGCTTTGACTTTAAAAGAGAGTTTAGTGTTAAAGGTAGTTCAGGTATAGAAATGGTCAAGGATATAGCCGCCTTTGCAAATAGTAAAGGAGGAACAATTATATTCGGTGTTACAAATGATTTTGAGTGGATTGGACTCGGAGAATCCAGTGACTCAGATATTGATGAGGCCGAAATAAATAAACTATGTGAAAAGTATATAGACGGAAAAGTAAATCTATCAATGGGTTTATATGAGATCGAAGAGTTGGAATTTCTAATAATGTACATTGAAGCTTCTTCAGAAATTTTACCTTTTAAAATTATTGGTCAATACGTAAAGAGTAATCGAAAAAATAAACAACAAGACAAAATTGTTTTTCGAGAAGGTGATGTTTTTTGTAGACGTGGTAGCCGAAGTATGAAAGCTAACTCACTCTTCTTTAAACAAAAAAAAATGAATTTCGAATTGCTCCATAATCTACCAAGTCCGCCTTATCATGATTTTATCGGTCGGAATAATCAGATAGATAAACTTCATGACTTGTTGATGCATAAAAACACCAGATTATTACAAGTTAATGGAATAGGAGGAATCGGTAAAACATCCTTAGTTTATTATTACTGTGAATTGCTACAGAAAAAAGAGTTTAATCATGATTTTGAATTTATTATTTGGATGAGTGGAAAACGCACTTATTTTACACCGAATGGCGAGAGAAAAATTAGTGATTTTATATCCTCATATCAAGATGTAATAAGCGAAATTTATAACTTTTTTCACAGAGATAAAATAAATGATGAAAATTCGGATGATTATGGTGATACTTTAATTGAAGTGCAGAGATTATTAGAAGAATATAAAATACTATTGGTAGTAGATAATTTAGAGACACTAATAGAAGAAGAGCTTATCAATTTTTTATTTAATATACCTTCGAATAGTAAGGTAATACTAACAACTAGAGAATCTATTGCTGATTTTCAAATGAGTATAATAACTTTACAAGGGTTTGAAGAAGATCAGGAATTTATTGATTTTCTTGAAAGAGAATATTCAAGAAGAACTGAAGATTCTTTTTCCGAATTATACGGTAAATACGCATCGGAAATTTATAAGTATACCAAAGGAATGCCGCTAGCTATTCAGCTAGTAGTTAATCAATTATCTTTAAACGCAGATATTAAAATAATTATACGGAGCCTTTCTAGGGGTAATACATACAACTCGCTTCTTGAGTTTTGTTTTATGGGCGTAATAGAAAGGTTAAATGAAGTTCAAAAAAGCGTGTTATATATATTAGCCCTTCCAGAAGTTGAACATTTTTTTACTATAGAAGACATAAATTTAATAGCTAATTACACGGATGACGATATTATGTTAGCTTTACAACAGTTGTCAAACTTCTCACTTTGCTATAAGGAAAAGCGAGAAGATGAGCGAGCTAGTTATGCAACACCCCATTTAGCAAAGCTTTATATAAGGGATTTCAAGTTTGAAAACGCTAAATTGTTGATAGAAAGGTATAGTGAATATTCACGTGAAATTATTCAAATTGCATCACACAGTGAACAATATATAAAGAAAACTGGTGCAAAAAACCATAGCGAAAAAATGGCAGCTTCAAAGATGGCTAATATAATGATGGTTTATTATAATCATGGTTATAATGAAGCAATGAAAATAATTGATAAATTAATTAGTGAAGTACCTCAATTTGGATATCTGTACTTTCAAAAGGGTTTTATAGAAAAAGAAGCAAAGATTACAAATTATAAAGAAGAGACAAATAAAGCATTTAGTATGGCTACAAGATTAAGTCCAGATCAAATATTTTATTGGATTGAATGGGCCTACTTTGCTTATGATGAAAAGCAATATTTCCAGAGTAAAAAATACTTTGAGGAAGCATTAAGACTTGATTCAAAATCGACTAGAGCTAACCATGGTTATGCAAAGACTTTAGCAACCTTGTATAAGAAGGGACGAGTATCACTAAATGATGCTCAAAAGGCAAGAGAACATTTTGAATTAGGTTATCATGAAGAACGTAATATAGTTTCTGAGGAACAGCAGGCAAATGCAATTAATGCACATGCATTTAGTAAGTTTTTATATTCAATCAATGATTTGGAAAATGCACTAAAAGAATGTGAAAGGGGTCTAAGATGCCAACCTTACAACGATAGGCTGAAATCTTTAAAAGGAGAAATAAAAAAGGCTAAAATTAATAAGAGTAAACCAGATAAACCTTCAGTTTTTGATAAAAAACAAAGAATGGAACCATATTCAAACTCTATTAAAGATAACATATCATCAAAAGATAAAGCCAAGCTAGAAACGCTTGCAAAACAACTTGATAATTAATATTTTTTTATATTTATAGCAACTATGATCGCATATTCACTTTATGCAACTCAATTGGAAACGGTGTGAAATTTACAAGGAAAGCGAAAAGTAATTTTCAATATATCAAACAGTAAAGTGAAGAAATGGAAAAGATATTACTAAATCGAATGGAGGCATAAATTCCCTTAAAGAAGATTTATGCTTCTTTTACTTATTATCTAAAATGGATCCTGAGTGAGCTGACTGATTCGATTGACACCACTTATTTATGAATTGTTGTATATCCCCTATAGCTATTGTCAAAAACGTTGAACTTATTAAAATATATATTGCTGACTTTCATAGTATATTTAATCTAGAAGAGAGGAGAGAGGATTTGGCGCTTTAGTTATTAACCCGAAAACCTCCTCTATCTGTAAAGAATATTGGTGCACTTTAGCTTTCATATATATTAGGGTTCGTAATTTGCGTAAGTCCCCCAAAAAACTGACACCCTTCGTCAATGCGTCGCTTACATCAGTTTTTAAGGGGATCTGGCTTACAAGCAAGTTTTCCTCCTGGTTCAATTTGAAGGGGTTAGCGTTTCAAACCATGTTATATATGACATCTTGTTGCCTAAGGAATCTTAATGGGGACAACGTTACCGTTAATACCTCCCTGCAAGAGCTGTATACAAGTCCCGAGCGGATATGTATCTAGTCCTTAGAAGTGTTTACCGAGCCTGTGGGCGTTGAGGATGAAGAGAGGAAAGCAGTGAAACATGTTGTCTGTTTGAATCTATTGGAGAGAATAACAATAACAAAAGGGATTACATGTATAAGTTGATAATACGCACAAGACCCTCTATTAATGTGTGATGGCCATTGTTTTGAGAATAGTTAAGTTGTAAGCCTTTGTTGATGCTTAAAGAATATCTTAATTTACAATTGCTATGTGATACCGAATCGCTTCCGTTGTGCCGTTGTCATAAATTTTGACACAAACTTTAGATCAATTGGACTAAGTTTGGCGATTTGTTCTTGTTCTCTCTCTTTTCTTAAACTCACCTTAACAACACTTTTAAATGCTTGCTTTCCCATATCATCGAGTGTTGGGTAAAAGTTGTGTAAATGCTTTAATTGATTAGGTGTTAACTTACCGTCTTTTTTAATTTGTTCTGCAATACTTTTATAAAATGTGTTGTTTGAATTAGCTAATCTTTTATCTAGTGCTTCACTCAAAATCTTTTTAAGATATTCGTTTTTATCCTTGGCCAAACGCTTACCATCAACAAGGATTCCCTTTGTGTCATAGAAATCATTTTTAAAATCGTTTGTGAATTTCTTGATACATTCCGAGCCGACAACCATTATTTTTCTGTTCGAACTATTCACAATGGTGTATTCATAGCGGATTTCTTCATGGTTACATAATTCACACTCTGCTTCACAATATTGATTGTCTTCTAATCCATTATAAAGCCATTCTTGACGTGCTTTATGGAAGTCCTCTTTTTCTTGGCTCTTTTTAAATAGGTTTTCCATTGCACGTTTTAACCAACTATTACTCATTGCTATCCCCTCCACACGTTTCTTGAGCTAACAAGGTATAATAATTTCCTCTCTAGTTATTTGGTCTATTCCCAAATAACTGAAAGTTATTTATATAATAATTCTAGCATAGTAGAATTCTGTTTAATAGAGAAGTAGTAAATATACAACAAATTGGAAATATCCTGGCTGGACTCCACCCCATGCAGTACACTTATTCACTTTTTCAAAGGAATAAATCGCAAGTAAAGGTGACTTTTATAAAAGAAATGTTTATGTCATTTGCGAAGACAGATATCTATTCTAATGCTATTACTAGACTTTTTAAGAGTAAGAGTAAGAGTAAGAGTAAGAGTAAGGGTATGGGAATAAAAAGCATTGATTTGCTAATAAAATCATAGAAAAACGACGAAAAGAAAACTATATATTAATGGATATATATGAGCTATAGCATACGTAATGGGGACTGTAGCTTTTTGTCGTTCACAATTATTAGTATAGAGCCTGTGTTTTTCATAGCGTACCTTTAAATTTACCAGTAACAGTCGTTAGGCCCCATTGTTAATCTGCATTAAAGTAAGTTCCGCTATCTCTTTTACAAAGATAGAATGGTGCGAGATGCGGATTGAGCGTAGTAATGCACCTAACTGCATCAAACACCTCCTAGTGCGTTTGATTATTGTTCATAATTGAGACTTTCTATAGGGACTTTAACATCCAGTATCTGTTATTGTATAGCTTCACAATGTATTTCATAGAATATTAATTATTTCAGTCTAACAAGTTTTAGAAAAATTATGGTAAAATCTTGTTAAGTAATTAGATCCCATTTGATTGAGGTGTAACCAACTATGAAATTATTCATATTTAATCATCCATTGGGAGCACAAGCAATACGAGATGAAATACTTAAACCTTTAATTGAATCATTGGAATCTATTCCTTTTGAAATTAACAAGGGATGCGCTTCCAGCTTGCGTGAAACTATAAAGCGCCAGATTCAATTACAAGGTTGGTCAGGAGAAACCAGAGTTGATAAATCTAACAATATAACAATAACTTCAATGAAAGATAATATTGGCTTATGTTTACAAACTGGTAATGTAGGAAGATTCTATGCTGATATGCTTAAGCTTCAGACACTTTATTTAAACGGGAAAATTGATGCTGGAATATATATAATTCCAACAAATAATGCGGCTAAAAAAATGGGCGGTAATTTAGCAAATTATGAGCGTTTTATAAGGGAATTGGATTTATATAAAAAGATTATAACAATACCCATACATGTAATTGGGATTGAAGACTAAGGGAGGAAATTAGAATGGAGTTAGGCTGGTCCTATCCTAGAAGAAGAGAAATAATTGATAAATTGAGAGCTAATGTAGTGGTAGATCAAAATAGACATCCTATTAACTTTCAAAATGAAAGAACATTTTTCCCTATATTTAAAGTATCTATAGATATGCCGAGATACCGTTTGTCAAATGGACGAACGCAAGCGGCACAAGAAGAATATTACACTATGCATGATTTGCCAGAAGATTTCTTTGAGAGAGATATTGAATCTGAAGATGCACACATAGCACAGCATGATATTTTAAAAACACAGTTAAAACATACTGGCATAGATTTACTTGATTACTTTACCAAGAATGGCCAGGAGGAACCGTTAATATTGGATAATAACGGTTTTGTTGTTAATGGGAATCGCAGATTACGTGCAATGAGGGAATTACATCAAATAGATAGTGGTAATGGAATACTGCCACCAAAATTTTCTCATATTGAAGTTATTGTTCTTCCACCATGTTCGGAAGAAGATATTCTTGAACTTGAAGGTAAATTACAAATCACCGAGGATATAAAAGCTGATTATGATTGGACTTCAGAAGGGTGTATGTATCGAGCCCTCCGAGATAAAAAGCATTTTTCAACTGAAAAAATTGCTGGTATTTACGATAAGAAAAAAGAATACATTGAGGATTTAATTCTTTTATTAACTTATGTGGATGAGTATCTTGAATCACGTAACCTTCCAAAACAATACCATCAAATTCAGGATGATAAATTTGCCTTTGAAGCAATTGTTAAAGGTAGGAAAAAATTAGACGACGAAGATAAGAAGGATATTTTCCAAACTATTTCCTTCTCGGTTTTAGATCCAGATCATCGTTTACCAGGTATGGGTAGACTACATGGATTCATTCCTAAAATTGCCGAAAATATTGATACTATTATTGAAAAAGCACAGCTAGAGTTTCCTTCAGAAGAACAAATTGAATTGAATGATGTCGGTTTAGATGATGGATTACTTGGTGATAGTTATTTTGAAGAAGACTTAATCAACTTAGCACAAACTCTGAATAAGGAAGAAAATCGTGAGAACGTAGTACAAGTAGTAAAGGATGTCATTGACGCTGAGGATGATAGAAGACAACGGTATACTGTAATTCAAAAAATTCAACGTGCAAATACTCTATTACAAGATGCAATAAATATGTTTGATGATGATACTGAACGTGAGGGCATAGATTTGCAATTAGAATCTATTGAAACGCATGTTGCAGAGTTGAAGGGGAAGCTGTAAATGTTGCATATTGAATATTTAGCGGATATACATTCAGCTCGAATAATAACTGATGATGAGCAACATATTGGATGGCATGAATTATGTAGAACTTGTAAGGAAAATGGAGAAGATGTTTCTTTTGACACTACAAAAACAATTACAATGCCTTGGTGGTCGTTTTTATCTACACGCCCCTCAATTAATAGGATTGTGCGTAAGAATAAAATAAAACTTACTGCAGATGAAGAAGCAACTAGGTTGTTAAGGTTATCATTGGCTAGGGAAAGAACGTATCAACAAGCAAGTGAAGGAGTTCAAGAGTTTTCCGAGGAAGAAGTAAAGCGCTTATTAACTGAGAAGGGGTTTCAGCGGAGACTTACACCCCAACAATTACGTAATGTGACGAGGCTAGCATCACTTACAGCAGGGGCAACATTTTCAGTTCCTGGTGCTGGTAAAACAACTGAAGGGCTAGCTTTATACTGTATAAAAAAAGAAGAAAATACAAAACTTCTTATCGTTGCACCAAAGAACGCCTTTACGGCTTGGGAGGAAACACTAAGTATATGTATGCCTGAAAGCTCTAATGTAGTTCGATTACGAGGGGGCTCAAGAAACGTAGCTCAATTATTGCAAGGTAACCCAGAAATTATGGTTATTACATATCAGCAACTTCCTAATGTTTTAACAGAAGTGGGGTCTTATTTAAGTACAGTTCCATTTTTTATGTATTTAGATGAAAGTCATAGAATTAAGAGAGGTAATAGTGGAGTTTATGGCAAAGCTGTTTTAAGTTTAGCCCATTTACCAGAACAAAAGTTAATAATGTCGGGAACACCGCTTCCAAATTCAACAGAAGACCTTGTTTCACAATTTAACTTTCTGTATCCAGAAGTGAAAGTTGATAAGGATTCTGTGGTGGGACATATACGTCCAGTTTATGTAAGAACAACCAAGAACGAATTAGGTCTGCCGCTTCCAAGATATTACTTTACCCCTATACAAATGAGTCTAGCACAACGTAGGTTGTATAATTTAATGAGAGATGAAGAATTACGTCAAGCAGAAATTTATTTAGCTCGGGATAGGAACAAATTAAGGACAATGGGTAGGAGTGCATTACGGTTACTACAAGTAGCTTCCAATCCATCTTTACTAGCAAACAGCGATTTCCAACACCATGAATTATTAAAAGATGTTTTACTGGAAGGAGATAGCCCGAAAATAAATTACATTTGTTCTCGTGCAAGACAGCTTGCGAGTGAAGGTAAAAAGGTAATCATTTGGTCAACCTTTGTCGAAAGTATCGAACAAATATCAAATAGGTTAAGAGACTTAGGCGCTGATTATATCCACGGTGGAGTTGATTCTGGTAGCGAAGATGTTAGCGATACAAGGGAAGCGAAAATAAAAAGGTTTCATGACGATCCAAACTGCTTTGTAATGGTAGCAAATCCAGCAGCAGCTGGGGAAGGGATAAGCCTCCACAAAGTTTGCCATTATGCTATTTATTTAGATCGTAGTTATAATGCGGCGCATTTTCTACAATCAGTTGACCGGATACACCGATTAGGATTATCTCCAGATCAAGAAACAATTGTAGAAATGATTGTTTCACCAGATAGTGTAGATGTCTCAGTTCATAGGAGGTTAGAAAATAAAATACACGTAATGTCTGATGTACTAAATGACGATTCCATTATGATAGAGCCTGAGTATGCAGACGAAGAGATAGATAATGGATTAAACGATGATGATATTCTAGACTTTATCAATCATTTGCGAGGACAATAGTTATGTCATTTTCAGTTGGTATTCTCTATTCTGTTCAGAAATTTTTGTTCTTCATTAACGAAACGGAAATTAAAGCAACGGAATTTTCCATCGCTTTCAATAGGTATGAATCGACTTCTTCGCAATTGGTATTGGAAGTAGCTGAAGGGTGTCAATGGATTCAACTTGATTTAGAAGGCAATCTTTCCGTTACTGCAAAAGGAAAGGAAATTCTAACACAAAGGGATATGCTCTATGCTTTAAGAGTACAATTAAAACATTTAATTGAAATGGTTAAACCATCTTGGTCATACCTTATTCATAAAGGGAGAAAAGAAGCCTTTCAATATTTCCCTTCCGATGTTAAGCAATGTTTCAAAGAAGCCGAGTTAATCAATTCATATAATAAAGATGTAATAAAATGGTGGGATATTCTCTCGTTGGCAGTGAGGGGACAGCAAAAAGATACACTGATGGAAATAGGAAGAACTGGTGAAGAATTGTCTTTGGAATATGAAAGAAACAGAGTGAAGAAAGAACCAATTTGGCAATCTATTGAATCAAATTTATCTGGATTTGATATATTATCAGTTGTTAGCTTGGAAGATTTGACACCATTGCGAATTGAAGTAAAAACGTCAACTAGGGTTTCAAATTCATTTAGCTTTTATCTATCAAGAAATGAATGGGATGTAGCTGAAGTATCTACTAATTTTCTGTTTCATTTATGGTTATTAAGTGATACCCCTGAGCTATTTATTTTGGATAAAAACGAGATGGTTAATCATATACCAACTAACTTAGGTAATGGTTCTTGGGAGAATGTAAAGATAACCTTTTCGCTGAAAGAGTTAAATAAACTAGATAAAAAGGAATGATTTTTCAATCATTCCTTTTTATCAGGCAATTTCTCTCTAATGTATAATGTTATAAGTATTTTTAATCAAAACACTCAATTAATAAAATGATAATTTATTTCAAGTGTTAATAATTATTTTGGAGTATATCTTCAAGATGATTTTTAAATTTTATTTGTATCAACTTTCTTGTATTAGAAAGCGCAGTTGAACTCCGGAAAGTACGAAGAGCATATTCTAGTATATCAATACTATGTAATATTTCTAAATTGTGATTTTTCACCATATGAAGTATATAAAATGCTTTTTGGTCTGAAACTGAATAATTCGAAGACTTATAATCCATTTTTATTCTTTCAGTAGATTTAATTAACTCTAATACTGTATCAAGATTTAAGTCATCTGGGAATATATCTGAATAAAACTCGTTAAACAATTTTTTCTTTTGACTACTAACTTTTTCTGGATTTCCTTTAGAGGCATAAATGATTTGAGCCAATTCTGCCATATCAATTCGAAGCTCTGGATTTTCAATTTCATTTCCAATATCTCCAGCTTTACGTGCATAGATGATATTATGTTGTTTTAAATGTTGTTCTATTTGAATTTGAATTTTACTAATGGATTTCAGATTCATATCTGAAATTGAATTCTGACTATTAGTATATTCAGCGATTAAATTCTTAAGATCACTATTAGTAGGAACTTTATATAACCTGAGTAGAACAAAAGATGTGAAAATAGGAGTTAGAATGCTGTTAATTTCCTCATCACTTTTATTATCCAATTCAATACTGTTAATAAAAGTGAAAATTGAGGAAACAGTTTGCCCACCGTTGACAATTTGGAAATTAGACAAGCTTACATCGAATTTATTTACTTGCCTAACAGATTCAATTGTTTCAGCAATCATAGTGACACCATTATTAAACAGGAAAAAATTATCAGGTGATTCTTTAAGGGTATCTATTATTTTTTTATTATAAGGTGTTTTTCCTAGAAATCCACGGACATTATCGTAAAGTAAAGATTGATCCATTTTTAATTTATGAGTGTTTTTCCACTTTTCGAATAAAGGATTTTTCTCATTAGGGAAATCGCTATTATCACAAGTTATTCGAATGAGTTCATTAATAGGAAGCTTAACAATTAAAGAAAGACTTGTAGTTTGAGCATCTAAATTAAATGAAATTAAGTCTTCTTGGGGGATAATAAATCCAGCTCTCTTGTTTTGATTTCTATAATCATAAAAGCCCATTATTTCGTCTAAAGTAATACTTTTAATATGGACGTTATAAAGTTTTTTTAAGCTTTCAATATAGTGAAGGCTATTTTCATGAATACCATTATTCTCATTTGAAACCATATATAAAGTTATGTTACAAATATACTTACTTTCACTATTAGTATATGTTTTTAGTATGTTTAGTATTTTGTGTGTGTATGTATTAACACTTTCATCTAAATTATTATCATCAGCAAATAAAATTTCTAAAAACTTTATACTTCTATTTATATCTCTATCACCAATATGACCGTCACTAAAGTTTCCTCTATATTTAAAATTAAATAAATTAATATCTACCTCAGAACTAGATAATTCAGATATATTTACAATATCTATCCCATAGTCATCCATTTGTTGGAAATTCAAGTCGCGAATCTTGTTTAAATAATTTACATCGATAATTTGTGTTAGTTTACCTTCAATGATTTCAAAATCATTGTTTTCTAAATCAGCTTGGAACCCTAATACATTTTCCATTATAAGATGATAGAACCCATATCTAGCGGTATTTATATCATCAAGATTTAATTCATCAAGTCTTTCTTTCAATAAAAGCTTAATTAACTTTTTACTATTGTCTCGAACAATTTTGTAGTCATTTAATGTTGCCATAATTCGTCCCTCCAGAATTTAATCTACGTCTATACCAACTACTAATACTGGAATATCTAAATTAGAAACTCCTCGATTTTTTAAGTCCTAAATAATTTGTTCATGGAAACTCCTGTAGACACATCTGAAGAAGTTTTCAAAGGGATAATTTCAATTCCTAAATTAATATATCCTTGTGGATGAAAAATCTGCATCTAAAGCGTACTTTCCAGATTGAACCTGGGCACCTAGTTTGTTTTTACGAAATCCTTCCTCGAAATGCTTTTGTTACGGACATTTCTGGGTGGGAAGGATTATAGATTGCATTGTGTTTTTACTTATCCCATACAAGTGGTTTTAATACTAGTAAGTTATATAGTTATAGGTGCTTATTTGTTGTGTAGTTCAATAGACCTCTTTAAATTCCTTTGAGTAGTTGTTTACAAACGAATACACTGCACCCATTATTAGTCATCCTTTTTCTTTAGTAGCCCGTCAACTGAAACAGATAGTATTTCTGCAATTGCTACTAATTCAATGTCAGTTACTTCTCTTGTTAGATTTTCTATTTTTGATATCATAGGTCTATCTAAGTTAGTCCCAGAAGTAAGTAATCGTGCAGAGAGTTCTTCTTGTGTGATATGCTTTTCTTTTCTAATTCTTTTTAGGTTTCTACCTATTAAATTTCGGTTATTTATACTCATCATATTTAAGACACCCTATTTTAAAAGTTATGTATATTTGATTTTAGTACAAAAATAATGTTAAAATGTGTTATAACCACACATTTGGAGGTTTTCGTAAAAATGTTAAATCCTGTTAATGATTTAGATATGGTAAATTTAAATGAATATATAAATGCTAGTTCATTATTTATAAAAGAATACTTCTCTAATCACGAGCCATTTGTTGATTTAATTGTTACTTCCCCGCCATATTGGGATATGAAAGAATACGGAGATGTAAAAGAACAAACAGGCTTTGGTCAAGAATATGAAGCTTATTTGGCGGATATAAGAAAAATTTTTGAAGGAGTACATCATATTTCTAAAGATAGTGCTACGATGTTTGTTATTGTAGACACAATGAAACGGGACGGAAAAATGGTAAGATTGCCAGATGATATAGCTAGAGAGCTTGAAAGTATTGGTTGGATACATCAAGATACTATTATTTGGGATAAAGGAAAAACTTTGCCTTGGTCTAGAAAAGGGCAAATGCGGAATGTATTTGAGTATGTCTTAATGTTTACTAAAGAAAACTCTACAATTTATAAATATTATATCGATAGAATTAAAACTACTGAACAATTAAAGGAATGGTGGATAGATTATCCTGAAAGATACAGTCCACAAGGAAAAGTACCTGATAATATTTGGGAGTTTTACATTCCAACTCAAGGTAGCTGGGGAAGTAAAAAAAAATTTGGTGAAGAGGAATTTAGACATGCTTGCCCATTCCCACCAGAAATGATGGCAAGATTAATTTTACTTTCAACGGATGAAAATGATGTTGTATTTGATCCATTTGCTGGCACAGGAGTTTTCCTTGCTACTGCTGAAAAAATGAATCGTAGATATTTAGGTTTTGATACTAACCCAGATTACAAAAAAGTATTTGAAGTTGTAACTAAGCAATTGATTGAAGAAAAGTGGGTAGAAATTGACACTTATTATAAATACCAGGAACGTTTAAAAACAATTTTAGAAGAATCTATCTATAAATTAAGGGTGCTAAAATATCCAAAGGCGGTTGTAAAAAGACTTAGAAATGAGAATAAAAAAAATGTTGATTTAGTTCCTAATGACTTTGGTTTAATTATCGCTATTGAAAAGGAACTTCCAGAAAATGAAGTTGTTTTAAAGAATAAAACAACTGGAAAAATAGATTATTATTTTGTTTGGAATGATTCAGAAACATTAGAGCGGGCTAGAGCTCAAATTAATAATATTGTTTCAAAAGCTCCATTCACTAAATATGGGTTGATTACTAACATAAATGTAATTACCATAGATGGGTTAATTGAGTTTAAGCATACTCTACCAACGAATTTAAGTTTATATTCTAATGGTAATACTTCAGATGAACATTCTAAAGTTGAATTAGATAAGATAATTTTACTACTTCAATCTGATGGATTAGAATCGGCATTTGATAAAGATGTCCCTCCTGTAATAAGCAACATTTCAATTAAATATAGTGATTATGAAATGTTACCTGCTGAAAAGTATGAAAAAAAGGGCTATAGCAAAGAGAATGATCAATTAAAACTAATTTTAAAATAAATGGGGGCGAAAGCCTTCTTTTTTAATTTAAAGTTATAAAAACATTACTTCTTCAAACTTTAAAAGATAGAGGTGAGGGGGCAATTGTGCGGTCATTGTCCTTTGACGAAGACGACTGCTACCACTTCCACACCACGCAGAAAAGCTCAACTCAGGTTGGAGACAATTCCATGAACGCCAATTTGCTGGTGCTCAAAGTTGTTAGAATGGTGGGCAACTTTAATCGTCGCACAGTTTTGATCGAAATTTGATTGTTCGCCATGTTGAATGTCGAAGGCATTAGCCTTTGGGAATGCTTGGCCATTCACGTACCTGCCGCTTTGGCCTGTCCTTTCAATCTGTACATAAGCGACGCCTTTTCTTTTTAGGTTCTTCTCTTGGGCATATTCGCTTCCTTGCCATCATACCCATCGGCAAAGTGTCTTTCGCTTGCTTCGTTCCAGTGTTGGACAAAGTTATGGTGGACATCAACTAGACAAGGCCCTTTCAGTTCTATAAAGACATCATGGTTTTGACAAAGGGAAAGTTTCCCTCCGTAGTGGGCTCAATAAAATTCGTTATATCAGTAAGATATAATAAAAAAATGGCAATGGGAGAGGTTCACCTCTTCCATCCAGCTGTATTTCATATCATCATTTACTTTCAAAGTCACAATCATTAATGGAATCAACTTTATTTTTATGCTTAACTTCATAAATCAACCAAACGATCGAGAAAAGGGGGAGACCGATATAGGAAACGAGTGCGCTATTCCAATCGATTTCATCGCTCGTAAAGGCTTGGATTTTTTGTTCGGCAATGATGAAGATACATAGGACCTGGACCAACAAAGGACCGAATAGAAACCATTTTTCGCGATTAGGAAGATCCTACAGATTACCGCCTTGCGCAATATAAGGTTTTCTAAAACGGTAAAGACTGATTGCAATCCCAAGTCAAGTCAAAATCCAGCCATCCCCCATGCGTTTAATAACCAGCACCAAACTATACCGTCCCCGAATAATGTGGATAGGAAGGCAAGGGAGCCGACTATTTTGAGGCGATCAACGAATTGAACCGGCAAGCCTCTTCATCCAACCCTTAGGACTTCGGCGCTTTCCCATTGTGCGCCAAATCCCAAAGCATACGTGTGGACGCATATATGAGTTACCCGCAGATATTATGGCCGTCAAAATGATGGTTCATAACGTAAGCAGCAAAAGTAAATCCAACCCGTTCAAGAAGGAATTGTGAAAGGACTGACAGAAACCGACCACTCAATAATCGTGCATCTGTATATAGAGCTATCAATTTCAAACACCTCTTAAACTATTTAGATTTTGAAAATAATACGTTTTATGTCATGGTTTCCGTGTTTTAACGATCTTCTGAAACAATAGAAGGATAAAGAAATGCGAAACCTCGGTTATCGTTATGGGGTGGTAGATTTTTCATGTTGTAATTCATTTAGTTTTCTCCTTTCCAATATGCTAAACTTGTTGTCCGAAAGGCAATCAAGAAGGTGGAATTCATATGGGAAGAATTGAACATAAGCAGCAACAGAAACGATTGAATAAAGGGAAGAAATGGTCAAACATTAAAAAACCTTTCCGAATACTATTATTCGTAATGCTACTTGTAGTCCTTTGTGGATTATTAATGGTGAATCACTTAATTTCATCAAGTGATGTGAGTAAACTAGAAGAACCTGAACCAAGACCGACATTTATTTACGATCAAAACGGAGAGATCGTTAGTAAGATTTCGAATTCCAACATTGAAGGAGTTCGTCTAGACCAAATACCAAAAGAGTTGATTGAAGCAGTGATCTCTGTTGAGGATCAACAATTTTATAAACATCATGGGATTAATTATTTTGGGATTGCGCGGGCATTTACTCAAAACCTATTAAAAGGTGAGGTTGTGGCTGGTGGGAGTACAATCACTCAACAGCTTACCAAAAATGCATTTTTAACGCAGGAACGTACATACTCTCGTAAATTCAAAGAATTGCTTATAGCGAGGAAAATTGAGAGAACGTATTCAAAAGATGACATACTGGAACGCTACCTGAATCAAATCTATTTAGGCGAAGGGGCATGGGGTGTTCAACGAGCTGCGCAAATTTACTTTGGAAAAGATGTAAGCGAGTTATCGTTAAGCGAATCCGCTACATTGGCGGGTTTAATTAAAGCACCTTCCCATTTATCACCTTATAAAAACATGGAAAAGTCGGTGCAACGACGTAACATTGTTTTATCGTTAATGAAAAATGAAAAGTATATTAGTCAAGCGGAGTTCGATGAAGCGGTCGGACAAGAAATTGTGTTAGCTGATTCAACACTGCCGAATTATGAAGGGAAGTATCCTTATTATATTGACCATATCATTGATGAGGCGGTTAACAAGTACGGACTAACGAAAAATGAAGTGCTGTCTGGAGGATTACATATATATACAGCGTTAAATCCTGTCATCCAAGATGCCCTTGAAGAAGTCTATCAGGATGATCGTTATTTTCCGGAGAGTAAGCCGGATCAACTCATTCAAAGCGCTTCAGTCTTCTTGAATCCTAAAACGGGTGGAATTAGTGCCTTGGTTGGGGGCAGAGGGGAATATACGTATGCACGCTTTAATAATGCGACCGAGCTCGTTAGACAACCGGGATCGACTTTGAAACCGCTTGTCTACACTGCTGCGTTGGAGCAAGGCTATCATATTTCGGATTTGCTCGTTGATGAACCAATTAACATTAATGGATATTCCCCGCAAAATTTCGATCATAAATTTAGAGGGCAAGTGACGATGTACGATGCAGTCGCTCAATCGTATAATATCCCTCCTGTCTGGCTCTTGAATAACATCGGAATTGAAAATGGTGTGCGCGCCGTAGAGCGGTTCGGAATCCCATTGGAAGAACAAGATCATAATCTTGGCCTGGCATTAGGGGGCTTGCACAAAGGTACTTCACCCCTGCGTATGGCTCAAGCTTTTTCTACATTCGCGAATGATGGGATCATGATGGAAGCCCATGCGATTATCGAAATAAAAAATTCAGAAGGCAAAGTCATTGGAAAATGGCATGAACAGTCTGAAGAAGTAACAGATGCTGAAGTTGCCCAGCAAATGACTTATATGCTGCAAGGCGCAGTCGAAGAAGGTACGGCCAAGAAAGCTCAGATTTCAGGAATGGAAGTTGCCGGCAAAACAGGTACTACTCAGCTGCCATTCACGGGTTTGGATGGATCGAAGGATCATTGGTTCGTCGGATATACGCCAGACATCGTGGGTGCGGTTTGGCTAGGTTATGATAAAACGGATGCCGAACATTACTTGACTTCTACGAGTAGTTTCACAGCACCTCCAATTTTCGGGCAAGTCTTATCAAGATCAATGAGTGAATACCCTACGAAGAAATTTGATTTACCATTAATCGCGAAAATGAAAAAAAATCTAGAGGAACAGAAAAATAAGTTAAAGGAGAGAAAACAAAAGCAAGAAGAAGAGAAAAGGAAACAGAAGGAGAAAGAAGAGAAGGAAAAGAAAAAAAGAGAGAAGAAGGACAAGAAGAAAAGAGAGAAAGAACGGAAAAAGAGAGAGAAGAAGGAAAAGAAAGAAAAGAAGAAGCGAGAAAAAGAAAAATAAAGAAGACAAGTGAAGACTAAAAAACCTTCTCTAATCATTAAACAAGATGATTGGAGAAGGTTTTTTCTTGAGGAGTAAAGTACATACATCAAGGAAAAGAATGATACGCTTGTCTCTATGACAAAGATATACTTAATTTTATTTTCAGAAGAAGATATACTTAAAACTAGGTTTTAACGAAACTACTGCAAAGGTGGATGGATAATAAATGATACGTTTTGAAAGTGACTATTTAGAAGGTGCACATGAACAAATTCTGAATCGACTAATGGAAACCAATGAAGTACAGACGCCTGGATATGGGATGGATGACTATTGTGAAAGGGCCAGGGGGTATATTCAAAAAGCGTGTAATATGGAGAATGCAGATGTACATTTCTTAGTTGGTGGAACACAAGCAAATACTACGATTATCTCTTCCATATTGCGCCCGCATCAAGGGGCCATTTCAGCGATAACTGGTCATATTGCAGGACATGAAACGGGAGCAATTGAAGCGACTGGACATAAAGTGCTTACGTTGCCGAGTGATGATGGGAAGATTAATGCAAAACAAGTAAAAGAATTGTATGATGCCCACTGGAACGATGCCACTCATGAACATATAGTACAGCCGGGTTTGGTTTACATTTCACATCCTTCCGAGAATGGGACGACTTACAGTAAATCTGAACTGGAGGAATTAAGCACAGTCTGCCGGGAATGTGGCTTGCCATTATTTATGGATGGCGCTCGATTAGGGTATGGCCTGGCTGCAAAAGACAACGATCTATCTCTAAGCGATATCGCAAGACTTTGTGATGTGTTCTATATCGGCGGAACGAAACTCGGAGCATTGTTTGGGGAAGCTGTTGTCATCTTAAATGATGACCTTAAAAAAGACTTTCGGTATATGATCAAACAAAAAGGAGGATTGCTCGCTAAGGGGCGTTTATTAGGGATTCAGTTTGAAACTTTGTTTGAAGATGGATTATACTATGAGATTTCTAAGCATGCTGTAGACTTGGCGATGATGATTCGAGAAGCGTTTGTTGAAAAAGGGTATTCATTAAGATATGACTCCAAGACAAATCAACAATTCCCTATTTTGCCGAATAATGTGTTGAGTAAATTGGGCGAGAAGTATTCATTTTCCTATTGGGAGAAATTCGATGATACGCATAGTGTTGTGAGATTTTGTACGAGTTGGGCTACGAAAAAGGAAAATGTTGAACAATTGATTGAAGATATTAGAAATCTGGATTGTTAATTGAAGGCTTCCCATTAGTTCGATGAACTTTTGGGAAGCCTTTTTTTCTGCATGCAAATAGACATCAATTAATATAATCAAACAGTCTATTAGAAGGGACGTTAGAAACGAATGGTGACTAACAAATACGATGAAATATTTAGCCGTGTAGTGAAATCAAAGAAAATACATGAGTCTGTTCTATTTATCCAAAATGGAAATGGGGATTTTTCATACAAAAATGAGTACGGGGGCAAGAGCATAGATGAACCATTACTCATGGCAAGTATTACGAAGTTGTTTACAACAACATGCATTTTAATATTGCTCGAGCAAGGTAAACTGTCATTCGATGATAAAGTGACACGTTTTTTCGATCATGGGAATCTTAGTGGACTCCACCATTATAAAGGACAGGAATATACTCCGAAATTAACAATAGCCCATTTGTTGTTTCAGACAAGTGGGTTACCGGATGTATCTGAGGAAGGTAAAAATAATCTTCGAAAACTTGTACTCCAGGAAGATATGAACATCACAATTGATGAATTAATAGCATTGACTAAAGAGATGAAACCACACTTTGCACCTGACACATTGAATAAATCACATTATGCGGATATCAACTTTGATATCCTTGGCAAGATTATCGAATCCGCTACAAATTCCTCATTGAAAGATGTCTTTAAGGAGTTCATTTTTAAACCTTTGGGACTTAAGAAAACATATTTACCAATAGATGAGGATGATTTCATTCCTAATGTTTATTATAAAAATAAAGCACTTTCCCTTCCGAAGTATTTAAAAAGCTGTCCTGCGAGTGGAGGGGCAATTAGCACTGCCCGCGAAATGATGGTCTTTATTAAAGCGTTTTTTGGAGGTGGATTATTTAATAAAGATATTTTCCATCAGTTGGAGAACTATAAAAAGTTGCAAATCACTTTTTATCCCATTCAATATGGCGGTGGCTATATGCGAATCCCATTAGGCGGACTTTCAGTGCTTTTTATGGGTAAGGGGGAATTGATTGGGCATTCGGGCTCGACAGGTTCTTTTGCTTTTTATTATCCAGAGAAGGATCTGTTTTTTTGTAGGTGATGTAAACCAAGCTGCAAATCCAGCAACAGCAATACGATTGGCAATGCGGCTTGCTGTTTCAAGTGAATAAAACGAACTTGGAGCTGACAATGGTACAATGAGAAAAAGAATTCCGCAAAGGAGGGGCACAAGTGAGTGACAACAACTCTCAAAATTGCAATCTAAATATATGGTATTACCTGTCTGATGATGTATGGGATAAAGTAGCTACTATATATGAGAGTATGCCTGGGTGGATAGGATATAAAAATGGACTTCCTTATTGGTTCGGGGATGAAGATGATGATGTTTTCATCACAGCTTCCGTTGAACCAAGCGGATTATCATTTTATGCACAGATGATTGATAATGATTGGCGTTCTTGGATAGAGAGATTTAAAGTGGAAGCGACACAAGTATTAGGATTTGCTGTCGGTGAACCAGAGGACGGATTTATGTAACAATGCAACAATATGTAAAAATGACGTAGGGAGAGAAGTGGAGATGGGCAGAAAGAGAAAAACCTTACCGAAAAATTTCGATGAACTAATTGAAGCGGGTGACATAGCAGCTTTAAAAGAGGTATTTGCCAAATGCGAGTTGGATGCCCGAGGCGGTTACAGTAAATCAACAGCCTTGAGCTTTAACCTTCCGAATGAATTGGTTCACTGGCTCGTGGAACAGGGGGCTGATATAAATGCTGTAGATAGTTACGGAAGAACGGCATTACATAAACATGCGATGAGTTGGTGGGGGAATTCTGAATTGCTGCTTGGGTTAGGTGCGGATCTAGAAGCCCTTGATTATCAAAATGAGACGCCTTTATTTGCCGCTGCAGGTTCATTTAAGCCGAATGCAGTTCATACGTTGGTTGCTAAAGGTGCAAATATCAGCGCGGAAAATAAGATGAAACAAACTCCTTTAGAAAAAGCTTTGGCCATGTGTAGAAATATAGATATTGTTCATATGGCAGAGGTTGCCGATATTTTGCTAAACGCTGGAGCAACTGTAACGCAGAAAATGAGAGACTCGGTTAAGCGGATCGGAAATGAATTTGAATTTCATAGAGAAGGGTTTAATAAAGATTTTTTGAATGAAACCGATGACGCACTTTACCGTCTCTATGAGCTATTTGATGTTCCCCCGGTAGGGAAACGGAAGACGCACGATGGTATATCTCCAATAACAGTTTCAACAAAGGGATGGCAGGCGCAGCACCATGAATTATGGAATTTCCTAATTCCTTCACAAGGACATGCGAAAACCGTGCAGGGTGAGGTGATCCGCATTACTGGTAAAGTGTCCTACGAAGTTTTAGATAATGGCGGTATCAATTGGGATAATCAATTTCGTCAAATGCTTAATAGTTTGATCCATTACTTTAGCTTAGGCAAGTCATTACATCCCGCCGCACTTCAGGAGGCAGCGACATTAATGAAAGAACTACACAACGGCAATGGGAATGATGAACCTGCGAGACTATGCGAAATGGCAGTTGAATGGGTTCTCAGCAATCCGAATCCAATTACGTTGGAACAGCCCGGCTATAAGCGATAACTTATGTACGACTTATTTATTTGAACCCTATGAAGTATTATGTTCATTAGTAGACAATAGAATGGGGGATGCTTCCAATGATGACATACGAAATTCCTGAGCTCTTGAAAGGACATGAAAACCTAATTAAAAGCACCTTTAGGTATAGCAACGAGATCAGTTTGAAGCGTCAAGAAACAAAACCATGGGACAGTAAATTAGGTGGGTATCCCTATTTGAAAAGCAGTGAAGATTATCCTTTCGATGAAAAGGGAAACCCTATGTTGTTTCTTGCACAAATCAATTTGGCTGATCTTGAAAATCTAGATGAATTGCCAGAAAAGGGATTACTGCAATTTTTTGTTGTAAACGATGATATGTATGGTTTGGAGGATCCGATTTTAGTAAAATATATTGAAGATTACGAGGAAAATGAAGACCGTTTAGTAAAGAAGCATCCTTATGAAAATGAAGAATATAACTGGAATCTTCCTTTTACACATAGCGGTAAAATGTATTTTACATCAAGGGAGATGCCTATGTCTTCCTCATTAGATCTGTTTCGAGAAATTTTCATGAAGAAGTTATCAGAAGTAGAATACGAGAAACTGAGTGATGATTGCTATAGCAGCGATAGCAGAGTTGGCGGTTATCCTTATTTTGTTCAGAATGACGATATCGGTTTTGATGATGGCGATTTTCTTTTACTGCAACTGGATATCGATGACGAATGCGGCATTATGTTTGGGGATTCCGGGAATTGTGTTTTATCTATTCCGAAGGACGCTTTGAAAAATAGGGACTTTTCAAAGGTAGTGTATGATTGGCAATGCTGCTAGTGAGTGCCGTTACTAACAGTGAATGAAGAAGAGCCCGCTTTAACAGCGAGCTCTTCATAAACCTTATTAAGCTTCTTGCAACGTCTTAATTACTTCCTCCGCATAGGAATCAGAAAAGTGGATCATCCCGTTCTCCTGTACAATCCGCCCTTCCTGCATGCGGTGGTCAAGCCAATCCGTAATGAAGGAAGGGGCATATCCGCCTTGGCCGAATTCATCCCCAAATACGATGATGTTCGGGTAAGCAGCTACATATTGATCGCGACTGGTGTCTGGATTTGGCTTCGTATATAACCAAAACTGCACATCGTACATGACATACGATAATTTGTCTGCGTGAAATGAAAAATGGCCTTTCTCTTCGACAATCCGTGTACAGATGCTGCGGATTTTTTGTTCCACCTGCTCCAATTCGGTTACCCGAGAGCATAGCTCCTCCAGCATAGGAGAAAATTTGCCGTGCGCTACTTTATCCAAAGCTTCTTCTTTGTTTTCTTCAGAAGTATCATATTGTTCATCATTCACTAGGCCCTTGATAAACTCCTCGAAATTATCAGCAAGAAAGGTAATTTTATAATCATCTTCTTGATCGACATGAACAACTGCTGGTTCACCATCTGTATCGCATGCCCGGTAGTCTAACATGACGACATCATGACCAGCTGAAGGACAATCACAGATCACCACACCGATGTCAGGATATCCCCATTCCTCAATCATAAATGGGCTACCTAAATCCCCACACAGTGAATAGCTTTTCTCGCGACCAATTCCCATAATCCCTGTAATGGCAATATGATCCTCTGCCCAAGAAGTCGGTTCCTCTGTTGGAAAGTTGGTATTCTTCGGCACCCCGCCATTTCGATGCTTCATAAGTTGAATATAAGAGGTTGGAAGTTTGTAACCAAGCTCTTTCTCAATCGAATCAATTAAATCAACCGTAGGCGGCTCGGATTGATATGATTCTATTGCATACTCGCTGTCCTCCCAAAAATCTGCTAAAAACATATCGGAAAATAGATATTCGTCTACTTTATTCCCCTCGTTATCTATACGCTTTTTTTCCATTTCTTCCTCCCAATGATATCTATAATAGTTGGTAGCCTTTATCATTCAAGTAATAGTAACATTTGGAGATAAAGGATTCTAGAAATATCCCACTAATGCTATATACAAAGCCGTCTATCGCTATTATTAGAAGTTTAGATATAGTGCTATATATTACAAATAAAAAAACTTCTGCCAATCGGCACTCGTCTAATATTATGAGGGGGGAATGAAGTGGATAGCTATTCAATTGAACAAACGAAACTACTTTCGTATGAAACGATTATCGATGAACTAATGATTGACTATGGTCAAGATATATTACAGCTTGTTATGCAATACGTACATAACCTCTCCGTTGCGGAAGATTTAACACAAGAGATATTTGTAAAGAGCTATAGGGCATTACCAACCTTCCAGTTTAATTCTTCAATGAAAACTTGGTTATGGCGCATTGCGATTAATCATACAAAAGATTATTTGAAAAGCTGGTATGCAAAAAATGTAGAAGCGACTGAAGATAATCGATTCGCACAAGTGAAAAGTGGGGATTGTGTCGAGCAGCAAGTTATTAGGCAACAACAAGATGAAGAACTGGCACGCGTTGTGTTCGCACTACCAGTGAAGTATCGTGAAGTAATCTATTTATGCTATTACGAGGAGCAATCGATGAAGGAAATAGCAGACGTCCTGCAGCTAAACGAAAGTACCGTGAAAACGAGATTGCGTAAAGCAAAACAATTATTGAAAAATCGATTGGAGTGTGAGTAGGAGTGGAAGAACGCTTAAAAAGTTTTAAAAAAGCAGTCGATCAAACTGTCTTTACTAAAGTAGAATTTAGGCCAAAACATCGACAGCAAGTACATAAACAGTTACAAGTATTATCCCTACAACAAACAATTCTATCCATGCTCACAGAATCAAAATCAGGCACGGAGATAACACAAATGCTGCATGTACGTGGTGTCGAGCAAATTGTTCATAATGAAGGGATGATTTATTCAATTTTACATGAAGCAGAGCAGCACGGTTGGCTTTCTGCAAGATGGGAAAGTGGTGTGAAGTACTATCAATTAACGAAGCTCAGGAAAAAGCAATTACTGCAAGACAATGCGCATGAAAATCTATCTCTTAAGGAACTAATTTTGGGGGTGCGCATGAATGTCGATTAAGGAGTTTCTACAGCAAGTTACAAGCTATATCCGTTCAAAAGAGGCACGTAGCTATGTAGAAGAAGAATTGCACCACCATCTGACGAAATCCAAACAAGCCTGGGTGAATTCAGGCTACTCCCCAATAGAAGCTGAGCAAAAAGCGATTGCGGAAATGGGCTCTGCTTCCCAGATCGGAAAATCAATGGACAAAATTCACCGGCCAAACTGGGATTTCTGGCTAATTGGCGCAGTGTTGCTATTGATTGCCGTAAGCATTACACCGATCTTAACGACAGATTTCAGCCATCGATTTGGTGTAGATATGACGGGTTATTTTGTTGAAAATAAAATCATTCATATTATACTAGCCGTTGCAGGGATAGCCGTCATCATGTATTTTGATTATCGTAAACTGCAACGCTATAGTATGTCGTTTTATAGGGGTGCACTGCTGTTATTAATCGTTCTCTGGGCTATGCCGAACATCTTTGTTAACGGAGAAGCAATGTATAAAATAGGACCAATTCGTTTTCAGGCTTGGATGTCACTTCCGTTGTTATTATTAGCCTTTGCAGGATTTTTCACTGAACGTAAACGGAAAGGGTGGAAACTGACTGGATTATTTCTACTTCCATTATTCTTATTTATGATGCTAGGGAGTCTTTCTGTAGCACTACTATATATGGCAGTAATGGCTGTCTTGTTTAGCTTTAGCTATTTCAACCGAAAAGTGAAGCTTATTGTATTTTTAATAGTAGGGGGAATGGGGTTAGCGATAGCGGCATTTAGTGTTTATGCATATCACTATTTACTTGAGCCATATCAAACAGTACGCATCAGAGCGTTTTTACATCCTGAATTATATGCGGATTCAGCAGGCTACATGATGCTCCAATTAAATGAAGCACTCGCACGGGCTGGCTGGTTCGGAGCGGATAAGCTTCACTACATTCCTGAAGCCCACACTGATTATGCTTTGGTACAACTTATTCAATCGCACGGCTATGTTGCAGGAATCGCAGTCATTGGTATCATACTCGCAGTTGCGCTACGCATTTTGAGGCTTGTTACTACAATGCCGCAATCATTTGGTAAATTACTCGTTATCGCAGCAGGAACATTATACAGCTGCCAGAGTATTTACTCCGTTTTAATGGTGTTTGGCTTCTTACCACTAACAGGCGTGCCGTTACCATTTATTAGTTACGGGATTACACCATTACTGATGAATGCTTTTCTAATCGGCTTAGTCTTAAGCGTCTATCGTAGAAAAGCGTTTATCGAAAAACAGGCAATTGGACACAGGTTCAACTAACACTGTCTTAATAAGATCTTATTGAAAGCAACAAAAAAAGAAGCACAAATTCTCTGTATTGGAGATTTATGTTTCTTTTTTTAATTCAGAATTCCTAGTCGTATTTTAGAGAATAAGTGATAGAATGGAAGGTACAGCGACATACGGCGGATGGGCGGTTGGCACTCCCTTGAGAAAGGGGGTGTTTATATGGTGACATATGAAGCGATGACAATGATGTTCCAGTTTGGAATGTTCCTCGTAGCAACGGCAACAGCCATTGTAGCGATGATTGCTCTATACACCAAAAGAAAAAAGTAACTGCCCTCCGCTAACCGGCAAGTAAGCAGGGCAGTTACTCTTGTAAAAACTCTCGTGCTAATGGCCGACCGCACTTCATGCGGATGTCAGCTGTACTGACTGGGTGTTAGTGCACCCGGTCTCTTTTATTATATGTTCAGTTTACCACAACCATACGGAGAATACACATGTTCTGACAAGTGAATGGATATGCACTAGCGAGAAAGTTACGGAGTTGACATGTGTAAACCTAATGCGGATAAATATAAAATAACTTTTGATTTGTAACGGGGATATAAAAAGGGGTTGTGAAGTGTGATAGATACAGATAAAAGTCAATACATTGAGCAATGTATTAATAAATATGAAATAGTTATAAATAAGGCAAAAGATAATGAGGTATTAGCAACAATCGTCAAATCAATGTCATTTGGACTCATAAAAACTAACTATGATAGTTGGTTAGATGAGTGCTTTTTACATCAAGACTGGCAAAAGTGGAATGATTTAATTTTCCAGCAAATGCGTCATAATTTACTTCCGGGAAGTAGCGGAGGCTATGACCATTGTCGAAATTTCTTACATATTTTAGAGGCATTCGCTTGCGGGGATTATGAAACAATGGAGCGCATTCTTTCATCCGAACTGGGTTTAACTAAAAATGGCTACCCATTCTATGTTGTGATGAGCAACCTCTTGATTGCAATGTGGTATCAAGATGAAACACTGTTGCCAAAAGCGATTGAGGCTGCCGAGAAATTTGTTGGCACGAAGAAACCACAATGGGAATGTTCAGGAGTTGCATTTCTACTTTCATTACACAAAGAAGATGCCGAGGAAATGGGGGAACATTTACAAAATTTTTGTTCAGGATACATGCGTGCAGATTTTAGTAAAGCGATCAAACAGCTATGTGTGCCTGCACATGGTCTTTATTGTTTGGCAAAAATCATATTGCCCTCAGAGGTATTTCAACAAATAAAAATGCCAGAACACAAAAACTTTTCTCAAGGATTTGCAAAATGGAGAAATGATAATTCACAGCCTAGATTAAATGTGTACTTTGAATATCCGGAACCTTTGGAAATCCTCAATCAAATTTATATGGCTCCAGTTGCTAAAAGTATTATTTCACAACCATATCTCCATAGCGATAGTTCTTATCTCTCTCCGCAATTAAAGAAAAAATGGTTTCTTGATGAAGAGGCAATGCTAATAGCCTTTGTTAAAAATCTGAACTTTACCCCTAGCGAGTAAAACCGTTAAGAATAAGTATGGAAGAAGCATGTTCACTCCGTTTGAAGAGGACGTACTCTTTTTTGCATCGATCAATGAATGAACAAACGGCTAATTTAAATTTGCTTTAGACAAAACACAATAGCCGACATGATATAAGTTGTAACCTTCTCAAATAGAATTCGTTTAAATTTGCAGGGAATTCTACGAAACGGTAAACGGTGGCATGAATCAATTCGTTTTTATGTTTATTGTAAGTCTATTAATTTGGTGGGTCATCCTGCTCGTTTTTCAACAAAAGGATCAGATTGACTAATCATATATACACGGGGAGGTAATTGTATGTGGAGTTTCAGCACTTTTAAAGACAAACGGTATTGGATTCTTTTGATACCAGCAATAATTATTTTAGTATTGTACGTAGTTTTTACCCCGGATTATATTCTTGGAAAACCATACGTTGCCCCATTTTCAATGCTTATAGGTGCAGCTTTATTCTGGACTACATACCACCTGTGGAAGTATTTTGGAGATAAAAAGAAAAGGGATAGAACAGAAGAGCGTCACGAATTGTAATTTTCTTGTCCAATAAATTGCACAGCTCACGGGCTCTTATGAGGGTTAACGCAAAAGGGGGGTGGGATTTTCGAAGCGACAGCATGTTTGGCTTATTAAACTCTTGGTAATGATAACCTTTGCACTCCTGCTGGCGGGCTGTGGCAAGACAAGTACGGATATTAATGAGTACCTGAACACGGGCACCGCCATTGATGCGGAAGCAAAAGACATGATGCCCGTTCTTGAGGATTTACCAACATACAGGGCCATCGACTACCGACATACGCAAAAGAAAATGTTCCTCTTCGAAGCCAACTCGGTAGCGCTAGTGGTCGAATATGACACGCAAACCTATGAAAGCGAAAAAGGGAAACTCGCGGAAGATTTCGCAGCCTCCAAACTGGAATCCGCATCTGAAACGACGGATAATACGAGTCGCACGAATGAGGAGTTCTCACTCAACAGTTATGTGTTTCGAGTGTTGGAAGGAGATGGCTTTCCGAAGTCGTTTGGAATGATTGGCACATCCGATGAACACCAACGCATCGCGTATTTGTACTTCTACGATTTTGATTTGGACACAATCGGCGAACCAGATGACAGCAACCGCATGTCAAAATTTGTGAAAAGCTATTTCGACTATGAATTCTGATCTCTTATAGCAAGTCTCTCACTTTAACGTCATACGAAAGATTTTATTGGGAGAATAGAAGATAGTATTGCTTAGATATTAAAGCTTATAATTGGTACGAGGGGGATTAATAGGCGAATGAAATCTTTAACGGAGTTTGAAAAAGTCATAAAAAAAGATAAAATTGATAGCGTCATTGTCCAGAGGAATGATGCTGTGGTATTTGAATACTATCGAAACAATAAAATGAAAGAAAAGCAACACAAAATATATTCTGTCACAAAAAGCATCCTATCCGCATTGATCGGGATTGCGATAGACAAAGGGTATATTGAAAATGTTAACACACCAATTAGTAATTTCTTTCAGGAATTTAATGAAGATAAAGAGAACCAGAAAATCACAATTAAACACCTGCTGACAATGACTTCTGGGTTGCAATGGCCGGGGAATAGTAGTATGATACCTAGCAAAAATTGGGTCAATTTTGTACTTCAGCAGGACATTGATCATCCTCCCGGTAAAGAAATGGTCTACAGTTGTGGTTCTTCACAATTGTTAAGTGCAATCTTACAAAAGACTACCGGATTAAATACAGAAGCCTTCGCTAAAAAGCATTTATTTACTCCTCTAGGAATAACAGATTATAAGTGGAACAGTGATGCTCAAGGTATAGCTATTGGTGGATTTGGATTAACGATGAAACCGGTTGATATGTTAAAAATCGGTACGCTTTATGTGAATAAAGGACGTTGGAAATCCAAACAAATTTTGACCCCTGATTGGATTGAGGAATCTACAAATCCAAAAGTCAAAGTTGATGATGGTACTTCTTACGCGTACCACTGGTGGAATAAACAATTCGACAATCAAATAGGTAGGATTGCACTGGCGGTTGGATATGAGGGACAATATATTATTCTCGCTCCTGATTATCAATTGGTAGTAGTTATGACAAGCAGTATTAAAGATGATTCATCAAGACCTTTATATTATTTTAAGGATTATCTATTGCCTTATGCTGACAGTCAGTTACCCTAAGAAAATTTTCACCATTACAATCTGGAAGAAAGTATGAAAAAGGTAAATCGAACAAAAGAGAGTCTTGGCACATATACGGACTCTCTTTTATCGTATTTAATAGTTTATAACAACACCTAAAAAGAACTGTTCAAGCTCCACCAACCTCAGAATGGAGCCGTTCTCCTTTTAAGTGATCGTAAACCCATACTCCATCAATTTGTCACTGTAGATAAACCCGAAATACTTTTCTATATCTTCTACGCTTTGGCTTAAGTTACTACAAATAGGTATGCCCGTTTGCTTGAATTGTCATATATTCACTGCGCAAGAGTACATTGAAAAAAATCGAAAGTTAATAATTCATCGCTGCTTTTGATTTCAACTTCTTTATTTCCACAACCCCCTTATCAACAGAAGTCTCTATATACCCAATCATCTGCTCAAGTGTAAATACAAGCAGCCTTTCATTTAAAACGTAGTCTTTATCATACTCCATATCTCCGAGAACAGATGGTAGGAATCCCGTCACTTCCATGGACGCTACTTCTTCTAAATCTGGAACGGTTGCAATATGGGAAAGACTATTTTTGAGCTCATCCTTAAGCCCATAATACTCCAGCAATTTTCCGTTAAGTAGCTGAAAGTCATTATGATAGCGTTTGAATAATTCATTGTCAGCCTCCATTCTGTTCTTAAGCCATGGAAGGTAGAAGCCCTTCAGCCACATGTCGTCCGCTATTAAATGTATGAAGTAGCCCAATACATAAAAATTTTCTGCTGCATCGTGGTATTTCTCCCAGAAAGCTATATAATCAACGTGTCTTGAATAGTCTTGCAAGTCTCCCGCAAAGAAGTGGGGTGTATCCTTGGATGAAACGGCGTCAGGGGCTACGCCACCAATCAGAAATGGAACCTTATCCTCTATCGATAGCTTATCCGCTATTTTATGTGCAATGATTGCATGCATAATTCTTGAACCCATAGTGATCCTCCTATTATCGTAAATTTATGAATTAAAGATAAATATCCTAGCAATTTCAATCGTAAACCACTACTATGAAACTGTAAAATTGATTTATTGAATGTATACAATCGGAAAAATAGATCATTGAATTGGAGGATCACTAATGGATATAGAGCAGATCAGAGCTTTTTTAATTATTAATGAAACGAAAAATTTTACGAAAGCAGCGGAAATTCTTCATATTGCCCAGTCGACCATTACAGCAAGAATACGAACGCTGGAACAACAGATCGGAAAGCAATTGTTGCTGCGCAATAATAAACAAGTAACTCTGACGAGGGCGGGGGAGTTGTTTGTCCCCTATGCGGAACGTTTGAATGAACTAGTCCAGATAAGTATGGAAACGATTCTGCTGGAAAATCGATTTACGGATAAGTTAGTGATCGGGGGTCCTTCGTCGATATGGAATTACACACTTCACACCGACATATTGAATTTCAAGTCGAATCATCCCGAGATTGCTTTGGACTTAATGGCGCATACGAATGAAAATACGATTCAAAAAGTCATTGATGGAACGATTGACATAGGAATCATCTATTCGAAACCACGCCATCCAATGGTTGAATATGAGTTGTTACAAGAAGATTATTTTGTTTTAGTGGGAAGAAATGATTTGGATACGATTGATTTGAATGCATTAAAAGGCGGTAATTTTCTATTCCTCGATTGGGGTAAGCCTTTCATGACGTGGTTTAATGAAATCGTAGGACCCCATTTTATTCCTGCATTTAAAATCAATCAAACAGCGCTCGTGGTAAAGTACTTAAAAAGCGGGGATTATTTTGGATTTGTCCCGAAATCATTCGTTGCTCCGTATCTTAAAGATGGGGAACTGCAAGAGCTGGATCATAAGTTTTCTTCGACGTTGCCTAGATTCAATACGTACGTTATTTATCTCAAAAATAAGAACCAGCTGGCAACTGATTTATTCCTTGAACGGTTGAGGAAATAAATGGTCCAGTTGTAATAGATAATACAATATGATATGGTGTAAAGTACAAACTAATAGAAATATTATAAATGGCTGAATGATCTTTTACAAAAACTCTAAAAACTAAATAGTATGCACTAGGGGTGTTATTTAACTGAGATGAGTAGTAACTCAAACCCTTTGAACCTGATCTAGCTGAAACTAGCGTAGGAAAGTGTAAACATTCATACAGACGAAGAGGGATGACTCTGTCTTCTTCTTCGTGTGTAGTTATTGTTTTACGCAACTTTCCTTTTGGAAGGTTGCGTATTTTTCATTTAGCTGCCATTTACATATTCAAATATTATACGTATAGGAGCTGTTAGAATGACTAAAGTAGTATTGGTAACAGGAAGTAGTCAAGGATTAGGGGCAACGATCGTAAAAACACTGGCAAACCAAGGATTTCGGGTAGTAGTCAATTACAATAAGAGCAAAGAGGCAGCCGAGAAGATTGTTTCCGAGATTGGAAAGGATCACGCTGTTGCCATTCAGGCTGATGTAACCAACCGTACAGAAGTGGATCGTATGGTAGAAGAGGCAACTGACTATTTTGGGCAAATTGATGTTGTGGTGAATAATGCATTGATCGATTTTAAATTTGATCCGGTGAAGCAGAAACCTTTCGCAGAACTATCTTGGGATGATTATCAAAGACAGTTAGATGGTACTTTAAAAGCGGCATTTAACGTAGTTCAAAGTGTCATCCCTCAGTTTATTGAACGACAAAATGGAAGTATTATCAATATAGGTACGAACCTATTTCAAAATCCTGTCGTTCCTTATCATGAATATACAACAGCGAAAGCCGGATTAATCGGTTTTACACGTAATATAGCTGCCGAGTTAGGGGCATATGGCATAAAAGCGAATGTCGTTTCAGGAGGATTATTGAAAACAACTAACGCCAGTGCTGTTACAACGCCAGAAGTATTCGATTTAATTGCAACCTCAACGCCGTTGAAGAAGGTCACCACGCCTCAAGACGTAGCGAATATGGTCGCTTATTTGTCTTCAGAAAATGCAAGTGGTATTACTGGTCAGAATTTTACAGTTGATGGCGGTTTAACAATGAACTGACAAGTCGATTGATCGTTAAGTTTCTTTTAAAAGAGTACTAAGGCTTAACTATAATGCTATATTTTGGGGTGTGAAAAATGGCTGAAATCAAAGGGAAACAACTAAACTTAGGTGTTTTGCTGTATGGTTGCGGACACCACCAAGCTGCTTGGCTAATGCCCGACTCAAGTGTTGAGTGTATTGGTGATATTTCCTATTATCAAAACTTGGCCAAGTTGGCGGAAAGAGGCCTACTAGACGTCGTATTCTTTGCGGATAATCAATCTTTTGTAGGCAAGGATTGTAGTGATATGCCGGCATTTTGGTTTGATCCACTAATCAATTTAACAGCCATTTCCCAAGTGACAGACCATGTGGGGCTAGTTCCAACCATTTCAAGTACTTTTTCTAATCCGTTTACAGCTTCTCGACAGCTTTTGAGTTTAGACCATATAACAAAAGGTCGTGTAGGTTGGAATCTTGTTACCTCAATGACTGATTTTGAAGCGAAGAATCATAGTATGGATAAACTGCCGTCTCATGATGAACGTTATGAAAAAGCAGATGAATTTGCCACTTTAATGAATCAGTTATTTCTTTCATGGGATAGTAAAGAGTTCCTGCATCAACGTGAAGAGAAAAAGTTGATCAATCCTTCAAACATCTCGCCATTTCATCACGAAGGAACCTATTTTAAGGTGTGTGGACCGTCCACTACGCCTAAAAGTCCTCAAGGTAAACCGGTCGCAATGCAGGCAGGGGCGTCCAAACAAGGTATTGCATTAGCCGCAAAGCATGCTGATGCAGTTTACTCAGTGTCGTGGAATTTCAAGCAAGCAAAAAGATTTCGAGAAAAAATAAATGAACAAGTTCAACAAAGCGAGAATAGCAACAGACATATTAAAGTGTTCCCGGGCTTAGTAACCTATGTCGGCAAGTGTCGTGAAGAGGCTTTAGCCAAGAAAGCGGCATTAGATGTGCAATTACCTATTGAAACAGCTTTAAAACAGCTGAGTATTTTTATTCGGCAAGACTGCTCCAATTGGGCAATTGATGAAAAGGTTCCTCCATTGCCGCCTGTGGAGGAATTTACTGGACCAGTCGGCCGGTATGAGACGATAATAGAAATTATTAATGATACAAACCCTACAGTAAGGGAGTTATTAGGATATTTAAATGCTGGAGGAGGACATTTCACGCTCATCGGCACACCTGAAGAGATTGTCGATAAGATGGAGCTTTGGTTTGAAGCTGGGGTAGCCGATGGATTTAATCTTATGCCTCCCACATTGCCCGGTAGTTTAGAAGACTTTGTTGAATTAATAGTACCGGAGCTGCAAAAAAGAGGTCTTTTCAAAAACGATTATGAAGGTCATACCTTGCGTGAACATTTGGGACTAACATAATAAAAGATTGTCTTATTTGTTGCCATAACAGTGATCAGCAAAGCACGATACGCAAGGTCTTCGAATACATGGAAATCGTCTTTGTAAATATCAAACTTCAACATGCGTCCAGATACGGCCCTATGAATTCCGTGGAATTCACGGGCCATTTTTGTGTCTCCGATTGTTGCGGCAAGCAAGTCTTTCATCCGACTAAAAAGACTTGTGTAGTACTTTGGCGATTCCATAGGAGACTTGTAGTTAAGATCTTTAGATTCTAATAGAAATCTAGAAAGAGTAGCTTCGTCTGCCGGAAGTTGCTCGTTTTCCTCGTTCTCATGCGGTTTGTCGTCGTGATCACGGTCGTTCATTTCCCCCTGGTCATCGAATGGTAAAATGATGTAAATGTTAGCGCCAAGCCCGCTCATGACCGGTCTGATGTAACATTGCGGATGGAGGGCCTGTCCGTTCGCCAAGTCCTAAACCATCTGCAGTGTGGCACTTAATGCAGCCTTTTGGGTTGTGTGTTTCTCGGATCCGTCTACGATACATAAAATAAAAAACTCTTGACTTCCAAATTCAGATTATTTAAGATGAGGGAGGATTTAAAAGTTTCCTTAAGGAAACAAAGTTGCGCGAGGGAAATTTTTTTGTTGTAAAAGTTTCCTTAAGGAAACTTTGGAGGGGGAAAATGGTATGAAGAATGTTCAAGAGGAGGCTTCGGCAAAGGAAAGGAACACCTTTTCGGCAGTTTGGAAGTTTAGTAAACACCCTCTTGGGATGACTTTGCTTTTTGCCGTCCTTCTTGTGGCTCTTATTGTCGGTGTTTCGCTCGGACCGGTCGTTGTGCCATTTACAGAGACGGTCCGGATTTTGTTAGCCTTCATGGGATTGCCGATAGAGGCGGAGTTCGCGAATCAGCAATGGGTCATCATTACGGAGGTGCGCTTGCCACGGGTGTTGGTCGGCGGGCTTGTTGGTGCGGCGCTTGCGGTTTCCGGAGCTGCCATGCAAGGGTTGTTCAGGAATCCGCTCGTTGAACCCGGGTATGTCGGCGTTTCAAGCGGCGCTGCACTCGGCGCGGTATGCGCTATCTTTTTCGGGTGGACGGCGGTCAGCTCCTGGTTCCTCCCTGCTTCAGCATTTATCGGCGCCATTGTTGCGATGGTGACGATGCTGACAGTTTGGAAGTCGAGCCGGCAAAAGAGCGTCGCCATGCTGTTACTACTTGGAATCGGCATTAATGCCTTTTTTTCTGCCATTATGAATGTGATGGTGGCGACGTCTAAAAATGAACAGGAGCTGCGGAGCATCATCTATTGGTTGCAAGGCGGATTGGAGGCCCGCACGTGGGAGCATGTGTGGCTGATCGGCCTGCCGGTGATTGGCGGGGCAGTTTGTCTGTCGCTCTTTGGACGTGAGTTGAATCTTCTGCTGTTGGGGGAGGACCAGGCGAAAAGTGCAGGTGTCAATGTGAGATGGACCCGGAATCTCGTCTTAGCATTGACTGCCCTTATAACAGGAGCGGCGGTCGCCGTAAGCGGCATTATCGGATTCGTCGGATTGGTCGTGCCGCATATGATTCGTATCGTCGCCGGGCCGGATCATCGGTTTTTATTGCCTGCAAGCGCCATCGGGGGAGCGGCATTCCTGATTTTCGCAGATCTTGTATCCCGGATGGTCATCCAGCCGATTACGCTTCAAGTGGGTGTCGTCTGTGCCATTATCGGCGCTCCGCTGTTCATTGTGTTGATTCTCAGGTCAAATAGGGGGGGCGCGTATGATTCAGGTGGATAAGCTTGGGGTCCGTATTCAGCAGAAGGAGATTTTGCGCGATATTACGCTGCAAATCGGAAAAGGGGAATTCATCGGGTTGATCGGGCCAAATGGGAGCGGCAAATCAACCTTGTTGAAATCATTGGCGAATTTATTGAAGACGACGTCGGGCAAGGTGCTGATTGAAGGACAGAATATACAATTGTTTAAACCGAAGCAGCTTGCCAAGCTCGTCAGTTATGTCCCGCAGGATACGGCGATTGACTTCGATTTTACAGCGATCGACATCGTGAAGATGGGGCGACATGTCTATAGTTCGCTTTTTTCGTCGGATCAGCTCGATGATGTGCGGGAGGCCGAGGAAGCGATGCGGATGACCGGTGTCTTGCATATGAAAAACCGGTCGGTGTTGTCCTTGTCCGGTGGTCAGCGACAACTTGTGTTCATCGCAAAGGCGCTTGCGCAAAACACGCCGATCCTTTTTCTCGATGAACCAATTTCCGCGCTCGATATCCGTTTCCAGCTGAGTATCTTGAGCATGCTGAAGCGGTTGGCGGATCAAGGAAAAACGATCATTGTCGTCCTGCATGATTTAAATTTGGCAGCCAGATATTGTTCCAAGATGCTCTTGCTATCGGAGGGCAGGCTGAAGCAGTTCGGAACGCCGGAGCAAGTGTTGTCGCAGCGGGTTGTCGATGCGACGTATGATGTCACGTCCGACATCCGTATGAATGCAGTCGTAGACGCCGTTTCAGTGACGGCAATTTCAACAACAGAGAAGGGTAGGATTCATATTGAATAAAATCAAGTTTAGTATGATAGTGTTTATCTGCTGTTTTGTATTAGGTGCGTGTGCTGTTAACAATGCCGATATAGAGGAAGATACCATCAAGGCGGATCTCAAGGAAACGTCCGATGCGGAAAATAATGATGCGGAAGAGACTGGGTTTCCTGTGTCGGTCAACGTAGATGGAAAGGAAGTGACGATCCAGGAGAAGCCGCAGCGCATCTTGCCCCTTTCGCTTGATGGTGCGGAGATCGTCCTCGATTTAGTGGAGACAAACCGCGTCGTGGCCGTATCGAAAAGTGTGGCGGACCCGATGATTTCGACACAGGCCGAGAAGGCGGAGCTGATCGATGAGCGACTTGCGTCTGCAACAAACATCGACCCGGAGCAAATTCTATCCTATGACGTGGATCTGCTGCTGCTGACCAAAATGCATGGTCAAGAAGCCGATGCAGATCAATTGCTGCAGCAGGCCGGTGTTCCGATCCTTTCATTTGATACGGTGAAGACGGTCGATGATTTATTCACAAACATTGCCGTGATCGGGAAAGCGGTCGGGGAAAAGGAAAAAGCCGACGCGTTGATCAGCAGCATGAAAGTGGAGATGGAGCAGATTCAATCCGAGTTTCCAGCACAAGCGGAAAAGCCGACGATTCTTGTCCTATCGGAAGTTGGACCGGGAACAGGGCCATATATGCTGGGGCCGACAAATATCTCTTATGATCTGATTAAAAAGGCGGGCGGTGAACCTGCAGTGAATCTCATTGGTCTCGATCGGACGACGAAAGCAGAGGTGGAGCAGGTCATCAAGATGGATCCGGACTTCTTGTTTTTGCTCGATTGGCAGGGGAACGGCGAAGATGCGTACAAGGAATTGATGGATGCGCCTGGCTGGAACACATTAAAGGCTGTGCAAAATGGCCATGTGACAATTACCGAAGTGAAATACATCATGAATCCGAATAAGGAAATTGTCCACGGGCTTAAGTTGATGGCGGAAACAATCAATGAGGCATTGGAATGAATGCAGTTATTCTCTTCAGTTATGGCCATTTGACGTCCATTGATGATTTGGAACCATTCTATAAGCATTTATTGCGTAAGCATTATTCGGAAGCGTCATTGGAGCGTGGGAAAGAACTTTTCAAGTCGCTAGGTACGCCGGATTCCCTGACGTCCATCACGAAGAGGATCGGGCGCGCGCTTAGCAAGCAGCTGTCAGATCAAACAGGGGAGCAATGGATGTTCTATATTGGCGCCAAGCATTCACCTCCATTTGTTGAAGATGCTGTCCAACAATGCGCGATGGAAGGCGTAACAAGAATTTTGACGGTTCCCCTCACACCGCTTGCATCCATAACGGGGACAAAGGTGTATGAACGTGAAGTGGAAAAGGCGGCGGAAGGAACAGGCATCGATGTGCTACATTTGGGCGCATACGGTGGAAAGCAGTTGTTCGTCGACGTTTTGGTGACACGGTTGTACGATGCCATTGAGTGGCTGCCGCAGGAAGTGAAGGGGCAAACGACAGTCGTTTTCACAGCCCATAGCATGCCGGGCGTTGACCGGGTTCACTCCGAATTCATTGAACAATATAAAACCCTGGCTTCGTCTTTATGTAATGCGGCAGGTGTGGAAGACTACCGGATCGCCTATCGGAGCGGCGGACCGTCTCCTCAAAAATGGCTCGGCCCCGATGTGTTGGAGGTCATTGCCGATGAAGCGGATGAAGGGAGGAAGGCGATTGTCGCTTGCGAACTCCTTTCAATCATCGCTAATGCGGAAGTGATCCAGGAAATCGGCAGGGAAGCGAAACAGTTTGCCCATTCGAGGCAGATGGACTTCGTGCAAACCGACTATTTGAACGATGGTTTTGACTTTGTGGAATGTCTGGCGGTCTTATGTGCCGAACGGCTGGAAACAGGAAAGGAGATGACTGAAATTACAGGGTGATTCTAAAAAACTGCCAACGGGACCGCATGTTTTCCGTCGGCAGTTTTTGATACCATCCGATGGCTGCCTGACATTTGTCAATGTAGATTGATTTGCCTTTACCGATTCTTGATCACCGAGATGCAGCCGTCCGTTTCCAGGATGACGGCCTCCGCTTCTTCGAGCCTCTGACTGTGCCGCTTGCAGAAACATCAGGATGTACAAGTATCCGTGAAATAATTAATTAATTCGGTACTTGGCACTTAGTGCTTAAGTTGGCTAATGGAGCCCATGAGAAAAGGTAGTATTGCTTCAAGGAATGCTTCGCGCGAGATTGGTTTGTTTTCACCAATCCAAGAGCAGGTAGCACTATGAATGGACATAACAAGCATCGTTGCGATTATTTTATTTTCCTCCATCTTATTTAGCGGGGACAGCGAACTAATAATACCGATTAATTGATCTTTAATAGTATTTTCTGTTAAGAGGAGCACAGCTTGGTAATTGCGCCCGAACGTTGCTTTAAGTTCTTCAATTAATTTATCGAAAGAATCGATTAGTAAACGAAAGGTTTTTTCGTTGAGATCCGTTCGATCTTTAATTTTTTCGAATCCTTTGTTTCCCATCATTTCGTGTAATATCTTTTCAAGCAGTACGTATTTGTCAGAAAAGTGGCGGTAAAATGTAGCTCGATTGATGGTCGCGCGTACCGTAATGTCTTTTACGGTGACCGATTCAATGTCTTTTTCATTAATTAATTCAAGATAAGCATCGATAATTAGATTTCTTGTTCGCACAATTCGCGGGTCCTCTTGTAGATGCTCCATTTGATGATCACTCCTTATTTAGACAGTTGATTGGAAGTGTTGCTTACACAACATTTTAGACTTTTTAATGATTGTAAACCTTATTATTTCTTATTACACTAAGTATAAACAACATGTGTTGCTTAAACAATAACTGTTTTATTGAATGAAAAAGGAGCAGAACAAATGGAGCAAGTTCTTTATAAGAAAAAATTTACAGTGAAAGAGTTTTATAACGCACTTTACAAAGGAATTTGGACGTTTAAGTTTTTAAAGAAAAGTAAAAAAAGTGGGCAACTGTCTGAGCAATTTGTGAAAAGGATTATGCTCGCTGTTACTGAAGTGAATGGCTGTGAAGTGTGTTCTTATGCACATACGAAGACGGCTTTAGAAATGGGTATGGAAGAAAAGGAAATACAACAGCTGCTAACTGGAGTGATGAATGATATCCCTGCTGATGAAATAAAGGCAATTCTATTTGCGCAACATTATGCTGATACGAAAGGAGACCCGACGAAGGAATCATGGGATGATTTTTTTAGCGTTTACGGAGAGCAAACAGCGTTGGGTATACTAGGTGCAATCCGAATGATTATGCTTGGGAATAGTTATGGAATTGCGCTAAGTGCGTATAAAAGCCGAATGAAAGGTGTGCCGATTAAAAAGTCGAGTTTATTTTATGAGATAAGAATGCTTTTAAGTTTGATTCCGTTGTTTCCGGCAGCCATCATACATGTGATTATTTTAAGACTTTTAAAGAGACCTGTTATTGAGTTTTAGTAATCAAAGTTTGTACCGTTTAGTACCAGGTATCGAAACAATTCACAATTAAATGGGTGCCTGGTACTTGAATGTAAATATTGCTGATGTACCAGGCACCCGTAAAGATGCCTGGAACCAATTATGTGCTACTTTATAATTTTCAAGATTTGTTTAAACTCTTTCGCATTTGCTGATTCCAACAATTCATAAATGGCCATTTCCACGCTTGTTCCGAGAATGCCAAGGGCCTTCATCTTCTCTAGTCCAAGTTGTTTATTTGCCAACGTGCGGGAAGATACGGCATCTTCAACGACTTGTACGTCAAAGTCAGAGTCTTTTAGATCGGCAGCTGTTTGGTAGACACATATATGCGTTTCGATGCCTGCAATGAGGATTTTCTGCCTCTGTGTCGCCCGCAGCGCATTCATAAACTCCTCAGTTTTACAGGCGCTAAACGTCATTTTAGGAATAGGTGCAAGTCCATCCAATTGTTCAGCCACTTTTTCCACAGTAGGTCCTAAACCATCTGGATACTGTTCGAGCCAAATAATCGGCACATCCAAAATCCGCAAACAGCTGATCAGCTTCCTCAAATTTTCGATTAACGCCTCACTGTCATGTACAATTTTAGCCAATTTCCCTTGAACGTCTACTAGTACAAATACCGTTTGCTCTTTTGTAAACATATGAAATTCCAGCCCCCTTAGCAAGTAAGTATAATTGTTTGATTGTTCTCTATTCAATCATACCATGTTTCACCATTATTATCGGTCTAATCCATAGCCTCAGGGTTAGTACTAGGTACGGGAAAGAATTAGAAGTAACCGGGTGCCTGGTCTGAAAAATTCTTACGGACAATAAAACCTTTCCACCGGCTTATCAAACAGCATGAAAATGTCCTTGAAATACGCCTCATCAACCAACTTGTCCAACACTCCCTTGAAATAGCCCGGCAAATTACGGATTGCCTTCTTCTTCGTTGCCATAACTGTAATCGTCAATGCACGATACGCAAGGTCCTCAAATATATCGCGATCATCTTTATAGATGTCGTACTTCAACATGCGTCCTGATATAGCTCTATGAATTCCGTAGAATTCACGGGATAGTTTTGTGTCTCCAATTGTCTTGGCAAACAAGTCTTTCATCCGACTGAATAGACTTGTGGATAACTTTGGCGATTCCGTAGGAGACGTGTAGTTAAGAACTTTAGATTTTAATAGAGATTTAGAAAGAGGAGCTTCGTCTGCTGGAAGTTGCTCGTTTTCCTCGTCCTCATGCGGTTTATCCTCATCATCCCGGCCGTTCATTTTCCCCTGGTCATCGTAAGGTAAAATGATATAAATGTTGGCGCCAAGCCCGCTCATGACTGGTCGGATGAAATGAATTTTCTCGATGATTCCCAAGTTGACGAGTTTGCGGATCGCACGTCTCACCGTCACGTTGGATTTCCCAATTGCTGCTTCGATTGTTCCGTGTTTCAGGTGTGCTGCGCCGTATTTGACTGAGTAGCGTCGGATGACGTCGAGCACTTGACGATCAGACTTTGTCATTTCATCCCAGTGGGCCAGCACATGCTGCTCAGCTGCAGCGTCCATTTCTTCGATCGTGTTGAGTCGTGCGTATTCTTTCAAGTAGTGTGTCATTGATAATTCCCCCTTTGCCCTCTATATAGAGGGGAGGGGTCAAAAAGGATACTTTACAAAGTGGGAAAATGAAAACGGTTCTAAATACCTAGAAAGACATTTGGAGCTTTTCCCAGTTTCCTTCGTCTGTACTCTGCCAAATTTAGATGGCAGCCGGGGTGGAACTGGTTTGCCTTTAGAATAGAAGGGGAGAAATCAGATGAAGAGAAAAATCATGATAGCGCTTGGCACATTGCTGCTCGCATGCAGCTTGCCGGTGTCGGACTTAGCTGCAGAGAAGTAGCTGTTCACCGATGTGCCGCCGACGAAGCATTTTGCGCAGGCGGTGCAAAGACTTGCAGAGCGGAATATTCAAGTTCGTGCTAATAGATCTGTAATGCCGGATCATTGAGTTGAGGTATCGGATAGAAGAGGTACAATTTTGAGTTGTAAATAGGGTTCCTTTTACACTATGAACAGGCATCTAGGAATTGGATGTCTGTCTTTTTGCGTTCATCTGAACAGTTGTCCTATCATGATTTGCGGCTGTTCCGCAATCAAAACTATTCACGCGCCAACTACGAGCCGTTTTTCATTTTATTGATTACTTGTTACAATTAGCAAAAGTGTATATAGTTGTAAATCTTTAGCTTCTTTGTTTGAGGAAATCTATTTAATGGGGGAGAGAGCATGCTGCATGGGACCATTGTTATTGGCGCAGGTCAAGCTGGACTTGCGATGGGATTTTATTTAAAGCAAAGGAATGAGCACTTCTTAATTTTAGATAAAGGGCTGGAACTGGGGGAAGTATGGAAAGAAAGATATGACTCCTTACAATTGTTTACACCTAGGTTGTATAGTTCACTGCCGGGTCTGTCCTTAAATGGAAAGCAGCATGGGTTTCCTACAAAAGATGAAATCGCCGATTACTTGAAAAGTTATGCAGAAGCGTTTGATCTGCCGGTAGAACTGAATACTGAGGTTCTGTCCGTGACAAGAAATGATGGGGGTTTTTGTGTAGAGACAACAAAGGGGAAATATTTAACAAGGAACGTTGTGGTTGCGACAGGTCCTTTTCAAACGAAGCGGATTCCCATATTTTCGAGTTCTCTCAGTGAAAATGTCTTACAGTTGCATTCTTCTGAGTATAAGAATCCTAATCAACTTCAACAAGGAAATGTCCTAGTTGTTGGAGGGGGCAATAGTGGTGCCCAAATAGCGGTTGAGTTGTCGAAAGAAAGAGAAACGTATTTGGCTGTAAGTCAAAAGCCAAGATATTTTCCATTAACGATTGGTGGAATGAGTGTCTTTTGGTGGTTAGATAAATTGGGAATATTAAATGTAAGAAACACATCGAGCATTGGGGAATTGATACAGAAAAAGGGGGATCCACTATTTGGAAGTGAATTGAAAAATGCCATTAGAAACGAATCGGTTAGGGTAAAGGCAAGGGTCGTAAATGGCAAGAACAATCAAATCATATTCGACGATGCGACTATCCTGGAAGTGAATAATATTATTTGGGCAACCGGATTCCAACAAGAGTTTGAATGGCTAAAAGTGGATGGTGTTTTTGATCAGCAGAAAGAGATTATTCACAAAAGGGGGATTAGCCCAGTAGATGGCCTCTACTTTTTAGGATTACCATGGCAATCTCGAAGGGGATCTTCTTTACTTCAGGGTGTAGGTGACGATGCAAAACATATCGTTGAACATATGAAAACGACAACTACCTAATGAAGATGTTCTGCATGGAGCATTATCAGCATAATCATTTTGTGAAACAACGAGAAATAACAACGTAGACTCAAATTGAATATATCCTGTGTCCAGCATAATTTAAGATCTACACCCATATAAAATAAAGACAAAATAATAAAGGATGGTTTATTGGCTCCTGTTTGGTTTATCGGTTTTTTATCCACTTTTGCTGGAATTGGCGCAGGCGGTTTGCTTGTATGGGTCATAAAAGGTTTAAAAAGGAGTATCGGTACGATCTATGGGCTATGTACGGGCTTAATCTTAGGGTTAATCAGTTTTGAATTAGTACCGGAAGCCTTGCAACTAGGTAATTGGAAGTTTGTTTTCGTTGGATTTTTAACTGGGATTATGTTATTTAAGCTTCTACATATCGTCGTCCGTAAAAACGCTGTAACTACAAATGAACTCCATAATAGAAAGTTAGGATTTTTTTTGGCTCTAATGATCTCTATCCACAATCTTCCCATGGGAATTGTTCTAGGGACCGGCGGCGCATCAGAATTGAGTATAGCTCTTTTGCAGACGTTACTATTGCACAATATTCCAGAAGGTATGATCCTGTTTGCCCCATTGTTTATCGCAGGATTCAGTGCTTCCCTGCTATTCTCAATCTCGATTATTGTTGCTGTGCCTGTTGGATTTGGTGCTTTCATTGGCGAATTCATCGGTATGCAAAATCCATTATTATGGGCGTTCTTAATGAGTTCGACTGTCGGCATTATTTACATGGTTGCCATAACGGAAATCCTAGCTGAATCAACCAGGCGATCATCAAATATGTATAGCTTTCTACTTGCATTCATTGGTTTTTGTCTGATGGGGGCATACTCGATTTTTTATTAAGTTCGCTGTAACTGCCAATGGCGGTGCAGGGAGAAGGTTTGTCTCCTGCACGGGCATCGGCCATTCTATTTAGTCGGATTTCAAGCTAATGAGGATGAGCGTGATTCCGGCAAAGAGGCAGACCATTCGTGTGAGGGAAATTTTTTCAGTTAGACCGAATAATGCAACCCCTGTCGTGATGATCAATACACTAGGTCCTACGAGAGCTAATAGTGTGTTAATGTAAAAGGCTTTTTCTAAATCATTAAACTTATACATAAAGATGGCAGCGGTGATGTCCACGCTCCCGGAAAAAATCCGCAACAAGATAATTAGTAACAATGCTTTTTCAATCAATCACAGTGCCTCTTTCCCTTCCATGTTCATCCATTAGATTTTGTTTTGCAACAGGGCTTTTCCTACTATATGTAAGTCGGCTCGTGTTCATTATGGAAAGTTCATTTTCTTTAGGGAGTCTGTTCGTTTTATGACACGGTGTCATCATTATGATTGACTAGTGACACAGTGTCACATATAATAAGTGTATCGATAGAAGTGACACGTCGTCACTTTTGGACTGGAGGAATCGAGCATGCCAAAACAAACATTTTTCCATTTACCTAAAGAGAAACAGGGCACGATCATTCAAGCTGCTAAAAGTGAATTTTCTCGAGTAGCATTACACGAAGCGTCAATCGCCAATATCATTAAAGAAGCGGACATTCCAAGAGGGAGCTTTTATCAATATTTTGATGATAAAGAGGATCTTTATTATTATCTGTTACACCAAATAGCGGATGAAAATAATGATCGGTTTATTGCTTTCTTGCAAGAGAAAAATGGGGATATATTTGAAACGTTGCTTGATTTATTTCAATATATGATTCAAAATCACGGGAACGAAGAACATAAAAGTTTCGTTAAAAATGCATTTTTAAATATGAATTATAAAATGGAAAATATATTAGCGAATGATATTTACCAGGAGAATAAGAGAAGTCAGTATATTAAGATGATCAGTTTGATAAATACCACAAATTTGAATGTGAAAGATGAACAAGAACTTCATCATATCTTTAAGATCATCATGGCTGTCACTTTTCAAAACCTTATTCAAGCGTTCGTAATGGACTTGACGGAAGAAGAGGCTGTAACCAGTTATAATGAGCAAATGGAATTGTTAAAAAGAGGAGTAGGTAAGAAAGAGAACAGTGCTAATGAGTTCTCGTAAAACAGTGAAAAAAGAGAGCCGCCATTTAAACAACATCATTAAAAAACTGCAACAACAAGGCATAGATGCGCAGATATGCAAACGGCCTAAACGATCAACTACATGAACAGAAGGGGCATTACAGCATTGGAAAATACAACTTTTGAAGACCTGGAACAATTGAAGACGACTAAGAATGAGTTAACTAGGTTTATGATGACATATAAATTCGCAATCGATGAAGTGAATACAAAATTAAACATACTGAAAGAAGAGTTTCAATATATTCATGACTATAACCCAATTGAACATAGCATCTCGAGGGTAAAATCACCGGAGAGCATACTGAAGAAGGCATATAGAAAAAATTGCGGGCTGTCATTAGCGGCGATTAAAGAAAACATTCAAGATATCGCAGGAATCCGGATTACTTGTTCTTTCATTTCCGATATTTATAAAGTGAGTGAAATGATTACGAAACAAAGAGATATAACCGTGATCGAGCGCAAGGACTATATTCAGAATCCGAAGCCTAATGGGTATCAAAGCCTTCACCTTATTATTAAGATTCCTGTATTTATGTCGGATCGCGTCGAGCATACATTTGTGGAAATCCAGATTAGAACGATAGCAATGGACTTTTGGGCAAGTTTAGAACACAAGATTTACTATAAGTTCAATAAAGAAGTTCCCGAGAGGATAACGAGGGAATTAAAGGAGGCCGCTGTCTCTGCCACAGAGTTGGACAAGAAAATGGAAAGGCTTCATGAAGAAGTGAAGGTGATTAAAAATATGGAGAATGAAGAACAGCAGCATGTATCGGATTCTCCGATGAATGGAGAAATTAGACAGCTCATTGGGTTACTAAAGTAGTTCCAAGGCTGGCGTCGTTCTACAAAAAATAATCCATCCTTCAGTGAGATGGATTATTTTTATCAAACGAGCAAATCCCGCTTGTGGGGGCCTGCTAATACGTTTCTACAGACTACCTTATGCATAAGGCAGTCTTTTTTTACCTGACTTTTTGTTTTCGCATCCATTGCGTGGCGACCCACTTTTCGCCGGTGATCACTGGCGCTCCACCATGTAACGTTAAATCGTTTAGCGTTTGATCGTTGTAGAAGTACTCGAAGTAGACGGCCATCCCTTTTTTGGGGGATACTGAAAAATTCAGTTGAGGGAAGAATGTTTCTCCACCTTCTTCCACATCATTTAAGTACATAACGAGCGTACTAATTCTATTATTGTTCACTACTTTATTCGTTGATGAAAAGAAATCATGATGAGCCTTATACTGCTGACCAGGAGTATACCGAAGGATCTGAAGACCTTCTCCGTGTGCAATCGGTATATTCATAATCGTTGAGATTCGTGTTTCGACTCTCGCAACAATATCGTTTTCGCTTTCTTCAATAAACATGCTACTACTTGTTCTCAGCTCATTTTCTTCGCGTGTCGTTCCAATTTTAGAGCGTTTCATTTTGTCCGTGGACAAGTTGATCAGTTCATTGCACTCTTCGGCACTTAACACATTTCCTAAAACCACTACGAGGGGTTCCTCTAGTCTAGCGACTATGTCAATCTCTCTGTCTGTAATGATTTTACTTCCTACATGATTAAATATCGTTTGCTCTTTATTATCCGTTATCAACTTCCAACACCTCATAAGCTCTCTAATTTTCAAAACAAATACGTTTTTGGGTAATGAGATTGCGTGTTTTAACGGTCTTTTTGTAGGGTTCCACTTCCTTTTGGAATTAAATTCAATTTATTTTATCACGTCGTTTTATATCTCGTAAAATTTTAACGAAGATTTTTTGGCAACACGGCTGCCAACTTCTGATGTGCAACAGTTGCATGTTGATTGAAAATGACTGCTGGAGGTACATGTTATAGTATAAATACAACTACCTTAATTTATAGGGCATTGCAGAGGAGGCTTACTATGAACCGTGAAACCGAAGATTCGAAACAAGTCGTTTTACAAGTTGGGGCGGTGGTAAAAAAACTTCGTAAAGAGAAGCAGTTAAGTTTAGAAGATCTGTCGGAACTGTCCGGCGTTAGCAAGTTAACACTTGGAAATATTGAACGTGGAGAGACGAATCCGACAATCGCGTTGCTGTGGAAAATCTCAAGAAGCTTGAATATACCGTTCATGGCATTATTCTCGAAAGAAAATAGTGTGGATTTATCTAGGGCAGGGAAGGGCCTAAGAATCTCTGGCGATAATAAAGACTGGGTTATTGAGCCGATATTTCAACATACAAGCGGTGCAATGGAAACGTATCGAGCCTACTTGCAACCGAATAGTTCCTATCATCCTGAAAATCATCACCGCGATACGACGGAAATCGCTACCGTCATGACAGGCACTATTTCCATTAAGGTCAATGAGGAAACATACATATTACATCAATATGATTCAATCAGTTTCCCTGCAGATGGTAGTCATTCATATGAAAATAATTCCGAAGAAGTTGTTGTGCTTCATATACTATTGAAATATGGAGTGTAAATACTTTCATGAAAGTAAGTCCTTTATCAATGCGAAACTTGATATTGGGCTTTTTTATTTTGAAATAGTGGACGTGACACTCATTATATATTATAGTTTATATTGTTGTCGTGAAAGTATAGTATACTATATTATATTTCACTCTAGCTGATAGTAAAGATAGAAATACTACTTTACACATTTGGACGAGTAGTGAGGAGGAAAATAATGAGCGGTCAAGATATACATTCAAAAGCAATCGTCCGTAAACAGGCGGTTTGGTTACTTATCGTTGGGATTGTGTTCATTGCAGCCAACTTACGGGCGCCTTTAACTTCGGTAGGACCTTTAGTCAGTTTCATTAGAGATAATCTTCATATTTCCAATACAATGGCAGGTATGATTACCACATTGCCATTATTAGCTTTTGCGCTTTTTTCACCACTTGTGCCTAAGTTGGCACGGAAATTTGGGATGGAAACCGTCATTTTCATCTCCATCATATTTCTTTTGATTGGAATTACGTTGCGTTCATTGTCAGGAATAATTGTATTGTACATTGGGACGGCTATTCTTGGACTAGCGATTGCCGTATCCAATGTGTTATTACCGAGTCTTATAAAAAGGGAGTTCCCCGAACGGATCGGTTTAATGACGGGTGTCTATTCCATTTCCATGAATCTGATGGGTGCCATCGCTTCTGGCATCAGTGTCCCGATTGCAATCGGGGCAGGTTATGGATGGCAGGGCGCTCTTGGAATATGGGGAGTGCTTAGTTTCATTTCTATTTTATTTTGGCTACCGCAAATGAAGCGCAATAAGGAAAAAGCATCTGTCTCCCCTCATCAAACCGATGACAGACATGTGAATCTATGGCGCTCCAGCTTGGCTTGGCAAGTGACATTGTTTATGGGACTGCAATCCATGGTATTTTATGTCCTAATTGCATGGTTGCCTGCAATTTTAGTGGAACAAGGAATCAGTTCCGACCAATCGGGCTGGTTGCTTTCCATCATGCAGTTAGCGTTGCTGCCATTTACATTCATCGTGCCAATTGTGGCAGGGCGCATGTCCAGTCAACGTCCGTTAGTCATCGTAACGGCGGCTTTGTTGTTAACTGGAACACTTGGATTGTTATATGGAAATACGAATGTAATTTTGCTATGGATTATCGTTTTGGGAATAGGAGGAGGCTTCGCATTCAGTCTATCGATGATGTTCTTCGGATTGCGTACAGCCAACGCCAGGCAGGCTGCCGATTTGTCCGGTATGGCTCAATCAATCGGCTATTTGCTTGCGGCTTCGGGTCCTACGCTTTTCGGCTATTTGCATGATGTTACAAATAGTTGGACGATTCCGCTATGGATTTTAGTTGTTGCCTCCGTACTAATTTTAGTATTTGGTTTAGGGGCGGGAAGAGAGCGCACTGTCTGTTCGGCCAATCAGTAATATAATTGAATGGAGTGATCATGTTGTTTCATAAAATTCTTGTCGCAATAGATAAGTCGGAACTGAACAGCAAAATAGTAGAAGCCACTTTAGACATAGCCCGGAACAAAGATGCACATATAACTTTAGTGAATGTGATTAAGGAAAATGTAACGATGGGTTTACCATATGTTCCGAAGGATTATTTGGAAAGTGTGCTGGAAAAGGTGGAAGAGGAAAGCAATAAACTAGTAGAGAAGGTGCAATCCGAACTGTTGACTGTACTTACAAAGGGGACTTCTATAGAAACGGTTCACCTGAAAGGGGATCCTGCCCATCAAATTTTGGATTATGCAAAAGATCATGGGCAGGAATTGATTATTATTGGCAGCAGAGGGCTTAGTGGAGTGAAGGGAGTCATGCTTGGAAGTGTTAGCCATAAAGTGTCACAGTTGTCATCATGCCCTGTATTGATTGTTCATTGATCAGTTGAGCAAGGACTCATTCGTTGCCACTAACAAAAAATATCATCCGCTTTTTTACCCTTTATCTAAGTATGGAGTTTCGATTTTGACTTTGTTTTCAGCTTGTATCGTTCATCATAAGTAAAGACAGAGCTTTCTTGTCCAATGTGAAATTCAAACGACTTGAAGTGCCTGTCTTTGCATTTATGATTTGCTCACCTAGGCTTAATCTCTTCCATATATCCTTTAATATCACTTTCCGACATTTCCCCTGTAATGATTCTGACAATCTTACCTTCCGGGTTGATAAGGAAAGTGGTAGGCAATGGTTTAACATTATATGTTTGCATAACGGTTTTCGTCTTATCAATTAATGTAGGAAAAATCATTCCATATTGTTCTGCAAATGTACGCACTTTAAAATCGGATTCAGCAATATTGACCGCCAATATTTGTACTCCTTGATCCTTATATACTTCATATTGCCGCCCCATGGCAGGCATTTCCTTTTTACAAGGAGCACACCAACTCCCCCAGAAGTTTAAAAAGACCCCTTGTCCTTTATACTCTGATAGCTGATGTTCATTTCCATCTAAATCGATAAGCGCGAAGTCCGGTGCATCATCTCCGACCTTTAATACATCATACTTCTCTTTTGCAAAACCAGTGTATATTGTAAAGATAGTGGCTGCTGCCAGAAGGGATAAAGTAATGACCCTGAAAATAAAGCGATTCCTCTTTTTGTTGCTCAATGATACATGCTCCTTTCGTGTCTACCATGGTTCGTATATTGAAATGCCTCTATAGTAATTATTATACTAAAGAGATTTGGATAAAGTGTGCAGACACAAAGAAGTCATCATTTCCTATGAACGAATGGATTATCCCTTTGTCTGCATACCTTTTTGATAATTATTTTCTATACTATTTGCATAAGGAGAGGAGAACGAACTGTATTGAATAAAATTTCGAAAAAGCTGGCTGCATATTTTATCATTTCTTTCCTTGTCCTTGAAACAGTTCTTATGATGTATTTGCACCAAAATATTGTTCATACAAGAGTGGATGAAGAATATTCTCGTCTGTTAGCAACGGGCTCCAATCACCGAAACGTCTTAATCGATCATTATTCTGATGAGACGATTACCCACATTGTTTTAATGGAAGCCGAAGGAGACAGGGGAGTTATCATTACCGACAAGAACGGGGAGATCATTCGAAGTTCGGATGGAAAGCTGGAAGATCTCCTTCCGTCACAATCCTTCTTACAAGACCCATTGGTTCAAGATGATCGGATCATAGAGCAAGAATGGGAAGATTCGCCCTATATCATAAGTGCTCATCCATACAAGATTGACGAGAAGTATTCGGGGTATGTGTTGATGTTTCAAAGCACCGAACCATTGGAACAGCTAGTGCGCAAGCTGAATCTTCACTTCGGCTTAGCGGGTGGAGCAATTATTGTCATCCTGTTTATCATCTATTCGATTTTGTCCAAATTTCTTACTCGGCCGCTGATTCGAATGAAAGAAGCGACAGAGAAATTAAGCGAGGGAAAATTCGACGTTAGCCTTCCGGCAGGAGGTAATGATGAGCTTGGTGAATTATCGATTGCGATTCGGAAATTGGCCAATGATTTGGAAAGGATGAAAAAGGAGCGAAATGAGTTTCTTGCATCGATCTCCCATGAATTAAGCACTCCGCTAACCTACTTGATTGGTTATTTGAAAGTGGCTATGAGACCTGATTTGACTGAAGAAGAGAGAAATCATTATTTACTGATTATAGCGGAAGAATCGAATCGAATGAAAGATTTAATGAAAAACTTAATGGATTTAGCAAAAATGGATGAATTGACATTTCTAGTTTCAAAGTCGGATTTTTCTGCGCAAAAATTTGCTGAAGATATTTATCGACTTGTCCAACCTTCTTTTGTTTTGAAGAACGTACATCTGGATTTGATAGCTAACAAGGATTTTCAGATTTATGCAGATCCGGTGAGACTGGAACAGGTTGTACTGAATCTCTTGGATAATGCGTTAAAGTATTCAAATGAAAATACCACTGTTACGTTTAGAATTTCCAAAGAACAAAATCGAACGGTCATTACGGTTGCGGATGAAGGAATCGGAATCCCGGAAGAGCAAATCGATATGATTTTCGAGAAACTTTTCAGAGTTGAAAAATCCCGTTCGAGAACGTTTGGAGGATCAGGCCTTGGACTCGCTATTGTGAAGGAATTAGTGGAAGCACATGGCGGATCGATCGAAGTGAAAAGTGAGTTGGGCAAAGGGAGCAAATTTACAATCAGGATGTAATTCGGTAAGGAGTTGAACAAATGCAAACGATTTTGCTTATAGATGACGAACAAAGAATGCTTGATTTATTGGGGTTATTTTTGGAACCCCATGGATTCAACTGTATAAAAGCACTTACCGGAAAGAAAGGACTGGAAATTGTAAAGGACGAAAAGGTTGATCTTGTTTTATTGGATGTAATGATGCCTGATCTGGATGGTTGGGAAGTGTGCAAGAACATACGGCAACTGTCGACCATTCCGGTAATTATGCTCACTGCAAGGACAGATAAAGCAGACATCGTGAAAGGCCTTGAATTCGGGGCGGATGATTATATCACGAAGCCTTTTGATGAGAGGGAGCTTGTGGCGAGAGTGAATGCATTACTCCGCCGCGTTTCAAGCGAAGTCACTGAAAACAGCAATACAGTGTACGGAGATTTCACCTTGAACCGGGATTCTTATTCATTACATTACAAAAACATGGAAGTGCAGCTGACGTTAAAGGAATTTTATATTATTGAGGCGTTAATCACTCACCCGAAAAGGACATTTACACGTGAACAGCTTTTACGTACAGCGTGGGACTATAACACATTCACGGATATTAGGACGGTGGATTCGCATATCCGGAATTTAAGGGAGAAACTAAGAGTTGCAGGTTTCCCAATTAATGACTTCCTATTAACGGTGTGGGGAATCGGATATAAGTGGAACTGATGCGTGATTATTGGCCAGAGAGATAAATTGCTGAAGAAATTATAGGAGGAGTGATCCTCGATGTATACGTTTTTATCGGAAATTAGCCAGGTCATCACGGAGCCGATCACGGGTCTAATTCATTCGTACGCAGATTTCCCACTCATGTTTGCATTACTGTTAGGGGTGGTTGGCGCTGTTGCACCTTGTCAATTGACAGGGAATATGAGTGCCATCACGCTATACGGCAATCGTACGGTTCAATTCAAGACTGATTGGCTAGAAATTTTTGCTTTTATTGCAGGAAAGGTTGTCGTTTTCAGCGCATTTGGTCTGTTGGCATGGGGGTTCGGTCAAGCATTCGAATCCAAGATGACGGAATACTTTCCGCTTTTCCGTAAAGCGATAGGCCCTCTTATTGTTTTTACTGGACTTGTTCTATTGGGCGTATTGAAACTGAGGATCTTTCAGCGTATGACGCTGCATATTCCGGTACGGATTCGAGAGGGGAAGGCGGGTTCCTTTTTGTTAGGGGCGAGTTTTTCACTTGCATTTTGTCCGACAATGTTTGTTCTGTTTTTCGTGTGGCTCATGCCAATCGTTTCCTCGACCTCTTATGGACTCGTACTCCCCGCTGTCTTTGGAATTGCGACATCGTTTCCCCTTATCCTACTATTCCTGATGATATGGCTTTTTGAAACAGATCGCCGAATTATGAAGAAAAGTGTGAAAATCGGCCGGGCCATTCAACGTGTGGCGGGATTGCTGCTTGTGATGATCGGGTTATTTGATACGTTGACGTATTGGGGGATGTAACGATTGGTCTCGTAAAATGTTTTTTCTGTAAGGAGTGTTCCTATTTGTTCACTGATCTGAATTTATTCCTAGCATTTGGAGCAGGTCTGCTTAACTTCATATCACCTTGTACGCTACCGCTGTATCCGGCTTTCATTTCCTATATTACCGGCATGTCACTGGATGAATTGAAATCGGATAAAGTGAAAATAAGGAAAAGCGGTATGGTACATACGATTTTGTTCTTAGTTGGGTTTTCCATCATTTTTATCTTTCTTGGATTCAGCTCTTCTTTCGTAGGGACTTTCTTTATTCAATATCAGGATTTACTTCGGCAAATTGGTTCGATTTTTATCATTCTTTTCGGTTTGATGATCATCGGTCTGTTTACACCGAAATTCCTGATGAAGGAAAAGAAATTACAATTTAAAAACCGGCCGGCTGGCTATTTTGGTACATTTCTTATTGGACTCGCGTTTGCAGCGGGATGGACGCCTTGTACCGGTCCGATTACGGGAGCCGTTTTCATGCTTGCGTCCCAAAATCCGGGTTCAGGCGTCTGGTATATGCTTGCCTATGTGCTTGGATTTGCTATTCCGTTTTTCCTGCTCTCCATTTTCATTACTCGTGTTAAGTGGATTCGAAAATATAGCGGAACAATTACCAAAGTCGGCGGTGCTCTCATGATTGCACTTGGGATTCTACTGTTCTTTGATGGGTTGACGTTCATTATTGCGTGGCTCAGTCCATTTTTCGGCGGATTCATGGGGTTTTGACACGATAGTAAAATCGTAAAGGAGTACGTGATAAATGAATAAAATCAAATGCCAATGTGGTCATGAAAACCCATTTGGCACGGTTCTTTGTGAGCAATGCGGGCGTCCTCAGACGGAAGATGCGAAGAAAAGTAAACTTATCGACATGAGGTATGAAGGGTCTGCAAGAAGATCGCAAACATATAAACGGTCGATTGTTGATAAGATATGGAATTTCTTTTCTAGTGTTAAGGTAGGAATAAATATCATTATAGCTGTTCTTGCTACATCGGCAATCGGCACAATTTTTCCTCAGAAGCTATTTGTTCCAGCAACGACTGAGGCTGATATTTTAGCATACTACGAAAAGCATTATGGTTTTGCTGGAACCCTTTATTACAAGCTTGGATTTTATGATATGTACAGTAGTTGGTGGTTCATCATACTAATTGGGATGCTTGGTGCCTCCATCATCATCGCAAGTGTTGATAGGGTTTTTCCGCTTTATAAATCGTTGAAAAAGCAGCGCACGAAGCGGCATACTTCCTTTTTAAAGAAGCAAAGGATCTATGCTGAAGGGGAAGTAGCCGATTCAAATAGTTCACTAGCAAAAGCAGAGAAGAAGCTTAAAGAGCTGCGTTACAATGTGAAGACCGAAGACGGAGCGCTACTGGCAGAGAAAGGCCGGTTTTCCAGATGGGGTCCTTATGTCAACCATACAGGTTTGATCATCTTCTTATTCGCTGTTCTGTTACGAACTCTTCCTGGTTTTTATGTTGATGAAACGATTTGGCTTCGTGAAGGGGAAACGCGTGCTATCCCAGGTGCGCCAGGATATTATTTGAAAAACAATGAGTTCATTATAGAGACTTATTCGAAGGAAGAGGACGCTGCCTTTGGCCAGGCAATAGATCGGGTTGGGACAATCGTGAAAAATTATCAATCGGACGTCACCTTGTATAAAGATGCGGAGGACGGTATTCCGGGTCGGACGGATCAAATGGAGTTTGTGAAAAATTATTCAATCGTCGTCAATGATCCACTTAGCTTTGATGGATTCAATGTATACCAGATGGACTATCGCCTTGACGAATTAAAATCGATGACATTCCAATTGACTGAAAAGGAAACGGATATGTCATTTGGCGAATTTACAGTTGATCTTCTCAATCCCGAAAGATTATATGAATTGAACGAAGGGGCAACAGTTGAACTGAAAGAATATTTTCCGGATTATGATGGAGTTGAAAACGGAGAACCGGTTACTAATTCACCGATTCCGAATAACCCGGCTTTTATTTTTAAAATGGTAACTCCATCTAAGCCGAAAGGAGAAATCAGTTTTGTCGCTATCCGTCAGACACTTGAAACAGAAGTAAATGAACTTAAAGCTAGTTTTGTTAGCGCGGAAACACGCGACATTACCGGACTTGTCGTACGGAAGGACAAAACGCTCTATATATTGCTCCTAGGGGGTATTATTTTCATGATTGGTGTTGCCCAAGGCTCTTATTGGAACCATCGGAGAATATGGATTCAAAAGAGTGAAGGGAATGCACTTCTCGTGGCGGGTCATACGAATAAAAATTGGTTCGGCTTGAAAAAGGAGCTTGATAAAGTAAGAATCTATGCTGACTTGCCTCAACATGAAGACAGGCAAGACTCTGGATTTGGTTCGGACGAGATGAAAGGGGACAAGCAATAATGCAACTAGCATCTTTAAGTGGTAACTTACTGTTCATTTCATTTATCGCATATCTTGTCGCAACGCTCTTCTTTGGTGGCGCGGTCAAGGGGGCAAAAACACAAGAGTCCTATGAAAATAATCGTTGGGGAAGAATTGCAATCGTTATTACGATAATGGGATTCCTAACTCATCTAGGTTATTTCATCACACGATGGATCGCTTCTGCTCACGCACCTGTTAGTAATATGTTTGAATTTATTACTGCATTTGCAATGATGGTCGTTGGCGCGTTCATCTTGCTGTTTTTCCTTTACCGAACCCCATCACTTGGCTTATTTGCGTTGCCGCTAGCAGTTGTAATGATCGGTTATGCAAGCATGTTCCCAAGGGAGCTCAGTCCATTAATACCTGCGCTGCAAACATACTGGTTGACGATTCATGTCATAACAGCTGCAATTGGTGAGGCTATACTTGCGATTAGTGCGGTTGCAGGTCTTGTATTTCTATTGAAAAACATAGACCTGACGAAAAAATCCAAACAACGTTTTTGGTTGGAATCAGTGATGTTCACTCTTATGCTTGTTGTCGGATTCATTTTGTCGTCTTCGACTTTCGCAATAATGGGGTATGAAGCGAAATTCACATATATTAATAAAAATGAACAAGCAGCTCAAATAGTATATAATTATCCGCCATTATTTGGGATGAATGAGTATGAATCACTTACTCCTGACAAGATGACACCACTGGCTGAAATGCCTCCAATCATAAATGCGAAGACGCTAACGACCTTTGTTTGGTCAGTTGCAACAGGCATAGTCCTTTATATATTGCTAAGACTTATTTTGCGTCGTCCGATTGCAGCATTATTTCAACCGTTCGCCAAAAAGGCAAACTCCCAAGTTATGGACGAAATTGGTTACAGGTCTGTCCTGATCGGATTCCCGGTATTTACCCTTGGTGCTCTTGTCTTCGCTATGATCTGGGCACATGAAGCCTGGTCCAGATTTTGGGGATGGGATCCGAAAGAAGTATGGGCGCTTATTACCTGGTTATTCTATGCAGCCTATCTACATCTTCGGCTCTCCCGAGGATGGGAAGGTGAGAAATCGGCATGGCTTGCGGTGATCGGTTTTGTCATTATCATGTTTAACTTAATTGCGGTTAACTTGATTATCGCAGGACTGCATTCGTACGCATGACATGTTGCAGTGCTTATACTATTGAATCATAAAAGATGTCCATACGATTTTTCGTATGGACATCTTTTATATTTAAATTACCTTATCAATAGATGAAATGAGCCGTCGTTCTATATCTTCAGCCATTGTTTGGATCTCATCATTCTGGATCATCTGGATTAAAGACGTTGGTTTTGGTAAACCAATTTTCGTTGTTCCATTGTCTTCATAGATGACAATCTTACATGGTAGAAAATATCCGACAAGTAAATTCTCATAAAGCACGCGTTGTGCTTCCTTAGGATTACACACTTCCAATACGGTATATGGTGTATCAAAATCCATTCCTTTTTCCTGTAACTTTGCAGTTAAATCAAGTTTCCACAGGACACCGAAATTTTCCTCTTTTAATCTTTCTTCTACGGCTGTAACAGCTTCTTCCACATTTTTTGATGTTTCAACAGTATAATCAAACATATAACTATCTCCTTCGAACAATATATACTGTTTTAAGGATTCCCTTTCGAATCAAATATAAACTGTATTTTTAAGGTCTCCGCTAAATGGACTATACACAATTTTGATTGTGTAAAATTTTATAATCATATCATATCATATTATATTTGTTCGAATTAGAGTTTTAACAAACGGGCATTGATTGCCACGATTACTGTGCTAAGTGACATCAAGATTGCACCAACTGCCGGGCTTAGAACAATACCGATAGGATAAAGAACACCTGCTGCTAATGGTATTGCAGCGATATTATATCCTGCAGCCCACCACAAGTTTTGTGTCATTTTACGATAGGTAGCCCTTGAAAGCTTGATAATATTAACTACATCAAGCGGATTACTTTTCACAAGAACGACATCAGCAGTTTCGATGGCTACATCTGTACCCGCGCCAACAGCAATGCCTAGATCTGCTTTGGCAAGAGCGGGTGCGTCGTTTACGCCATCTCCAGTCATCGCAGTTCGAAGACCTTCAACTTTTTGGATATGCTCTATCTTTTCGGATTTCTGGTGTGGAAGGACTTCAGCAAAAATTTCCTCCATTCCGAGTTGCGCACCTACGTAATGCGCTACCTTTTCATTATCACCCGTAAGCATGATTGATTTTACATTCATTTCTTTTAACTGATTGACTGCGTCTATAGCAGTTTCGCGGACGATATCCGCAAGTGCAATCATACCGGCAAGTTTATTGTCAATCAGCGTGAATACCACTGTTTTTCCTTCCGAAGACCACTGATCAAATTGGGCTTTATCGAATTTAAGGTTCAACTCTCTTACATAACCAGGACTGACAACCATAACCTGTTTTCCATCTACTGTCCCTTCCAACCCTTTTCCGGTCAACGATTGAAAATTTTCCACTCGTTGAAGAGGGAGATTCATCTCTTCTGCTTTCCTAGTGACACCTTTCGCAAGGGGATGTTGGGATTGTGCTTCTACTGCAGCTGCATAAGAAATGACATTTTCTTCACTAAACTCCTCAAATGTATTGATGTTCGTTACACCGAATTCACCTTTTGTTAGTGTACCTGTTTTATCGAAAACGATGGCTTCAATGTTTCGGGCGCCTTCAAAAGCAGCCCGGTTTCGGATGAGCAGTCCATTTTTAGCTGCAATGGACGTTGAGACCGCGACAACTAATGGAGCTGCCAGTCCTAAAGCATGCGGACATGCGATGATGAGAACGGTCACCATTCTTTCCATTGCGAATGATACAGGATAGCCAAGTGAAATCCAGATGATGAACGTGATCAGACCTGCTGCAAGTGCACCATAAAACAACCATTTCGCAGCTCGGTTGGCAAGATCTTGTGCCCGAGATTTGGATTCTTGTGCTTCTTTGACTAATGTGATGACTTGTGAAAGATAGGTTTCACTTCCGGTTTTCATGACGGAGATGACGAGGGATCCTTCCCCGTTAATGGAGCCGCCAATCGCCTCTAATCCGGCTTCTTTTTCCACAGGAACCGATTCACCCGTGAGCATCGACTCATCAATAGTCGATTTACCTTCAAGTATCGTTCCGTCAACCGGTACCTTCTCACCAGGCTTGACGAGTACATGATTCCCTTGTTTCAATTCCGTTACATCAACCTCTTTAATATTTCCATCGGCATCAATTAGGTGTGCTTCTGAAGGCATCAGTTTTGCTAACTCTTCCAATGCCTTTGAAGCCCCCATGACAGAACGCATTTCAATCCAATGTCCCAAGAGCATAATATCGACGAGGGTAGCTAATTCCCAGAAGAAGTCATTTTCTGCAAAGCCGAATACGGCAGCTGTACTATACACATAGGCAACGGTGATGGCCAATGAAATCAGTGTCATCATACCGGGATTTCTATCTTTTAGTTCATCCTTAGCCCCCGTAAGAAATGGCCACCCTCCATAAAAAAATACAAATGTTGACAATGTGAATAAAATGTACAAGTCTCCATTGAAACGCCAGTCAACGCCAAGGAACATTTGAATCATCGGTGATAGGATCAAAATAGGGATTGTAACAATTAATGAAATATAAAATCGCTTTTTGAAATCCTCAACCATATGTGCATGATGTCCGTGATGCCCATGATGCTCACCGTGAGACTCATGTACTTCCTCATGATGATGTTGATGATAATCGTCAGCGGCAGTAGGTTTTTCCGGTTGATGGTGATGATGTGAATGGTTTGACATTACTTGACTCCTTTCCTCCCAGTTATAGGTATATCTAGAGTATACCCTTCAAGTATGCAGGAATTATGCAAAAACTCCTGTGTATCGATTCGTAAAAGGGGGCGACAATCATGCGCAAGGTACATGAAGATTATTCAAATCGCATACCCTTATGAGGTATATATCCTTAACATCAAATTTCGAAACGTAAGCGTTATTCAGGAAAGGCGGGGGGGTAAATGGGCAACTACCAATCATTTGTATTAGGTTCACTGGGATTGTTAACAGTTGTAGTCGTTATCTTGGCAGTAATTTTGAAAAAAACATATAGAACGATGCAAGGAATGATGATTGCAATGTTTTTCGGGATGAATGTCGGATTGACCGCTGGCGTTCTATTAGGTGTAACTTATCAAGGGAACCTATTTTTCTCAACCATTCTCTCGATGGCTATTGGCATGATTGCTGGCATATTATGCGGATTATCTTTAGGCATTCTTCCGGTATTGGATGGAGTGATGTCCGGGGTAATGGGAGGCATGATGGGCGCGATGGTAGGGGAAATGATCCGTGCAGAACAATCGATCCAATTAATCCAGATATTCCCATTTTTATCCATTTGCACAATTTTTATCATGGCTATTTTAAAAACACCGCGAAACGCGAGAATACATAATAAAAAGTGGTTAGTAAAGCCTGTTTTACTTTCAAGTATCATTGCCGTTTATATAATATGGGGCTATTCATTTGCAGAAAAGTATGTAAAACGAGCAAAACCTGATTCGTCAGAAAATCATCACTCAGTTTCCGCTAAGAATACTGAAAAGCGCAATCAGAAGACCCGACTGGTTGTTCTGGAAACAGCTGAAATGAAGTATTCCACCAATGAAATATTAGTGGATAAAGACAAGGCAATCAAATTGACTCTTACAAACTTGGATCAGGTCGAGCATGACATTGAAATCAAGCTCCCATTTCGGTCTATTGAAAATGCATCCCAGCATGACCATGGAAAAGAAAATAATGTGATACATCTTCATGCCTCGCCCAAAAGTACAGAAACACTAATATTTACTCCAACTGAAGCAGGAGTTTATGAATTTTATTGTACAGTTCCTGGACATAAAGAATTTGGGATGGCAGGGAAGCTCATTGTAAGTTAATTGACATAAAAATTTTCGAATCTATTGGAAACAGCAGCTTTATAGAAAAATCGCTTAGATGATGAATCTAGGCGGTTTTTTCTGTTTGAGGGTCAAAGAGCATATAGGATTGCTTAAACACTGCATGAATTATCCATGAAAAATCCTTAGTTTTGTCATGTGAATGTCTTGAGATTGTAAAATGAAAATGCTAGTGATTATGCTAAAGTTATACAGGAATAGATAAATAAAGATGTCGAACGAAGAAAAAAGACATCAATAAAACAGCTGGGGTGGAAAATGAGAAAACGAATTGTCCAAGGACTAATGGCTACATTTTTTGTTATTACGATACCTTTCGTATCATCGACGCAAGTGAGTGCGGCAGCAAGTTCGGATGATATTGCAACTTTTGCGGAGAAGTTTTATGGAACACCTTATAAATTCGGAGGGACGACTACTGCCGGGTTTGACTGTTCGGGGTATATCAGGCACGTCTTTACTAAATTCGACATTAGCTTACCAAGAACTTCAGCAGATCAGTTTAAAGTTGGAACTGAAGTTAGTAAAGAAGATTTGCAACCTGGAGATTTAGTGTTCTTCGCGAACACATACAAAAAAGGCATTTCCCATACTGGAATTTATTTAGGCGATGACGAGTTCATATCAGCAAAAAGCCGTGGGGTCTTGAAAGCGAATTTAAAGACGGATCCTTATTGGGCACCTAAGTATGCAGGAGCAAAACGAGTAGCGAATGTTACAGTGGCTTTTGAACCTGTACAGGTAAAACCGAAGTGAATGTAGCGAATATAAAAGTACAAAGAAGAGTCTATGATAACTCATTAAAGAGTATATCATCGGCTCTTTTAGTTTTTTTCTGCCCCCTTCCCATTAAGTGTGCAAAACTTATGCACCTATTATGTCGATTTTCAAACACACCATTCGTTTGCATATTTTTTTCATTTTTCTTTGTTATGCTACATAAGAAATAATCAAGAGAAGAGGAGAAATATGTAATGGGAATAAAAATGAAGATGATCATATTGGCGATGAGTATATTGGTGATCAGCGGTTGTAGTAATTCGAATTCACAACCAGATGAGGAAATGGATCATTCCAAGATGAATGATGAAGAGATGGATCATTCAATGATGGAAATGGATGAAGGTATGATGGAAGCTCATATGAGCCATGACGAGGTTGTCAGTTTAAACGACTCAACCGGTGAAAACGAATTGAAAATCCCGTCCATGCTTGAACGTGACGATGAAGAAGGAATCGTCTACACTGTTCGGGCACAAAAAGGACAAACTGAAATATTTGATGGAATTGAAACGACTACGTATGGGTACAATGGATCGTTTTTAGGACCCATGCTTCGTCTTGAAGAAGGCGAAACGGTGAAGATTCGAACAATAAATGAACTTGACGAGAATACAACATTCCATTGGCATGGATTGGAAGTTGCGGCAGATGCAGATGGTGGACCGCATGATGTAATTAAGCCGGGGGAAGAAAGGATCATTGAATTTAAAGTTGGACAAGAAGCCGCAACATTATGGTTCCATCCTCATCCAGAAGGAAAAACCGCCGAACAGGTATATAATGGTCTTGCAGGATTGATGTATATCGAAGATGAAAATGCAAAAATCCTTGGATTGCCAAGTAATTATGGGAAGAATGATATTCCTTTAATTTTTCAGGATAGATTATTTGATGATAAAAAACAATTGAACTACAGTGCGGTAATGAACGATGACGGAACAATTGGGGATACTTTGCTGATCAATGGGACGCTCAATCCGAAATTGACTGTGAACAAAGAGAAAGTTCGTCTCCGTTTATTAAATGGATCGAATGCAAGGAATTTCACATTTAAATTGAATACAGGAGATCCCTTTGTTCAAATTGCAACGGATGGTGGTTTGTTGAATGAACCGGTTGTGTTAAATGAGGTGACGCTAACTCCTTCCGAGCGGGCGGAAATTGTTGTTGATTTTGCCCAGTTGAATACAGAAGATGGCTTGGCAATAATAAATGAGGATGGGTCTATTCTTTTACCATTTGAAGTTTCTGATCAAAGCGGAGCGGTAAGCAGGCTTCCTGGAGAGATGAATGATTTTTCATTGACAGACGAAGAGATGAACCTGCCGGTCACAAAGAAAGTGGAACTCTTTGGAATGATGGACATGGTAACGATAAATGGGAAGAAATTTGACCCAGAACGAATTGATTTTACCCAACAGCAAGGGGTCACCGAAGTGTGGGAAATTTACAATAAACCCGACATGATGGGCGGAATGATTCATCCGTTCCACATTCACGGCGCACAATTTAAAATCATTTCTAGAAACGGAGAAGCGCCACCGGAAAATGAACATGGATGGAAAGACAGTATCTCTGTCGAACCGGATGAGCGAGTAAAGATAGCTATACAATTTAAGCATAAGGGTGTGTATATGTTCCATTGCCACATTCTTGAACATGAAGACAATGGCATGATGGGGCAGGTGAAAGTCGAATAAACCGCAAGCCTAAAAAACAGTCAGTGTGTTTTCACGCTGACTGTTTTACAATCAGCAATTATAATAATAAGTAAAATTGATATTGTCACCGATTTTGAGGGTAGGTCAAAACTAAGAAAAAGAAAAGAGAAGGAAGAGATTTGACGTGGAAAAAATGCAAATTTTAATCGGCAATTATGACGAATTTAAGGTACAACTGTCGCATGCATATTTTTTTCATATATTTTTGGTATGATAAAGAAATAAGTGTAGGGTGTAAAGATAAAATCACAATAAATGTAGAATAAAAAGGAGAGACATCAATGATGAAAAAAAGTGTACTCATTGTATTCGGTTTATTGCTAAGCGTTGTGTTAGTCGCTTGCGGCAATGATTCGTCCGCTGGAAGTGAAATCGAAGATATTAAAGGAAAGGTACATGAGTATAGCGTTGGAAGTTTTGCCGATGATGTAACAGCGTCCATTACATCTCATGAACTCATTGTTAAAGACAAAGGTAAAGAATCGACATATGACTTGCCGAATGATGAATTCTTCGTTTCCATTGCACCATTCATTACAACTACGCATCCTTGTGGAATCCACAGTTTAACAGGATGCCAAGGTGAATTAGTTCAAAAGGATTTCGACGTGTTTATTCAAGATGAAGAGGGCAACGTTGTGGTCGATGAAACGATGACCTCTTTAGAAAATGGATTTATCGATTTATGGCTGCCGCGTGATAAGAATTTTCAAGTGAAAATTACACATGACGGGAAAACGGTTGACGCTAACATATCCACCTTTGAAGGCGACAATACTTGTATTACAACGATGCAACTAACCTAGTCACTTACTCATCACCCATTGGAATCGTGAAGTATTCATCATACTTTTCACGGTTCTTTTTTTGTTTTTCAAGATGCTTCAAAAATGAAACGATAAATAAGGATTTTATAAGGAGATATGCAATTTCCGTTTAAATTAATTCCCTCGGGGAAAAAATACACCGAATGAAAATCTCAGGAGGTGCGTTTATGAATACGAAATACGAAGAAACGTTTAAGGTGATTCTAGAATGCCTGAAGGAATGCAATACATGTTTCGATGCATGTTTGAAAGAAGAAGATGTTAAGATGATGGCTGAATGTATTCGGTTGGACCGGGAATGTGCCGATGCTTGTGCATTCGCTGCGCAAGCGATAACGCGTAATAGCCCATTCACGAATCAGATTTTAGAACTCTGTGCTGAAATCTGCGACCGTTGCGCTGAAGAGTGTGATAAGCATGACATGGATCATTGCAAACGCTGCGCTGATGCTTGCCGCAAATGCGCGGAAGCATGCCGTCAAGCAATAGCGTAAACGATACTGATAAAACTTCATTGGAGGAGCTATCCCGAGAAATGTAAGACGGTTTCTTGGGATAGTTTCATTTATAACTAATTTAGAAAAAACAGAGGTGTAGTAGACAAATGAAGAAGCATGTATTTTTTCTAGGTCTCGCGATGGTTGTCGGTTTAAGTGGATGTGGGGACAAAACGACCAACGAAAATCGTACAGACGTCAATAATGAACCGCAACAAGAAGATATGGAAATGGAGATGAACCATTCCGGCTCAGGTGAAGTTCCTGCAAACTTGAAAGTGGCTGAAAATCCAACCTATGAGGTCGGAAGTAAAGCCATCATTGAAACTGATCATATGAAAGGGATGAAGGGTGCTGTTGCGACCATTGTGGGTGCTTATGATACGACAGCCTACGCTATTTCATATACTCCGGTAACTGGCAGTGAAAGAGTGGAAAATCATAAATGGGTAATCCAAGAAGAAATAAAGGACGCTGGTGAACAACAATTGGAGCCAGGCACGGAAGTCACCGTAGAAGCAGACCATATGAAAGGGATGAAAGGGGCAACAGCAGAAATTGATTCAGCTGAAAAAACGACAGTTTACATGATTGACTATACGCCAACTACCGGCGGTGAAAAAGTAACAAACCATAAATGGGTAACAGAAGAAGAACTTTCAGCTAACTAAATGTTGGGTGCCTGTGTAAGGTGCAATTCAGTTAATTCACTACAATTGTATAAAAATACATTTATTATAGATGCGTGGAAAATATCTGTATACTTATACAAATTGGTTGAATTATCATGAATGTTTCTTACACAGGCACCATCATTTAGCCACCATCATTTAACGAGAAATTTTTAGTATGTGGTGGAGCTTCTTGCTCATTTCTTCAGGGGTCTCTTTGAAGCCATGTTCGTACCAAACGATGATCAAACCTATGATGGCGTTTGCCTGGTAGCCGATGATGTAGTCCATCGGGACGTCAGGGATTTGATCCGATTGATAGTCGCGTTCCATGTTTAATCGGATTTGGTCAAAAAGCATATAGTAATAGGATTTGTTCGTATTTTTTGAGAAGACGATTTCATAGAAACTTTGATGTCTCTTAATATGATGGAAGATCTGAATCGAGTTTGGATTGATTTTTGAGATCTCAAAAGGAATCGTATTTTTATAGGGTTCGTCATACGAGCTTTGTAAATCATGGATCACTTCTTGGAAAAAGTCATGAAAAACGTCTTCAACCGTGCCGTAATGCAAGTAGAACGTCCCCCTGTTTATATTCGCTGCTTTACATATTTCCGTAACTTTTATTTTTTCCAAAGGAATGGTCTTCAATAATTCCAACAACGCCTGTTGTAAGCTGTTTTTCGTCTTTAGTACTCTCAAATCTTGTTTATTCAATTCAATTCTCCTCTTCAATGAACACTTTTTGTGAAACTGATGCTTATTGAACAGTTACTTGTTTTTTGATTATTGAATACGCTCATTTCTATGAGTATACTTGTTAATGAACAGATGTTCAATAACTAAGGAGGTTGTGAGAATGAAGTTACAAGACAAAGTGGCAATCATTACGGGTGCAGCATCAGGGATGGGGAAAGCAATCGCTGAAGGGTACGCTCAAGAAGGTGCAAAAGTTGTCGTTTCGGACTTGAATTTTGAAGGTGCTCAGACAGTCGCTCAAGCAATCATTGAGTCGGGTGGGGAAGCGGTAGCGATTCAAACGAATGTAGCATCAGAAGAAGATCTCCAACACTTATTTGAAGAAACAAAAGCGAAATACGGCAAAATCGATATCGTTGTCAACAATGCAGGCATTATGGATGGAATGGAGCCGGTTGGCGAAGTTTCAAATGAACGGTGGGACCGAGTTTTCTCCATTAATACGACTGCTGTCATGCAATCGATGCGTTTAGCCGTTGAAGAATTCCAAAAGCAAGGACATGGCGTCATCGTAAATAATATTTCAGCGGGCGGACTCTATGGAGCTCGCGCTGGCGCAGCATATACAGCATCCAAACATGCGGTCGTCGGACTGACCAAAAATACTGCATTCATGTATGCAGACCAAAACATTCGCTGTAACGGGATTGCTCCAGGCGGAGTTGAAACAAATATCGGTACTTCGATGACCAATATGAGCCAATTCGGATTTTCACGACAACAGTTAGGCATGGGCATTAACCCGCGTACGGGAAAACCGGAGGAAATTGCGAAATTGGCCATTTTCCTAGGATCGGATGATGCAAGTTTCATCAATGGACAAGTCATTGCTGCCGATGCAGGATGGACAGCATACTAAATTGTACAAAAGCCTCCAGGCAGATTCGTTCTGCTTGGAGGCTTTTCATTATAGTTATCTCAGATTCAATTCCTTCTCCATAACTTCTTTCACCAAGCGCCGTACTTCATCCGTCGTTTTTGTATTCATCAATTCGTTTCTCAATTCAGCAGCGCCTCTGAATCCACGAATGTAGATTTTGAAAAAGCGGAGAAGCGGTTTAAAGGGACGTGGTTCTTCTTCAGTTGAATATTTATCATGCAAATCCAATTGCAATAATAATAAATCCAGATACTCTTTCACGCTATGTTCTTTCGGTTCTTTCTCGAACGCGAATGGATTTGTGAAAACACCACGCCCGATCATGACGCCATCAACGCCGTATTGTTCCACTAATTTTAGTCCTGTAGCGCGGTCAGGGATATCGCCGTTGATTGTTAACAATGTGTTAGGGGCTATTTCATCCCGCAGCTTTTTAATTTCCGGAATCAGTTCCCAGTGTGCATCCACTTTGCTCATTTCTTTTCTTGTGCGCAGGTGAATGGACAGATTTGCAATGTCTTGCTCCAGGACATGTCGTAACCAATCATGCCATTCGTCAATTTCAATATAGCCTAGTCTTGTTTTCACGCTGACTGGCAATCCACCGGCTTTTGCGGCTTGAATGATTTGCGCTGCGACTTCCGGACGCCGTATCAATCCTGCGCCTTTTCCGTTTGCCGCCACGTTTTGCACCGGGCACCCCATATTGAGATCAATGCCACCGAAGCCCATTTTTTTCATGTCGATGCTCATCTGTTTAAAATACTCAGGCTTGTCGCCCCAAATATGAGCGACAATCGGCTGTTCGTCTTCAGTGAACATTAAACGGCCACGAACACTTTCTCTTCCATTCGGATGGCAATAGCTTTCCGTATTCGTGAACTCCGTGAAATATACGTCGGGTGGCGCTGCTTCGGCGATGACATGACGGAATACGACATCTGTGACATCTTCCATCGGTGCCAATATAAAAAACGGCTTCGGAAGATCAAGCCAAAAATTATCTTCGTTACTCATTTTGTATCCTCCTGTTGCATGCAAAATCCTTTGCTCATCATAAGATTGTACCATTTATTTTAATTTGTGACACATATATAATCCCCGAAATCATCTCTTCTTACGAATTAATTAAATCCCAATCCGGTATTCAAGCCGAGCCATGTCCCACGTTGTGATAAATCCCATCCATAATAGACGACTCTGAAAAAAGAATTTGAGTCGTCTTTTGTGATGCTGCTAATTAAGATTAGCCACGTTCATGAAACTTTCATAAACCATGTATATGCTGATCATTGAGCGTTCTTGTTAAGGGGGCCAGCAGCAATGACAAGTGCACAATTGTCCGTGGGTATTATCATTATCAGCTTGGGTGCGGGATTTCTTACTTACTACTTCCTAAGTGATGCAGCGAAAGAAAAAAAGAAGGATTATATGGGCGAACTATTGGGACAACTGATGAATTTCGTTATTTATATGTGGGTTGGAAAAATCGTTTTCAATCTTTCCGTTTTTCTCAAGGATCCCTTGTCAATATTATCCTATCCAAGTAATTCAACTGCATTTTACGTAGCGGTTATCGCTAGCATCATAACGGTTACGATAAAGTCCGAAATGGGAAAAATTGATAGTATCCCATTTCTTCACGTCTTTATCTTTGTCTTTTTAATTGCTTCGTTTGTGTATGAATTCATTCAAATTGTTTGGAACGGCAATACATACTCGTTGAATTACACAGCTTTACTTGCTGTGCTTATTATTCTTTTCGTCGTCGTACGTGATCGAATAACGGTCTATCGATTAAACATACTCATGTTCGTAAGTTGGTCGTTAGGTACGTTAGGAGTGGCTTTTAGGATGCCATTTACGATGGTATTCGGCTATACAATATCTCCAGGGTTTTTGGTTTTCTTTTTAGTCGCTTGTTTACTACTTGTTTTATATAAACGAAGGAAGGTGTCGTAATTGGGAGGAATTGAAACAGATACGATGTTAATCGTGGGGATGCTTCTGGCGGTAGGGGCGGGTGCTTTATCTTTTTTATCACCTTGTGTATTGCCTATTTTTCCTGCGTATTTATCGTACATCACGGGCATCAGTGTAAAAGAACTGCAGGGAAACCATGGTGTTACAATCCGTAGAAAGTTAGTAAGCCATTCTGTGTTCTTTTTGTTAGGCATCTCACTTGTTTTTATAAGTTTAGGTATCGGTGCTTCGTTTTTGGGGCAATGGATTCAAACATTATTAATCGGTGATTCAGGATTGCTAATCCAACGGTTAGCCGGGATTTTTATTATTTTCATGGGGCTTTTTGTTGGTGGTTGGATCAATATCACAATGTTAATGAAAGAAAAGCGTTTCCAATCCTCTAAACGACCTGTCGGGTACTTAGGTACTTTCTTTGTCGGAATGGGATTCGCTGCTGGATGGACGCCTTGCATTGGCCCAATATTCGCCTCGATATTATTTTTGGCAGCAAGTAATCCAGGTCAAGGTATATTGTATACAGTTATGTATGTAATTGGATTTTCCTTGCCATTCCTCATTTTGACATTTTTCCTCGGTTCAACCAAATGGATTGGTCGTCATAGTCAAGTGATTATGAAAACAGGCGCTATTATTATGATTCTTATGGGCATTATTCTGCTTACTGGTCAAATGCCTCGTATCACAGAATTTCTACTCAAATTAGTTCAAGGCACTTGGTTCGAAAAATTAGGATGAAAACGGGGGGAAGATACTTGAAAAAAGCAATACTTATTTTACTTGTAGTAGGAATGCTTGGTTGGAGTGTATATGAGTTTGTCATTTCATCTGAGGGAGGAATAAAAACCTCCGAATATGAAAATGGTAATATCGGAGAAAAATCGGTTGAATCCGATGAAGTGGGAATTCGTAAAGGCCAATTAGCACCGGATTTTGAACTTAAGACATTAGATGGTAAGACAATAAAGTTGTCAGATTACAAAGGGCAGCGAGTCATGCTGAATTTCTGGGCAACTTGGTGCCCGCCATGCCGTGCTGAAATGCCTGATATGCAAAAGTTTCAGGAAAAGAAGGATGTGCAAATTTTAGCTGTGAATTTATCCGAAACCGAATCAAACCCAGAGAGTGTTCAAAACTTTGTGGATGAATTGGGGCTGACATTGACAATACCTTTGGATGCCGATTCTGCTGTGTCAAACGAATACCAGGTTATGGCTTATCCTACGACCTATATGATTGACTCGAATGGCCGAATTCAATTTATCATGTTGGGTGCGATGAATTATGATTTTATGGTGCAGCAGTTTGAAATGATGGAATAGGCCCCCTGTGTAAAACAAGAATTGAGGTGATTCATATGAAAACAACAATTATGGTTGTTGAAGATGATCGAATGATCCGAAATCTCATCCTCCTCTATTTAAAGAAAAGTGGATATGAAGCTGTGGAGGCGAGTGATGGAGAAGAAGCGAAATCGGTTTTCATAGAACGTAGTCCTTGTTTAATCATATTGGACCTCATGCTTCCAAAGGTTAGCGGTGAAGAGTTTTATACTTGGATTCGCGAGCGAAAGCATAATGAAGTTTCAGTGATTATGCTTTCAGCAAAAGCACGAATTGAAGATCGGATATCCGGTTTGAAGTTAGGGGCAGATGCCTACGTAACAAAGCCGTTTGATCCTAATGAACTTATTGCCCAAGTTGAAGCTGTGCTTCGGCGTACTGGACAGTTTTGTCAAAAAATTGTTTATGATGGGTTATGTATCATGCCAAGAAAAGGGGAAGTCTTACTTCACGGTGAAAATGTAAAGCTAACTAAATTTGAATTTAACCTACTGCATTACTTTATGCAAAATCCAGACATCGTACTATCACGTGAGCAGCTTATTTGTAAGATTCACCCTAATATGGAGAGTGATGTGATGGATCGCACCATTGATGCTCATATTAAAAAACTTCGTGAAAAGATTGAAGAGCATCCATCGAAACCAAAACGTGTCCAAACGGTTAGGGGAATGGGGTATAAGTTTGTCTCGCGTCTATAATTTTTTGAACCGAATTGTACCAACTGGATTTTTATGGCGTTTAAGTTTTTTAAATGTTTCGGTCATTGTGATGGTAACTGCCATAAGTGGTTGGGCTATTTATAGCGCTGCCTGCTTTTTAGCAGCGGATGTAGGAGGCTTGGATACACCGCGGCAACAACAATTTAATAGTATCCTTCTTAATTACTTATGGATTTTAATGATTGTAGCTGCCATTATTGGAAGCGCTATTCACTTCTATATTATCAAACGCTTTATTAAACCGATCCGAGGGTTAATTCAATCTACTAAAGAGTTGAAGCTGGGTCGTTATCCGGAACCAGTAAAAGTATATAAAAATGACGAGATTGGTCAATTGGCATTACATTATAATGGGCTTATTACACAGCTGCAAATGAATGAACAACATCGGAATAGGCTCGTTTCTGACATATCGCATGAAATAAGAACGCCGTTATCGAATTTAAACGGTTATTTACAAGCATTGAAAGATGGAGATATAGCAGGGGATAAAGCAATTTTTGCATCCCTATATCAGGAATCAAATCGATTGACGCAAATGATTGAACAACTTGAGCAATTAAAGGAATGGGATTACCTATCGACTCAATCAATGGTCGAAAAAGAAGCATGTGAAATCGAGCCTTTACTGCATCAATGTGCTGCCATGTTTGCGAGGACTTTGGAACAAAAGAATATTCCTTTACTAGTAGAGATTGAATCATGCAACATTGATCTTCACGGCACGGGCATACAACAAGTAATTAGTAATTTGTTGGAAAATTCTATTCTCTATTATGAGGGAAAAGGCCCCATTGTAGTGGCAGGGAAGAAGGAAGGAAAGGATTACCGTATTTCGGTTACTGGTCCAAGTATGCCAATACCAGAAGTAGAGAGAGAAAATATATTTAAACGATTTTACCGTCTTGATTCTTCCCGAAGCCGTATGACTGGAGGTTCAGGATTAGGACTTGCGATTTCAAAGGAGATTATCGAGCGTCATCATCAAGGCGAGATCGGAGTTAGTACGACGAGTACGAGTAATACTTTTTGGATAGTATTACCTGGGCAATGATGAAATATTTCATACAAGAATGCGTTGAATGTAGTTGAAGTATTGAATGAAACGCTGGTTTCTTATGTGGTGGATATAGACGAAGATCGAATTAGTAAGCTTTACTGCTATCTCATGGAATAAATCAAGTAATGAAAGTTCACTGTTTACAAGCGGTGAACTTTTTAATTTACAGGCCCAAATCAGGGTTCATTTAGAAGATGTAGCGTATGGCTGGAAGGATATTTCAGAACTCATTTCTCCTTTCCAAAAGAATACATGTATTAAAAGTGTTATACTCGGTATGTGAACTGTATTAATTTTCAGTAATAGGTCCCTAAGGAAAGATTTTGGAGACAAAAAGTACAGAAGTGATAGTGTATGAAGCCTTCAATCGTTCGGTTGCTATTCTTTTAAAAAGGAGAAATGGAAATGAAAGCTATAATTCAAAATGAATTTGGTAATGCGGATGTACTTTCGTACGCTGATCTAGAAATACCAAAAATAGGAGAGAATGAAGTATTAATTAAGGCCAAGTATACAAGTGTAAATTACGCCGATATTAAAAATCGCATTGGAAGCAAAGGTAAAGGTAACTTCCCGTTAATTCTTGGTTTGGATGTTTCGGGGATCGTTGAAGAGACTTCCATCCATTCAAGTTTTTCAAAAGGAGACCGTGTAATAGCTTTTCCAAAAGACGGTTCATATGCAGAATACGTAGTCGCGAATGAACAATTAGTCTTTAAAATTCCAGATAGTCTTTCCTTTGATAAGGCCGCAACAATTCCAACAGTATCTATTTTGTCTTACATACTAATTCACGAAATTGGACAAGTGAAAAAAACCGATACGATTGTTATACATAGCGCTGCTGGTGGGGTGGGCTCTATGCTCGTACAATTGGCGAAATTAGCCGGTGTTGAAAAAATTATTGGAACTGTTGGAAACCCTATTAAAGAAGAATATGTTATGAATTTAGGAGCCGATATGGTTTGCACGTATGATAGTTTTGCAGTTGAAGTCTTAAAGCAAACGAATAATCAAGGTGCCGATGTGATCTTCGACTCAGTTGCCGGAGACGTTACTGGCAGGAGTTTAGATTGTTTAGCGTTATATGGCACACTTGTCCAATTTGGGAACAGCAGTGGGAAAGTCGGTAATTTTAATACTAGTGATGTGCATAGTAGTTGTAGGAATGTAAAAGGTTTTAGTTTAGGGACAACTCGAAAGCATAATCCAGCACGATTGGCTCCGGTCGCCGCAAAAGTTACGGAATTGTTTTCTGCAAATAAACTTACACTCCCGATTGCTCGAGTGTTCGATTTGAAGGATGCGGCTGAAGCACATAAATTAATTGAGAGTCGTAACTATGAAGGAAAAGTTCTGATTAAAATCTAAAGACAACATGTGATCTCAGAAATCTATTAGGGGTAATTATAATAGTGCTTTCCCGAAGAAAGCACCAATTCATCATTTATTCATACTATCATTTATCGCTACGGACGATTCACTTCTTTCCTTGTCACTGCTAGATTCGTTATGCCCCGGTCCAAATAAATTCAGGATCACCACGCCAGCAAGTATGAGGGTGATTCCTACAATACTAGCCATATTGATTTTTTCCTTCCATATGCTAACTGAAATAATGACAGTAGCAACAATCCCAATGCCTGACCAAATGGCATAGGCTGTATTCAAAGGAATCGTCTTCAAGGACAACGATAAAAAGAAAAAGCAACTAATGAAAGCAACGATGACCCCGATTGTAGGGAACAGTTTTGAAAATCCTTCAGAGGCTTTTAATAAAGAAGTGCCGATAAGCTCCAAAGATATAGAAAGTGCTAAATATAGATAGGACATTGTTATTCTTCCTCCTCAATCATAATTTTAGTGTACCTTCGGGACGGCTTTTATATCAAGTGATTTAGACACGTAGTCGTTTTTTGAAGTAAAAGTTTATTGAAGGAAAGGAGGGCAATGCAATATGACAACAAGCTACAAAACGACATTTGACCGATTCTCTATCTATTTATTAGCGATTTTTGTTTCTCCCGTACTCTTTGGAGCTTTCATGGCACTCTACTCGATGATCGCTTTTCAAGATTCTTGGAGCTTTGGTCCGACCGTCTTGGTTGTGGCTCTATATTCGTGGCCGTTCTTTGGGTTTGGAGCCTTTCCTGTTTCCTTGTACATCGATTTTTCGGCGCGAATGAAAAATTATCCGAACAGGGTAAAGGCATTATTATATGCAGGTTCAGGCGGTTTGGCGGGTATTGTTGCGAGCGTTATTCTATATGATCTCTTCTCAATGATCTTCATGTTTATCTTTGGAGCGGTCGGCGGAATTATTCATTTTGTTGTAGTGGTACTAATAAAAAAGTTCATCAAGTAGGAGAAGCCATATGTTGAATCATCATTTGTATACAGGAAACCTAAGTGAATCCGATGAAATGGAGAAAAATATTCAAGACAGATGGTCGATTATTATTGTCTGAATCGAGAAACATAAAGGGGATGTCTCTGTTGAACAAAGAAAAAGAAAGACCTGAAGAAAAGCGGGAAAGATTGAGACAAGAAGAATTGAAAAGGAACCCGGCAGGAAGTGTTCACGGTGGGGGACTTCAAGATCTAGTTGGGGGATTAGGATGGAAGGGTACAGGCATACTTATTCTTTTGCTGCTTATTGCTAGCGTACTCTATTTTGCTTTCTTCGACTAAAGGAAAAGGAGATTATTAAAGTGAAAAAAGCTATAGTTATAGGCGTCTTATTGCTTACATTTATACTTGCTGGTTGTAGTGGCGAAAAGCCAGGTGATGCCATATCTAAAATCACCATTGAACCATATACCATGAATGAACAAGAAAGTCTGCTTGTTAGTAAAACAGGAGTGGGCCATATTGAATATTTTAAGCTGAACGGCACTTTAGGTGAAGAGGAAGATTTGGAAATGTCGGTGGAGGTGTATGAAAACGGCAAGTTTAAGGAGGAGTTGCTGAAGACTTGGGGCGCACTTGATAAAAAATATAAGGACAGCCTTATTTCTTTTGGAATGAGTGAATTCCAAGGAGAAGATGATTCTGTAAAATCCTTAAAATTGATATCTGGCATACCTTCCGGGCTATCGACAACGAATTATTCAACTAACATGACAGCTTATTCTTTTGGTAACTTAATTGGCGATAAGATTACTATGAAGAAAAATGAACCTGTTTATTTAGCAGTCTGGGCAGGCACTACAAAAAACGAACTACGTTCTATTGGAAGTATAAATGGCGAATTGCCCGAAGGAATTGGTGAATATGAAACTGCATTATTGTATAAAGTTGTATGGACTAGTAAGGACAAGGAACAACAATAGAAGTGTGTAACCATTCAATTTTCTCCGTTCTGAGTTCTATGAGTAGATACAAACTGCTTAATAAATTTGTTCACTGCCACGGCCGCCTTCGTAGGAAGCTGATGTTTCATGTCTCCTATGAGTATACACTCGTTGACCGGTAGCTTTTCGTGTAATAAATGGGCATAGGGATGAAATGCCTTATCTTTTTCCCCATACAGCAACAAAATAGGGTATTTAATTTGATTCAAACGATCGGTACAGTTATAGTGCAAACTGTACCGATAATATTGTTCAATATTTTGGGCTTTTCCTTTTTTGGCGTTGCTATATAAGTCTTTAAACAATTGTCGAGTATCGGAGTTAGTAAAGCAAACGGATAAAGCAAGAGCTTCAAGTGCGTTCCATTTCGCTAACTTTACTCCTAACGTAATTTTATTTTTCAGTGATTGATCTTTTACTTCTGACAGTGCTCCGATAAGAATGCCTCCTAAAGAGCGCTCGGGATGTGTCAACAAAAAGTCAAGAGCAATTGAACCTCCAGTTGAGTAGCCGCATATGAAAGCTTTATCTATACTTAAATGGTCCAATAGTTGTTTGATATCTTGTGAAATTAATGGATAGGTCAATGCTCTTTCTGAAAAAGAGCTATGTCCATGGCCACGAATGTCAAAGACAATAATTTTGAAGTGATTTGATAATTCATTTACTTGGTAAAAAAAATTCATGCTTGTGAGCAGGGGAGGATGGATGAACACGATCGGAATCCCTTGGCCTTTAACGTGATAATACAGGTCTATCCCATTTATATTTATTACAGGCAACGCCTTACACCTCCGATAGTAGGTGGGGGTTTTAGCCCCAGATTCTCCTTACGAAATAGGTATCCTTTTGAACTTTTACTTCGTAGACATCCGGGTGCGACAGTCCTGTCCATTCTTTAAGCCCCTTCATGCCATCAATTTGCATCAATAAAAGTCCCATCGTATTGCGGTGAGTTACCAGCACGGTACCGTCGGTTGCTGCTTCAAGCACTTCCATTCCTCTTTTTGCTACTTCGCTGCTCGATTCTCCGCCTGCCATTTTCAAATCCTTTTCCCGAATGGATTCTTCGAGGCGTTCTAGCCAGTCTTTTAGGTTCTTTGAAATCAGCTTGTGCTCAGCAAGGCGTCTGTCAATTTCCACCTCCAGGTCTAGGATGTCTGCTGTCGGCTGGATGGATTGAATTGCCCTCGTGAAAGGGCTTGAAATGATTTGTTTAATATTCCGCTCTTTAAAAAAGTGCCTCAGTTCTATCGCTTGCTCTTTTCCTTGTTCAGTTAATTCTGCTTGCAACTCTTGTCCTGCAGCTTTGCAATGCCTAACGAGATATACAGTTTTGTCCATTTGATACTCTCCTAATTTTGATGTTTCAATACCGTTAAGGGGTCCATTGGTAATCTCTCCTTAGTGTATTAAATCTATACCTTTTCCTTCTGTAACCTTACGAAAAACCGTCAAGCTATAACTAATGAGTATATTGTTCAGCAATCGGACCAATTGGTAGACTGTAGCCAACATAACATTTTATGTTGGCTACAGTCTTTTTAGCTTGCTCGTTATTTACTCATTAAGACGCTATTGCTTTTCTAATAGTCATACATAAAAATGATACAAGATGCCAAATGAAAAAAATAACAAGAAAGTTTGTAACGAAACGATGTTTTTTTAGATATATAGGTGGAAAGGAGGTAGGACGTTGGGGGAGCTAACGGAAATATATGAACAATATGCCGAACAAGTTTTCAAATATTTAATGGTTCTCTGTCGGAATGCCGATATTGCAGAGGAACTAACGCAAGAGACTTTTTATCAGGCAGTTCGTTCAATCGATACATACAATGGGGAATGCAAAATGTCTGTTTGGCTCTGTCAAATAGCAAAGCATACCTATTATAAGTTCGTCGATAAGCAAGTTAAACAACCGCAATCACCGCAACTGCTGAATCAAGTACCTTCAGTAGAAAACAAACTAATCGAAGGTGAAGATAAAATCGCGCTTTATCGGTCAATTCATTTGTTAGAGGAACCGTATAAAGAAATTGTGTTACTTCGTATACTGGGCGGCTTAAGCTTCAAAGAAATCGGAGAAATCCACCTGAAAAATGAAAATTGGGCTAGGGTAACCTTTTACCGAGCCAAATTAAAATTAAGAGAGCGAGGGAGCTTGGATGAAGACTGAATGTTATATTGTACGCGATTTATTACCATCGTACATAGATCATTTATGCAGTGAGGAAACGTCGAAATTTATAGAGAAGCATATCGCTACTTGCGAACAATGTGCGGAGCATCTGCACCAAATGCGTGAAAAATTTGATGTTAATGAGCAGCCAGACGTTCAAGCGAGGATTGAACAAAAAAAGCCATTTCAAAAGGTTGCACATTATATTGATGTTCAGAAGGGTTTTATGACTTTTTTAAGAAGATCGTTATGGATTTCGATCATCGTGACGGTTGGTTTTTTTATTCACTCTTTAATTATGTTTATTGATATAAACCACGACCGACAAGAAGCACGAGAGATTGAAGAGCAAAAGGGAAGTATTCTGGAAGATACATTCGAGGTATTAGAGACACAAAAAGAACCGGATGAAACAACACTTCAATCGGTTTTCCAAAAATACAATGAAGAGTTACAGTATTTGGCCGTTTTTTCTATTGACGATGTAGAAGACTTCACGCTTTTACAGGATGGGAAAACAGAGCCTTATCCGATTGATTACACGCGTTTAGAGAAAGGGCCGACGACAATTTATCCGATTAATTATGCGCACGCAGCGCTTGTAGTTGGGAAGAATGGGAAGATTACAGAGTCAATTATTCCAAATGATTATGATATAGGTACAGTAGCAATGGCTGATGATCAATGGATTGTACAATTTGAGTATCAGGATTCATATCTTGAAACGATTGAAAAAGCACATCAAAATAAATATTATGGACCAACTACGTGGACGGTCTTTCAGTTACCGTTAGTACTGTTCGTCGTTACTGCATTCATATTCGGAAATTGGCTAATCCAAAAACGAAATTCAAAACCTGTGGAAAATATATTAGACTAACGTTAAAACCAGAGTTAACTTCAAAAATGTATGGAGTTAACTTTGTTTTTTTATCCTTAATAGTAGGCTTAAACTGTAATCATGACACTATGGATTGACAAAAAAATAGCGAGTTTTGTATGATTAACGAATCGGTTATCAACCGACCCGTGACAAGGAGGGGAATTATACGGAAAATCGGAAATCAATGAAAGCGCCAGTGCTGGGAAAATCGGATGACCCACATTTCCAGCAGACGAGGTGGAGGAGTATCGAAACATTCGGCGGATGCCTCCCGATCGAAAATGCCCGATTGTAACTTTTGCCTACAAAACATCCGAGCAATCGTATGGACAACAAGGCAAAAAGGCTATTCTAACAAGTAAACGGCAAACACTTCGGAAATTCCGAGGTGGACTTTGTCATTTCTTCATGAGGAGGAAATTAATATGTGTGGAATTGTCGGTTATATTGGAGAGCAGGACACGAAAGAGATCTTACTTAAAGGGCTCGAAAAACTTGAATATCGTGGGTACGATTCAGCGGGACTTGGACTTCTGACAAAGAGCGGTGTGGAAGTCATCAAAGAAAAAGGACGAATCGCGGATTTACGAAAAGCTGTTGATCCGTCCATCGAGTCCAAAATAGGGATTGGCCATACGAGATGGGCGACACATGGGATTCCAGATCGGAAGAATTCCCACCCGCATCAAAGCGAATCCGGACGCTTTACGCTTGTGCATAACGGTGTCATTGAAAACTATGTACAATTGCAAAAGCAATACTTGCAAGACGTGAACATGAATTCGGAAACCGATACTGAAGTAATCGTACAATTGGTTGAAGTGTTCGTAATAAATGGCATGACAACCGAAGAGGCTTTTCGTCATACATTATCGTTATTGCACGGATCTTATGCTATTGCCATGCTGGATACGGAAGACCAAGGAACAATCTATGTAGCAAAAAATCGCAGTCCGTTACTCGTCGGCGTCGGGGAAGGCTTTAACGTTGTCGCATCCGATGCGATGGCGATGCTGCAACTGACAGACCAGTTCATTGAGCTTCATGATGAAGAAGTCGTCCTCGTCACAAAAGAAGTCATCCGCATCATGACGCTCAACGGAACGGAAATCAAGCGTGCGCCATATACGGCGAAACTCGACATGAGCGATATCGAAAAAGGAACATACCAGCACTATATGCTCAAAGAAATCGATGAGCAGCCAGGCGTAATGCGCAAAATTTTGACGGCTTACACAAATGATCGCGAGGAACTCACCAGCGATCCGGCGATCATCCAAGCAATTAACGAAGCGGATCGACTCTACATCATTGCGGCCGGTACAAGCTACCATGCAGGTTTAATCGGCAAGCAATACTTTGAAAAGCTCGCTGGCATCCCAGTCGAAGTGCATATTTCAAGCGAATTCGGCTACAACATGCCATTGCTTTCGAAGAAACCGTTGTTTTTATTCATCACCCAATCCGGCGAAACAGCGGATAGCCGCCAAGTGCTCGTGAAAATCAAAGCGCTCGGCTACCCGACGATCACAATGACAAACGTTCCAGGCTCCACGTTGTCGCGGGAAGCAGACCATACATTGCTTCTTCACGCAGGTCCAGAAATCGCGGTTGCATCGACGAAAGCGTACACAGCCCAAGTCGCCGTACTCGCCATCACTGCATACGTCGTCGCAAAACAGTTGAACAAGGAAATCGATTTCGATTTGAGACAGGAACTCTCCATCGTCGCCAACGCCATCCAAACCCTCGTCGACTCGAAGGATGACATGGAACAGATTGCGAAGGAGTACCTTGAAACAACACGCAACGCCTTCTTCCTAGGCCGGAACCTAGATTTCTATGTTAGCCTGGAAGGCGCACTAAAACTAAAAGAAATCTCCTACATTCAGGCGGAAGGCTTTGCCGGTGGAGAACTGAAGCATGGAACAATTGCTATTATTGAAGAAGGCACACCAGTTTTTGCCCTAGCGACTCAAAAATCCGTCAGCCTCAATATCCGGGGCAACGTCAAAGAAGTCGTCGCTCGTGGCGCGCATCCATGCATCATCTCCATGGAAGGTACCGAAGAAGAAGGCGATCGTTTTGTCTTGCCACCTGTGCATGAGTTACTGACACCGATTGTTTCGGTTGTTCCGTTGCAGCTGATTGCGTATTATGCATCACTTCATCGTGGATGCGACGTGGATAAGCCCCGGAATTTGGCGAAGAGTGTTACGGTGGAGTGAGACTAGGTTGATGGATCAGTAGTTATTTTCTCCATATAAAATTATGGTTCCCAATCTGAGGGTTTTTCTGGTATTTTTCCCGGTAGACCTTCGGATTTTTTTATGTATAATTCGATGTAAATCAACTGTAATCCAATCCCAATTTCAATCAATAGTCAATCCAATCCGTCGCTATCTTCCTTAACTTTATAAGGATTTAAGATGTAGCTTTAAAATAAAGTTGTACCGTTTGTAAAAAAGTCGTACCATTTTAAAAAAAGTTATACCGTCTATAAAAAAGATGTACCGTTTTACCTCCCCGTTTGTCTAAAGGGGTTCCTTGTGGTAAAAGTAGTAATTAAGGTTATACCATAAACAGGCCATTTTGTTTGAAATTTAGGAGTGAATAAATGAATGACTTTTTTATAGCATTAACTTATGTAAATAAAATGATTTATAAGTCGAATCACTTAACTGTAAAGTCAGTTCAAGAAGAGAAGCAAAATTCTAAGTATGGTGCTGGTACATTTCAATTGTCTTCTAAAACAGTTAGATTTAGAGTTGCAAATATAACCCCTGCCAAAGCAGGGCAGTTTGTTGTTTTTTGGGAAAAGGACGAAAATAATAAAAATCAACCCTACTTATATGAGGAAGCCCCTGATTTATTAGTTATAACTACCTTTAAAAATGAAAATGAGTTTGGTCAATTTATTTTCCCAAAAGAAATTCTTTTAAAACAGAACATTCTTAGGTCTACTTCAACAAAGGGTAAAATGGCAATAAGAGTTTATCCTAGCTGGGATAGTCCGAGTAGTAAACAAGCGATGAAAACCCAAAAATGGCAGTTGCCTTATTTTGTTGATATGAGTGATCCGAGTAAATTACCTATAGAAAAAATAATAGAACTGTATTCGCTTTAATCCTATGCAAACGGGCGCAGTTGTCGAAGAAGCATTGTTCCAGAATAGGACCATTTTGTGTAAGTGTGGGTTAATCGGAAAAAGAGGGATATTATGATAAGAGCATATAAAGGTAAAGATATTGATACTTTGGTTGGCATTTGGTACAAGGGTTCATTGCAGGCACACGATTTTATTGATTCTAGTTATTGGAAATCCCAAATTGAAGAGATGAAGGAAAAGTATATTCCGATGTCAGAAACGCACGTCATAACTAGTCAAACAAAATTGTAGGATTTATTTCAATGGTAGACGACTATTTGGCAGCGCTTTTTATTGATGTGGCATATCAAAATAATGGGGCTGGGAAAGAGTTATTGAACTTTGAAAAAAGACAAAGAACTATAATTCAGTTGAAAGTATATAAAGAAAACTTATCGGCAGTACGTTTTTACGAAAAGATTGGTTTTATTATAAAAAAAGAATTAACAGATGAGCAAACTATTTACTATAAGCGAGGGAAGAAGGTGTCTTATGAAAATATCCGTTTATGTTGCAAGTGCATTTAGCAAGGATCATAAAGGCGGAAATAAAACAGGTGTGGTATTTATTGAGAATACATTGACCACTACTCTAAAAATGACAATAGCCAAACAACTGGGCTATGCGGAAACCGCATTTATATCAGGATCTGAAATTGCTGATTATAAATTTGAGTATTTTACACCAAAAGAAGAAATTGATTTATGTGGTCATGCCACAATTGGCTCTTTTGCGATACTGATGCATTTAAATAAACTTTTCAGGAATCACTATACGATTGAAACGAATAGCGGTGTTCTTACTATTACCATAAAAGATGACATCATATTCATGGAACAAAACAAACCGATATTCTATGATGTTGTATCTCCAAACGAGTTCATCGACTGTTTTGACATTAAAGCTATAGACAATAAATACCCAATTCAAATTGTCTCCACGGGCTTAAAAGATATTTTAATTCCTATAAAAAGCGAAACGCGATTACATGCACTGCAACCTAATTTTGAAAAAATTAAAGAAATCAGCAAGTATTATAATGTTGTCGGGATGCATCTATATACTTTCAATGATAATCGAATTATATGCAGAAATTTTGCTCCACTATACGACATCAATGAAGAAGCAGCGACTGGAACTTCAAACGGTGCATTAGCTTGCTTCCTTTATAAACAGCACTACTTGCAAAAAGAAGTCTATGTATTTGAACAAGGTTATTCTCTACACTCGCCTTCCGAAATATTAGTTAAATTAGCAACCAACAGCAAAAATGAAATAGAAAAAGTTTATGTTGGCGGCAAAGGCTATTACTGTGAAACTAAGTGTTTACATGTAGAAAATATTGAGTGAGAATAAAAAATAAACACAATATTTAATTGAACAATGTGTTTGTCTTCAATCTGAACAGCTCTTTTAAAAAAGGCTGTTTAATCGCGCTTAGTTATATAATTTACTTTTTAATTTCATAATGCAATTCAATAAATTGATTAAATCTCTTCGTTCCTTTCAGAGAAAGTTCTAATTCTTGATTTCCTTCTTTAAACAAAGGGATACCGTTACCTATTATAGTTGGTGCAATGGTTATAATGAATTCATCAACTAAATCCTCCTGAATAAAAGAATTTAACAGTTCACCTCCACCGACCACCCAAATGTTTTTACCGTCCTTGTTTTTTAGCTTGTTAACGAAATTATTTATGTCATCATTAACAAATTTTACATACTCGGTTTCCTTATAAGGAGATCTCGTAAACACATAGCATTCCTTATTTTTATACGGGAACTTCTCTGTTTCTTGTTTCATTACCCAATCGTAGGTTCTTTTTCCCATTAAAATTGTATCAACTGTTTCATAAAACTCAGAAAAACCATTATCTCCTTCACCTTCAACTTTAAATAGCCACTCAAGGGATTCATCTTTAGTAGCAATATATCCATCCAAACTCGAAGCAATGAACAATACCAAATTTCGTCTTTGATTCATAAAAGATTCTCCTTTCCTTACCGTTATTATAAGTATACAATAGTATAGTTTCCTACGTATTTTTAATGAAAGGAAGTGAATTCATGAGTGATCTAGAAAAAATTAAACTCGTGAAGCCACCATTTCCCAAGCTACGATGTTTTTCTTTCAAACCTATAATTATCTAGGAGAGAATTATTTTGAAGAAAAACATCGAAAACAAAACAACTAGCTTATTATTACTGATTGTATTAGTAGGCTTCCCACAAATTAGTGAAACCATTTTTAGCCCTTCATTACCTTCTATCGCGGAAGCGTTTGAAACTTCCATGAGTGATGCACAGCTTACAATGAGTGTGTACTTTATCGCTTTTGCCTTCGGGGTATTTTTCTTTGGGCGTTTATCCGATAAAATCGGTCGTCGCAAGGCAATGCTTTATGGGCTGTTTTTATATTTTGTTGGTAACGTACTTTGTTTAGTAGCAAACGAAATGGCGGTTTTATTAGTAGCGCGTTTTATTCAAGCGTTTGGTGCAAGTGTTGGCTCTGTCGTGACACAAACGATTTTACGTGAAAGCTTTTCTGGCGTTGAGCGACATAAAATATTCGCTCATATTTCAGCTGCCCTTGCCTTCACACCTGCCATTGGCCCGTTAATCGGTGGCTTTACCGATTATTATTTTGGCTTTAAAGTCGTATTTTTGGTGTTAGTTGCTATGAGCGTTATCGTATTTTGCTATGCGTTTTTACGCTTACCTGAAACAATGCTTGCTACAATCGAAATGAAGCCTCTACTAACAATAGTAAAGCGCATGGTTACAAATGCTCGTCTATGGCGCTACGGCGTATTAATTGGCGGTATTAACGGTGTATTATTTAGCTATTATACCGAAGCACCGTTTATTTTTACGCAATACTTTACACTAACAAGTGCGATGTATGGTTTTTTAGGCATTATCGTTGCTCTCTCATCTATTGCGGGTGCGATGCTATCTAAACGACTCGTTAGCCACACAAAACCTGAGAAGATTATCGTACGCGGGTTAGCCATTATGCTCATCGGTACAATGCTCGCTACAACGGTACATTATTTACCAACTTCAATACAAATGCCAATCATGATTGTTAGTGTGTTTATTATTTTATTTGGTACAGGTACCGCTTTACCAAATTGTTTAAGCTTAGCGCTCATTGACTTTCAAGACGTCATTGGTTCTGCGGGTGCAATATTTAGCTTAGGTTATTATTTACTCGTCAGCGCAACAATCTATGGTATGAGCGTTTTTCATAATGGAACAATCCTTGCGATGCCGCTATATTTTGTAGCACTAGGGATTGTTATGCTTTTAATAAGCTTACCTTTACTTAATAAAAAATAAATTTTAATGTGCTGGGTAAGAATCCATTTTGATCAATCTTTTGTCAAAATGGATTCTTTTTATTTGCGCAGAATGAGTATTTGCGGAATACTTTTTGAATAAAGTTGTACCGTTAATGAAAAAGATGTGTGTGCCCGTTTGTGTAAAACGTTTACGGGATATTTGACATTCTTTACATATCCCTAATCACTACGTATAATAGACCTGTAAAGTCGATTTCAATGAGCATATCAAATAAATTATAAGTGGTGAATTTTGTGAGTGCGGTAGTTTCTAAATAAGAAAACATTATAGGAAATAAGGAAGTTTTAACAACAGGGGATTTCAGTTATTTTCACCCCCTTATTTTGTTGTGGACTTATTTCCACTTATGAAGACACCTACCATACTTTACAATTAAGTGCATCACTTCATGATTAAAACTATCGTTATTGATGGTTTTATTTATGTATTTTACTTTTGCATTGTAAACGTAAGCTGCGGTGGATGCCGCAGCTTTTTTATATTTATATCCAACTCATTGAAATCGCCGTTAGGTTTCTTCATTGCTGATCTACTAATCACATGGAGGAGAATGAAAACATGAATAAAAGTACTTTTGAAAAATTACAGTACAACGAACTAAAAGAGATTGTAAAATCTTATTGCGTGAGCGGACTAGGCAAACAACTATTTGATAAATTAATTCCCAGTTCTAACTTAAAAGTAGTCAAACATCGATTAACCGAAACATCTGAAGCACGTGCCATTCTGGATGCAGGAGGAAACGTACCTTTCATGGGTGTTTCCAACATTGAACATACAATTGACAAATTGGAAAAAGGCGTAATTTTAGCCCCATCAGAGCTTTTAAGTATTTCCGATTTTTTGAGAGGTTGCCGAAAAATAAAAGTTTTCATGTCCGGTAAAGAATTTTTTGCTCCGACATTATCGTCCTATGCCAATTCCATGACAGAATTCATGGAGGTAGAAGAGGAAATTAACTTTTCTATAAAAAATAATCAGATTGACTCGGACGCCAGTAAAGAACTCAAACGTGTTCGTCATCATATTCAAACATCTGAACAAAAAATAAAAGAACGATTAAATAAATTTCTGAACAGTAGTGCGAATAGAAATTATATTCAGGAATTCATAATTAGTATCAAGAATGATCGCTATACAATACCAATAAAATCCTCATACAAAAATCAAGTACAGGGAACAATCATTGAAATATCATCTAAAGGTTCGACAGTCTTTATGGAACCTAGTATAGTGCAAAAACTAAGTGTTGAACTCGCAACATTAAGATCCGAAGAGGCAATGTTGGAATATCAAATACTAGCTACTTTAACAGGTCTAGTGACTGAAAATCTTCAAGCCATTACTATTAATATTGAGCTTATATCCCAGTACGATATGATTTTTGCTAAAGCTAAATATAGCAAACATGTGGATGGAATTGAGCCAAACGTAAATGATTATGGGAATATAAAATTAATAAATTGCAAGCATCCATTACTATCGGGTCATGTTATACCACTTCAGTTTCAGATTGGGAGCACTTATCGTAGCTTAATCATAACCGGACCTAATGCCGGGGGAAAAACGATTGTGCTGAAGACTATTGGCCTTGTTACTTTGGCAACTATGTCTGGGTTTCATATTACTGCTTCGAAAGAAACTGAAATTGCAGTATTTGAGCGCGTGTTTGTAGATATTGGTGACAATCAGAGTTTAGAAAATGCACTTAGCACGTTCTCTTCTCACATGAAGAACTTATCGGAGATACTTCGATCAGTAAACAACAATACCCTGTTACTATTTGACGAGATCGGCAGTGGGACAGAACCAAATGAAGGAGCAGCATTAGCAATCTCCCTCTTAGAAGAGTTTTATCTTAAAGGATGTATTACCGTTGCAACAACGCATTATGGAGAAATAAAACGTTTTTCCGAAATGCATAGTGACTTTATGAACGCTGCCATGCAATTTAATCATGAAACTTTAGAACCGTTATTTAAACTTCTCATCGGGCAGTCTGGGGACAGTAATGCTCTATGGATCTCTAGAAAAATGAATGTACCGGAAAATGTTTTAAAAAGAGCAGAAGAGTATATGGAAAATAAAGAGTATCGCTTGGAACGGTTAAATGAGAGCAAAATCCTAAGACCAAAAACAGTGGTTGAAAAAGTCAATAAAAATATCGACTATCAAAAAGGAGACCGTGTAAAACTGCTTGACCACGATGACTTTGGAATAGTGTATAAAGAAAAGGACAACTATCATAACGTTACTGTGTATTATCAAAAACAATTTATTGAAGTAAACGAAAAACGCTTGGCACTAGAGTTAAAAGCTGAAGAGTTATATCCAGAGGGTTATGACTTAGACACTTTATTCATTGATTATAATACTAGAAAACTAAATCATGATATAGAGCGAGGATCGAAAAAAGCACTTCGTAAAATCCAGAAAGAAATTCGAGATAATAAATAAAATAATTTAGAAATGGAAGGAGTATTGTTTATGTGTTGCTCATGCTGTCCGGTCGTTGAAAAATCCCTTATCTAAAAAAGAAATTAGTCGATAAGGAGATTGGGAAATGCTAATCCAAAACAAAATTATTCAAAGTGTTAAAGATAAATGTATTAAAGATGAGTTGGTTTCAGCGTGTATGATGTATGGATCTTTCACGAAAGGTGAAGGAGATCAATATTCTGATGTTGAGTTCTATATATTCATTCAAGATGATAAAATAGAGAATTTTAGTTCGAGACATTGGGTTTCTGAAATTTATCCGATTGATTTGATCTTTTACAATGAGTATGGAACTGAGGTAGTGATTTTTTCAAATATGATCCGTGGAGAATTTCATTCCTTCCAGTATCTAAAATGGAAATTATAAAAAGTTTTAAGCCTACTGGGGTTTTTCCCGATCCAGAGTCTATGTATATTTACGATTCTACAGAGCAATTAAAGCCTTTACTTTATGAATTAGGCGGAGCTGGACCAAACCGAATGACTGATGAAAATGTTAATTTCGCTTTTAATAACTTCGTGAATGCTTGGTTGATGGGCGTTAATGTTATGAGAAGAGGAGAATTAGCTCGGTCTTTGGAAACTTTATCCCATGTACAAAAGTATATATTACAATTGATAAGGGTAAAGGAGCAATCGGTTGAACGTTGGTTAAACAGTACAAAAAATTTAGAAGGTGATATAAGTGCAGAGTCGTATAAGGACTATGCATCATTAACCTCTAAATTAAATGAAAATGAGTTAAAAACTGCTTATAAGAATGCGTTGAGTATAGTTAAAGTATTGAATGAAACGCTTTGTACTCTTTATGCGGTAGATATTGGCGAAGATCTAATTAGTAAGCTTTTCGACTATCTTAATGAATAAATCAAGTAATGAAAGTTCACTGTTTACAAGCAGTGAACTTTTTTGATTTACTAGGATATTTCTGAACTTTGTAGTGGGAAACAACAGTTCTTGAACTCCCGTAGATCAGCCGAAAATAAACTTCGTTATTCATTTATTTACAAAGATTACTTTGAAGAAAAATGAACCTGTTTATTTAGTAGCCTGGGCAGGCACAACTAAAAACTCTCTGCGTTTTATTGGAACTTTAACCGTTCCATTGGGAATTTTGCTCTGAACGAAGGGGCCTAAACAGGTCTATTTTTTTGATTAAATAACCTTCTGATTGACTTTGTAAAAAGAATAAAATAGAATATAAAAGTACTTTGTTTTGAGTACTATAATTAGAGTGGTGAAATTGAAGTGTGTTGCTAGTCAAATTTTGATTTGAGAAAGGATAAAGCAAATGAAATTTACGCAGTTCTTAAAAACGAAAGGCGCAATTGGAGCCATCTTCATGGGGATTTTCTATGCGATTGTAATGTTAAGTATTTTCTTGCCTGGCTATTCAGCAATTCCAGGCAGCATAGACAAATTGCCGATCGCAATTGTCAATGACGACGCTGGCGATTATGGAGCAGAGATTGCAAACCAATTGCAAAAGAGTTTACCTTTTAAAAATATTGAAACAGGCTTGTCGAATAAGGAAGCGATAAAAGAATTAGAAAAAAATGATGTAGCGTTAGTTGTCCACATACCTAAAACTTTCTCCGAGAATTTACAAATGGGTGACACAGCGGCAAATATCGACTTTACAATTAATGAAGCAGGAGCAACGGTCGTTTCTTCAACAATGGATTCTGTTGTTGCGGAAATTAATAACCAGATAAGCACACAGTTTTCACAACAAACTGCACAAAATATATTAATGAACTTTAATGTGCCAGAGGAGCAAGCTGCTGAACTGTCAAACAAAATTGAAACAGCGTATGCCGGAAACGTAGTGAAAATCAATGAAATACCTGACGGCATGCACCATAATATGCTTCCTATGTTTCTAACGATGTCTGTTTACATCGGGGCGATGATTGGAGCACTACAACTAGTAGGTGCATTTAAAAACAACCTTGGAAAAGCAAGTAAAAAACGTTTATTCATATACGTACAATTGACCGCCCTCTTGATTGCTGTCGTATCATCTTTAGCGGGAACAGGGGTTACCTTTTTAGTAAATGAGCCAAGCGGTAACCTATTCTTCAGCATACTTGGGCAGCAAATTTTAAATTATATGGTGTCCTTCAACTTTACAGCGATTTTCATCTTTTTAATTGGTGATAGTGGTATGATTTTAAACTTACCAATTTTATTGATCCAAACAATTGCAAATGGCGCAACGGTTACACGTGAAATGATGTATTTACCATATGAATGGATTAGTTATATATCGCCAATGTATTACTCGGTGCAAGCATATTTCGCCGGCTTATATGGCAGTATAAGTCCAAGTCCCTTCATTTGGTCATTGGTTCTTATTGGTGTAATTTCCATGTCGGTTAACATTTTAATTGTGAAATTTCTGCATGTCCCATTTGCGACTGAGGAGATGGTGGCAAGGGGAAAGATAGAAAGTGTTGAAAATGAGGCTGAAGTTACAGTTTAGTTTTGCTAAAATGAAGAGAAAAGTCATTTTGAAGGAGCATACAGAATGTCCATTCAAATTTTCATCTTGAGCAAACTGATGGAGGATAATAGTTATCCTTATAAGTTAAAAAAACAACTTTCAGAGCCAATCCCGTTCGATCAACTAGGCGGACTTACAGAAAGTAAACTGTACTATCATTTCGAATCATTGGCGAAAAAAGGGTTGGTCGAGGTAGTTGAAATTATTAAGGAAGAGCACCGACCTGATAAGCAAATATTTGAAATTACGGACAAAGGTCGTGAAGCGCTGCCAAAATTAATCTATAAGCTTTTTGAAAATGCGGATGATGTTAAAGAAATGGTAGTTGGTTTAGCTAATCTTAAGTATGTAAATCGTGATGATGTTATTGAGATAATGAAAAAGAAATTACAAAAAATTAAAGGCCACCAGAGGAAAATCGATGGATTTGAAGAACGGGTTCAAATCGACAATGAAAATGAGAAGTTTATAGAGTTTTTAAGCTCCTATATTTCAAATCGGGTAGAGCATACAATTTATTGGCTCGAGGAGTTAATTAAACGGCTCGAACAAGATCAAATTTAACGGATTGCAGGGTTACCGATCGCACTGTTCATAATCCTGCATTCATTTTCGGCAACCAGTTAATTCAAAACCCGTAGAAAATATAGTAGACTAACGTAAACAAAACAGAGTTGACTCCCAAAATGTATGGAGTTAACTCTGTTTTTTTATGGTGTTTCCTGTTTATTGCCCACGGGCATCGAATCATTATTTCATATAATCCTCAACCAATTCATAGCATCTCTCTTCTGTGAGATCTGCTAGTAAAACCACATATTCCAAATGCTCCTGTGTACCGCCTTGGTATTGTAGGGAAGCTTCCTTGGCAGTATCATCCCTATAGGTTACCCAGTTTCGTTGTTCATCTCTCAATTGCTTCATTTCATCTGAAGAAAGTTGTTCTTGTAGGACTCCATACACTTCATTTAATAAACCATCCCACAGATCATATCGATCGCCTTCAACTTTTTTCATCGCATAAGTTGAGGAATCATTGGAATACGTTCTCCGTATTTCTTCGACTTCTTCATTAATATCAGCAAGTTTCTGTAGATACTCTTCCTTCATAGTCTCATTTTCATCATTACTGGTTCTGTCAATGTAATTGTCGGTGTTTGAAGTATCTTCTGTTGAATAGGAATCGCCATTTTGTGACTCGTCAGATGAGTTGCTGCAAGCTGCTAATACAACAACTATCAATACCATTCCTATGATTAATTTCCAATGATTTTTCATGACAAACCAACTTTCAATTTTAGATTTACTTCTGTCCGTTACTACAGGACTATAGGAACTTCTCATCTACTATACAATATCAGAAATTCCTATTGTTCAGGCTAATGATGAAATGGAGTTCCATTTGTGTAAGTTCTATAAAAATAAATAGATGAATACTAGCGGATGTCACGATATACACAATAAATAATTCAAAGAGTTTGATAAAATGAAATTGGAGGTGAAAGCTGTGACTGATTATAAAATGAAGAATTGGGGACGGCTTATTAAATTTCATCGTCAGCAGCAAGGGTTAAAGCAAGATGATGTAGCAGTGGGGATTTGTACGCCTTCTTATTTGAGTCGAATTGAAAATGGCGTTGTTATCGCTGAAGAAACTGTTTATGGAATGCTGTTATCGCGTTTAGGCATTGATTTGGCTCAAGAAAAAGCTGATGTGGGAATGAAACATGATCTTCTTGAAAGGATATACGCAAAACTGCTTTCAAATGAAATTCTTACACAAAACGAATTAACGAGGTTAACGACTCTTCAAACGGAGTCTTTTCAACAAGAAATCGATTTGCTAGCTGGACTGGTTTATAGTCGGTATTTATTTTCGATTGATAAGCTAATTGGCGCTAGAGAGCTACTACTAAAAATCGAACCGTTTATCAATTGGCATCAAGATAGGGCAACCCAAATGTATATCGGGGTTTCAACGAATGTTCATTTATCCTTCTTAGAGTTTCGGGAAATTATCTTACGAGAAGAACAGTTGCGGGTTAGCAACTATATGAATACTGCTAATCGTTTTGAGCAAGCGAATTATTATTATCATGTAGCTTTTGCCCACCATCGCTACTATTCATTCCAACAAGCATTATATTACATCAATATTGCGACACAAGCATTCTCCCATCAATATATACCTTTGTTCCAATTGAAGCTTTATTCGATGAGGGGAGTTATTTTGAATGATTTACATAGATACCAAGAGGCATTAGTGGAATTTGAAGCAGGACAAGATTTATTGAGAAATGTTTTCACAATACAGACACCGCTTCAGTGGAGTTCGCTTTATAATAACATTGCCTACTGCTATGAATGTCAGGGTTTATTCTCGGAAGCTGTGTCATTTTATGAGGAAGCAAATCATTTTGAAGAAGATTTACATACAGTTATAAATTGGATGAGGGCTAGTTATCAACAAGGGAACGAAGAAGTGTTAAATACGCTTTTTTGTAACTACCCAAGGGAACGTTTCACTGTGCTCCATCATCAGTATCAATGGGATTTACTAAAATATGCAAGTGGGCGCAACCTTGAGCTTACTAAATTGAAAGAGATAGAAGAAATGGTCTTTTCCTATTTTGAACAACAAGAATATTATTCATTAACATTGTATTATGCACCATTATGGGCCGCGTTTTATGAGGATTTTCATGCATATAAGCAAGCTAGCATTTGCTTCAAATATGCATTTTTCGCGAGTGAGAAGGTACTTCAGCGTATGAGCAGCTAAAGGGGGGGGCAGGATGCAGTTTTTTAAACAATATGGTTTGTTATTGGGAGGATTAGGCTTTTCAAATTTAGGAAATTGGATTTATCTAATCGCCTTGAACTTGGCCGTTTGGCATTTAACACATTCACCTGCAGCGGTGGCTGGGATATATATTGCTGGTCCGATTGCTCGCATATGTAGTAATTTTTTCGCAGGCTCTATTATTGATCGCTATGATAAAAAACGTTTGATGGTGTATAGCGATATTATTAGAGGAATCATTGTTTGCATCATGCCGTTTTCATCATCGATTTGGCTCATCTATAGTTTCATCTTCCTTGCAAATATTGCAAGTAGTTTCTTTGGTCCAAGCAGCATTTATGTCATTACAAAGCTCGTGAAGGATGAGGATAAATTACGATTTAATGCGTTGAACAGTACACTGAGTTATGGTTCTTTTATGATTGGGCCGGCACTTGCTGGTGGAATTATTGCGATAAGTAATACAAGTGTTGCCATGTGGGCAAATGCTTTCACATTCTTCGTCTGCGCGTGGGCGATTGCCTCATTACCGAACATCAAGAATGAAGTAACGGAAAAAAGTAGTCGTTTGACATTCAACGTCATCCGTGATGATTTCTCACAAGTTTGGGCTTATATACGGGGAAAGCCGAAATTACTTATTTTTTTTGCGGTGTATTTAACTGCATTAATGTTTGCCTTTGCACTTGATTCCCAGGAGATGACCTTTTTAAAGGATGTCTTCCATACAACGGACACGACGTATGGAATCGTTGTAAGTGTAGCTGGGCTCGGAGCGATTTTTGGCGGATTATGTGCGACAGCAATGGTAAAAAAACTCTCGCTACAAACGTATATCGGTGCGGGGTTTTCTTTGACAATGCTAAGCTATTTACTCTTTTATTCCTCTACTGTCCTATGGTTGGCAATCATAAGCTTTATAGCGCTTGGATTTTTTATGGCATTTAGCAATACGGGATACGCAACGATGTACCAAACAACGATCCCTCCTGTACTGATGGGACGCTTTGGAAGTTCACTTGACCTTCTGCAAAGCGTGGCGCAAATCATTTTGACGTTTGTATTAGGTGTTTTTGCTGAGTGGTTTTCTTTACAACTGGTAGCAGTTATTTTTTCAGCGGTAGCTCTATCACTAGCGATCTATTTATATTTCTATATTGTTCCCCATACCAAACAGTTTTCTTTGGAAGTAGTGAATGAAAACTCCCACTAGACAAGGCTAAGCTTAATGCAGACGTGCTGAAAAAGAGTGAAAGTAAGCGACAAAAAAAGACTCAGACTACTAATATCTGAGTCTACGCTTCTTTTACTATTTCCCTAATAGTCCCATTAAACCTTTAAATATAAGGAACAGGGAGAAAAGTAAAACAGCCAAAATACCTATTATGTCAGTGATTGGCTCTAAACCTGCTAAAAAGGTACCTGATAAGGGAACCTTTATTAAAGCAAAACCAGCCAAAATACTAGCCAACATCAATAGAATTAATCGATCCATTTAGCTAACCTCCTTTCATTACATTATATGAGCATGATTTAAGGGGAGCAGGGGTAATGTGTTGTTCAGCTTATGTTTAAAGGAATAGTAAAGAAGAAATTGAGGAAGGAGATTGTAATGAACACAGTAACTAGTAAAGAACTTCATTCCCAAGAAGAAATTCTTGAAGCCTTTTCAGTAATGCATCAACTACGTACTCATCTTGATGAAAAAACGTATCTTGAGCTGGTGATGGAGGCCAAAGAAAAGGACATGTATCGATTATTCGCCTTGTATGATCAAGGGGAAATTGTTGCGGTTACTGGTTTTAAACCAATGATAACTTTGTATTATGGGCGTTTTGTCTGGGTGTGTGATTTAGTCACTGACAATAGCAAGCGTTCAAATGGATATGGTGAAAAGCTTCTTTCTTTCGTTCATGAGTGGGCTGATGAAAATGGCTATGAACGTGTCGCCTTATCATCGGGATTACAACGAGTCGATGCGCATCGGTTTTACGAGGAAAAGATGGCTATGATAAAGTGAGCTATGTATTTAAAAAAGAATTAAGGTAAAAGGGACTCTTGCTGAAGAAACTTCACTAATTATTGTAGTTAACACTTGCTAATTACTTTATAAACGAATATTATATGAAATGGATTAAATAATGTTCGCCTTTGGAGGAGTTTCTCTTTGTTTAAATTACAAGAAAACAATACGACTGTAAAAACGGAAGTCCTTGCAGGGTTCACGACCTTTTTTACGATGGTCTATATAGTAATTGTCAACCCGATCATTTTGAAAGATGCGGGTGTGCCATTCGATCAGGTGTTTACCGCTACGATTATTGCAACAGTTATCGGGACGTTGTGGATGGCGCTCGCGGCTAATTATCCGATTGCGATTGCTCCAGGGATGGGCATGAATGCGTATTTCGCCTATTCTGTCGTAGGGACAAATGGCATTACGTATGAAACGGCATTCTCGGCTGTTTTCGTTGCTGGACTCATTTTTGTTATTTTGTCTTTGACTTCATTCAGGAAAGTGTTGATCGAGGCAATACCTGACAACTTGAAGCATGGAATCACTGCGGGGATAGGCTTGTTTATCGCTTTTATTGGAATGAGACAAGCCGGGATGATTGTCTCTCATCCATCGAATCTTGTCGCACTTGGTGATCTTCATTCACCTACTGTACTTTTTGCCTTACTTGGACTCACTGTTACGCTTATTCTGATGGCGTTGAGAGTGCACGGGGCATTGTTCCTCGGCATGATTGTTACAGCGGTTGTTGCCTTTTTCACAGGGCATCTTTCCTTTGACCAAGGTTTCGTTCAAATGCCGTCGCTTCCGGATGGCATCATCATTTCCAATCCGTTCACTGCTTTCACAGATGTATGGCAACATATGCTGTTCCCGGTCGTCTTTTCATTTCTCATGGTGACGATTTTTGATACGACAGGAACGATGATTGGTGTGGCGCAGCAGGCTGGGTTAATGAAGGATAATAAAATGCCTCGTGCCCGCCAAGCTCTACTCGCGGACTCTGTTGCAGCTACTGCAGGCTCTATGTTCGGAACAACTCCGACAAGCGCTTATATCGAATCATCAGCAGGTGTCGCCGCAGGAGGAAGAACTGGGCTTACTACGGTAACGGTCGCTATTTTATTTATCGTAGCTGCGTTTTTCGGACCGCTCGTTAGTGCGGTTTCGGGCTTATCTTCCATTACAGCACCGGCCTTGATCATTGTCGGAAGTTTAATGATGGGTGCCATAGCCAAGATCAAATGGGATGAAATTGACGAAGCATTTCCTGCTTTCCTTATCATCTTAAGCATGCCGCTCACGTCAAGCATTGCAACAGGGATTGCGCTAGGTTTCATTTCGTATCCGATCTTGAAAGTCGTTACAGGGAAATGGCGTGTGGTCCATCCTCTTGTGTATGTATTCGCAGTTCTGTTCTTTTATCAATTGGCATTTTTGCCGCATTAATATTTGAAGAAATGAAAAGAGCAACTTCCCAAGTTTTACTGGGGAGTTGCTCTTTTTTGCTTTTCATCAACCGCTTTCCCGCCCCGGTAACATATGTGTATTACCATTATTGAAGAAGCTTTATTCTTTCGTTTTAGATGTTTTGGTGATAAAGTAGAAACTTATGTTTACATAGGTAGGTAACGAATTTGCCGCCTTTAAGCTTAGAAAGGTGAATATATTTATGCAATCATTAACAGGAACTAAGCGATTAAAGCTGGCACTGCTTTTAGGAACGCTGGCAGCAATGGGCCCTTTAACCATTGATATGTATTTACCGTCATTTCCGACGATTGTCACTGCTTTTGGAACAACTCCTTCCTTGGTACAAGTGAGTCTGACGGCGACGTTAGTCGGAATCGGATTAGGACAGTTAGTGCTCGGTCCGATGAGTGATGTTCATGGACGGAAGAAGCCGTTGGTCGCTGCACTGATCATCTACTTGGCAGCATCCATCCTTTGTGCTTTTGCGCCCAATATTGGATTGTTCATTGCCGCTCGTTTCTTGCAAGGATTTGCGGCATCTGCGGGAATTGTCATCTCCAGAGCAGTCGTCCGGGATGTGTACACGGGAAGGGAGTTAACGAAGTTTTTCGCACTCCTTATGCTGATCAATAACTTGGCTCCGATCATCGCACCTCTTCTAGGAGGAGGAATTCTCGCGTTTTCGGATTGGAAAGGCATATTTATCACATTAAGTATTATTGGATTTTTGTTGGTAGTTATTGTGGTATTGAGGATGGAAGAATCATTATCGCACGATATGCGAATGCCCAACAATCTCACCCAGACATTAAAAAACTTCCAATCCTTACTGAAAGATCGTAGTTTTATGGGGTACGCACTTGCACAAGGGTTCATCATGGCTGGTATATTCGCTTATGTTGCGGGAACCCCATTTGTGTATCAAACGATTTACGGCGTTTCTCCGCAACTGTTTAGTGTGTTATTTGGCATGAATGGAATAGGGCTCATCATCGGGTCGCAAGTTGTCGGACGCTTAACAGGTATTGTGTCTGAACAGAGATTTTTACAGACCGGATTATTCATCTCCGTCACTTCAGGCGTGTTATTACTTATTGCGGTACTTTTGCACGGACCACTTCTCACAATCGTTGTGCCCATCTTCTTTTTCGTTGCGTCGATTGGCATCATTTCTACATCCTCGTTTTCATTGGCAATGGAATCACAAGGGCATATTGCAGGAAGTGCCTCTGCACTGCTTGGATTATTGCCATTTGTGTTAGGTTCGATATCTGCGCCGCTCGTCGGCATCGCAGGAGAGGAAACAGCAATTCCGATGGGGATCATCATTTTCGGTACATCTATCATTGCACTACTATCTTATTACGGACTTGCACGGAGGAAGAGGGTAGAAACGTAACAATAAGAGGCATCTGGGGATTAGTGGCATTCCCGGATGCTTTTTATTTATTAGCTTTTTATCCGAACAAGAAACGGAACAAAAGCTATTTTATAATTATTCCATGTGGAAAAATGACTGATTTAAAAAGTATTGCGGGGTGTACAACCAATTACTGCAAGTACCATTGCCGGCGTGAACCATGTATATGTAAATAACAGATTTAGTCGTCGGCCTGTAGAAGAGATATACAAGTATTGGTCGAGGAGTAGTCCTTCATTTTCCAATCTAATGTAACTGATCAAATCATAATAGAAAAGATGAAGAACGGATATTACGTATTATAGAAGGATAAGATAAGGTGAAGCCAAATGGAATCATGAAGGGAGGGTGGTAAAGTGGTTCGGGAAATTCAATTAAATGATACGAAAATCAACATCACACATTTTGAAGAGAAAGAGAACAAAAACGGAATTTGGATTTCAGTAACTTTTAATGTTACAAGTGAGGAATATCATGATATAACAACACTTCTTTACAAAGGAGCATTTGATGTGAAGGTGCCGGAGAAACAGATTGAATTCCGGGGAACAATCCAACAATATTCAACATCCATTACCAATTTATACAAAAAAGGACAAGTGGGTGAATATAAACTGACGTTAAAAGAAGTGGACAAATAGAAAAGGAGAGTTTCATTTTATGAAATTAAGCATGTTAGATCAATCTCCTATTTCAACAAATCAAAATGCACAAGAGGCACTACAAGAATCTATGAACTTAGCACGTTTAGGGGAGTCATTAGGATATTCGCGTTATTGGATTGCTGAACATCATGCACTGCCAGGGCTTGCATGCTCTGCACCCGAGGTGATGTTAGGTTATATAGGGGCCAATACAAAAAATATTCGAATTGGCTCTGGAGCTGTTTTATTGCCCTATTATAAGCCGTATAAAGTTGCTGAAACCTATAACTTGTTAGCCACTCTTTTTCCTAATCGGATTGATGTGGGGATTGGAAGGGCACCGGGTGGCCCAGCAGAAGCTTCAAATGCATTATCCGACAACTATTTGCAACATGTTTATAAAATGCCGGGTTTAGTAAACGAATTAATTAAATACGTAGATAATAAGGATGCCATATTACAGGCTTCTCCGTTGCCGCAAGTGAGTCCTGAACTTTGGATGTTAGGGACTAGTAGAAAAAGTGCAAGTTTTGCAGCGGAAAATGGTTTAGCTTATTGTTTCGGACAATTTATGAGTGATGATAACGGTGAAGAAATCATTCAACACTACCGTCATTCATTTCAACCTAGAAAAAATGGCCAAAAACCTTATGTCATCTTAACCTTATCAGTAATTTGCGCAGAAACTACACAAGAAGCAGAAGACATTGCTTTAAGCGTTATTGTATGGGAACTGCAAAAAGAGAATGGGGAAGGGAACCGAGGTGTGCCTTCTGTCGAGGAAGCAAAAGAATTTCAACTAAACCAATATCATCAAGAGTCAATTGAAAGAATGAAAAATAAAATGATTATCGGGAATCCACATGAGGTGAAAAGTAAACTTATGGAGATTCAATCCCGTACAGTAGTAGATGAAATTATGATTGTTACCATTACTTATTCTCCAAAAGATAAGCATCGATCCTATCAATTGCTCGCAGAACAATGCATCAAATGAAAAAGGTGAATAATTAGTGAGATTGTTAAAATTTGTTGCAAATACCTGGATGGATTCAATTTGACTAAAAGAAAAGTAAGATATAGTAAATGGCAGCTTTCGGTGTGATACTGAAAGCTGCCATTATTTATCCTTTTTCAAGAGAGGGTTCTTACTCTTTTACTACTTCGTCTTAAGTATTGTCGACTTTCAACTTTTTTCCCGAACGAGTAGATTTGGAACTAACCGGATGTAAACTAATTCAAAAGCCAGCTCAATGATAGTCTGCGTTACGATCACCGCGGCTACCAATGTACTTATGGTATCCGGCAAAGCTAATGCAAGTGGAAGAACGACAAGCGAGTTACGCGTCGATCCACTAAAGACAAGGGAACGACTCGCTCCGGTATCGAGAGCAAACCACTTAGCGATAAAACGAGAAATAAGAGGCATGATGATCATAAATGCAATATAGATTGGAATGACTTTAATGATTTGACCCGAATAGGCAGATAATTTGCCGATTTGAGAGGCAACGACAACAAAAAGTGTCAACGCCATGAATGGAACAGGCAGCCATGCTGATAAGTCAATGATTCTATTGCCAATCGGTGCTTTTCTTGCAACTAGCTGTATACCAATTGCGATGATGAGCGGTATGACAATGAGGCCGATAAATGCTTCCAGGAAAGGCCCGGGTTCCACGATGTCCGCTGCTTTTTCTCCCATAAACAACCATAAATAGAGAGGCAAAAGAAGCATTTGTGAAATGAATAGAAGCGGTGTTGAAAAAAGGATAATCTTTTCATTGCCACGGCCAAGCGCTGTAAAAACGATGACATAGTCAATACAAGGCGTCAGTAATACCAAATATACCCCTAGCAGCACCGGCGGGTGGTCCGGCAGCAGGTTGGACAGAAACCATACGACAATCGGGACTGCAATATAGTTAACAGTCAATATAGCGAATATGAAGCGGCGGTTTCCAAATGCTTCTTTAAACGCTACAAATGGAATTTGTGAAAACATACTGTACATTAAAATGGCGATTATAATAGAAATTGACCCATCTAATCGTCCTGCGAAATCAGAGGTTAGTAAACCGAACCCGGCTGCTATCGCTAAGACAATGACATATAGCCAAACTTGGTTATTTTCTAATTTTTCTCGAGTAAACATGAAAGTTGTTTCCTTTCAGCAGATAAGTGAGCAGTTTACGAAGTTCCTATCTAACTATAGACATAGGAAAATGAGAAAGCAAAGTTCCTTGCTAAACTTGGCATGCGTCAATTCTAATTCTAGGCAAGGAAGTACTATTCACTTGCTCTTTTCACATAAATTGAATGTAGGTGAGTGACTACATAGGGATGAAATTGGAGAGTGAACTATGGGCGCTAGTAATGGAAAAGATTATATTAACCGATTAAATCAGCTACATAATGAAATCTGGTATGACGGTGAAATAATTGAAGGGCTGATTTCTGAACATCCAGCCTTTCAAGGGATTATTCAGTCAAAAGCGGCTCTTTATGATTTGCAGCATGATCCGAAAATAAAAGATGAAATGACTTTTATTTCACCCTCATCGGGAGAGCCGATTGGTCTTTCCTATTTACAACCGAAAACGAAAGAGGACTTGGTACGAAGAAGAAAGATGATGCAACATTGGGCGAGGTATTCAGGGGGGATCATGGGAAGAAGCCCTGATTATTTGAATACGGTTTTGATGAGTTTTGCTTCTTCAGTTAACTTTTTAACAAATAAAGAGAACTGTTTCCCGCATAATCTACAAGCATTTTATGAATTTGCCAGGGAAAATGATTTGTCGTTTACACATACTTTTATTTCTCCGCAAGTGAACCGTTCCCAAATTTACATTGAAAATAGCGATGAGCCGATCGCAGCAAAGGTTGTTGCGACAAATGAAGAAGGAATGGTCATTAAAGGTGCCCGTCTTCTTGCAACGCAAGGGGGCTTAACTGATGAAGTGTTAGTATTTAGTGTTGGTAAGTTTGTATTGAATGAAGATGAAGCTTTTGCTTTTTCCATTCCTTCCAATACAAAAGGAATAAAATTCATTTGTAGGGATACATTTATGGGAAGTGAATCTTCTTTTAATCATCCATTAAGCTCTCGGTTCGAAGAGATGGATTCGATTATTGTCTTTGACAATGTCGTAGTGCCTTGGAATAGAGTGTTTTATTACAATAATGCGGAGGTAGCCGAAGAATTCCCTATTCATAGTTCGTTCCATCCCTTTGCTAAACACCAAGTAGTGACGAGACAAATTGTGAAAACGGAGTTCGTATTAGGGATTGCTGAGCTTTTGGTCGAAACGATTAATATTGGCGGATACCAACATATACAGGGAAAGATATCAGAAATCATCATAGGACTCGAAACGATGAAAGCTTTATTGGAGAAATCGGAGAATAACGCGGAAGTAGATGAATGGGGATATATGCGGCCAGAAATATTTTCGCTACAAGTAGCAGGGAACATCTTTCCTAAAATCTACCCTAGATTCACTGAAATCATCCAGCTGATCGGAGCAAGTGGAATGATAGCATTACCAACCGAAAATGCATTTCATTCTAGTATTCGAAATGACTTGGATCATTATCTTAAAGGAGCAACGAAGACCGCGGAGGAACGGGTAAAAATATTTCGTTTAGCTTGGGATCTAACAATGAGCGCATTTGGAACAAGATCGACCCAATATGAGCGATACTTTTTTGGCGACCCGATTCGATTGGCGAGTGATCTATATAAGAGATATCCGAAAAATGAATATGTACAGATGGTTAGTGAGTTCTTGCATTTGAAAAGAGAAGAGTAACTCCCAAGACAATGGGAAGTTGCTCTTTTTCTTCATGCGTACAGAGTTGAAAATGGTATACTTGCTTTACCAAACTATTAGGGGAATATTTTAACTGATAAGATTGAAAGTCGATGGTAATGAAAGGGATTTGTAACACTATGGAAAAAGAATCTGCACCATTTCATTATGGGTGTCTATAGGGGGAACTATTTTGCAACAACCATTCCATCATTTGGCGAGAGGAGTTTTTATAGCAGATAAGAAAGTATTACTAGCAAAAGCAAAGGGGTATACAAACTCCTTTTTACCAGGCGGTCATATTGAATTTGGAGAAAGTGCGAAAGATGCATTGAAGCGAGAAGTGGGAGAAGAGTTAGGCATAAATTGCACGGTGGGAAGATTTCTAGGTGTCGTAGAGCATAAATGGGAGAAGGATGGAGTTTTGCATTGTGAGATAAACCAAGTTTTTGAAGTGACAAGTAATGAATTAGCTAACAATACGAATCCGAAATCGATTGAATCCCATCTCGACTTTTTCTGGTGTAAAGGAGAAGACTTGGATGATAGCGCTTTACAACCTTTCCTATTCAGAAATTTAATTAAAAATTACTTATCAGGTAATGAAGATGTTTGGTGGGAGAGTTCTTTAAACTACGAAATTGATGAAGCAAACAGAAACTAATTTGGCGATTTTTATGAAGAAAGGAGTTTTTGATTTGAAAAAAATTGATGATTTAAAAGCTGGAGTTGCTGTAATTATTTTAAATGAAGAGAATCAAGTTCTATTGCAAAAAAGAGCAGATGTAGGTTTGTGGGGAATCCCTTCAGGACATGTGGAAATTGGTGAAACAGTGTCTGAAGCAGTCATTAGAGAAGTAAAAGAAGAGACTAATTTAGATATAAGAATTGAGAAGCTGATTGGTGTTTATTCCGATCCAGATTCACAAGTTTTCAATTATCCAAATGGCAAGGTAGTGCATTTTATAACGACTTGTTTTCTTGCGGAAATTATAGGTGGGGAACTTACATGTAATTCAGATGAATCGCTAGAGATTAAATTTTTTAGTCAGGACAATTTACCGGAAGATTTGTTAACAATGCACCCTCAATGGTTAGAGGATGCACTTTCAAAAAAGGAAATGGCATTTATTCGCTGACCAATATTCTGAAATTGGGTTAATTTGAGCATTTTGGTTTCAGATTTATGTTCCTAGTGGACGGGCTGTGTCAGCTTGGAGAATCTAGTCCAATTTGGAAAAGTGGAAGTGAACAAAACAGTTGGATCACTGGTTTATGCCTAACACGAAACCTGTTTGCTTAACTTCGTTTTAATTATGATTCGTAATTCATTTAAAAAGTGAGGGCAAGCCATGAACATTTCGTATAAATTGATGTCTTCGTTAAGCTTTGAAGAAGCGCATCTTTTGTTTAATCGCGGGTTTGAAGGCTATTTGATGCCGATGAATTTATCTTTTGATGCATTTATAGGCCGTTTTGGCAATGATGGATTATCTCCGTCATTATCAATCGTTGCCTATGATGGTGTAGTCCCAATCGGCTTTGTGCTCCAAGGGATAAGAGAAGTGGACGGTCAAATGATTTCATGGAATGGCGGAACAGGTATTATTCCAGAATACAGGGGGAGGAAGCTAGGGGTTCCTTTGATGGAAGAAGCGGAAAAACGCATTATGGAACATAATGTTTCTGTAGCGACATTAGAGGCGCTTTCCGAAAATAAGGCGGCTATCTCCCTATATGAAAAGTGTGGTTACAAAGTAGAGGACGATTTGCTGTTTTTACGTGCAAACGGGGTTTTAAACAGTCAATTGCCGGACCTTGACGGATATGAAATCATAAGAATTCCAGCTGCACAATCGATTGGCTCGAAATTATTTCCAAGTATCGTCCCTTGGCAAACGGATGCTAGTAACACGCCAAAACTAGGTGGGGAAGCTGTGCTGATTACAAAGAATGGGGAAGTGCAGGCTGCTTGTCTGGTTCGGAAAAAATGTGTGTTTGGCAACGAGACGGACAGCATTACGCTGTTTCAAGTGAAGGAAAATGGGAATGAAGATGCTCTCCACACACTCCTTGCCTTTGCATTGGAATACGATCAACCGATCAATCGTACAACTTATAACTTCCTAAAAGGGAATGGTCGTGTCGTTTTATCTTTGTTTGCAAGCGGTTTTGAAAATACACCAGTCTCGCAAGTTTTTATGAAAAAGAATTTCTAATAGGTAATGAAACTTTTAGTGACCTCTGTCGTAAGAAAAGACGAAGGGGGCTATTGGATAGCATGAGGTTTACAATACTACTCACAATCATCACACTCCTGTTGTTTAGTGCTTTTGGAATTAATCGTGTACATATACAGAAGCATTTTGCTGAAAAAGCATTTGAGAAGTATATTGCAGAGCAAGGGATTTCTGTCAGTAACATCGAACGCAAAGAGATGAAATGGGATGATCGGCGAAAGAGTTACACTGTGATGGTTCATTATAAGGAAGATCCGGGCCTTCGCTATGATTATCGCCACAACAAATTTATGAAACGCTCGATTAAATTAGTCGTTTCTCAAAGTGACGAATTTAACGATGAACCAGTGACGCCAATCGAAAAAGGGATGAAGTATCCACCGCTTGATTGAATGCTTTATCCCTTTCTATGCGTTATGGATAACTTGTTTCCTATATTTACGTTGCATACTGCCTTTCTACTTATAAATAATCTAAGGTGTAAAAAATTAATATCAACCCAACAATACATATGATCCAAGATAATGCTGAATTGGAGCTGTTTGCTAGTCTGTTTCGCAGGTTAACTAAGGAAGGGTTTATCCACCTTCCAAACAATTTGTACCCTAAGAAGAGAAGCAAAGCTGGTAAAATCATAATCATATTGTACGTGGCTATGATAGGAACCGATTGATAAAAAGGTATATCATTTGAAATTAATAAACCAATGGCTGCAAAATACGGTAAAGCCATGCCTGCCTCGATGAAAAAAGTAGTCACACCAATAACAATTATCGAGAAGATACTTTGAGTTTTAGGCTTTGGAATATTGCTTTTTTTATTTGTAGGGATAAAAAAGCTAGCGGTGAATAAGATTGCCCCTATTATGAAGACAACCCAGCTGACCATTTTATTTTGAAATAGAGTAGAGAATGATTCAGTAATATAATGTAAGCCTGCCATCATGAGTATTCCTAATGAAAAATACAATAGGACAACTGTACATAAATATGCAAATAATTTTGATGTTTTTTTTGTAGTATTTGTTAATAGCAGAAACAAAGAAACACCAATTATCGTAGGGCTTAAAGTATCTAATAGAGCTAAGCCGCCCAAATAAATTAATAGATCTATACCCATCATTTCCTCCAGATGAACAATTATGATTGATGATCGAGGTAATATAGATAAGCCTCTTCCATAAAGGTAAGCACATCCTGATCAATTGGATAGAGGCTATAATTTTTTGACTCCTCAGCTGACATTCTAATATCCCAAAGTTTATCTAAAAATGCATCTTCGTCCTTGAAATCTTCACCTTTTTTTACATCCATTCTTTCAATGATATTTTGTATGCGTGAGTGAGAATAACCAAGGTGCATATACTTTTTTAATTGACCTACTAAAGCAATCCACTCTAATGAGTCTGGATCGCTACTAGCCATATTCGGAAGTTTTTCTAGGACTTCCGTATTTTTAATATCTAATTCATTTAGATTGAAATGTATGATCTCTTTAGAATCCCTATTATATAAATCCATGATCTTTTTAATCCTGAATTCTTCTCCTTCAATTGCTATTCCGTTTATGAGTTCCCTTACACTAGATTCTATTTTTGATAGACGGTCCTTCTCACCAGCAACGTAAGTAAGTTGTTTCAGTAAACTATTAGACCAATCCCATTCTTCGGACTCTAACATAGTTAGAATCTCATTTAATGTAAACCCTATCGTTTTTAAAAATTGTATTTGCTGAAGTTTCTTCAATTCAGTATTCGAGTATACTCTATGACCTCCTTCCGTTTTCGACACAGGTTTCAACAGCCCGATTTTGTCATAGTATCGTAAGGTTCTAACCGATACACCGCTCAGCTTTTTAAATTCGTTAATGTGAAACAATCGAACCCCCTCTTTCTTATTCCTTCGTATTCGCAACAAACATGGTTTTAAGTACGTATCCGATGCCCAAACCAATTAGTACCCCAGGAAAAGCATTATCAAAAAGTAAACCTACTCCTGCTCCGATAATAACGCATGCATAAATAATGATATCTTCTTTTTTCAAAATAGGATTCTCCCTTTACACTCGTAATAATGGATCTACTACCAGTATAAAAGATGACGTAAGGTCACTTTCAACTGCTTTAACCATCGCAACGTAAAAAATGAACGTGACCCTACGTCAGGACGATAAAATTGTTTCGGTGCCTGTGCAAGGCGCAATTATGACAATTCGATAAAAGTGATAAAAATACAACGGGAAACGAATAGAATTTTGATTCCGTAGGATTCCTATTTCCGTTTTATGCAATTATAGTGTATTGTCCGAATAGTTTCCCGCGCAGGCACCTGAATGGGCATCTTTAGGGGGCAGCTTTGAGGTCGAGTGTCTGTATTGATTACTCGTACGAATAACCTTATAATCGAATAGGGGTATGTACAAGTTGATGTAATCCCCTTTATAGCCGCTCTCAATGGTTGTTACTACTCCACGCAGACCCCTCCAACTCTCTAACAACCAAATGTAGACCAACTTCTCTATCGCTTCTTTAGTTGGCACAAAAAGTCATTATATGTAGAATCAACACCTTTGTAGCATACGACAAGTCTTGATTACTTGAAGTATGCAAAATAGACAAGTAGAAAACCGCTGTTATTTGTCATTCATTGCGCGCATTCGTGTTACGAATGTGCGAAAACGTGCTACCTATTTTGGAAAAGGGGTGGTTAATTAATGTCGGATTCAACGCTGAAAAGATTTGGAATTTCTATGGAAGGTGGCTTGCTTCGAAAGTTTGATTCCTTAGTCCAGCAAAGGGGATATGAAAATCGTTCCGAGGCGATCAGGGATCTTGTACGCGAGGCAATTATTCAGCAAACATGGGAAGATGGAGAACAGATTATCGCAGGAAGCATTCTTTTATTTTATGACCATCATCAACGCAATTTATTGGAAGAAATGACAAGAATCCAACATAGTGTGCACGATGTCATTCTTGCAACAACACACTTCCATTTGAATCATGACAGTTGCCTTGAACTCATTGTCGTAAAAGGGAAGGCGAAAGACATTCGGGAGCTAAGCAATAAACTGACAAGCTTGAAAGGCGTATCCTATGGGAGTTTCACAGTAGCGCCGGTGGAACAAATTTGAGACTAGATAAGGAGTGCATTATATGACAAGAAAGTTGTTAGGACTTATCGTAATAGCTTCTTTAGCTATATCGATGATGTTAGCAGGATGTTCATCATCCAAAAGCAGTGATAAAAACAAAGTAGAGAGACCAATGGATGAGCTCGTCTTGGCATTTGGGGCTGAACCGGCAACCGGATTTGATCCGACGACGGGCTGGGGACGTTATGGCTCACCGCTTTTCCAAAGCACATTGTTAAAAAGAGACGATGAACTCAATATTGTCAACGACCTTGCAACAGGTTATGAAGTAAGTGAAGACGGCAAAGTTTGGACGGTTTCAATACGTGATGACGTCAAGTTCTCAGATGGCGAGCCGTTAACAGCGAAAGACGTGAAATTCACGTTTGAAACAGCAGCTGGCAGTGGGTCGGTTGTGGATTTGAACGTGTTGGATAAAGTTGAAGCGGTCAATGAGACGACAGTGATATTCACATTGAAAGAAGTCCAATCAACGTTTGTAAATAACTTGGTCGCAACCGGAATTGTACCGGAGCATGCCTATAGTGGAGATTATGCTGAAAACCCTGTTGGTTCCGGTCCATATCAGCTTGTGCAGTGGGATAAGGGACAACAGATGATTGTGAAGTCGAATCCGGAATACTATGATAAAAAGCCGTTTTTCAATAAAATCACTTTTGTTTTCTTAAATGAGGATGCTGCATTTGCCGCTGCCCAAGCAGGCACAGTCGACCTTGCCTATATCCCGGCAGCGTTTAGTAATAAGAAAGTGCCAGGCATGAAAATGGAAGCGATTAAAACTGTCGACAACCGGGGAATTGTATTTCCGTTCGTAAAGTCGGGCAATGTGACAGATGATGGTTTACCGATCGGAAATGATGTAACGGCTGATCCGGCCATTCGCCATGCAATCGATATTGCAGTCGATCGACAAGCGTTGATTGACGGTGTGTTGGAAGGGCACGGAACACCAGCCTATACGTCTGTTGACGGACTTCCTTGGTGGAACCCCGAGACGGTCATTGAAGATGGCGATATGGATGGTGCACGAAAATTATTGGAAGAAGCCGGATGGAAAGATGCAGATGGAGACGGAATTCTTGAAAAAGGCTCTTTGAAAGCTGAGTTCAGCCTTTACTACTTGGCAAATGACGAGGTTCGACAGTCTTTAGCCATTGCAGTTGCCGATATGATGAAGCCGCTTGGCATTAATATAAAAGTGGAAGGCGGAAGTTGGGATGTCATCGGCAAGAAGATGCATTCAGAGGCTGTGCTCATGGGCTGGGGAAGCCATGATCCGCACGAGCTTTACAATATCTACAGCAGCGATAATGCCGGCGTGGAGTACAATAATACCGGCTACTATAAAAACGACAAAGTAGACGCGTACTTCGAGAAAGCTCTTCGTGCGGGCAGTGAAGAAGAAGCGATCGAGTATTGGAAAAAAGCACAATGGGATGGGACGACAGGCTTAAGTGGCAAAGGCGACGCCGCTTGGACGTGGTTAGTGAACATCGACCATTTGTACTTAGTGAAAGACGGGCTTGATATCGGAGAGCAGAGAATCCATGTACACGGACATGGCTGGCCAGCTACAGATAATATCGTCGATTGGAAATGGAGCAAGTAATGTGCGTAAAAATGCAGGGGTAAAGATTGGTTCATTCATACTGATGAAATGTATACGCATGCTTACATTACTGTTTGCGATTTGTTTAATTTCATTTTTACTTATCAAAAATTCCCCGATTGACCCAGTTCAAGCGTATATCGGCGCTGATATGTTGAAGGTTGGCCCTGAACAGCGTGAAAGAATCGCTGAATATTGGGGGCTTGATCAACCCGTCATAGTGCAGTTTTTGAATTGGGGATCGGCTTTGCTGAAAGGCGATTTAGGTACCTCGATGATTTTCCGTCGTCCGGTATCTGAAATCATCGGGGAACGTTTTGTAAATTCAGTAGTGCTCATGCTGACCGCATGGGTTTTGTCAGGCGTCATTGGTTTTGTTATGGGCGTAGTGTCAGCAATGAAAAAAGACACGTGGATCGATCGGATCATCAAATTATATTGCTACACATTGGCATCGACACCGACGTTTTGGATGGGGCTTCTTATGCTGATCGTTTTTGCAGTTTGGCTTGGCTGGTTCCCGATCGGGTTGGGAGTGCCGGCTGGCGTCCTTGCCGAAGACGTGACAATTGCAGATCGCTTACAGCACCTTATCCTTCCAGCTCTCACATTAAGTGTGCTTGGCGTCGCGAATGTCGCATTGCATACGCGAGAGAAACTGATCGATGTCCTAGCGAGTGACTATGTAATGTTCGCCCGGGCAAGAGGAGAAAAAGGCTTTCTGCTGTTTTGGAGACATGGATTACGGAATATTGCATTGCCTGCCATTACTTTGCAATTTGCCGCCTTTAGCGAATTGTTTGGCGGAGCAGTGCTTGCCGAGCAAGTATTTTCATATCCGGGTCTTGGACAAGCGACAGTGGAGGCGGGGTTAAGGGGGGACGTCCCTCTTTTATTGGGACTGGTCCTTTTTAGCACGATTTTTGTTTTTGCAGGAAATTTAATTGCCGATATCATCTACTACGTTGTAGATCCTCGGACGAGGGAGAGTCGAACGATATGATTCCAAACCTCAAAACAGATCAAAAGTTGAAGCGATTTTATATGAACCGAAGACAAAAGACGCTTTTGACGATTGTCGTTGCAGCGATCATTCTACTTTGCGTTGTAGTGGGCGGTGCATTGCTTGACCAAGATCAAATCGCTACGAATCTTACTGAGCGAAATCTAGCACCCTCTCTCCAACATCTTTTCGGTACGGATTGGTTAGGAAGGGATATGTTTAACAGAACGATTATGGGGCTTTCCTTAAGTATGGGGGTAGGGTTGATCGGAGCGATAGGCAGTACGTCGATAGCCCTTATCCTCGGTATGGCTGCCGCCACCATGGGGAAAATGGCAGACCGTCTCATCTCATGGCTCATCGATCTATTTCTTAGTGTGCCGCATCTTGTCACATTGATTTTGATCGCATTTACGTTAGGCGGAGGGTTTAAAGGGATTGTCATAGGACTGGCAGTAACCCACTGGCCAAGCCTTGCACGGGTAATCAGAGCGGAGGTCATGCAAATCCGCTCCGCCGAATATGTTCAAATTTCGCGGCAGATGGGGAAATCCCGTTGGTGGATTGCAACACATCATATTTTTCCGCATTTGATTCCACAGCTGTTAATTGGTTTCATGCTCATGTTCCCTCATGTGATCCTTCATGAAGCTGCCGTCACATTTTTAGGGTTGGGGTTATCGCCTCACGAGCCAGCTATTGGCATTATTCTATCGGAATCGATGAAGTATCTATCTTCGGGCATGTGGTGGCTTGCATTCTTCCCGGGCCTTTGCCTGTTGATGATCGTGCGGATGTTTGAGACGGTCGGGGGAAATCTTCGTTTGCTCATCGACCCTGTTAGAGCCAATGAGAAGTAAGCAAAAATATGTCATCCTAGTCGTTTGGGAAGGAGGTAACGAATGTCGGTACTTGAAGTGAAAGATTTATTGATCTCTTTCAATCAATATACAAGTGGATTAAAACAACAGCAATTGAATGTTATTTCCAATTTGACGATTACTCTTGAAAAAGGTGAAATACTTGCAGTGGTGGGTGCGAGTGGTTCCGGGAAGAGCTTATTAGCGCATGCGATTCTCGGAATTTTGCCAAGCAATGCGAATGTCAGCGGAACATTGCGCTATGATGGAGAAGTACTGACACCTGCAAAGCAAGCATCATTACGGGGCTCAGAAATTGCGCTGATTCCGCAATCGGTCAATTATTTGGATCCGCTTATGCGCGTAGGAAATCAAGTCCGGACTTCTGCAAGAGTCGAAAATCCAGTGACAGCGCAGAGAAAGGTTTTTGAACGGCTGCATTTACACGAAAACGTTGAAAAGATGTATCCTTTTCAGCTATCTGGAGGCATGGCGAGAAGGACGCTTTTATCTACCGCTATTGTCAGTGGGGCGAAGGTGATCATTGCTGATGAACCAACACCGGGGCTCGATCCGGTTGTGATTAAAGAGGCCATGGAGAGCTTCAGGGAACTTGCGGATAGTGGGTGCGCAGTCATGCTGATCACACATGATATTGTATCCGCGTTATCCATTGCCGACAAAATTGCTGTGTTTTATGCAGGGACGACTGTCGAAATCGCTCCTGTAGAGAATTTCGCAGGTGATGGCGAAGCATTGCGGCATCCTTATAGCAAAGCGTTATGGAGAGCGCTGCCTCAAAATGACTTTATCCCGATTCCCGGTGCGCAGCCCCATCCGGGTGATTTGCCGCCCGGTTGTTTGTTTGCGCCCCGTTGTCCTCTCGCTACGCCAGAATGTGATAGAGGACAACCTGAAATGCGTACTCTTCGGGACGGGATGGTGAGGTGTATCCATGCAACTTGAAGCTAGAAATATCAGTTTTCGCTATGGCAATGGCCCTTATCTATTCAGAGGCGTCAATGTAACGGTTGAACAAGGGGAAATCGTAGGGCTCACGGCGCCGAGTGGTCGTGGGAAAACAACACTTTGCCGGATTTTAGCGGGTTTTGAAAAGCCGTTGGAGGGAAGTGTCACGATCGATGGTATTCCGGTATCTTCAAAAGGGTTCCATCCTGTACAATTAGTTCTACAACATCCGGAAAAAGCGGTCAATCCACGCTGGAAAATGGAAAAAGTATTGAGTGAAGGCGGAAAGCCTGATTCCGAACTGCTAAGCTTATTAGGAATTGAGAAGGAATGGCTGACTCGTTGGCCGAATGAGTTGTCAGGCGGGGAACTGCAACGATTTTGTGTAGTGAGAGCTTTGAACACTAATACTCGTTTTTTAATTGCAGATGAAATGACAACAATGCTCGACGCAATCACCCAAGCCCAAATATGGCATGCAGTTTTGGAAGTCGCCAAAGCGAGAGGGATGGGCATCATTATTGTCAGCCATGAAGAGATGCTCATACAAAGACTTTGCGACCGTGTGATTGAGTTGAAATAATTTCGGTGCCTGTGCAAGGTGCAATTATGACAATTCAATAAAAGTAATAAAAATACAGTGGGAAGCCGACCAAAGATTGATATGGAAGGCTTCCCTTTTTCTTTATACAAATGTAGTGCATTGTCTGAATAGTGTCTTGCACAGGCACCTTAAAAGGCACCTTAAACTAATGTAGGAAACGTAATCATTATTTCGCCATTGCTGTTGATCACCTCGATAATCTCATTATCAAATAAATATGGAGTATCATTCGCATCTTGTGGTTTGATTGTTTCATACATATTTCTAACTGATAGGACTGGGAATGTCACCGGTATGAAACGCCCTTTATGTAAGACTTTCATATTGCCCATCAGAAATAATTCTTTGCTGGATGCTGCGAAGCTTAAGTGGCCGACTTCTTTATTTGAAATTCCCGATACCAATGTAACGTTTTGCAACAATGAGATAAGACATAATATGAAATCATTGATGACTTCGGGTGGCAGTTTTTCCAAGCCTTGTTCGATAAAGAATGCATTGAAGCCGTTACGAATTTCTTTAAAGGAAAATAGGTTCTCGATTTTCTTCTTTTTCCCTTTGCCGAGATTATTAATAATTTCTTGGCAATCATCGAAAAATACTTTAACATATCCTTGGTAATTCTTCCTATGTACAATAAAATCTCCAAGTTCCTTCAGCACTTTATTGTCTTCCACATCTTCCCTCACAAATAGTAGAAAGCTTAATAGATCTTTTTCATCAAACTTTCTTTCTGCAAACTGATTGTAATAGGCATCAAGTAGTTGTCGTTCTTTTTTATCCAATATGCGTCACTCCTTAGCATCGTTATGTAATTGTAGCATAATATATTCGCACATTAGGTAATCATAACATGCAACGTTTTGTGAAGAATATTATTTTCAATTTGTAGATACTTCAAATGTTGCGCAAAGGAAACTAGGCGCATATAATAGCCATAATCTATAGAATTACTACACATGAGGAGAATCGTTATGATCGATACTTTTATAGGGCTGAACCCGATTGCACAAGCCCTGATCGCTACATTGTTCACTTGGGGGATGACTGCTGCCGGGGCGGCTTTGGTCTTTACAACGAAGAAAGTTAACCAGAAGTTAATGGATGGCATGCTCGGTTTTGCGGGTGGGGTCATGATTGCCGCAAGTTTTTGGTCGCTTCTTGCACCTTCCATTGAAATGGCTGAGCAGAATAGTTCATTTCCATCCTGGTTTCCAGCAGTTGTCGGCTTTTTATTAGGAGGTATTTTTCTTTGGGCGGCGGATAAAATCATTCCTCACTTGCATCCGAGCTCGTCAATGAAAGACGCGGAGGGCATCAATCCCGCGGGCAAGAGGCGGAGCACCCTTCTTGTCTTTGCGATAACATTGCATAACATACCTGAAGGGCTTGCGATCGGTGTCGCTTTCGGTGCAGTGGCTGCAGGTATGCCATCTGCAACAATGGCAGCCGCGATCGCATTGGCTATCGGAATAGGGATACAGAACTTTCCTGAGGGGACAGCTGTTTCAATGCCACTTCGCAGGGACGGAATGTCCCGCAGGAAAAGCTTCTTCTATGGACAGTTCTCAGGAGCGGTTGAACCGATTTCAGCTGTAATCGGCGTAATTGCTGTCACAACGATGCAGCCCCTTCTCCCATTCGCCCTAAGCTTTGCTGCGGGCGCTATGATATTTGTCGTGGTGGAAGAGGTTATACCGGGATCACAGGAAAATGGCAATAAAGACTTGGCATCCATGTGCTTAATGATTGGATTTGCAGTCATGATGCTATTGGATGTTGCATTTGGGTGAGTGGTTTACAACCATTTGGAAGTATGGACGGATGATTTCACCGTTCATGCTTTTTTCGTTGTTGCAGATTTTTACCGGACATCATTCATGTAGAATGTAGGAAATGCATACCCTTACAAGGTATATGTTCTTAGTTGTAGAAAAGCAAAAGTGGTCGAGAGATTATTTACTGAGAAGGTGGTTGTCATGATGGGTTTTTATCATGCATTTATTTTAGGCTCTATCGTTTTAGTAACTTTCCTTATCGTAACTTTGATGGCACGTAAGCGAAAGGCGTTTGCGCCAATGCAAGGAATGATTATTTCCATGTTCTTTGGAATGAATGTCGGGTTGACTGCAGGAATCTTATTTGGCGTGACTTATCAAGGGAATCTGTTCCTCTCTACACTATTCGCAATGACTATTGGCGTATTTGCAGGATCGTTATGTGGTCTATGCTTTGGAATCCTGCCAATCATAGAAGGATTGATGGCTGGGTTGATGGGCGGCATGATGGGAGCTATGGTGGGGGAGATGCTGCGAGTCGAACAGTCCATCAGTTTCGTGCAGATCTTTTTGTTTTTATCCATCTGTACGATCTTTCTGATTGCCATTTTGGGAACGCCTAAAAACACACGAGTAAAGGAAAGAAAGTGGCTACTAAAACCGTTGGCACTTTTGATTTTTGCATCTTTTCTCATAATCGGCGGCAATTCCATAGCAGAGAAAGATACAATTCAGAAGGACAGGAGTGTACCAGAAAACCATCACTCGGGAATGATGGAGTTTCCAAACGGTACAAATGTGTAGAGGTATTTCGAAAAGCGGTAGCTTACTAGAGAATCATCTACTGATGGACAAACTGCAAAGCATGGACGGATTGGTTGCCGTTCGTGCTTTTTTTGTGGGGAAAATTTGAAGGGTAAAGTTTCTCATTGATCCCGAATGAAAATGAGTCCGATTGCATACGATTGAATACTATATAGGCTTCGAATGTAAGGTTGATTTCCTAGAAGGCTCAAATGGATTGTCCGGAGGGGTGGAGAGTGGAAAAAGAGAGTCAACAGTATGGAGGACTGAAGTCGGTAGTCATCAGCCGGTATCGAATAGGAAAAAGGATATTTGATATTGTAGCAAGTTCCTTTCTCATCATTTGCTGTTTTCCGTTATATCTCATAATCTCCGCATTAATTGCGGCGAGTTCAGGCAGACCTGTACTTTACTCACAGGAGAGGGCAGGGAAGGATAATAAAATATTCACTATTTATAAATTTCGAAGTATGAATAACTCGAGATATAACTCATCTACCCGTACATATGAATGGAAAAATGGAGTGCCAGATAATTTCACATTTAAGTCGGGGTTTGACGTGACTATCACACCGTTTGGGAGATTTCTGCGCAAGTATAGTTTAGATGAGTTGCCGCAGCTGTTCAATGTTTTACTAGGAAATATGAGCATAGTAGGTCCTCGGCCGGAGATAATCGAAATATCTGAACGTTATAATATGCACCAGGCTATGCGCCTTCAGGTCAAACCTGGAATTACAGGGTATGCACAAGTGAATGGTAGATCAGAAATTAATCATGGCAAGAAAATTGAATATGACCTGTACTATATTGAAAACCAATCATTTTTGTTCGATATGAAAATCATCTTAACGACGATAAAGTGCGTAGTAAAGGGAAAAGGAGCATTTTAAACTATGAAATGGCAAGACTCTACATGAAAAATGCTTGCTGACTACAGAATAAATGTAGGAAAGGACATTGGACAATGAAAATTTTGCTGACTGGAGGAGCAGGATTTATCGGCTCGCATGTCGCGGAACAACTAATCTCACATGGGTATGAAGTAATTATAATTGACAATCTTATCTCGGGTTCAACTACTTATCTACCTCAAGGAGTGGAATTCTTTCAAATGGATATAAATGATCCTTCGGTCGAGGATGTATTTAAAACGGTCAAGCCTGAGATTGTCTTACATCTCGCTGCTCAGACATCCGTTGTTCACTCCATGAGGGAGCCTTATTTTGACTTCCAATCAAATACTGATGGAACGGTAAAGCTCTTACAATACGCAGCGCGTTATCATGTTCGTCAATTTATCTTTTCCTCTACTTCCGCTGTATACGGGGAACCAACATATTTACCGATTGATGAAATGCACCCAATTGACCCACACTCCTTTTATGCTGTATCAAAATATGCTGCGGAAAGATATATACGGATATTTGCCGCGCAGTATGGATTTACCCCAACGATATTGCGATTTTCGAATGTGTACGGACCTAGGCAAAATACAGCAGGAGAAGCAGGGGTTGTAGGGATATTCATCTTAAATTATTTGAAAAAAGAGCAGTGTCTAATATATGGCGGAAACCAGACTCGTGATTTCATATATGTGAAGGATGTAGCAATCGCGTGCAGAAAGGCGATTGAGTCAGATTTGTCTGGCATTTATAACGTCAGCTCAAGTGTTGAACTATCAATCGGAGTCTTGAATGAATTAATCTCACAACAGCTGGAAGTGAATGCATCAGCGAACTATATGCCTTTTCGGGAAGGGGAGCTGATAAGAAGTGTGCTGTCCAATGAGAATGCTAAAAAGGGACTTGAATGGGTGCCAACATTCTCCTTATTAGAAGGTCTATATGAAACGATTCAGTATATTAAAGAGTTTCAATGGAAAGGCGTTAAAGTAAAAAATTAGCACTCTATACTAGTCGAATAACTGAAAGAGCGTAGTGGGAAACTCAATGCCCTCTATGCTTTTATTCATTTTGGCACAAAGCGTACTAGGCCATGTGTGATGATTTCCGCTTATTTGGACTAAGCTTCTCATCTCCCACATAGAATAGGCTCATATAGATTTATATTAAATATCGTTGAATCAAGTAAAGGGGGGATTGGACAACTTGGAGGAATCGTTGAACATTTCGGAGCTATTTAAACTTGTTAAGAAACGCTTCGTTTTGATCGTCGGGATTATCATTCTTTGTGTTACAGGGGCAGGGTATGCAAGTTATAACTTCTTAACTCCTATATATGAGGCCTCTACACAAATCCTAATCACGCAACAGAAAGACGGACAAACTCAATTTAACTCACAAGACCTGCAATTGAATCTCCAACTCATTAATACGTATAACGTCATTATCACCAGTCCTGCAATCCTTTCAAAGGTTATTGAAGACTTGGGATTAGATACAACTCCTATTGACCTGCAAATGAATATTAGGGTTTCCAATGAACAAAATTCGCAAGTTGTGAACATAAGTGTTCAAGACCCAAGTCTTCATCAAGCAGTAAATATTGCAAACTCTACGGTAGAAGTGTTCCAAGAAGAAATCAAATCATTGATGAATGTAGATAATGTGAAAGTTCTTTCTCCAGCGACATATGTGAAGAATTCATTACCAGTCAAACCAGATCCAATTTTGAATATGGGGATTGCCACAATTGTCGGTCTGATGATTGGTGTAGGAATAACATTCCTTTTGGAATATCTCGATACAACGATCAAGTCGGAGAAAGAGGTTGATGAGCTTTTCGCCTTGCCGATTCTTGGCCTGGTTGGCGTAATATCCAAAAAGGAAGTAAGGAAATCCAAAAAGCTTGAGAAACAGCGTATACGGAAAAGGAGGTTAGGGGGTGTTTAAGAAAAGGAAGCGACACTTACAAACAGCCGGTAGAAAGCTTGTAACTTTTTTTAATCCAACATCTATGATTTCTGAACAATTTCGGACGATCAGAACAAACATTAAATTTGCAATGCCCAATAAGAAGGTTCACACATTCTTAATTACATCAGCCTCCCCTGGAGATGGAAAGACGACTACAGCAGCTAATGTAGCCATTGTTTTTGCACAAGAAGGAAAAAAAGTACTGATTGTTGATGGGGACATGCGAAAGCCTTCGATGCATTATTCATTCCACACTACTAACTCTCCAGGGCTTTCGAACTTGCTTTCAAGACAATGGAGTATTGAAGATGTTGTCAAAGAAACTGGCATCAAAGGAGTTCATCTGATCCCATGCGGTCAACTACCTTCGAATCCTGCTGAATTACTCAGTTCCTCTGTATTGGATTTGCTTTTAGCTGAAATGAAAGAGAAATATGAGGTCGTTATTTTTGATGCCCCGCCTCTTTTAGCTGTAGCTGATGCACAAATTCTGTCAAACAAGTGTGATGGAACGATTCTAGTCATCAACACTGGTAAGACTACGAAGGAAAATCTCGCCAGAGCTATTGAAGTCTTGCAAACAGCTAAAGCAACCATACTAGGAACTGTTTTAAATAATTATAAACTGAAAAAAGATCGCTATATTTATCAATATTATAGTTTGGCCGATTAGGAGGATTTCATTGATAGATATGCACACCCATCTCCTTTACGGTGTTGACGACGGGCCACAGACGATTGAAGGCACCATCCAAATGGTGAAGGCTGCTGTAGAAGAAGGAATAACGGATCTCATTGTTACGCCGCATGCCTACAATCCAAAATACAATGTAGAGCGAGATGTCATATACAGACAAATAAATGAGCTTACCGATATTGTGAAACAGTTAGCCTATCCCTTGCGCCTTCATACCGGTCAGGAAATTCATCTGCATGAGCATTTAATTGAAAACATCTTATTGGGAGAAGCGATTACACTCGCAAAGTCACGTTATCTTTTACTAGAAATGCCGTTTTACATAGTACCTGCTTATACTTTTCAGATTATCCAAACACTCATCGAACATGGCTACACACCAATCATTGCACACCCAGAAAAAAATAGAGCAATCGCAGAAAATCCAAGAATTTTAAAACAATTAATCCATCAAGGTGCTCTTGCTCAAATTACAGCTGGTAGCTTAACCGGTCATTTTGGAAAGCATGCCCAAAAAACTGCTTTGCAATTAGTACAGGCTAATTTAATTCATTGTTATGGCTCTGATGCACATAATCTATCCTCCCGTCCCTTCTTGTTTTCAAAAGGTCTTGATATTTTAGAGAAGAAGGTACACCGCGAGCTAGTCGATATCTTATTAGAAAACAATCGACGTATTTTACATGATGAGACGCTTACCATTTTGGAACCAGAAAACATTCTACCGAAAAAATGGTGGAGTTTGATCGGTTAAAAGCAGAAACCGTGCCCATATAATCAATTAATAAATTTTATGCTTGCTTCAGGATTGGAACGGAAGGCGGCGACTCCAGTGGGAATAGCATGAGCTGAAGACCCCGCAACGAAGCGAAGCGAGGAGACTGAAGCCATGCCCACGGAAAGCGTCCGACTGAAGTGAAAATCCGGGTTTAATATTCTAATTGAATATATATGGAAAGAAGTGGAGGGAAAATGTGAAAAGGGATGTAGTGATACTATGCCAGTATTTTTATCCAGAGTACGTTTCATCCGCTACACTACCGACAGAACTAGCTATAGGTTTACTGGATAAGGGATTAGAAGTCAGTGTCGTTGCAGGGTTTCCAAAAGAATATATAGATGGGAATAGGAAAGACATTCTACTTAAGGAGAATTTTAAGGGAGTGGATATTAGGAGAGTTAAGTATACGAACCAAAATAATAAAACAAAGCTTGGCCGTATTCTAAACTTCTTCACTTTATTTGTTTCAATGCTTTCAAAAGTAAACTATTTAAGGAAGTTCAACTCTATAATTGTTTACTCAAATCCGCCGATTCTTCCGATCATCCCTTACTATTTAAAAAAATTCTTCAAAACAAAACTCATTTTTGTCGTCTTTGACATTTACCCTGATAGTGCCCTGAAACTAAATGCCATTAAATTGAACGGATCAATCCACAAAGTGATGAAGTTTATTAATAAAAGAGTTTACAAAAAGGCAGACAAAATTATTTTGTTAGGTAATGAAATGAAAGAGTATGTGATCGCGAATAAGATTGCTTCCAAGGAAGTGAACTTGCATGTCATCCCGAATTGGTATTCCAATGAAACTCTCCTGGTAACTGATGAAGTAATGAATGACGAATTTTTGATGATTAGAAAAGAGTATCGGTTCATTGTTTTATATTCCGGAAATATGGGGTCCTTTCAAGATATGGAAACAATACTTCGAGGGATACTACATTATAAAGATCAAAAAGAAGTTTTCTTTATCTTTTGTGGTCATGGAAATAAGCTTCCGGATGTAAAGGAATTCATACAAGAAAATCATATTACCAATGCGAAGGCTTACGACTTTTTAGTTGGCACAGAATATGCAGATGTATTGAAAATAAGTGATATTTGTCTAGTGAGTTTGGAAAAAGGGGTAGAAGGACTTGGTGTACCTAGTAAAACATACGGTTATTTTGCTGCCGGTAAACCGACGATTGCCATTATGAAATCCACGACAGATATAGCTAAAAGTATTTTACTTGCCGAGTGTGGAAGTAACATCATGCAAGGGGATGTTGAAGGGTTCATTCATGCTGTTGACTATTATAGAAACAATCCTGATATAAGAGAGAAACATTCGATAAATGCCAGAGAGTTATATAGGGAGCAATATAATAAAGCGAAAAACATAGATAAGTATTACGAAATCATAATAAAGTAAAATACTTTGAATGGAAGTGTGAATAATGTTCGCTGATAAAACATTGTTGATTACTGGTGGGACGGGATCATTTGGTAATGCTGTAATGCAACGTTTTCTAACGAAAGATATTAAAGAAATACGGGTGTTTTCTCGAGATGAAAAAAAGCAAAATGATATGAGAAGTCATTTTAATAGTGACAAGCTGAAATTCTACCTAGGTGATGTACGTGATCTTGCAAGTCTGCAATACGCAATGAATGACGTAGATTATGTTTTTCACGCAGCTGCATTAAAACAAGTTCCATCATGCGAATTTTATCCGATGGAAGCAGTGAAAACGAATGTGTTGGGTACGGAAAATGTACTGAATGCCTCCATTGAATATGGAGTGAAAAAAGTAATTTGCCTATCAACAGACAAAGCTGCCTATCCGATAAACGCAATGGGAATTTCAAAAGCGATGATGGAAAAGGTGTATGTTGCAAAATCTAAAATCGTTTCTCCTGATAAAACCCTAATTTGTGGAACGCGATATGGAAATGTTATGGCTTCTCGAGGATCGGTTATTCCCTTATTTGTAGAACAAATAAAAGCCGGGAAGCCATTAACGGTTACGGATCCTAACATGACTCGTTTTTTGATGGATTTGGAGGAGGCTGTTGAACTTGTTCTGTTTGCTTTTGAAAATGCAGGAGCGGGAGATATTATGGTGCAAAAATCTCCAGCAGCCACGATGGGTGATCTTGCAAAGGCATTAATCGAATTATTCAGTGCTACTAATGAAATTGTAGAAATAGGGACGAGGCACGGAGAAAAATTATATGAAACGTTGCTAACTAGAGAAGAACATAAAGTGGCGATCGACATGGGTGGATATTATCGTGTACCTGCTGATAATCGTGACTTGAATTACGAGAAATATTTCGCTATAGGTGATGGGAATCTTGAACTGGAAGGCGAATATAATTCTCATAATACTAGAAGGTTAAGCATGGAAGAGATTAAAGAAAAACTCCTAACAATTCCTTATATCAGAAGTGAACTGAAAAAAAGTTTTAGTATGAGTTGAAGGGGATGCACCATGAAAATATTAGTAACCGGTTCTAATGGATTCATCGGGAAGAATCTTTTGGCAGAGCTCCGGAATAAAGGATATGAGGATATTCTGACATTCACTAAAGAGAGTCCATTCGAAGACTTGGCCTTATATACGAAAGAGTGTGATTTCGTTTTTCATCTGGCAGGTGTTAGTAGGACAGAAAATGACGACGAATTCATATCGGGGAATGCCGATCTAACAGGAATGCTTCTCGAGTTACTTCGTTTGAATAACAATAGATCTCCTGTTCTCTTTTCTTCTTCTATTCAGGCAGGAAAAGATAGTCCGTATGGGCAAAGTAAAAAGCTGGCAGAGCAGCACCTCTTTTCCCATTCAGAAATTAATAAGTCAAAAGTATTGATCTATCGTTTGCCAAACCTATTTGGTAAATGGGGAAAACCGCATTATAACAGTGTTGTGTCCACATTCTGTTATAACGTTGCTAATGGCCACCCCATATCCATTACGGATGAAAAGAAAATTCTAGCACTTAATTATATTGATGATGTAATTAATGAATTCATCATGGCACTAACAAATAAAGAAACGTGGAAAGATGAGTACTGCATTGTTCCACATACACATGAAGTAACGTTGGGAGAATTGGCGGGAAAGATCCTTGCATTTAAACAAAATCGAGAAACACTGCTTATGCCGTCTTTAAAAACGGATTTTGATAAGGCGTTGTATGGGACTTATTTGTCTTACTTGAACCAAGAAAGTTTTTCCTATCCGTTAAATAAGCGAACGGATGTCCGAGGCTGGCTAGCAGAATTCATGAAATCAGAAAGTATGGGGCAGTTATTCATCTCTAGGACAAAACCGGGAATTACAAGAGGAAACCATTGGCATCATTCTAAAGTGGAAAAGTTTTTAGTTGTTAAAGGTCAAGCGTCCATTAAGTTTCGTAATGTGGGGTCAAACTCCATCATTGAATACAAAGTCGATGGAGATGAACCTGAAGTGGTGGATATACCTGCAGGCTATACACACTCGCTTGAAAACATAGGAAATGATGAACTGATAACGCTTTTCTGGGCTAGTGAAATCTTCGATCAAGAAAGGCCAGATACGTTTTTTATGGAGGTTTAATCCGTGACTAAACTAAAGCTAATGACCATCGTAGGTACACGACCCGAAATTATCCGGTTATCTGAAACGATAAAAGCCTGTGATTGCTATTTTAACCATATTCTTGTCCATACGGGACAAAATTATGATTACACATTGAATCAGGTTTTTTTTGAGGAGTTTGGGTTAAGAGAACCTGACTATTATTTAGATGCAGCTGGGAAGAATCTTGGTGAATCGATGGGCAATATACTATCGAAAGCATACGACGTTCTAGAGAAAGAGAAACCAGACGCACTTCTCATTTTAGGAGACACAAATAGTAGTTTATCCGCAATTTCAGCAAAACGATTAAAAATCCCGATTTTCCATATGGAAGCAGGAAATCGTTGCTTCGACCAAAATGTGCCCGAGGAGATCAATCGGAAAATTGTAGATCATATTTCGGACATTAATCTGCCTTATACGGAGCATAGCAGAAGGTATTTACTATCCGAAGGCTTTAGAAAAGAGCATATTTTTGTAACGGGATCACCAATGGCAGAAGTATTACAAAAGAATATGTCGAATATTATGCAAAGCAATGCACTTACCGAACTTGGACTTAAGGAAAAGTCATACATCTTAGTGTCCGCACATCGCGAAGAAAATATGGATCATGAAGAAAACTTCTATTCGTTAATGCATGCCATCAATAAAATTGCTGAAACCTATCAAATGCCTGTCATTTACTCTACACATCCTCGAAGTATGAAGCGTATAGAAGAGCGGGGGTTTACCTTTCACCCACTAGTCCGATCAGTAAAGCCATTCGGTTTCATGGATTATAACTTTTTACAAATGCATGCTTTTGTCGTTTTATCGGACAGTGGCACCTTATCCGAGGAATCAGCAATCTTAGGGTTTCCTAGTGTATTAATTCGAACGTCTACAGAGCGTCCGGAAGTAATAGATAAGGGAACGCTCATCATAGGTGGCATTGGAGGAAGGGAAATTATACAGGCGATGGAGTTAAGTATTGCAATGGAGACGAATGAAAAAGAATCAATCGTAGCGGCGGATTATAAAGATGACAATGTTTCGGACAAAGTTGTGAAAATCATTCAAAGTTATGTAGGGGTTGTAAATAGGAGCATTTGGGGAAAGGTCCCATACCAAAAATGAAAATTATGGTGTTTAACGTTCCCGCGGAGAGTGGGGGGGCCATGACAATCCTACATGATTTCTATCGTGAAGCTGCAGAACATGATAATGAAAAAATAGAATGGATCTTTGTAGTAAGTAAACCAAAGATTCAAGCTGCAGAGAACATTACCGTATTACGTTTCCCTTGGATAAAAAAGAGCTGGTGTCATCGCTTAGTATTTGATTACTTAGTAGCTCCTAAACTGGTGAAAAAATATAAAGTCGATAAAGTTCTTTCATTACAAAATACAATTATACCGAGAATCCGTTGTAACCAAACAGTCTACGTCCAGCAGGCATTGCCTTTTGTTAAATACAAATACAAATGGAAAGAAAATAAGCTTCTTTGGATCTACCAAAATGTCATTGGAAGAAAGATTATTACATCAATAAAAAAATCAGACCAAGTAATTGTGCAAACGAAATGGATGAAAGATGCGTGTGTGGAAAAGACACACGTAAACGATATGAAAATTACTGTTGTACCACCGAATATGAAGGAACCTAATAATGCTTTTTTTGAGCCGAAAAATATGTCCTTACCAACTTTCTTTTATCCGGCAGTCGAATTGGTATATAAAAATCACTCCATTATAGTTGAGGCAAGCAAACAATTAATAAGGTCCACAAAAGATTTTAAAGTTGTTTTTACATTAAATGGAAATGAAAACCCGTACATTTCTAATTTGACTCAGCAGGCAATGGCAGAAAAGTTACCAATCGAATATGTTGGGACATTAAGTAAGGAAGAAGTGTATAAGTTTTATACCCAATCCATATTAATATTCCCATCGTTTATAGAAACTTTTGGATTGCCACTTTTAGAAGCAAGGCTGCATAATGGCATTATTCTTGCTGCCGATTGTCCATTTTCACGAGAGATTCTTGGAGACTATGAGAATGCTTACTTTTTCAACCCATTTGATGTCCAAGAATTAGTACTATTAATGGAACAAGTTTTAACAGGTAAAATACTTCATATGAATAGAACGAATGCGATTGCTAAAATTGATCAAAAATCAATTATAGACTTGTTGTCAAAGTAGGTGTCTACAATGTTTTATTTTATTTTTTTAGTGGGCGTATTTTTCTCGTTTTTCACTAAAAATAAAAAAAGAACGTTATTGGTATTTACATTGCTATTAGCTTTCATTTCGTTTTTTAGATATGGAATGGGAGCGGATTATTTTGCCTATAACTTTTTATATGATCAGCTGAAAATTTCATACGTAGATGAATTCAAATATGGAGTAGCTCCTCAAGAAATAGGGTTTAGAATGATGGGTTCTATTTTCAAAAGCATGGGAGTACCTTATCAATTATATATTTCCATTATCGCGGCGATTAACTTGTTCTTTATATACAAATTATCATTTCGGTATAGTAAAAATCCTGTACTTTCAATGTTTCTGTACTTTTGTATGTTTTATTTTGTTTGGACGCTAAGTGGATTAAGACAAAGCCTGACAATCGCTATCGGTCTCTATTACTTATTGAAATACATTGAGGAAGAAAAACCAGTTAAAATCATTGTTATTTCAATACTGTTATCCTTCATTCACGCCTCGTCAATATTTATCATCGCTTTATATTTTCTATCAAAACTGAAACTCAACTTGAAAAATTATCTTCTCTTGTCTGTGATGGCTATCATCTTCGCGACACTACCGTTAAGTTTTATAGTTAGCTATATCCCTAGTCCATATATCGTCGCAAAGATCAGCCCCTATATCCAATCAACTGATATGTCCTTAAATCTTATCGATTTTAAAAGTATCGCGCGAATTGTTTTGCTAAGTGTGGTGGTAATTTATTATCATCGATTACTTGATGAAGATTCCTTTAATTATAAAATAGTAAACGTATATATATTCAGTATGTTATTTTACTTCTTCTTTCAGTTTACTGGAGAATTAACCGCTGCTAGATTATCAATCTATGGAAGAATATTGGAGATCATTATATTCGCTAATATTTACTCTCTTTATAAGGTTAAAGTCAATAAGTACCTTTTGGCATATGCGATAACCATAGTAAGCTTTCTCTACTTGAGTAAAGAAGTGAATACAATGGAAAACCAGGCAGGTATCGTCACTGAAAATAGAATGTTGACCCCTTATATAAATATTTTTAATGAAAAAGATTATTCGTTTACAACACGGTACTACTATTTATTAGAACAAGTATCCAATAGATAGATTCATAAAGGAGTGAATGATTATAAAGGTTTCAATAATTATTCCAGTCTATAACGTAGAAAACTATCTGGAGGATACGATCGAAAGTGTTTTGAAACAATCCTATAAAAATATAGAAATTATCTTAATAAATGACGGTTCTACAGATAACAGTAAAAAAGTTTGTGAAAGATATGCTGCTCAATACGATTTTATCTACTTGATTGACCAGGAAAATGGTGGCTTGTCAAAAGCTAGAAATATAGGAGTTAAAGAAGCTAAGGGAGAATATATTATTTTTTTGGATTCAGATGATTTCTGGGAGGACAATCTGCTAGACATTCTTAGGAAGTATTTACATGAAAATACAGATGTGGATTATTTGTTTTTTAGACATTTCGAGTACTTTGAAACGACAAAACGTAAAAAAGAAAGGTCACTCAACATTGATCCGGAAATAATAAACCAACTACGCGGCCTTGATACACTGTCATATATATTGGACAGAGAAAAATATTTCCCCTGGTATGCTTGTTTATCGATTATTCGAAGTGAGTTTATTAGAGAGAACAATCTTTTGTTTCAAGTGGGCAGGAATTATGAAGATGTCTTGTGGACGCCGGAAGTTTTCATGAATGCCTATAAGGTTGGATTTGTGAATAAAGCCTTACATGTATATCGAAGAGATAGAGAGGGGCAAATAACCTCCCAAATATCTTATCAAAATTTGCGTGACAGTATATTTATCGCCGATTACTGGATGAAAAAAACCAGTCAATTAAACAGGGAAGATTTGAAAGTCAAGATAATGAACAACATCATTCCACGCTATTTCTATGCACTGTGGTTTAGTGGGTTTCTGAATAAAAGGAACAGGAAAATGATTTTACGGGAACTACAAGACCATTGTTATCTGCTGGATTATCGAGATACTCCCATTCAAAAATTGACTTACATGTTAATCAGTTGTTTTGGTTTCGCACTCACATCCAAGATCTTTAAATCGGCCATTAACGTGAAGAGATTATTGATGAAGTGAAATGCTACTGTCATCTATTGATATAAGCTTTTTCGACAAAAGTGATATTCCAGAAATGTTCTACCATTTTTACTGAATGAATATACTAATTAACTATCATTTATTAAGTATTTTAGGAGATGGAGACTATGGGCTACGTAAACGCTGATTTTACAAAAACATATCCTTTTGTGGAAAGTAGCGATTTGGAGCGATTCAGTGAGGATGTCTCATTTATCCACAAAATGATACATACAGCAAAAA
>NZ_LQYA01000198.1:149408-161075 GCF_001531445.1 Sporosarcina koreensis
GATCATCCATATAATGTTACTCAAAAAGAACTTTATCAAATTCAAAAAGCTGCCATGAAAGTAAAGGCTGACAGCGATATTTTTCTCATCATTGGAGTTGGTGGGTCCTATTTAGGGGCAAGGGCAGCAATCGAGGCGTTGGGGCATAGTTTTCAGAACTACTTGACGGCAGAAAGTCGTTCAGTTCCACAAATTTTTTTTGTCGGAAATAATATGAGCGCAACCTATATAAAAGACTTGAAAGACCTGCTGCATGATAAAGACTTTTCGATAAATGTAATTTCAAAGTCTGGTGTGACATTGGAGACGGCAATCGCCTTTCGGATATTCCGAGAGCTTCTTGAAAGAAGATATGGAAAGAAAGGTGCGCGTGAAAGGATCTATGTCACGACTGATCAAGCAAATGGCTTGCTTAGGAATATTGCTGCAACAGAAGGATTTGAAACTTTTAGCATACCGAGGAATATTGGTGGGAGATTTTCAGTACTTTCAGCTGTAGGACTTTTTCCGATGGCAGTGAGCGGAATTTGTATTGATGAAGTTATACGGGGTGCGATTGCTGCGAGAAGAATGCTAAGTAATCCGGAAATCCAGGAAAATCCAGCTTATCTATACGCAGTTGTGCGCAACATCCTCTATGAAAAAGATAAAACAATTGAAATTCTCGTTAGCTATGAGCCTAGTTTTCAGTATTTATTGCAGTGGTGGAAACAATTATACGCTGAGAGTGAAGGGAAGGAACATAGCGGCATTTTTCCTGCTACAGCAATTTATTCAACTGACCTCCATTCGTTGGGGCAGTATGTTCAGGAAGGTAGGCGCGATCTTTTCGAAACAAATATTATAGTAGATGAAATGCAACAGGATTTACTAATTGAAGAGTGGGAATGTAACTTGGACCAATTAAATTATTTGGGTGGAAAAACATTGAATGATATTAAAGATAGAACATTTGAGAGTGCGTTGCAGGCACATACGGAAGGAGGAGTACCAAATATCATTTTAAGAATCCCTAAAATTGATGAATTCCATTTTGGGTATTTGGTGTATTTCTTCCAACTGTCTTGTGCGATGAGCGGATACCTTTCAGGCGTTAATCCATTCGACCAACCTGGTGTGGAAGCATATAAAAAGAATCTCTTGCATGCGTTGAATGGATCTAGATTGGATCAAACGACCATTATTTGAAAAGAGGGAATCCATGACTGTTTTAGTAAGTGTGAATTGCATTACGTACAATCAGGAAGCTTACATTCGGGATGCTATTGAAAGTGTACTAATGCAAATAACGGATTTTCAATATGAGCTTCTGATCGGGGAAGATTGCAGTACGGATAGTACCCTTCAAATCGTAGAAGAGTATGCAAAAGAATACCCGGATAAGATTCGCATCATTACTTCTGAAAGAAATGTTGGAGCTAGACAAAACAGCGTAAGGCTTCAACGGGAATCCAAGGGTAAGTATATCGCAATTTGTGAGGGGGATGACTACTGGATAGATCCATATAAGTTGCAAAAGCAAGTTGATTATATGGAAGCAAATCCTACTTGCACATTGTGTTTTCATAATGCTTTTTTAGTAAGAGGGGCAAAAAAAGAGGAAGAGAAAAAGCCGTCATTAATTAAGAAAAGTAATCTTTATTATAATAAAGCGAAATCTAATTATAATGCTGGTGAACTAGCACTGCTTGGTTTTATACCAACCTCCTCATTTATATACCGGCGAGAATTCATGGATCATCCCCCTGAATGGTATTATACAGCGGTCGTAGGAGATAACGCATTGAAGCTCATTACTACTAGTCATGGATACGCTCATTTCATAGATGATAATCTCGGTGTATATCGGATTGAAGTTAAAAATTCTATGATGGATAAATGGAAGAAGGAAGAGGGCCAGAAGGAAAAACAAATTGCCAGGAATCAGGGGTATATTGAATTGCTGGATAACTTTAATCGTTATTCAAACTATATCTATGATAATCAAATAAAAAAGGCTAAAGTACCGTTCGAAGTATTGAATTTGGGGTTGTCTGGAAACAGAAAAAGGATGAAAAGTGAGGAGTATAAAGAGTACTTTAGCTCTTTGAATAGAAAAGAAAGATTCATATTTGCAGGCAACATTTATTTTCCGAAGTCGCTTTCTATGTTAGTACGGTTAAAGTCTTTTCTTTGAAAGTATTACAATAGAAAAACTCAATTAGGAGTAATCGAATGCCGAATCAAAGCTCGCTTAATGATAAAACGATTGTCGGCTTGTTTTGGAGTTTTTTGGACTTACTGTCCAAAGGCGGAATACAGTTAGGTCTGCAGATTATTCTAGCAAGATTACTTTTACCGGATCATTTTGGTTTGTTAGGTATGGTTATTGTTTTCATTACCATATCAACTATTGTTATTGACAGTGGATTTTCCCAAGCATTAATCCGGGATAAAAACACAACGCAATTAGATTATACGACAGTATTTTATTTTAACTTATTCATTTCCTTTTGTGCCTACGGCTTGCTGTTCGTCTTTGCTCCATCCATCAGCGATTTCTATAGTGAGCCTCAATTGGTCGCAATTATTAGGGTCATTTCATTGGTCCTCATTGTTAACTCATTGGGAATTATACAACGAGTGAAAATCATAAAGAAAATAGACTTTAAAACCTTAACAAAGATCAATGTGTTTTCGGTTGCCATTTCAGGCGGCATTACCATTACAATGGCGCTTTTAGGTTATGGTGTATGGAGCTTGGTCATGAATATGATTTTAGCAGCACTCGTTCAAACAATTTTATTATGGTTTTATAATAAATGGATACCTTCCCTTTCTTTTAGTTACCAATCATTTACTAAATACTTCGGATTTGGTTCAAAGCTATTAGTGTCCAGTTTAATTGATACGTTTTACAATAATATCTTTTACGTCATCATTGGAAAAGTTTTTTCCACGACGCAGCTCGGTTATTATTCGAATGCTGTCAAGTTTAGAGATTTAGCAGCATTATCAATTTCCACTGCGGTGGAAAGAGTTTCTTACCCGGTGTTGAGCAGTATTCAAGATGATGACATCCGTTTGAAACTCAGCTTTAAAAAAGTTATAAAAACTACCGCCTTCGTATACTTTCCAATCATGGCCGGATTAGCAGCAGTTGCCTTCCCGTTGTTTGGACTTGTCATCGGGGATAAGTGGCTGCCTTCCGTTGTCTATTTTCAATTGCTTTGTATTGCAGGAATGCTCTATCCGATCCATCTGCTCAATTTAACTATTCTTCAAGTTAAAGGGAGGTCGGATCTGTTTTTAGTAATCGAAGTTGTTAAGAAGGTTATTTTAACAGTTCTCATTCTATTCGCTTTGACAATGAAATTAGGAATCATCGGTTTGATCATGGCTGCGCTGCTGAACTCTTTTCTCTCTTTTTTTGTGAATAGCTATTTTTCGGGAACCGCAATTGGATATTCAACTAAGGAACAACTGAAGGATCTACTGCCCGCATTCATAATCGCTGTCGTAATGGGTGTTTCCGTTTACTGTTTGGGCTTTATTTTACCTGCTAATTATCTTGTTAAATTAGTTGCTCAAGTAGGAATTGGCATCATTATGTATGTTGTATTATGTAAAATTCTTCACGTTCAAGAGCTTAGAGTGGTTTACCAAATTTTATTTGCCATTGTATTGAAAAAAAAGAAAGCTTACCTCTAAGAAGGAGCAGTTAAAAGTGTGAACGGGATATTCCGCTCATGCTTTTTTGGTTGGTATAAATAGGCCATTGATTTCTCTTCTACTTGATTGAATGAAAACAATTCGCATTGCATACAATCTGGTAGCGGAAGGATTAATGTTTTATTTCCATAGCGAAAATGGACAAGAGAGGAAATGTAAATTACCTATTACTACACATTTAGAAATGAGGGAAGTCATTGAATATACTATTCACTTCAGCAGGCAGAAGAAGTTATTTGGTGAACTTTTTTAAGGAGGCGCTGAATGGAAAAGGTAAAGTCCATGTCGCCAATAGTTCTCGTCTTTCAACTGCAATGATTTCAGGAGATTACTCTATAGTTGCTCCTTCAATCTACGAAAAAGAGTATATTCCTTTCCTCAAAAATTATTGTCTGCAAAATGAAATTCAAGCGCTAATTCCTTTATTCGACCTTGATTTACTTATATTGTCCAGGCATAAAAAGGATTTTGAAGAGATAGGCGTTCAAGTGATCGTTTCTTCTGAAGAAGTCATTGCAATTTGTAATGACAAATGGGAGTCTTACAACTTTTTAAGAAAAAAAGGTTTTAACACTCCGACAACCTTTTTGAAGGTGAACGATGCATTAAAGGCAGTAAAGCAAGGTGAAATCCATTTTCCACTCATGATAAAGCCACGCTGGGGAATGGGGTCCATATCGATCTTTGAAGCAGATAATATTGATGAGTTAACTGTATTTTATCAACGAACATTGAAGACGATTCAATCTACCTATCTTTCTTATGAAGCCCTTCAAAATGCTGATGCATGTATCATTATTCAGGAGAAACTGGAAGGACAAGAATACGGACTGGATATCATAAATAATTTGCAAGGTGACTACGAAGTAACTGTTAGTAAAGAAAAAATAGCAATGCGTTCCGGAGAAACTGATTGTGCAGAAGTGGTATATCATGAAGGTTTGGAAAAGGTTGGAGAGAAATTAAGCAATATACTAAAACATATTGGGAATTTGGACGTTGATGCATTCATGGTGAATGGGAATCCCTATATTTTAGAATTAAATGCACGCTTTGGAGGGGGGTATCCATTTAGTCATATTGCAGGGGTGAATCTACCGAAAGCAATCATCCAGTGGCTAAAGGGAGAAACAGTGGAGAAAGAATTGCTTAAGCCTCAAATAGGCGTTATTGGCTTTAAAGAATTGACGATGGCAGCTTGTAAAACACCGACTTCATCTTTACAAGGAGGCAAAAATGATCGCTAATAAAATTTCTGAACCTATTTATATCACTCGTCCGCTATTACCTGACTTAGGGGTCATCAGTAATAGTTTACATGAAATATGGGAGAGCAAACGAGTGACGAATAACGGTGCAAAGGAAAGACTTTTAGAGCAGGAATTGAAGGATTACTTGGGAGTTGAACATCTCTCTCTTTTTAATAATGGCACATTGGCTTTGCTCTTAGGCTTTCGGGCATTGGGCTTGAAAGGTGAAGTGATTACTACTCCTTTCACATTTCCGGCAACAGTCCAAGCATTGGATTGGAATGGTCTTACACCTGTTTTTTGCGATGTCGAACCTGAGACGATGACAATCGATGCAACAAAAATTGAGAGGTTAATTACAGAAAAGACAAGCGCAATTCTTGGTGTGCATGTATTTGGTAATCCTTGTAATGTTAACAAAATACAAGAAATTGCAGACAAGTATCAGTTAAAAGTCATTTACGACGGAGCACATGCTTTCGGCATGAAATTAGATGACAAACCAATAAGCGATTATGGTGATATGACAATGTTCAGCTTTCATGCAACGAAGTTATTCAATACGATTGAAGGTGGGGCATTAATCTTTAAAGATCATCGTGTAGCTAGTAAGTTAGCAATGTTGAAAAACTTTGGTCTTGATGGACCTGAAAACGTTATTTTGTCAGGGTTAAATGCAAAAATGAATGAAGTGCAGGCGGCTATCGGGTTGGAGGTTCTTAAGCTGGTTAAAGAAGAAAGAGGGAAGCGGCATGCAATCAAGGAGAGCTATGAACAGTACCTCGCTAGTATTGCTGGAATTAGAATACTGACCAGCTCAGAAAAAGACAATAGTAGTTATCAATACTTTGTCATTGAAATTAATGAAGAAAAATACGGGAGATCCAGGGATTGGCTGCATGATGAATTGAAAAGAAATAATATATTCGCAAGGAAATATTTTTATCCTTTATGCAGCGGTTTTAGCTGGTATAAAGGCTTAGAGTCCGTAAATCCGGATAATCTTCTACAAGCTAATGCAGCCGTTCAGAGGACATTGGCGCTCCCTTATTATGGCGACCTCGGTTTGGAACTTGTTCAATCGATTTGTGAAATCATCAAAAAGGGTTATAAAAAGACTAAACAAACGAGTGATATGTGATGAAAGGGATTCTATTAGCGGGCGGTTCTGGAACTCGTCTTTATCCTCTAACGAGAGCCATCTCAAAACAAATGTTACCTGTTTACGATAAACCGATGATCTACTATCCATTGTCTGTATTAATGCTGGCAGGGATTCGGGAGATATTGGTCATTTCAACTCCTAGAGACATCGAGGGGTTTAAAGATTTGTTAGGCAACGGGGGTGATCTAGGTATCGAATTACATTATGAGGTACAAGAGCATCCCAACGGTTTAGCTGAAGCGTTCATTATAGGCGAAAAATTCATCGGGGATTCTCCAGTTGCGTTAGTGCTAGGCGACAATATCTTTTATGGCTCCAATTTTGGACATAGAGTACAAAAGGCAGCGGAACTTTCAAGTGGGGCACTCATATTCGGCTGTTATGTCAACAATCCAAGGGCATATGGGGTTGTTGAAATAGATGATAATATGAATGCAATTTCTATTGAAGAAAAGCCTAAGAATCCCAGATCGTCATACGCTGTTCCTGGATTGTATTTTTTTGATCATCGGGTAGTGGATTATGCGAAACAAGTGAAGCCATCTGCTCGTGGTGAAGTGGAGATTACAAGTATCATTGAAGAATATTTAAATAGGAATGAACTTACAGTGGAAGTTTTGGGTAGGGGGTTAGCGTGGTTGGACACGGGAACCCATGAATCATTGTTGGAAGCTTCAAATTTCGTAGAAGCCATTCAGAAACGCCAAGGGCTATATGTTTCCTGTATTGAAGAAATTGCTTATAGGAGAAAATACATCACCCGTGAACAGTTACTCATATTAGCTAGACCATTATTAAAAACGGATTACGGCAAGTATCTCATGGACATTGCAAGCAGCAAAATATAAAGGAGGCATCCATTGAAACTATTAGTAACCGGGGGAGCCGGTTTTATTGGTTCGAACTTCGTCAAATATATGGCTGCAAAACATAAATATAAGATTATAGTTCTTGATGCATTAACATACGCAGGATCACTTTCCAACCTGGAGGATATCGCATTGGAAGCAAATACTGAATTTGTTGAAGGCGATATTACTGATGCGAAATTAGTGGATGGCCTTTTTGAGCTTTATAAATTTGACGTAGTCATCAATTTTGCTGCTGAATCTCATGTGGATCGGAGTATAAGTAGTCCGGGTATATTTATAAAAACAAATATTATGGGCACGCATGTATTACTGGAAGCTGCAAAAAAATATTGGACAGTCAGTTTGAGTAAAGAAAGCTATCCGCAATACAAAGACAATGTTAGATTCATTCAAATCTCAACTGATGAAGTGTATGGAACACTTGGACCGGATGGTTATTTCACTGAAGAAACAAATTTATCTCCAAATAGTCCTTATTCAGCTTCAAAAGCATCATCTGATTTACTAGTCAGAGCCTATTATGAAACATACGGTCTACCTATTGTAATTTCAAGGTGTTCTAACAACTTTGGACCAAACCAGCACGAGGAAAAGTTAATCCCCTGTATGATCCATCGGGCTTTACAAGAAAGACCTCTTCCAATTTACGGAGATGGTAGACAGGTGAGGGATTGGCTATATGTGGAAGACCATTGCGTTGCAATTGAAGCTATACTTCATAAGGGGAAAATCGGGGAAGTTTATAATGTTGGAGGTAACAATGAGAGGGAAAATATAGAAGTAGTCAAAATGATCGTTAATAAGATTGGGAAAAGTGAAGGCTTGATCAAGTTCGTTGAAGATCGATTAGGACATGATCGCAGATATGCCATTGATAACACGAAAATTACAAATGATTTAGGATGGACCCCCTCTTATACATTTGAACAAGGTATTGAAAAGACAATCGATTGGTATTTGAATAACTGGAATAAAGTCACTAAAATGCAATAAGTGGAAATATGGGAGGTCATGCGGAAAAGTGTTGGAAACCTATAATGTCGAGATAGGGAAAGTAAAAGAGTTAAGTGAATTAGATATCATTTGTTCATTGGAAAAAGCATATAGGGACTCATTTTATTTGTTTAATATTGATAGACTTTGGAAAAACTATGCTGACATGCTTACTGCATTCAAAAGTCGGTATGAGGACGTTATCATTGGATATTCGTATAAAACAAACTATGTACCCGCGTTACTTAAGGAAATGTCCACACTAGGTGCTTATTCCGAAGTTGTCTCAAGATTGGAATACGATTTGGCATTGAAAATTGGGGTACAACCGGAAAAGATTATTTTTAATGGACCTTTAAAAGGTTATGATGATATTAAACTGGCTTTGGATGGAGATAGTATTGTTAATCTTGACTCGTCCTATGAAATTGAATTTATAAAAAAGTATATGAAAGAAAGTAATAAGCCGATAAAGATTGGGTTGCGGGTGAATTTTGATATAGAAATGAACGGAATCAACCCCGTGCAAAATGGATTTAAAAATAGCCGTTTTGGTTTCTGTACCACAAATGGCAGCTTTGAGAAGGCAATTAATGAACTGAAGGAAATGGAAAATGTCACTGTTGTCGGACTGCACGGACATTTCTCAACGACTACTAGAAGTTTAGAAGTCTATAAGAAGATAACGACTACTCTTTGTGATTTAGGTAAGAAATACTTATCGGGCACGCTTGAGTATATTGATATTGGCGGCGGAATGTATGGAAATGTTCCTGATTCAATGAAAATAGATTATGTCCCGACTATGGATGATTACGCAGAAGTGATTTGCGTAATACTTAACAGGGAAAAGATTCATTTTGAAAAGAATATAACGCTTATAATTGAACCTGGTTTATCATTGGTTGTAGATGCTTTTCAATTCTATTGTAGAGTAGTTGATGTGAAGACAAATCAAGACGAACATTTTGTTTTGGTAAACGGAACAATTCAAAACATCAAACCAACGATGCATTCTATTAACCTTCCGATGAAACACTTGCGAATCGGGAAAAAACAATATATGAAAGGCCGGTTTAATGTAGTAGGGCACACATGCATGGAAAAAGATTATTTATCGATCGGGCTTGTCGATGAAATACCACTTCCCGGTGATTTTTTAGTGTATAACAATGTAGGAGCCTACACGATTGTTTTCAATCCACCATTTATCAAAGAAAGGCCACCGATTATTGCTCAGGAAGGCAATAAATTGTGGATTGTAAGAAGGCTGGAAGAGCTGAATAACTTCATTAATGATGAGCTGTATGTCTATTGAACATCTAGTGTAAATGTAATTAAAAAATACCCTGCTTGAATATTGGCAGGGTAACGCAGTAGACCAAACTAATTAGTAATTAACATATCGGAACAGCACTGACACAAATGATGCATAAATTCTTTCTCTAAATTGATTAACGAAAGTGAGGCTTCTTTTAAAGTCTCTTTTTTTACGCCAAAATAAAATTTGACGGTAGGTTCCGTCCCTGAAGGGCGAACACAAATCCAGGAGTCGTCGGCAAGATGAAACTTAATGGCATCTGCCTTTGGCAACGGTAACTGTTCAATTCTTCCACTTGAATAATAACGCTTTTGCTCGTAGTAATCTTCAATCGCGATTACTAAGGAAGACAGTGTTAGGGGTTCATTGCGAAGGAATTTCATCAAATGTTGTATTTGGAGTTGTCCTTCTTTCCCTAACATTTGATAGGACGTAACTGATTCGAGAAAATATCCGAATTCTTCATACAGCTCATGCAGGACACAAGATATCGTCTTGCCAAGAACTTTATAATACGAGGCTATTTCGGCTATTAGAAGAGCTGCTTGTACAGCATCTTTATCCCGCGTGAAATCATCGATTAAATAACCACAACTTTCCTCGTAACCGAATAAAAAACTATATTCACCGGTTTTATTGTATTCCTCGATTTTCTCCGAAATGTACTTGAATCCTATTAATGTTTCTACCGTTTTAATACCGAATTTTGAACCGACTGCACGTCCCATATCTGAAGTTACAATTGATTTTAGAAGAACTCCGTTATGTGGAAGTTCCTCTTTGTATGTTTTTTGAAGAAGGATATAATACAGTAACAGAACTCCGATTTGATTTCCGGTTAAATGTACATATTTTCCGGCTTTATCCTTCACGACAACGCCAAGCCTGTCTGCATCGGGATCGGTTGCGATTAGCAGGTCGGCATTTATCTTGCTGCCCATGGCCATTGCTAATTTAAAAGCCTCAATAGCTTCAGGATTTGGTGTGCGGACAGTTGGAAAGTTAGGGTCCTGGTTGGCTTGTTCCTCAACAATATAAACATTTTGGAATCCGAATGAATCCAATCCTTTCATTACGGGGAAAAGTCCTGATCCGTGTAGGGGTGTATAAACGATGGATAACTCTTTCCCGAATCTTTTAGCGATGGAAGGGTTTTTGGTTAAACTATTTAGTTTGTTATGATAGGCATTATCAATTTCATCCAAAATTAAATGTAAAATACCCATTTCAATTAACCTATGTTCATCTCCAATGCCAATAGAAAATATATCAGTATTTGTTTTCATCAGATTCTCAATTTTACTTGCTGATGTAGGAGAAAGTTGTCCTCCGTCTTCACCATACACTTTAAATCCATTATAGTCAGCTGGATTATGGCTTGCTGTAATGACGATGCCGGCAAATGCATGTAAATGGCGAATAGCAAAAGATAGTTGGGGGGTAGGACGACTTTCTGAAAATAAATGAACTTGTATATTATACTTGCCGAGCACTTTTGCTGATTCAAGTGCGAATTCTTTTGAGAAATGTCTTGTGTCGTATGCGATGACGACACCCCGTTGCATGGCTTCTTTCCCACAGTCTTTGACATACAGGGCAAGTCCTTCTGACACAAGGCGTATTGTGTATACGTTGACTCGATTGGTTCCCGCGCCAAGCAACCCCCGTATCCCGCCTGTTCCAAATGATAAGTATTGATAAAAACGGTCTCTTATTTCTATTTCATTATCCTTAATATTGTATAATTCCTTTTTATGAATACTACTTAAACTAGATTCATTCATCCAATGATTATATAGGCGCATGCAATTATCCAACTCTCTTCTCCCTTCGATAGTATGTGTTCTCTATCAAGCTAAGATATGAAGCTAGCTTTCAAGATATGCATACAACGAAAGGAATGAAAAATCGCGGATGCCAAATAGGATCCGCGATTTTTCATCAAAAACAAGTAAACTGGTCAATCCGGTTCAAATCGATTCCGAAAAACTCCCATCTGCGACGGCTAGGTCTCCATCGGTATCCTGCCACGGAAGTGCGTCCGACGAATGTTGGGAAGTACCAGAAGCCATTTCGTCTTGATGTCCAGACGAATGTGTATCTGAATAGGCATCCTCTAATTGCGCCAGGGTCTACTGCGAAAAGCTGTGCTTGATTACCACCCGGATAGGATGGTGTGAAGTTTGGTGGTGGGGAAGATGGTGCTTGTTGGCCACCTTGACCGCCTTGCCCCGGCGGGAATCCGCCTCCAGGGAATCCGCCTCCAGGGAACCCGCCACCCGGAAATCCACCGCCTGGAAACCCGCCGCCTGGAAATCCTGGTCCGCCCTGGCCAGGTGGAAATCCAGGAAACCC
>NZ_LQYA01000198.1:161121-163149 GCF_001531445.1 Sporosarcina koreensis
TGGAAATCCAGGAAACCCAGGGCCGCCTTGCCCCGGCGGGAATCCAGGAGGACCGATTGGCGGCATGCCTGTTTGATTTTCTCCCCAGCCCGGCATCACCATCCCTGTCATCCAGTCATTCATCCCCGAATTTGGCATTGCCATTCCTGTCATATAGTCGTTCATCCCATAACTAGCCATGCCTGTGCCGGGCATCCATCCGTCCATCCCATGTCCTTGCATTTCATGAGCCTCCCCTGAATATCCTTCCGGCAATTGCGGATACCATTGTTCGTCCTCGTGATTCATATTCGTCATCATGTCTCTCCCTTCAAGCGATTCTTCCTATCCTATGTAACAATGAAAGAAATGGGTTGGACTCTTGGGTATGGAAAACTTTTTTCGTATTCGCAGGTCTAATGTAAAGAGAGGAAGTCGGAGGTGGGGAATTGACAGAGATAGAACTTGCTGAAAAGGCTATTCGCGGAGATGATCAAGCATTTTTACAGCTCATTTCTGAGAACAAAGAGGCGCTCTACAGAACAGCGCTTGCTTATTTGAAAAACGAAGAAGATGCTTTGGACGCAGTGCAGGAAGTGACGATGCGTGCATACGAGAAGATAAAAACGTTGCGGATGCCAGAATATGCAAAGACGTGGCTTATCAGAATCATGATGAATCATTGCCGGGATATTCTGCAAAGAAGGAAGCGCTATGTATTGGAAGAAACTGTGTTTGATATGGAAGGGATCAGCGATGATTTCACATACCTTGAAGTGGAGGAAGCACTACGTCATTTATCCGAAAACGATCGTCAATTAGTGCATCTCAAATATCTCCATGATATCAAAATCAAAGACATAGCCGATATGACATCGACACCGGAGGGAACCGTTAAAACCCGCCTTTATAAGGCAGTCAAATCATTACGATTGTTTTTCGAGGGGAAGGAGGAGAACCGACTTGACGGAAGAGGAAAGAAAATTGAAGAAGTGGAAAGAGGAAATTGAGAAGAGGGAAGGACCTGCTGAACGGTTGGAACGAGCGATACTAATCGGATTCGAAACGGCTAAAAGAAATCGTGAAAATAAAAAACGTGGCTTTTTAAAACGCGGTTTATGGTCTACTGCTATCGCTGCCATTCTTATTCTTACTTTTATCACCTCCATCCGTGTATCGCCTGCATTTGCGAATGCCGTGTCTGCGATCCCCGGATTTTCGGGACTCGTCGACATGATCCAAGATAATAAAGGAATTCAAATGGCGATTGAAAATGAGCACTACCAGATTATCGGGACAACTGGGGAAACAGTACGCGTAAAAGTCACACTTGAAGGCATTATTACCGATGAATCAAGTATGATCGCCTTTTCGACATTTGAATATAATACAAAGCAGCATCCTTATCAATATATAAAAGGATATCGAATACTCGATACCAATGGGAAGGAAATTGCAAATGATCATTCCTTTAGTACATCGTGGAACCCAAAAAATGACTTATTGTTGACCAGTACGACTGAGATTAAATTTGACGGTCCTGTGCCGACTGAAGAAATGATTTTGGAGTATCAATTTGCTGATGACATTAGGGACGATCAAGTAATTGAAACAATTCAAATCCCATTTAAAGTCGACTTGAAGCCTGTGAAAAGAGAACAATATGCAGTTAATAGGACTGTTGTAGTTGATGGACAAAAAATACACATCCACTCAATCACAATCGGACCGATAAAGACAGCAGTCGAAGTAGAGTATGACGCCGAAAATACGAAGAAAATCTTCGGATTCGAGGACTTGCGAATTGTGGATGAAAAAGGGGAAGTGTGGAGTTCCATTATAAACGGTGTGGCGGCAAGTGGAACAGATAATCCAGACATTAATATTTTTTATTTACAAAGCAATTTTTTCAGAGAAACTGAACATCTTAACTTGCAGTTCAACAAGCTGATGGCAATGGATAAGGATGAGGCGTTTATCATCGTTGATACGGATAAAAAGGAAATCGTTATACAGCCTCAAGATGGAAGGTTCAGCAATCTTAAAGTG
>NZ_LQYA01000198.1:163159-165314 GCF_001531445.1 Sporosarcina koreensis
GCAAAAATATTGATATTGAAATGAAAGGAATGAAGGGGTACTATCATGATCCATTTTCGGCACTTTATGATGCGGAAGGAAAAGAGTTATCTATGAAGTCAGGATCCTTTTACATGCGGGGCGACGATGAAATTCACATTGGAATCGAATTGTCCAATAAAAAGTTTACAAACCCGCTGAGATTTCCCTTACATGCATATCCTTCCTATATAAAAGGCAATGTCCAAATTAAGATTAAATAACGAAAAATCCACGGCACTATTCAATTGCCGTGGATTTTTCATTGCGTCAGTACACTAAAACAACATCACATTACTATAGAACAAGTTTTCGTAAAAATCACCAAATTCCATTTCATATCGTGTACGATGGTCAGTGAGAAAACGTTTTCATTAGCCGAAAGGATGGTTTGGATGATTGAATTAACTGGATCTTCTCTGACACTCGAACAATTGGAAGGTATTTTATATAAAGGGAAACAGGTAGTGTTGAATGCGGATGCATTGGAACGCGTTCAAAAGAGCCGGGAAGCGGTTGATCGGATTGTTGAAAATGACAAGACGGTGTATGGCATCAATACCGGCTTCGGCAAATTCAGCGATGTGAAAATCGATGAAAAGGATACGAAGGCGCTGCAGCTGCATTTGATTCGCTCACATGCATGCGGTGTTGGTGAGCCTTTTTCGGAAGCTGTTTCGCGAGCTATGGTCGTGCTACGATTGAATGCACTTCTGAAAGGTTTTTCGGGCATCCGAGTTGAAGTGTTGGAACGTTTTGCGTTCATGGTGAATAACGGAATTCATCCTGTCATCCCGCAGCAAGGATCGCTCGGTGCATCAGGGGATCTTGCGCCGCTTTCCCATTTGGCATTAGTGCTGTTAGGGGAAGGATTCGTTTGGCGTGACGGTGGGCAAGTGCCTGCTGCTCAAGTTTGGAAGGAATTCAGGCTGGAGCCAATCGTCCTCGAAGCGAAGGAAGGACTTGCGTTGATAAACGGCACGCAGGCAATGACTGCCCAAGGTGTCGTCAATTATTTGGAGGCGGAGAAGCTTGCGTACAGCAGCGAATGGATTGCCGCTATGACGATGGAGGCACTGCATGGAATTACAGACGCTTTCCATCCTGCAATCCATAAGGCGCGCGGCTACAAAGAGCAAGTGGATGTTGCATCAAGGATGTTGGGTTGGCTTAAGGACAGCCAATTGACGACGACGCAGGGAGAGAAGCGCGTACAAGACGCCTATTCGATCCGGTGCATCCCGCAAGTCCATGGGGCCAGCTGGCAAGTGCTTTCTTATGTGAAAGAAAAACTGGAGATTGAAATGAATGCGGCGACGGACAACCCGCTTATTTTTGAAGATGGAGAGGTCGTCGTTTCAGGAGGAAATTTCCATGGCCAGCCAATCGCATTTGCGATGGACTTTTTGAAAATCGGCATCGCGGAGCTTGCGAATATTTCGGAGCGCCGTATTGAACGGCTCGTCAACCCGCAATTAAATGAAGGCCTGCCACCATTCCTTAGCCCGCAACCTGGTCTGCAATCAGGCGCAATGATTCTGCAATATTCCGCGGCAAGCCTAGTATCGGAAAATAAAACACTGGCACATCCTGCATCCGTCGATTCGATCCCTTCCTCGGGCAACCAGGAAGATCATGTGTCGATGGGGACGATTGGTTCAAGGCATGCGCAGCAAATCATTAAGAATGCAAGAAATGTCTTGGCCATCGAAGCGTTATGCGCCATGACAGGCTGCATGTTCCGAGGGGTTGATAAAATGGCGCCGAAAACACGCAAGGAGTTGGAAGAACTTCTGCAAGTTGCGGCTCCGATAACTGAAGACCGGATTTTCGGACCGGATATTGAAAAGATTGCCGACTACTTGAATAGGTAAGATAGAGAGGCTGCGCGCGAGTCAGTGAAGACTGAAGTTCTGCGGCAGCCTCTTATTATATACGACTAAAAAAACCTCCCACGCCTAAAGCAAACTGCCGCGCGACCAAAGCAAATCAATTCGCTGCGCGTCCAAAGCAATTCGCCGCGTATCCAAAGCGATTCGCCGCGCGCCCAAAGCAAATCGCCGCGCGTCCAAAGCAAGCCGCCGCGCGTCCAAAACGAGCCGCTGCGCGCCCAAAGCAATTCGCTGCGCGTCCAAAG
>NZ_LQYA01000199.1 GCF_001531445.1 Sporosarcina koreensis
CTCCACGATCGATGGAGCCCACATCGATGTGTCGGCGGAAAGAAAACCATAGAAATATTCGAAGCCCAGACCGGTCGGCCAGCGATCATGAGGGCCGGCCGCGCTCATTTCCCAGTCGGGCGTCAGGTGGCTCTTGCCGAACATCGCCGTGTTGTAGCCGCCATCCTTCAGCAGCTTCGCAATGGTCGCCGCACTCTTCGGAATGACCGTCGTATAGCCATCATAGCCGGTCGGCAGATTGGTGACGTTGCCCATGTTCACATTGTGCGGCTCGCGCCCCGTGAGGAGCGACGCCCTCGTGGGTGAGCACAATGCTGTCGTATTGAACCGATTGTACCGAAGCCCCTGCTTCGCCAGCCCATCGAAGGCCGGCGTCGGTACGGGGCCGCCGAAGGCCTGGGTAACCCCGAAGCCTATATCATCGGTCAGGATCACCAGCACGTTTGGCGCCTTGTCGGGGGCCCTTACAGGCGCGGGCCACTCCGGCGCATGCGTGGTCTCGACGGTCTTCCCGATCACACGCGCACCTTGCTCGGCAGCCACCGGCACAGCCGCGGCGATCAGCGCGGTCGTCAGAAGGGCGCCGAGAAGCGCGCGCGGCTTGAACATCATCTCACCTCGTGAAAATAAAGGGGCCGTCCCGCGAACGGGACGGCCAGTCTGGGAGTCAGTAACGCCAGCTCAGCTGGACCTGCACGGTACGCGGCAGGCTGGCATAGCCGGCCTGGTCGGCGATCACCCCTGTCGCAGTCCCCGTGCCGCCGCCCGTGTTAGGCGCATCGACACCGCCGACGGCATACCAGCGGTTGGTCAGGTTCTTGCCGATCAGGGCAAGCTCCCAGCGATCGTCGTCGGTGTGCAGACGGATGCTGCCGTCGATGTTCACATAGCTGTTCTGGCGGGTGAACGGATTGCCGAAGGCCGTCGCAAGGTAGTTGTCGCTATAGCGCGCATCGAGCGACAGACCCAGGCGCAGGCGATCGGTCAGTGCCGCGTCGTAGGATGCCCCCATCGACGCCGTCCACAGCGGCGCGTTGGCGGTCGGCTTCCCACGCAGGTTCTGACGCGGGCGCTGGCCTGGCGCCGGAATGGTGCACCCGTCCGCAATCGTCATGCCGCCGTAGCAGGGAGCATTCGGCACATCGCCGTAACGCGCCTTGTTGTAGTTCAGGCTGCCGCGAAGGTTGAACCCGGGCAAGGCGCGCGGGCCATATTCGAACTCCAGCTCCACGC
>NZ_LQYA01000024.1 GCF_001531445.1 Sporosarcina koreensis
GTGTATGTGTGGATCGAGGCGGTGACGGGCTATTATTCCGCGAGCCAGGAGTGGGCCGCTTTGAACCGTGTCGATTTCGAGGAGTTTTGGAATGAAGAGACGGTCTCCTACTATGTGCACGGGAAAGATAATATCCCTTTCCATACGATCATTTGGCCCGCCATTCTTATGGCAATTGGAAAAGAAGATGCATTGCCGACTCATGTCATTTCCAATGAATATTTGACGCTGGAGAAGCGGAAATTGTCGACGAGCCAAAACTGGGCGGTGTGGGTGCCGGATATTTTGGAACGTTATCATCCGGATTCAGTGCGGTATTTTTTGACGGCGAACGCTCCGGAAAACCGGGATGCTGACTTCTCATGGCGCGAGTTCATTTATAGCCATAACTCCGAGCTTTTGGGTGCTTACGGGAATTTCGTCAACCGTACGTTGAAGTTTATCGAGAAATCGTATGACGGGGTTGTGCCGGTTGCGGAGGTTAATGGGGACATTAGAAAGAACGTTGTGGATCTTTACCGTTTTGTCGGTGAGCGTATCGAGACTGGACTTTTTAAAGAGGCGATTGAAATGATTTTCGATTTCATCCGCCAGGCGAATAAATACTTCGACGAGGAGAAGCCGTGGCTTCAGATTAAAGAGGATAAAGCGGCGTGCGCCCGGACAATGGCGACTTGTGTGTATATCATTGCTAATCTGGCGCAACTCCTCTCCCCTTTCCTGCCATTTTCGAGCGAGGACGTGGGTAAGATGTTGGGAGTGAGGAAATTCGCATGGAGGGAAATACAAATTGGGGATAGAGCTTTGATTGATGTCAAACCGCTGTTTGAACGGATTGATGTTGGGCAGATTGACGTGGAATTGAAAAAGTTGAAAGCGCAATCTGTTGGGGTGCAATAACTTTTGGCCTTCTCTCGAGAGGGCTTTTTCAATTGAAGTTAGGGGCGGATTGTTGTGAGTCGGTGATAAAGTCTTGAAAGTCGGGGATAACGAGGGAAAAGTCGGGGATAACCGGCTGAGAGTCGGTGGTAAATTTATTTCCACTTGTAAACTAGGGAAAATTACCTTCCAGCAGCAGGGAAACTCCCAATAAATGGTCGGACGGTGATAAATTCGCTTCAAGTGGCGATAAAGCGCGTCTGAGTGGTGATAAGCTCTCGGTTCGGTGGTATTCGGTCGAGAGTCGGTGGTAAACTCCCCTTCCCCAAATAAATTGATGCAATTCCGCCTTTGATTTGAGACAATATGTAAAAGGTTGGAAGGGGGATGACTTTGAAAGAACGCTATTTTTGGGCAGCACTCGGACTTATTGCAATCAGCTGGATTGTGAATTCATTATACGCACATTCGAAACAGTTGGAAGAGCCTATTTTTCTGGATCATTATATGGAAACGACGACGGATGAAAACGACCATAACTATGTCACCTTCTACTACTTGGCGAATAAAAATGATCAATCGCATATCAATTACATAAGATTAGGTGATGCTGAAGGCTTTCCGCAAGGCGACTATTTCTTTACGGGCACCACCGCCCCTCACGCAATTGACACATATAATCATCAAGAATTAAGAAGCATAACAGTCAAATTACGGTCATTCAGCGATAATACAAAGGAACAATCATTCAACGAAATGGAAGTATTTTATTCAGACGGAAGATCATCAACCGCGTCTATCGGGGAAGTGATCATCCATCCAAAGAGGTACTATTGGAATGAAGACACTAGGGCGTTAGAGCAGCCATCTAGCGGAAGCAGCAATGACGGTTCGAGCTGGGATACATTCCGAGCAACCGAGCCATCGGCAATCGAGAAGATCGACTTCCCTTTCAATGAACCGATTGAAGACCGGTTCAACTTTACGATCAGCGGCAAACAAACGGAGCAACCGCTGGATTCTCTCAAGCTTCCAATTCAATTAGAGAAGGATAAATCTGTGACATTGAGAGTCAATTTTAAAGAAAAAAGTTTTGTGAACCCTTTCGAATTCGCCATCCGTATATCTGGAACAACAGAGCAGGGAAAACCATTCACAAACTATGCTCACTACAATCTGTTCCCATATTTAACACAGGACGACGTGAATCGAATCATCGAGGAGAAGACAGGGAGGGATTCGGGTGAATAAAGCGTTGCGCTATATGTTCTGGGGTTACTTTTTCATCTTCTTCCGACTCCATGTCATGATTGACCTGTTCATGGATCCTATCGGTTATTATTTGATCTTCGCCGGATGTTCTAGGCTTGTGGATGCTTTTCCTAGAGCGAAAAAGGCAATGATTGTCGGATTGATTGGCATGCTTATATCCGTACCTTCTGTTTTTGTGAACCTATCCGATACTGCGTTGCCTATCGGGTGGCCCATCTATGGGACTCTTTTATCAGTACTTAAATTGGTGATCGCCTATTATTTATTCAACGTACTGATTGATGCAGCGAAAATGATTGGTAATCAAGCGTTGCAAAACCGAACGAAAACCACTTATAAATTCTATATTTCTATTAACCTTTTCACCTTGGCACTCATATCGTTTTCAATGAATGTAGCAGGCGATGGGTGGATTGCTTTATCCTTAATTTCAATGATTGGCGTTCTTATCATGGATGTTCTTTTTTTACTTTTAATCGGTGCAGTGCGACGCGTTTCACCTAAAGATCATCGAATCAATTATTCTATTTAGCATATAGTTGAGTAGAATGGAGGGAATTATTTGTTCAAAAACAATTCAAACCACGTTCGCGCCGGATGGATCATCTTTTTGGCGTTCGCATCGATGTTCATCGCCCAGCAAATTTTTGCGTTGCCAGGAGGCGTTTTGCTGGCGCTTGTCGATTTCCCGTTTCAAGACGGAAATTACGAGATGGATATTATGGCCGCATTCGACAGACATCCATGGATTTTTCTATTAACCCAAGGTGGCGGGACAGTCGGCGGAATGCTTGCAACGGTGTTGTTATGGCGTTTTGTCAATAAAGGAACGTTGAAAGAATTGGGCTTCAGAGGGTCGCTGAAAGATTTAGGTTTCGGCCTGTTGCTCGGAGCTGTGTCCATCGCTATCATCTTCTTTATTCTATTGGCTTCCGGTAATGTGATAATGCTTAATTCATTCGCGAATCCTGAGTTTTCCGTGTATGCATTATCGTTTCTTGTTTTATTCATTCTTGTCGGCTTTTTTGAGGAGATGTTTTTCAGAGGATATGTCATGTCGACGATGGAGAGGCGCGGAAATCCGAAATGGCTCGTCTATGTCGTTTCCGCTGTCGTTTTCAGTTTGGTGCACGGCACGAATCCGAATGTCAGCATATTGGGTTTGGTCAATATTGCATTGGTTGGCGTGTTATTCGCCTATATGTTTGACGCGACGAAAAGCTTATGGTTGCCGATCGGTTATCATATAACGTGGAATTACTTTCAAGGGAATGTTTTCGGATTCGCGGTGAGCGGAACTGCACCGCATGGGATTTATAATGTGTCGGTAGAGGAAGGTAGTGACTTGCTGACAGGCGGAGCGTTCGGATTGGAAGGCGGGCTTTTGGCGACGGTACTTATTATTCTTGGCTACTTTGCGACGAGAGTATATGTGAAGATGAAGGTGGAGTAAGGCCATTATGCGCCTTTTTGGCGATTTATGCGTGATTGTAGGAGTTTATGCGTTCTTTTTATTGATTTATGAGCGAATTTAGCAATTTATGAGCTTTTGCGGCGTTTTATGCGTTTTTATAATGATTTATGCGTGAACTGGATGAAACCTGAAGGCTGCCTATTGAATGGCAGCCTTTTCTTTTCGTCCACTGAACGTTAACACGAGGATTCCGCCTAATAGTAGAGCGATTCCGCTCCATGAAACAAGATCCAGCCTTTCCCCTACGACGATTACGCTTAAAATAGCGGCGGTTAACGGTTCGGCCAAAGAAAGTGTCACGGCGGATGACGAAGGGATATGCCGCAGACCTGTTGAAAATAAGATATACGCCACGCTTGTTGCCGCAATGCCAAGATATATCATTGTCGAGATGCCGGGAACGGTGAGCAACCCTTCCGTTTCAAAAATGAAAAGAAATGGCATGAGCATAATGGCGCTCACTGAGAAAATGACAGCGACTGAAGGAATCGCATCCGCTTTCTCCAACACTTCTTTGTTGAATAATGTATAAAAGGCAAATAGAAGTCCAGCGATTAAAGATAATGAGATGCCGATCGGGTTAACGACGAGTCCCTCTTTATTCGAAAATAATAACACACATCCGACAATGGCAAGCGTTGTTGCCGTCAACCATACTTTTGACGGGCGCTTTTTCAATAGTAGCCATTCAATGACACCTGAAAACATCGGTGCACTCCCGATTGCTACAACTGTTCCTATGGCAATTCCGGTCAACCGAATAGATGTAAAAAAGCAGTATTGGAAGATCGCCATCGCCAACGCGGAGAGAATAGTCGCTTTCCACGGCCAGTTCCGAAAGTCGATTTTCCGAAGTACAAGCATTATGATGAGCAACGTGAACCCGCCAACCGCAAGCCGTGAAGCTCCGACCGCCAATGGGTGGACCGTTTGCGGCATGAAAGTTTGCGCAGTGCCGGTCGTCCCCCAGAGCACCGCCCCTAATAGGACAACTATGAATGCTATGCGTTGTGACAAAGAAATCCCCTCCCCCAATATATTGAATATATCATGATATTGAAGGAGGGTGTATGAATTCTCACAATTATTTAGCTGTTTGACTCAATCGTTTTTTTCAGCTTCGCCAATAGTCCATCCCAGCCTTCGGACATGCGCGGTCGAACGACATCATGCGATTCGCCGAACTCCGTCTGCTTGCCATCCTCCCAGCCGGCATGAATGAAGGTCAATTCAGTATGGTCATCAATTGCCTTCAATTCAAAGTGAACTTGCCAATCCTTTCCCCAATCGAATGATAGACGATTCGGCGATTGGACTTCCGTTACTTTACATAGTGATTCGCCCCATGGACCCGCTTGCAAAGTAAATTCATTTCCTTCGACCAGTTCCATATCATTCGGCATGAACCAAGCGCCAATCCCATCAGCTGTTGAGACATACAGCCATACTGTTTCGATAGATGCATTGATGACGATATTTTTTCTAATTTCTGTTGTAGACATTTGGTTCTCTCCTTATCTCTAATCTTCTTTGTCGTATACGAGTTTAGTAATCAAATTTTTTAACATGTTGTTTGTATTCGAAAACATCAATAGTATGTGTAGCTTTGTCTGTTTTTATTTCCATTACATAGGCACTCTTTTTAGTTTCGACACGATATATATTACTTCCCAAGTACTTTACACCAGTTATTCCAGAATCATCATCTAAGATTTCCAATCTAACATTTGGGTCTGTTAGGATAGTAGTAACTTTATCCTTTGCAGTAAAGTAATGTACTATATTATAAGGACTTAAAAGTAGCAAGACAATAATAAGCAAGATTGAACTTATAATGACTAGTAATTTCTTCACATTATAGTCTCCCCGTTCTATTATTGAATGAAATCAAGTCTTTGAAACTTCTCTCGAATCTCAGGATGAATCCGATTCTCCTCCTTCATTATTATATCTTCTGTTTCGATATCTTTGAACACATCATGAATTGATTGTAATTGATTCATTTGATCAGCTGTCGGCGGCTTATTGATTAGTTGGTTCAACATGTTTATCGTGCTATCTAAAGAAACATTCAACTCCCGATTCAACTCCGCAGCCATTTCCAGTAATCGCTCAGCATTATAAGCACCTTCTAAGATCGGCTCAATGATTACCCTTCTCTCCTCATTACCCTGAAGAGTATTCTCACTAGCTTCTAGAACTGGCAACATTTTAGTTGTAAATGCCATGTCCATTAATTTATATGCATCGTCGAAAAAGGCATAGGAGGCCGGCTCGTTATACTGATCATTTGTATTTTCTTTCTTATAAAAAGTCTCTTTCTGATATCCGTTTTCTTTTTTATCGTATGTGAATTTCTGCACTATTCTATCAGAATGTGACCTCATAATCATCACGATTCCCAGTTTCCCATCAAATCTTGCAATACTGAAATCAATCGATCCTAGCTGAACAAAGTCATCAAAAAGCGGGTAGGTTTTCTCGCCGTCTTTCACTACTAACAACCAGGTCTGTCCATCGTCCCAAGCAAAGACCCCATTTTCCGTTTTACCAGCATTCACATGTAATTCGATTACTTCCTCTTCTCCATCCCCATCCATATCCAATGTGGTTGTCTTATATAACGTTTGCGGATACTTTTCAATATCTTTTGCGACAATCATCGAATAATCATTATTCACTTGTTGATTCAAGTCTAGCTCGAGCGCCTTCTTTTCCTCCTCTAACGTATTTACAAAAGCATCTTTTTCTGATGATATTTGCTCGATTTGCTTTTTCAGTTCGTTAATTTCGTTAGTCTGATCTGCATTCGTCTGGTCCGTGCAGCCGCTTAGCATGCCGATCAAGCACACGCTTCCTAGCAAGAGTTTCCTCATTCCTCATTCCCCATCCCCCTATGTTTAATCCATACAACGCTTCCACTATTGGTACGTTCTTAACGACTAATTTGTTTCAACAATCTGAAATCAACCCATGTCGTGAAGGCCCTCCCTCAATGAAACAGCCCTGATTCCCGTGATTTCCTTAATAATTGATGGGTTTTCCGGTTCACAATCTTTTTCAGGAAGATGCCTATTAATAAAAAGATGATTCCTGTAATGAGCAGAAATGTGACGTCCGTGATGACCCGTTGCCAAACAATGCCGCCGACTGCTTCTCTCATTAAATCGATGGCATACGTGAACGGAAGGCCAGGATTGATCCATTGGAAGAAACGTGGCAGGAGTGCAACTGGATACGTACCGCCAGAACCGGCGATTTGCAGGACGAGCATGATGATTGCAAGCGCCTTTCCGACATCTCCGAATAAAGAGACGAGCGTGTAAACGAATATCATGAAAACCGTACTGATGAAAAGTCCGAAAACGATGAACCAGACTGGATCCTTTGCATGAACACCAAGGATTATCAGATCGCCGACCGTGACAATAAGGGTTTGGAGCAGACCGATAGCAAGGAATGTAAAAAGGCGCCCTGCATAAATATGTCTGCTGCTCATCCCATCCACATTTTCAACATCCGTAGCAAGAAGGGAGATGAGAAGAAGGCAGCCAACCCAAATAGCAAGCACAGTGTAAAATGGCGTCATGCCTGTTCCGTAATTTTCGATAGGAAATAATTTATTTTCATTTAACAATATCGGTTCCTCAAAAAAGCTGCGCTCCGCTTGCGGATCATTCCGAAGCAATTGGATAATTTCATTGATGTCCGTTTCACCTTGAATGGTACGAATTTTGTCAGCAAGCTTTCCCACTCTATCCGCGATGTAAGGGTATTCGTTCAATGCTTTTTCCGACAGCTCGGTTCCCTCAGTAATATGCTTAGAGGTACTTGCCAGAATACGCTCCACCTCAGGCACAGTGGATTGTATTGACGTCAGTAACGATTTAGCCTGTTGCAGCGTTTTTTGGGAACGTGCTGTTTCCGCAAAGACGGTTGGCTCGATTGTATTTTTATATTCATCAAGAAACTGATCCAGCCGAACGGTTGCATTCTCCGATAACTGTTCTAAGTCTGCCAATGTTTGCTTCAGTTGCTGTTGCTTACCTTCAACTAATCCATTTAGCGAATTAGCTTTCGTTTGCGCTTCTTCCAGCAAATTTTGCAAATTCGTCGTCTTGTCGATTGCCTTTTGCAATCTCTCTTGTCGTTCTGCATTTGGCAGCTCTTCGTTGCTTGCTACATCTTGCAACCACCGGAGATCCGCTTCCACCGATCCAACATTCTGGATTGTCTCTGTCATTTTAGCATCTAGCTGCTCTTTCACACGGTCAATTTCTGTAAAGTCCAATTTGACGTTATTCACTTTTCCTAAAAACTCGTTCGTTTCCTTAGAAATCACGGATGCTCGTTGCAAATCACTTTTCACCTTAGGAGCAATTTCATTCAGCCTAGCTTTTGCATTATCCAAAAAGGATAAAGTGTGATTTACCGTCGTCAATCCGTCCGCAATCGATTGTTTTGCTGTCGGCATTTTCTTTTGCGCTTTATGAATCAAATCTTGTGCTGACACTGCGTCTCGTGTAGTGCTTTTTAACAAATCATGAATGTGCGGAAGTTGCTCTTCCATGTCAAAAATATAGTTTTCAAACTTTTCGATGTCCGGCATATCGTGTTGAAGCTCAATGCCTAGTTGATTAAACTGGTCAAAAATAACTCCGTTCACCGTTGAGATGAATTGTCTGCTCACTCTATCGACAATTACGCTTGCACCTTTTTCAGTAATTTTAGGGGCAATGGAATTAATTTTTTCATTCACATAATAATCGATCTCCGCTTTCTCGGGACGATCGGAAATGACGGAACTGAGCTTTTCCGAAAAATCCTGTGGGATAATTAACACGGCAAAATAATCTCCGTACTCAATCCGTTCCATCGCCCGCGTCCGAGTGGTGAATTGCCAATCCATATCTCGATTTCCTTCCAACGTATCAACAAGCTGCTCGCCGACATCAATATGCTCGCCTCGAACGTCCGCCCCAATATCCTCATTGACAACGGCGACCGGCAGATGACTTGTTTTACCATAAGGATCCCATGTCGCATAAATATTGAACCATGCATACAAGGACGGAAGAAAAATGAGCCCGGCAATCAACACAGCCGCCACCCAGTTACGGCTAATATTCTTAACGTCAGTCATGAAAATGGACCAGCTTTTCCGCATATCGCTCCCTCTTTCAACAATCATTCATTTGAAAATAGCATACCCGTATTCAAGGAAAATCAGCGGTCCGAATAAAACGGCTATTGAACGTTCATTAGTCCTATGCTAAACTGAAAGGTAGGCTTTTTGCCACGTGGTTCGCGAACCTCCCACGAAAAAAAACTAAGGAGAAATGAATATGAAAGTAAAAATGATGGCAACGAGCGGTATTATCGCTGCGTTGTATGTTGCTGTGACGTTTTTGATTGCCCCGTTCGGGTTCACTAACATCCAGTTCCGCTTGTCTGAGATGTTCAATCATCTCGTTGTGTTCAATAAAAAATATATCGTCGGTGTCGTATTGGGCGTATTTATCTCCAACTTGTTCTTTTCGGAACTCGGCCCGATCGATCTCGTATTTGGTGTTGGGCAATCGGTCCTCGCTCTGTCGATAACGATCTTTTCCGCGAAGTTCATCAAAGGGCTTTACCGACGGATGATTTTCAATACAATGGTTTTCACGTTCACGATGTTCCTCATCGCATGGGAATTGAACATCGCGCTGGAGTTTCCTTTCTTACTGACATGGCTCTTCGTCGCAGTCGGCGAATTTATTGTCATGGCAGTCGGCATTCCTATTATGGTAGCATTGAATAAAAGACTTCATTTTGAGAAACTGATCTAAAAAGGGGCGAATTATCGCCTCTTTTTTTCGATGATAGGAGAGTTTTGAATGTATATGACGATTGAAGAAACAGCGGAATATTTAGGAATGCCAGTGGAACAAGTTCGGAAATATGTGTGGGAAGGTCGCATACGTGCCGTGCATGACGGCGAACAGTTTTTCATCAATCAAAATCAATTTGGTGATTATTTTACCCAGCTTGAAACATTAAAAAGACAGATTGATGACTACTTGAATGAACCACTTCCTTCTGACCGCGATATTAAAGATGAAGATTAAAAACCTACATAAGGGGTAAACTGAAACCAAGGATGTTCCATAGTAAGAAAGACATATTTTTTTCATTCAATCCAACTCAGTTCTCCAATTCGGAAGTTTCATTTTACTTCTAACAGGCTCTTTCATAATGCAGGTTTAACGTGTTAATGAAAAAATAAAATGAACAACTTGTGTAAGCGTTTGTATTTTTACTACTTTTGCTTTCCCGCTACATGATTGGTATAGTATGTAGTCGTTTTTAAAATCCATTATTCATAGGGGGAAACATGCGAAAAATATCAAATGTATTTTATATAACAATCGGCCTGATCATATTGGCTGTAGGATACGGAGTAGTTGCGGCGGAGAGTTTTGAAGCCGTCACAAATTCCATCAAATCCTTCGTATCATCTTCATTCGGATGGTATTATATGCTTCTTCTTTCTTTTCTTCTTTTACTCAGTTTTTTCTTCATTTTCAGTCCATTCGGCAAGGTGCGTTTAGGACAAGACACGGACCGTCCGACATTTTCGATGATCACTTGGATTGCCATGCTTTTCTCTGCTGGAATGGGAATCGGATTAGTTTTTTACGGGGCAGCAGAACCGCTATCCCACTATGCTATCAATCCCTCAACAGCAGAGCCGAATACAGATGCCGCATTCAAAGAAGCAATGCGCTACTCGTTTTTCCATTGGGGCTTGCATGTATGGGCGATGTACGGAATCGTCGGCCTCGCACTTGCATATTTCCAATTCCGCAAAGGTGAACCGGGGTTAATTTCAGCAACATTGAAGCCGATTTTCGGTAAAAAAATGGAGGGGCCATGGGGTATCCTCGTCGATGTACTTGCCGTTTTTGCAACAGCTTTTGGCGTTGCCACTTCTCTCGGCTTCGGTGCTGTTCAAATTAACGCAGGGCTGAATTATCTTTTCGGCTTCAAAATCGGCTTCTCTACACAGCTAGTCGTTATCGCGGTAGTGACTGTCCTTTTCGTCATGTCTGCTTGGTCGGGGCTCAGCAAAGGAATAAAATATCTTTCGAACACAAACTTAATTTTAGCGCTCGCCCTTTTAGGTTTTGTCCTCATCTTAGGACCTACTTTGCTCATATTTAATGTTTTCACTGATTCCATTGGAGGCTATCTCGCCAATATCGTTTCGATGAGTTTCCGAACTGCACCGTTGAATGACGCTCATCGTGGCTGGCTAGAAGACTGGACGATCTTCTATTGGGCATGGTGGATTTCGTGGGCACCGTTCGTCAGCATGTTCATCGCAAGGGTTTCAAAGGGTAGGACGATCCGTGAATTCATGGTTGTTGTCATGCTGGCCCCAACCATTCTGAGCGCCATCTGGTTTTCAGCTTTTGGATCGACTGCTATCAATTTGCAACGTCAAGGGATGGCGGACTTAGCAAATACGGACACTGAATTAACGATTTTTGAAATGTTTCATGCGATGCCTTTGTCAATCATCATTTCAATTGTCGCAGTGCTGCTGATTGCATCGTTTTTCATCACTTCCGCAGACTCCGCGACATTTGTGTTAGGTATGCAGTCGACATACGGTTCGTTGACTCCGCCAAATAGCGTAAAAATCATTTGGGGTGTTATTCAATCGACCATTGCGATCATATTACTGTCCGTAAATGGGTTGACTGCGCTGCAAAACACAATCATCATTGCCGCACTGCCGTTTTCTTTCATCATTTTGCTAATGATCGTTTCACTGATCAAAGCATTGCAGAGTGAACGGCCAAAGAGTGAGCGGCCAAGAAAAAGGAAAGCAAATGACGGCATATAAGCATAGAAAAAGTGGAGGACGGAATCCTTAGATTCCCCTCCACTTTTTCAGTTCGGCACCATGACCGCTTCGTGTTGGCGAATGACATGCAACAGATCGGCAATCATCGCGCTTCCGGTCGGATACATTCCTGCACCCGGACCTACCAATGTCAGCGGTCCAAGGTATTCGGTTTCTACAATGACCGCATTGTCGACTCCATCAATGCTGAACAGCGGATGATTGGCACCAATCAATACCGGTCCTACAGTCGCTTGCAGCTTTCCTCTTTCATCTTTCCAAATATCCGCCACGTGACGATAACGGAGGTTGTCTTTCACTGTATCTTTAAGATCGACCGATTCGAGATGATCGATTCCAACGACAGGAACATCCTCCCAATCGGGCTGTTGACCGAAAGAGAGCGAACTCAAAATCATCAATTTACGGAAAGCATCTGCGCCACTCACATCGTCAGTAGGGTCAGCCTCTGCATAGCCGTTTTGCTGTGCATCAATAAGCGCCTGTTCGAATGAAAATCCTTCATCGCGCATTTTCGTCAAAATGAAATTCGACGTCCCATTTAAAATGCCTTGGATCCGTTTGACGCGGTCGCCTGCCAGCAGATTGGTCACTGTCCGGATGATCGGGATGCCTCCAGCCGTCGTCGCTTCGAAACCGACTTGCACATCGCGAAACTCAGCATGTTTCAGTAACGCAGGTCCATGTTTTGCAAACATCTTTTTATTTGCCGTAATGATATGGCAACCCTTCTCGATCGCATCCGACAAATACGTATAAGCAGGTTCTTCTCCGACAATCGCTTCGAAAACAACATCGATTTCGGGATTACTCAAGATTTCATGAATGTTATCTGTAATTTGCGCGCCTCTAATCGGTATACGTTCTTTCGCCTTGTCTTTCACAAGGATGGATACGACATCAACGGTGAAACCAGTGCTCTTTTTGATCTCTTCCCGCTTTTCCTGCAGGATTCTAAAAACACCTTCACCGACCGTACCAAAACCGAGTATGGCCACTTTTATTGACGGCATTATTCCACCCTTCCTTTCTATTTTTCATTCTCAATACGTCATTGGACTTCAACTGGCACCGCTTTTTCAATTGCCTGCTTCAAGTCTGCAATAATATCTTCAGTTGACTCAAGTCCGACTGATAGACGGATTAATTCCTCCGGCGTCCCTGTCTTTTTCAAGTCTTCCACAGACAATTGCTGATGTGTCGTCGAAGCGGGATGAATAATAAGTGATTTGGCATCCCCTACATTCGCCACATGTGACCACAACGTAATATTGTCGATCAATTTCCGGCCTGCTTCACGGCCACCTTTAATGCCAAAAACAATGATGGAGCCGAAGCCATTCTTCAAATATTTCTTAGCATTTTCATACGTCGGGTGCTCTTCCAATCCTGTGTATGTCACCCACTCGACGGACGGATGCGATTTCAGGAATTCAGCCACTTTCACAGCATTTTCATTATGGCGTGTAACACGCAAATGGAGCGTCTCGAGCCCTTGAAGGAAGTTGAATGCACTGTCTGGATCTAGGCAAGGCCCGAAATCGCGCAACAATTGGACGCGAAGCTTCGTAGCAAATGCCGCTCCCGCCGTGTCAATGCCGTAGCGCAGGCCGTGGTACGTTTCATCCGGCTCTGTAAAGCCAGGGAATTTACCCTTCGTCCAGTCGAATTTACCGGCATCAACGACAACGCCACCGATTGTTGTTCCGTGGCCGCCAATCCATTTCGTTGCAGAATGGATGACGATATCCGCCCCGAACTCGATTGGATTCGATCCGTATGGGGATGCGAATGTGTTATCGATAAGGAACGGGATTTCATTCTCATGTGCGATGTTTGCAACCGCTTCGATATCGAGAACTTGAAGGCTCGGATTCCCGATCGTTTCAGCGAAGATCGCTTTCGTTTTATCTGTAATCGCGGCACGGAAATTTTCAGGGTCTTCCGCGTCCACAAATTTCACATTGATGCCGTAGCGAGGAAGCGTGACGGCGAATAAATTATACGTACCGCCGTATAGATTGCCTGCGGCGACGATTTCATCCCCTGCCCCAGCAATGTTCAAAATGGAAAAGGCGATTGCTGCCATGCCGGAAGATAGCGCTACTGCCGCAGTCCCGCCTTCTAAGAGCGCAACCCGTTCTTCAAAAACGGCAACGGTCGGATTCGTGATTCTTGTGTAAATATTGCCTGCCTCTTGCAAGGCAAATAAGTTTTGGGCATGTTTAGTATCGCGGAAAACAAATGCAGTAGTACGGTGGATTGGCACAGCACGCGATCCCGTAATAGGATCCGGCTTTTGGCCCCCGTGTAAGAGAAGAGTTTCAGGTTGAAGTTGTTTGTTTGTCATTGTCATTACCTCCAGTGGATTTTTTAAGATGAAAATAGTGCAGTACGGAGGCGTTGGGGGTTTTTGGAATAAAAAAATAACCCCTTTCGCTAAGAGAAGGGTTACGCTTTCGCTTATTCCTCCTCTTATCTTTCAGACCGTTTACACGAATCTGTAGGAAGTAGCACCTTTGCAAGTTCGTCACTTGCCGGTTGCCGGGCATCGCAGGGCCTAGTCCCTCCGCCGCTCTTGATAAGAGTTTGGGTATTCAGTTTTTCATCTTGTTGAACAGTATAGAAGACTACTTTTTAAAAGTCAAGGGGTGAATTTATTTTTTTCTGAAACTTGCGCTTTATTATCGATGTTATAATAGTTTTAGAAATTGGACTGACGGCGCAGGTGTGCTTGCATTGGACGTGGAACCTGCCTCTTTGGATGCGTGGACACTTGCTTTAGACGCGGGAGGGCCTTCTTTGGATGCGCAGACACTTACTTTGGACGCAGGACGACCTTCTTGGGATGCGCAGACACTCA
>NZ_LQYA01000200.1 GCF_001531445.1 Sporosarcina koreensis
GTCTTGGGCAGTTCATCGACAAACACCACATGCTTGGGCGTTTCGGGGCGACTGAGCTTGCCGTGACAAAAATCGATAAGCGCCTGCACCGTCACATCGCGGTGCGAAGGTTTTCGGACGACCACAGCGACTACCGCCTCGCCCCATTCCGGGTGCGGCACGCCGACCACGGCCACCTCCTCCACCGCCGGGTGCTCGACCAGAATCGCCTCGACCGTGGTTGGAAACACATTGACCGCGCCGGTAATGATCAGGAACTTCTGCCGATCCAGCAGATACAGATAGCCGCGCTCGTCGAGCCGCCCGATGTCGTTGGTGCGCAGCCAGCCGTCCGGCATCGCTTCCGCCGTAGCCTCGGGCAGGTTGCGGTAACCCTTCATCATGGTATTGCCACGCAGCCAGATCTCGCCGGATTGACCGATCGGCACTGGCTGGCCCGACTCGTCGCGAATCGAACAGTCGTAGTGAATGCCGATGCGGCCGACCGACTTGAGCAGCTCGATCTCCTCGCGCAACGCATGCTCGTGGTCGGCATCGGTCAGGTAGCTGATCCAGCCGCCGGTGGCTTCTGTCATCGCGTAGGCCTGCAGCAGCTTGATCCCCTTGAAGGTCGCCCTCGCATCACGGATCAATTTGGGCGTGGCGGGCGACGAGCCGTACACCACCATGCGCAGAGAGGACAGGTCGTAAACTGGATTGGTTTGGATTTCAACAATCGCGCGCTGCAGCATGGTCGGGACGAGCATCCCGACCGTAACGCGAAAACGCTCGATGTCGCGCAGGTAAGCCTGTAATTGGTATCCGCCGTCCGGAATCACGGTCGTCATCCC
>NZ_LQYA01000201.1 GCF_001531445.1 Sporosarcina koreensis
ATGAACCTTGAAAACTGAACAGCAAAACGTCAACAAATAAAGTTCTGAAGCCGACCCTGTCGGTGGAATGAACAAACGAATCTTCGGATTCAAAATTGACATCTTAAATGATGCCAGCAAGAAACTCGAGCTACTCGAATTTCTCTATTATGGAGAGTTTGATCCTGGCTCAGGACGAACGCTGGCGGCGTGCCTAATACATGCAAGTCGAGCGAATTGATGGGAGCTTGCTCCCTGAAATTAGCGGCGGACGGGTGAGTAACACGTGGGCAACCTGCCCTGCAGATGGGGATAACTCCGGGAAACCGGGGCTAATACCGAATAA
>NZ_LQYA01000202.1 GCF_001531445.1 Sporosarcina koreensis
TTTTTTTCCCATACTTATTCTGGCTCGATTTATTCAAGGAGCTGGTGCAGCTGCATTTCCAGCACTCGTGATGGTTGTAGTTGCGCGCTATATTCCAAAGGAAAATAGGGGTAAAGCGTTTGGTCTTATTGGCTCCATAGTAGCTATGGGAGAAGGAATCGGTCCAGCTATTGGTGGAATGATAGCTCATTTTATCCATTGGTCTTATCTTCTGCTCATTCCAATGATGACAATTATCACTGT
>NZ_LQYA01000203.1:0-98508 GCF_001531445.1 Sporosarcina koreensis
AGCCAGGATACATCGCTTGTTCAACACCGCATTGTCGAGCATCTCGTAGCGCATCACGGCAATCTGTGTGTCGTGGCGGATGACGATCAATCAATCTATACATGGCGCGGTGCGGATCCCGCTTATTTGTTGAACTTCAAACATGTTTATCCGGACGCGAAATTGCTCAGGATGGAACAGAATTACCGTTCTTCCAAAGAGATTGTCGAAACTGCAGCCAAATTCATTACACGTAATAAGGAAAGATATAGCAAAGAAATGCGGACCGACAACGAGAAAACCGGTCCGATTATTATGAAGCAATTCGAAGATCCGAAACGATTATTGGAATATGTCACTTACGAATTGTTGGATGAGCAAAACTTGGATGAAGTCGCCGTTTTATTCAGAAATAACGCTTCGTCCACGATATATGTCAACGAACTCCATCGAAGGGGAATCCCTTTCTATATGAAAGACGCGGATGATAAATTCTTTTCTCATTGGGTCGTTGAAGATATTTTGAATTTCATGCGGCTAAGCTTCAATGTGGAACGGAAAGACATCTTAGCGAAAATTATTATGAAAATGAATTTATTCATCTCTAGGGATATGCTCTCCCAGTTCATGAATAAAACGACTTCTGGAAATGTTTTTGAGGCATTCGTTCGAACCGTGCAATTGAAAGGCAGTCAAATTGAAAAGCTGGACAATTGCATTGAAATCTATAACAAAATACCCGATATGCGGCCAGCTCAAATCATTCGGATGATCCGCTATGAGCTGGAATATGAGGAAGCATTGAAAAGCCGGGCTGCAAAATTCGGCTATCGGATCGACCACCTTCTCGGTATCCTCGATACGCTTGAAGGAATCGCTTCACAGGTGCGGACGATGGTCGATTTCGCGAATCGTTTAAAGGAATTGGAGCAGGCGGTGCAGCAGGCGAAAATCAATCCCCCTGCAAATGCATTGACATTATCAACTTTCCATAGTGCCAAAGGGTTGGAATTCAGGCGTGTGTTCATGATTGATTTAGTAAAAGGAATCATCCCTTCCGAAGAGGACGAAACTGACCCGATGTTGCTCGAGGAAGCAAGACGTTTGTTCTACGTCGGAATGACAAGGGCAAAAGAACGGTTGGAATTGCTTTCGTATCGGGAAGCGAATGGGAAGTCCAAAGAAGATTCAAGATTCTTGAATGAAGTGCGGGGGATATTGATGAAGCCAGAAGCACGGAAAACAGAGAAAGTAAAGAAAGCGGACTTGTCGACGTTGCCGGATCCGGATGGCATTAGTGATAGACATGCATTATCCATCGGGATGCACATCCTGCACCGGGTATTTGGCAAGGGCATCATCAACGGTATCAGTGATGAAGAAATTCGGATCCAATTCGGCGAGACCGAAAAGCGGCTATCACTCGAAACGATTCTTTCACGTCGTCTGTTGAAAAAGGTGGAGTTATGAAGCAAGCCATCTTTGTCGGGATCGCTGGGGCGCTTGGTGCCATTTGCCGTGTAGGAATCGGAAGGCTGTTTGAAGGGACGTCTGGGTTTCCGTTTGGGACATTGACTGCGAATTTAGCCGGAACATTTTTTCTCTGCCTTCTCAGTGCAGGCGTCATTCAACGGCTTATAGCTGATAAACAGCTTCAAACTGCAGTCACAACAGGATTTTTAGGCTCTTTTACAACGTTTTCCGCGTTCAGCATAGAGACGGTGAATCTATTTCAAAACGGGCAAATAATGCTCGCTATCCTTTACTTTGCAATTAGCATCACTGGAGGTCTGGTGATCGGCCGATTCGGCTATCAAATTGGCCATAGGATGGTGAAGGCATGACAGTAGCGGAAGTGGTTGTCATCGGATTAGGGGGCTTCATCGGGGCAATTGTCCGTTTTTTCATCTCCGCACGGATGAATAAAGAGGAAGGCGTGCCACTCGGGACAATGACCGCCAATTTGACAGGGGCTTTGCTCATTGGTTTCCTAATTGGACTGGATTTGCCAACGCTATGGACGGTCTTTCTTGTGTCCGGCATATTAGGTTCGCTTACGACATTTTCGACGTTGATGAAAGAGTTGCTTCAGTTATGGGGAAGTGGCAGGAGAAAGGAATCGTTGCTATATAGCCTATTGACTTTCGTTTTAGGAGTCATTTTGGCTTTCGCGGGTTATGTTATCGGTCAATTATGCTAATTTGCTGTTTGTTTGGGGAATCTCTTGGCGGGAATAGAGTAGGAGACTACTGAAACCGAATGGAGGAAATGAAATGGATAAAAACCATTCCGTAGATGCGAACAGCAAACATGAACAATTGGAACATTATCGCACACTCGACAAAGGAAAGAAATTGACGACGAATCAAGGACTGAAAGTTTCGGAGGATGAACATTCATTAAAAGCCGGATATCGGGGACCGACCCTAATGGAAGACTTCCATTTCCGTGAGAAGATGACTCATTTTGACCATGAGCGGATTCCCGAGCGAGTCGTTCATGCAAGAGGATACGCGGCACATGGGGAATTCGAATTGTATGAGTCGATGAAAAAGTATACGAAGGCGGCTTTCTTACAGGAAGCAGGATCGAAGACCCCAGTTTTCACACGGTTTTCTACAGTGGCAGGAAGTCGCGGATCTGGGGAAACGGTGCGGGACGTTCGTGGTTTTGCCGTGAAGTTTTATACGGAAGAAGGGAACTACGACCTTGTCGGGAATAACATCCCTGTGTTCTTCATCCAGGATGCCATCAAATTTCCGGATCTTATTCATGCTGTCAAACCTGAGCCGCATAATGAAATGCCGCAAGCCGCTTCTGCGCACGATACATTTTGGGATTTCGTTGCAAACAATCAGGAATCCGCACATATGATCATGTGGCATATGTCCGACCGAACGATTCCGCGAAGCTTCCGGATGATGGAAGGCTTTGGCGTGCATACGTTCCGTTTCATCAATGAAGAGGGAATTGCACACTTTGTGAAATTCCATTGGAAACCGAAACTTGGGGTGCACTCATTAGTTTGGGATGAAGCCCAGAAGATTAACGGTAAAGATCCCGATTTCCATCGGAGGGACTTATACGAAGCGATCGAAAACGGGGATTTTGTCGAATTTGAATTAGGTGTTCAGATGATTGAAGAGAAAGACGAGTTCATGTTCGACTTTGATATTTTAGATCCGACGAAGATATGGCCGGAAGAGCAAGTGCCTGTTAAACTCATTGGTAAGATGACGTTGAACAGGAATGTGGACAATGTATTTGCGGAAACCGAGCAAGTCGCATTCCATCCGGGCAATGTCGTACCGGGCATCGATTTCACGAACGATCCTTTATTGCAAGGACGATTGTTTTCGTATACGGATACACAGCTGATCAGATTGGGCGGGCCGAATTTCCACGAACTCCCGATCAATCGTCCTGTATGTCCATTCCACAATAACCAACGGGACGGATACGGCAGGCAGACGATCAATGTCGGACAAGTGAGCTACCATAAAAATTCGTTAGCGGACAATACACCTTCAGTTTCATCAGATGTGGAAGGCGGCTATGCCCACTATCAAGAAAAAGTTGAAGGGCGAAAGATACAGGCACGCAGCGAATCATTCGCGGACCATTTTTCACAGGCGAAACTTTTCTGGAACAGTATGTCGATAACTGAGAAGAAGCATATTGTCGATGCCTTCAGTTTTGAAGTCGGCAAGGTGAAAAGCATAAGTGTCAGACAGCAAGTCGTAGATATGTTTGCCAATGTGGATGTCGGGCTGGCAACAGCGGTTGCTGAAGCTGTCGGAGTTGAATTTCCAACGGAAGCCAGTGAATCACCAGTCACGGAATCATCCCCTGCCTTGAGTCAACTGACGACTGCCCAGCTTCCGGACACCCGCAGAGTGGCAATCCTGATCGGAAGCGGATTTGATGGGGAAGAGGTGGAATCGTTTGTCTCTTCATGTTTGAATGCGGGAATGATTGTCGACCTCGTCGGAGAAAAATTTGGTGTCCGGTACGGTGAAAATGATTTGGCGGTTGAAATCGATGAAACCTTTTTGACTGTCCACCCGACGTTATACGACGCGCTTTATGTAGTTGGTGGAGAAGCAGACAATAAGAAGAAGTTCACGATGGATATAGCCGATTTTATCAATGAAGCTTTTAAGCATTACAAGACGATCGGCATCGCCTCCACAGGAAAAGAATTTTTCGAGGCGTCTAATGCGGAAATAGGGCCAGGCATCATTACGGGCGATGAGAACGGCGCAATTGCAGATCGCTTTGTGAATGCTGTTGCAGCACATCGTCATTGGAACCGAAAAGTATATGGTTGGGAAGAATAAATTATCAATCTGTCATACCTGTGTAAGCGAACAGGTATGGCAGTTTTTTGATTTGCTGTTTAAAATCGGCGGAAAGACTGTTGACTTATTCTGATAGGCTGGTAATATACTAACATAATCATTAAACATTACTAACAAAATACGTAACGGAGAGTCGACTTAGTAATCCTGTTGTGGGCAGCAAAAAGAGACTGAATGGACAATGCAAATTCAGGCAGCAACAGGCATGAAGTACACCGACGTTTTTCTCCGGTTGAAATGAAGTGGACGACGGGTTTTCCTGTCGTCAATCAGGGTGGTATCGCGGAGAGCTCCTTCGTCCCTTATCCAAGGGATAGAAGGGGTTTTTTGTGTTTATGATAAATAGTAGGAGGAGTTCTTTATGTTTCAAATAAAAGCGATTCATTCGCCAGCGTTTTGGGAGTCAGTTCTGCTTGTCTTCGGTATCGTGGCGATGATTAGTGTCAGTATAATAAAATTCGAGGCGGTCCCTCATTTACCGATCCTGTTTTCAATTCTTTTGTTGATCGGGTACGGCCTTCTGAAAAGGATCCCTTTCAAAAAACTCGAAAAGGGATTGGTCGAAGGGGCGGGCGCGGGTATGGCGGCAGTCTTCCTCTTCTTCTTTATCGGCATTCTCATTAGCAGCTGGATGATGAGTGGGACAATTCCTTCATTAATTTACGCAGGCTTTCATTTGATTACTCCGACTTTCTTTTTTGCGATTGTCTTCGCCGTAACGGCTATCGTTGGTGTCTCGATCGGAAGCTCCCTCACAACTGTGGCGACCGTAGGTGTGGCGTTCATTGGCATGGCCAGTGTGCTTGAGCTATCCCTTCCGATTGCAGCGGGTGCTATCGTTTCGGGTGCATTTTTTGGCGATAAAATGTCGCCGTTGTCGGATACGACGAATCTTGCATCCTCAATCGTGGGGGTCGATCTGTTCGAGCATATCCGCAATATGGGGTGGACTACGATTCCTGCATTCGTCTTGTCATTTGTTTTGTTTGGCGCATTATCGCCGGATGTGACAATCGGGAAGTTCGATAAGATTGCACTGTTTCAAGAAACGTTGCTGGATACGGGAATGATCCATTGGTATACGGTCATTCCACTGGTCGCCCTATTTGTCTTGACGATTGCAAAGGTGCCCGCTCTTCTTACATTGGCAATCAGCTCAGCAGTGGCGGTTCTCCTTTCATTTCTCCATCAAAGCATTGGATTTTCGAAAGTGTTAGGGGTTTTGTTTAGCGGGTATGTCTCCACGACTGGTGTAGAGGACATTGATGCTTTGCTGACGCGTGGCGGTATGGAAAGTATGATGTTCACAGTCGCTTTAGTGCTATTGGCGCTCAGCATGGGTGGATTGCTGTTTACCTTAGGAATTGTCCAAAGTTTGCTGGCGCAGATTGAAATGCTTTTGAAGAAAGTATCGTCGGTCATTATGGCTTCAGCAATGACAGCGATTGGCATAAACGTTTTGATCGGTGAACAATATTTATCGATTTTATTGACAGGGCAAGCGTTCCAAACACAATACGAGAAAGTTGGCCTGGCGAATAAAAACCTGAGCCGTGTCATGGAAGATGCAGGAACCGTTGTAAATCCGCTCATTCCGTGGAGTGTATGCGGCATTTTCATTACGAACGTATTGGGCGTTTCGACGATCGACTATTTGCCGTTCGCATTCTTTTGCCTGTTATCTCCTATTTTGACGATTCTGTTCGGATATGTGGGCAAGACGTTGACACGCACGACTTGAGAAAGAGAAACACCGAGGACCGGTCTCCTCGGTGTTTTGTCATTTATTCAACTGAAATTCTTCGGTGTAATTCGTAGCATTCCGAAGTGCTTGTTCCTCTGCCGGAATCCGAACAGTCATCATCCAAATATTGAGGACTGAAAAGAGGAATGCGGTGAAAATAGCATTGAATAATAACGGGAGTACGAGCAGCTCTGTTGCGACAATAATATAATTCGGGTGACGAAGCCATTTGTATGGACCTTTTCGGACGACTTGTGCATTTGGAAGGACAATAATTTTCGTGTTCCAAAACTTTCCTAAGGAAGCTAGACACCAAATCCGCAAAATTTGTGCAGCCAAAAAGATCCCTAACCAGATCGGCCATATGGAGGAAAGCGTTCGATGAAAAAATAAAATTTCCGTAATGAGCGCAATGAAAAAGAACACATGCATGGCAACCATATATGGATAATGGGATGCGCCTGCTTCAAAAGCACCTTGGCTTTTCATCCATTTTTCGTTTCGCTTTGCGATCATTAATTCGATGATCCGCTGTAATACGACGATGGAAAGGACAATGCCGATGATCATTTCTGACACCTCAATCCCATTTCAGCAATAGCAATTCACCGCAAAATCCTGGCCCAAGCGCAGCCATCAATCCGTAATCGCCAGTGGATAGTTCCATCTCCATGAATTGCTTGAGAACATATAACACAGTCGGGGAGGACATATTGCCGTGATTCCGCAGCACATCTCTCGAAATATCGGTTTTCGAACTGTCGAAACCTAGTGAATCCTCATACGCCGTCAATACTTTTTTACCGCCAGGATGGGCAACAAAATGGGTGATATCGTCTTTGCTCAGATTATAGGAATCGAGGAATTCATGCACGAACGGACCAAGCCAATTGGTAATAATCGATGGGATGCTTTTCGAAAAGATGACATGTAGCCCGTTGTTTTTAATATTCCACCCCATGACATCCTCGGAGTCGGGCATCCATTTTGACGTCGTGCCGATGATGGATGGGACAGTGGTGTTCGTTGTAATTTCAGATTGGTCACCTGCAATGAGCGCGCAAGCGACACCATCGGAGAACAAGGACACTCCAACGAGATTGCTTTTCGAGTAATCATCCTTTTGGAATGTCAAACTGCAAAGCTCGATGGATAGCACTAACACATTAGCTTTTGGGAAGGCTTTGCAATATTCGAATGCGCGGCTCACTCCCGCCGCCCCGCCAGCGCAGCCTAATCCCCATATCGGAATCCGCTTCACATCATCGCGGAAAGGAAGCCTATTCATGATGCGGGCTTCTATGCTTGGCGTAGCAATGCCAGAGCTTGAGATGAAGAAAATGGCGTCGATCTCAGAAGGATCGACTGCGTCGGTCAACGTGCTGGATTGCTGCAAGCATGCTTGTACAGCTTGCACGCCAAAATCGATGGCATGCCGAATGTATAAGTCATTCCGCTCTTCAAAATCATGCGGTTGGCCATACCACTCGAGTGGCATGCAAACATCCCGCTTTTCAATATCGCCGTTTTGAAAGACTTTCAAAAGCCGTTCGATATCTTTGAACTTACGGCTGAAAAGCGAGCGGGTCAATTCAACTGCTTCCGCTTGCTTCACCTCATAGGGCGGCAGGACGGTGCTAACGGAAAGGATTTTTGGCATAGATAGACCTCCGATTAGTTTATCATTCTGTTACCTTTGCAAACAGTTCCTAAACATCGTTGAATTGTCTTTGGATGAAAAATGGCAGGTGGAATTATAGTAGTTTATGAAGAGTAGGAATCGAATATGAAAGCCCGGCAAAAGAGCGGGCTTCAATCGGTTGGAGAAAGTAGTAGTTTGCATAAATGACGGAACTTCTCTTTAAACTTTTCATTGCTTTCTTTCGAGCGTTTTTTAGGACCGCGAAGACGCCCGCCCGCCATTCTGATTTTCTGTGCGGCATGTCTTGCGAATAAAAGCTGATCAATATTTTCATTTGTGTACAGTCTGCCGTTCTGATCAATCGGATGTCCTTGCTTCGCCAGGACCATGGCGGCTAGTCCATAATCCTGCGTTACGACGATATCCCCTTTTTGAACTTTATTGACAAGAACGAAATCGACAGCATCAGCACCTTTGGAAACGATGATCGTCTCCGCCCCTTCACGATGCATTTCATGGGCTGTATCGCAAATGAGCGTGCAGGGCAGATTGAATTGCTTTGCGATGGAAATCGTTTCATTGACGACTGGACAGCCATCTGCATCCACAAAAATCATCATGATTGTCTTGACCTCTTTTCAATTGGAGTATGAAAGCGATTTTCTATCATCATACTATACATGAATCGATGCCTCACTATATCATATTCATTCGTTTTGTTTTCATTCAAAAAGGGTATGTGAGTGTAAATGTGGATAAAGGAGCGGGGTAGGCATGAAAAAGGAAGAAGAAGGAAAGATGACAATCGAGGAGTCTGAACGATACGGCCGAGCGATAAACGCGCGGAATGCGGCTGTTGATAGGAATCAAGTATATGAAGAGGAAGCAATCATACCAGCCGATCAACTTCCACCTCCATTGAGCGAGGATGAAATCAAAAAACGTGTCGGTGAAACGAACTATAAGTATGCAAATGGCGATAACGTCATTAACTCCATAAATAGTTAAAGAGGGCGGAGAAACGCCCTCTTTTTGTGTCTTTTAGCAGATATCAGATATCGATTGAATTTATATCGATATCTATTGAATATGAGAGTTATCTATCGAATAGCTGGAGTTATCGATTGAATCCGTTCATTTATCACCAAAAAGGGACTTATGAATCATCTCACCGTTATTCTTCCGTTATCCGATTTCAACCGGATTTGATGCAATTCCGCGCCAAAGCGGCTGCGGGTATTGCGATCACCGTAAATGTCAATTCGTCCATGTCCGGTTTTTGCAAGGATGGTTGCATTGGTCGCTTTATGTGTTGTCGTGATTTCAATGCTTCCGTTATCCGTTTGGAAATCGATATTTCGATCCAAATGTTCCCCGGTGAGTACGATCCGGCCATTGTCTGTAATGGCTGTCAACTCTCCATCGACTTGGTCGAACTCGAGGCGTCCATTATCTGATTCAGCATAGATGGAATCTGCTTCGACATGTCTCAGCGTCACCCGGCCATTATCCGTTTTTGCCTTCAGACGATCTGTTTGCACTTTTGATATTTCAATCCGCCCGTTATCTGTCTCTGTTTCAAGCGTAGTAGCCGCAAGTTCAGCCAATTCGATCCGTCCGTTATCCGTGCGGCATTCGATTTGTTTCACAATCAATTTTTCGGCGTTGATCCGCCCATTATCTGATTTCATGGAAATGGATTGATACAATTTCTTTGGAATGAACACGTTCAATGCCACACCCTTCGTATTGAAATTGAATAAGAATAGCCAATGCACTTTGTTTTTCAATTTGACCCTGAGCGTATCCCCGATAACTTCTGCGGTCAACTCCAGTTTTTCTCTTGACCCCGTCAATTCGACTCTCGTGTCAGCAGTATTGGAAGGTAGGACGGTGAGAGCCCCGTGCTGTACGTCGATATCCACTTTAGTAAAACTATCATCTTGGATCGTGATTACTTCACTCATCGGACTCACACTCATGTCAGCAGTTTCCTTGAATGGATAAGCTTCCAATAACTCAGACGCAATTTTTGCTGGCGAACCAAGCGAAGCTGCAATTTCCTCTTCCGCTTTTCCATCTTCGCGGCCATCTGAGAAATATTCGCGGATGTCTTGGAGAATATCGTTTCTTTCATCTACAGGCAAACGTTTCAAAGCGTGTTCAAGTTCATTGATAAATTGATTTTCAGTCATGGCGAACGCCCTCCTCGATTAATTTATTTACACCTTCCGTGAAACTACGCCATTCATCCAGTTGCTCGTGCAAATACTCACGCCCGGCATCCGTCAATTTGTAATATTTACGAGGAGGCCCTTCGGTTGATTCCTGTAAATAGGTCGTGAAATAGCCTTCTTTCGTCAATCGGCGCAACAGCGGATAAACGGATCCTTCAGAAATGGATATTTGGTCGGAAATTTTCTGGACCAGTTCATAGCCGTAGCGATCTTGTTTATCCAACAAAACAAGGACACATAAATTTAAAACGCCCTTTTTGAATTGAATATTCACCAACTACCCCTCCTTTTTCAGTACTGCACATAGAATACTACTGTGTTAAGAGTAATATATCATATGGTATTATTCATTGCAAGGTACTGTAGAAAATATTATGTCTGAAACTTTTCCATCGTTCGGACGTATATAGCGTATGGAGGTGTTCGTCTTGTTCGGAAGAAAAAAGTCGCAAGCAGAAGGACCAGATAAAAGCTATTTCAACGTTGGCATCATCTCGGTCAATGAACTGAACGATGACCAGTATGAAACGTGGTCCGATGAATTGATGGATGCAGCTGACAATGTCGGGTCCACATCTTCATTGATACAGGCCAGTTGGGATGAAAAGCAATTGAAGATTCTTATAAACCGTTTTCCGGAAGTGGAAATGAATAAAACGATTTTCATGATAAATGAAATCATCCATGAGGAAATTGAAAAGGAAATCAAACAGCTCGAGCAACAGCATAAATGGAAAAAGTTCTTTAATACGATTCCGCTTACGGATTATATTGATGCGGAAGATCGGGTCGTTATGGACGCAAGTAGGACGCTTTTCTGCACGAACGATTTGCAGGAATCGGCTAGATTTCTCAAGGAACAGGCTCGAAAGACAGACATCTAAGTGAGGAGGAAATAGTATGGAAGGAAGCTATTTTGTAGGATGGGGAACACTAGCATTAATCAACGCTGGAATCGCGCAGGGCAAAAATAGAAGCGGACTGAATTGGTTTTTATTATCATTGCTACTAGGCCCTTTTGCGACATTTTGCCTAGTCATTGCCGATAAAAGATAATTCTTTAAAAAATGCTGACATATGGTAAACTATTTCTGTACTCGAAATAAATAGCTATTGGGGGAAACGGAAATGGCAGAAGTGAAAATAATCTTTGCAAATGATGAATTGATTAGCGGAAATGAAGCGCGGAAAAATTTCGTTGCACAGCAGAAGGCTGGCCATTGCTCAGTCTTGATCGAAGACATGCATTACATCGTCATCAAAGAAGCTGAAAAGGCAAATTTGGAAAAGGTCCGTTCGACGGCAGGGGACATTGCGCGTGATTTGGCAGCGCAAAAAGTGGACAAGGCGACTGTACAGGAAGGCGTCTTAGGGAAGGCTTTCGTCAGCTTGGATAACGAGGAAGTGTACACAGCCTTTGCGGAAGGATGGGAGCTCGGTTCCTATCAATTCCTATCCTATAAATCAGAAGCGGAGCGATTCAATACGGAATTGCGAGTTGATGAAAGCAATTTGCAAGCAGCTGTTCAATCGGGTAAAATCCGTGCAGCAGCAACAGCTTTCTCTCGTGACTTGATGAATGAATTATCGGACGTCCTGAACCCGGAAACGTACCCGGAAGTATTGAAGAAAAAGTTCGAAGGGAAAGCCGTCGAAATTACTGTACACGGCAAAGAGCAGCTTGAAGAGATGGAAATGAATGGTCTTTTGGCAGTTAACCGTGGCAGTAAATACAGGCCATCATTCGTGGAGATCCGTTATGAAGGTGATGCGTCCAAACCGCTTGTAGCGCTCGTCGGAAAAGGCGTTACATTCGATACAGGCGGAATCAGCCTGAAAAGCGGCAAAGATTTGAGCAGCATGCGTATGGACATGGGTGGTTCTGCGGCAGTTGCAGGAGCAATGCAGCTGCTCGTCGATTCACAGGCGAAAGTGAATGTTGTCGCTTTGATTCCGATGGTTGAAAACACACCGGATGCACATTCCGTATTCCCTGGTGAAGTGATCCGTTATAAAAACGGGAAAACCGTCCAAGTGGGCAATACAGACGCAGAAGGACGTCTCATCTTGGCGGACGCACTTATCCGTGCTGGTGAGCTAAATGCGGAATACATCGTCGATATCGCAACACTTACAGGCGCTATCGTAAATGCACTAGGTTCAGAAATCGGCGGTGTCTTCGGCGATGAAGAACTATCATTCGTCATGAAAAAAGTAGGCGACCATAATGGTGATTTCGTATGGCCGATGCCATTGGTTGAAGCGTACGACAAGTCATTGGCAAGTGATTATGCAGATATGAACAATATCAGCTCACTGAATTTTGCCGGCTCCATTACAGCAGGCTTGTTCCTACGCCGCTTCGTGCCAGAAAACAGCAAATGGCTTCACGTCGACATGGCTGGGATGATGAGCAAGTCAAGTGCCTCAGGCTATTATACAAAATCAGCAACAGGCTACGGCGCAAGACTATTGGCTGACTACACTGTGGAAATTTCAAAATAAAATAGACGAAACAATAAGAGGATATATGTCAGAAAAGCATATATCCTCTTTACTAATGCATATAGTTTTATTTTCAGTTATTGTAAAAATAGTTTGGTATGTATAGAATAAAAGGAAATGTCTGTTTTTACTGAGAGTTCAAATGCTGGCCAGTTAAAGAAAAAAGAATGAATGGGTGTTTTCGAGAATAACGGGGGGATTAAAATGTCAGGAACGACAATACAAAATAAGACTATTAAAGAGCTTGATGAAGTAAGGTTAGTAGGTTTTCGAGTTTTGTGTTCTGGGGACCAATATGTAGCTGAAATACCCAAAGCGTCATTAAAGTTAAGCAAGCGTATAAGCGAAATTAAACACGTTGTTAATGCGATTGAACAATTTGGTGCATTTGTTGTGGAAACTCGAACTGCTGACGAAGATGGATATTGGGTTTGCGTCGAAGTGGAAAAATACGAGGATATCCCCACTGATATGGTGACTCTGACTATTCCACCTCAAAAATATGCTGTTTATAGACATCAAGGTTCTAATTACAAAATAATGGATTCATACCAGGACTTACATAAGTGGATTGAAGAAAACAACTATGTAAGGTTGAAAAATAAATGGCATATAGAAAAATTTTATGATTGGAAGGATACCGAAAAATTAGATGTTGAGTTGTTAGACACGATTGAGTAAATTGTTCAGCTTCATGATAGTTAGAGTTCATATGGGAGAGAAAAGCTATGGACCAAAAAATACTTAAGTTACTTAACCAATTATATCCAGTGGACATTAGGAAAGTTGAAGCAGTAACGAATGAAATGTACCGCTGTACTGCTAAACATGATACTTATTTCGCAAGGATCACCAACTATAAAACCTATGAAGAACAGCTTGAAGAAGTTACTTATACAAACTTCTTATATGAAGAAGGACTGGGAGTATCACCAACAATATTTTCTAGAGATGAGAAGGCAGTGGAAAAAATAACACTTGGCAACAAAGAAGTGTTGACCGTTCTATACAAAGCAGCGCCAGGTATCCATTTACCAAGAGAGCAGTGGAACGCCGATGTATTAAAAGAAGTTGGCCGCCAAATCGGTAGATTACATCGTTATTCGAGTAAATTTGAAGAGATATATCCTATAAATTATATTAACGATTGGCATGAGAATGAAGAATATGCTTTTCTCAAATATATCCCTAAAGAAGAAAGTGTCATTAGGGGAATTGCGGAAGAGGTTTTATCGACGGTTAAGGGATTGCCGAAAAACCGCTCGAATTACGGATTGCTACACGGAGATTTATGGTTGGAAAACGTATTGGTTGATAGTAATTCGAAGTTGACGATCGTTGATTTTCAAGATTGTGAGAAAAATTATTACATTTTTGATTTGGCAGTTCCGATATACAGCGCTATTGAGTATTCGTTCGTAGGAGGAGGCAACATAGTTGAATACGGACGCGACATTACAGAAGCAATCATTGTAGGATACCAGGAGGAACATGGCCTTCCCCTTGAAATGTTAGAACAACTACCCTTGTTTATAAAGTTAAAGGAAGTATTCGAATACAGCTTGATGCATATGTACTGGAATAAAGAAAAGTTAACGGAAGAGCAGATTCGAATCATGAACCATTATAGGATGAGGATTGAACGAAATCATTCGCTTCTAGATATATAACACAGTATGGAAATGATGAACGGAATATTCTTGTAGCCGGTCACAGATGTACTATGAGAGGTTGGGAAATGCCAGGTGGAATCGTTAAGAAGGCGAGTCTTTGAAAGATGCAGCGATAAGGGAAACGAAAGAGGAGTCGGGAATTGAAATAGAAGTTCTTAAATTGTCGGCTAAGGATGATGTAAAGACAGGATTGCCCTTCCATATACAATGCCCCTTTCATTGGATCAACTGATTTTGTTCATAGTGTTCAGCCAAACTTCAGCAATATGAATTTTTACAGTGAATCCGTATAATTCTTCCAGACTTATTCGTTATACATATGAAAGATATAAAAGGGGGCTATACTTTGGATGAACAGAAAATTAATCAGGTCATTGAGCTTTCACGGGAATTTCAGAAAGAATTCGAAACTGTCATTGCTGATTTGGGGGAAGGATTATGGAACTATTGTCGCTATTTAACGGGATCTCCTTGGGATGGTGAGGATCTATATCAGGAAACGATGTTAAAGACGATGGGAAGCTTATATCAACGTTGGCATGTTACAAACCTCAAATCATATCTTTATCGAATTGCGACAAATACTTGGATTGACCATTATCGCAAAGAAAAGCGAATCATCGGAACGTTGTCTGAAGAGGACATACCTACGGCAGATTTTACTGATAATCTTGATCTTGAAGAGGCACTGGAACAACTATTTTACCTTTTCACGCCAAGGCAGACTGCTGTCTTTTTGTTGAAGGAGATTTTCCAATTCAACGCAGCCGAAGTGGCAAGTATAGTGAAAACAACACCTGGTGCTGTGTATGCTACAACAAGAAGGATGAAGGAAAAGTTGAAAGATAAGCCGGAGAGGTTAACGTCGAAAACAAAACCTATTGAGAGTGAAAATCAAGTCATCCAGACTTATTTGAAAGCATTAACGCATGGCGATGTGGAAGGGCTTCTTGAATTGTTTAGTGACCAGCCGCATTATGAAGCTTCCCTTGGATTTCTGGAGACAACGAAGGATGAAATTAGAAATGGGTCGATGCAATTTGGATTGCCGAGACACAAAGTGGAGCAATATATTCTTTGGGGCAGGCCAGTCATTGTCGTGTTAGCGGAATCGAAAAATGGGTTACTCATTCATGATATTCAGTATCAAGAGGTTGAAAACGGGAAAATTGTACTGAGCAGAAGTTACTTTTTCAGGAAAGAGTTTATATTTGCCGCATCAAAGGAGTTAGGCTTTACTCCACAGCTCAATAAACCGCCACTGAATTGGGAGTAAAAGAAATTATTGTTGAACTGGTTGTAAGGAAAAGTACCACACTTGCAAGAAAAAAGGGCGCGCTAATGAAAATGAAAACGTGCCCTTTGTAGTGGCTATTTATGTTTAAAACTCAGCAACAATTGGGAACTTGATTTGAAGGCTTGCAAAATCAATGTCACCTCTCGCCATAAGAAAAACAACATCTTCATATTCAACAGTAGAAAACTCATCGTCAAATAAATCTGGAGAGAAGTATAGATTTACCTCATTAAAAGGAAAAGGTATCACAGAAAATATTTGTTCAAGTGTCGGTAATTCCGGTCCAATGATGTCGTACAGTCTTAAGGTCCCTTCATCTACTTCGAAAATGACGATGACATTTAAGTCAGACGAGAAGTAGACCATTTCAAGCAAGGTCGGATTGTACATATTCAAATAAAAAGATGGCGCGTAGGCCAATGGATAAAATCGTAATGTTGTAGGTGAATTATTCTTAAACGCCCACTGTATTTTTTGCAAATCATTTGGATCAAAAATATTTAGTCTTTTTAAGCTTGTTCTCCATTTTTTAGGTGAATGGAGATATTTCTTTATAAAATAATGCTCCTTGATTACATTAAATTCATACTTCGTATACAGCTCTGGGTTTGAAGTCATTAGAAATGAAGATTCATAGTGCGTGTCAATATACTCCAATGCACTATGCATTAAAGATTTCATCAGTCCTTTACCCCGATAGTCAGGATCTGTCATAACAGACTGGATTCCAGCTGCTTGTATCTTTTCACCGTTAATCATCAAGGGCATCTCAAATACGGAAACATTTGAGACAGCCATTTCCCCATTGAAAAAGGTAAAAGGAACATAAGTAGGATCCCAAAAACCCCTCGCATAAAAGTCTTTGAAAGTATCAACTTTAATCCCAAACACCTTATCAAACAAAGGATAAAGTCGCTCACGTAATTCATTGTTTTCTGCGTATTTCTTTTTTAATGTTAACTGATTCAATTTATAGTATCCTCCCAAATTGTTTAATCTTATGGTTGGATTGTAAATGTCGGCATATGTAGACCTCCCTTTCATTTTAGTTTAATATAGAATTTACCATTGTCAATAAATTCTAAAGGGATTGCAAATTGTGTTTGGAGTGTGATCTGATGGAAGCTCTAAGATTAAAACTAGAAGGATATATCCACGAATATCTAAAGTTATGGGACTTTTACGGAGTTATTCAAGTGGTCAACAAAGGGGTAGTGCTTTTTGAAAATGCATATGGCTATGCAAGTATCGAGTTCGGGATAAAGAATAAAATAAGCTCGCGTTTTTCCATCGCTTCCATGTCAAAACAGTTTACTGCTTTTGCGATTATGCTTCTTCATGATAAGAAAATGCTGGATATCGATAAACCTGCAAATTACTACCTCCCTTCGGATATGCAGATTGACGAATCGATCACTATCCACCATTTATTATCACATACTTCCGGTTTACATAATTTCACGAACTTCGAAAATGACTTTTTTGCTGGTTACAACAGAATGAATTATTCACGAAACCAATTTTTCCAGTTATATATTAATAAAAAACCTACAAAGTCGCCGGGAACTGTATTTGATTATAATAACGCCAACTATAATTTGCTTGCGTGGATCATTGAAAATGTTTCAGGAGAAACATATGATGATTTTCTACGAAACCATATTTTCCAACCTTTACATATGATGAACAGCGATGTTGATGATGGTTGTAAACCGATTGATAACAGATCATGTAATTACGTAAAAGATTTTGATGCAACTATCATAAGCCCGTATTTTAATGAAAAATTTAGCATTGGTGCAGGTGCGATCATTACAAACTGTGAGGACTTGTACAAATGGTATACCTGTTTGCGGGACCAGAAACTACTTTCCGAGAAAGTGTATGCTAGGTTTTTTAGCGTGAACCAAAGCAATTACTGCTATGGACTGGAGCATCATCATATTTATGGTACAGACAAGTATTCCCATGGAGGGGATCACCTCGGAATCAGTACGTATATGCAAAGTTTTTTTGAGGAAGATATTTGTATCGTCATTCTTTCCAATAATGAGGCGATAAATCAGTATAGACTGGGCAATGGAATTTCAGATATTCTCCATCAGGTTGAAGTAGCTGCTCCGACAAAACATAAAGAGCTTCCAATTGATGAAAGTCAGCTTCAAAAATATTGCGGAACATACTTGAAAGATAAAATTGTAATAGAATTCCTGAACGGTAAATTATACTTTACGAGATTCTCCGGCAATCTCCATATTGAGATCTACCCAGTAGGTGAGGGGAGATTTGTTCGAAGATATTTTGATCAAATCCATCCTTATAGTATTGGGGAGAACGAAAAAGGCGAATTGTCGTTTTTCGGATATATAAAGGAAACGTAAAACTGAAAATGTAATGGGGAAATAATGATGAATAATGAAACAGCCAAAGAGATTAGAAAAAGTTTAACGGCTGATTGTACGAAGTGCTTTGGACTTTGCTGCACCGCGCTTACGATTGTTGCATCGAGCGATTTCTCGATTAATAAGCCTGCAGGTAGCCCTTGTGCTAATTTACAATCCAATTATGGTTGCCGAATTCATAGTAACTTACGAGAAAGCGGTTTTAAAGGCTGCACAGTGTTTGACTGTTTAGGTGCCGGGCAATTTGTTTCCCAAGTTACTTTCAAAGGTCAAAGTTGGCGGCGTAATCCCGAAACAGCAGATAAAATGTTCCGAGTGTTTCCGATCATGGAACAAATACATGAAATGATTGCGTATACGGCAGAAGCCTTGTCGTATGACATACCCCGTGTTTTGTCAGAACAATTGAGTGTCCAGTTAATAGAATTGCAGAACTTAACAATGCTTGATGCTGATCAATTATTATCTCTTGATTTAGTGATGTACAGATTTAAGTTGAATAAATTGCTTACAGAAACAAGCGAGTATATTCGACAAATATTAATTGCAACGTTGCCTACATCTAAAAATGCCAAGAACTATAATCAAGAAAGAACCGACTGGATTGGCAAAAAGTTAAATGGCAAAGATTTAAGGGCAACAAATTTTAGGGGAGCCTATTTGATTGCTGTTGATCTGAGAAATGCAGATTTACGGGGTGTTGATTTTATTGGGACTGATTTGCGTGACGCTGATGTAAGAGGAGCAAATTTATCTACAAGTATGTTTTTAACTCAAATGCAACTCAACTCAGCGAAAGGTGATGAAAAGACTTCATTGCCGACTCATATTCAAAAACCATCCCATTGGATGAATTGATAGGGCGAATTTAATGTTCAATGGCAAGGAGGAACTTATTTGAAAGTAAGGCTGTCGGAGTATGATGGAAATTGGGTTCAAATGTTCAATAATGAAGCTATATTTTTAAGAGGAGTATTCGGGGAGGAAATCATCAAATTTGAACATTTCGGAAGTACTTCTGTTCCGGGCATAAAGGCAAAGCCTGTCATTGATATGATGTGTTTCGTGAAAGACATTGAGAAAATCGATACGTTTAATGGCCGGATGCATTCACTTGGATATGACGTTGCAGGTGAATGGGGAATTGAAGGTCGGCGGTTATTTCGTAAGGGCGGGGAAAACAGAACTCATCACATTCATGTTTATGAGCAGGGCAACCCGCATATCCAAAGACACTTGATATTGCGGGATTATTTGAGAACTCATCCCGACGAAGTTGAACGTTATACATATTTGAAAGAAGAATTGGCTCAAAAATATGATGACACAGCTTTTTATAGCAAAGCAAAAAAGCCATTCGTGAAGGAGTTGGAACAGCGGGCGTTGAATTGGTATGAAAGCCAAGAAAAATAACGAAAGACTGGAGGGGTTCTAGTGGAATTTTGGGATATATACGATAAGAACCGAATAAAAACTGGAAGGATGCACGAGCGGGGAACCCCCATTCCTGACGGAGATTATCATTTGGTCGTCTCAATTTGGATTATTAATAGTAGACAAGAAATACTGTTAGCCAAAAGGCATCCGGAGAAGCTTTATCCAAACATGTGGGAATGCCCTGGTGGATCTGCTTTAGCGGGAGAAAACAGTCTGGAAGCTGCATTGAGGGAAGTAAAAGAAGAAATCGGGATTGACCTATCGAGTTGCAATGGAGAACTAATGAAAAGTGAAAGGCGCATGCATAATTTCCGTGATGTCTGGTTATTTACTCATGATTTTTCAATTGAAGACACTGTGCTTCAGCCAGAAGAGGTAATTGATGCTAAATGGGTTACTATACTGGAACTGGAAAGTCTGTTTAATGAAGGTGTTGTTGTTCCTTCTCTAAGATATTATAAAAGTTTTTTCTTTGAATGTGTTCAGCGACAGCGATTAAACCGAATAGGTTATATTGCAGTTTATCAGAGACCACTGGTCATACACTGTGTAAATTAATTATATATCCCTGCGACTCACCAGCAAACAGGAGATGTTGACGATGAAACATGAAACAAAATAAATACGACGATCCAAATTTCTTTTCTGCCTATGAACAAATGTCTCGATCCGTGAAGGGGCTTGAGGCTGCAGGAGAATGGCATATTTTAAAGGAGCTTATACCAGATGTAAAAGATAAAACTGTACTCGATTTAGGTTGTGGTTTTGGGTGGCATTGTCGATATGCCCGTGAACAGCACGCAAATCTTGTGGTAGGTGTAGATATATCTGAAAAAATGATTCAAAGAGCGGTTGAAATGACCGAAGATCCGTTAATTTCATACATTCATTCATCAATAGAAGACATTGATTTTCAAGACTCCCAATTTGACGTGGTAATCAGCTCGCTTGCGTTTCACTATCTCAAATCGTTTAACTCCATCAGTAAAAGAGTTTATGATTACTTAAAACCCGGTGGAAGCTTTGTTTTTTCTGTTGAACATCCCATTTTCACTTCTCGAAAAGAGCAAGATTGGGTTTATGATAACCAAAGGAACCGTCTGCATTGGCCGGTTGATAATTATCAAAAAGAAGGAGTGCGTGAAACGTTGTTCTTAAATGAGAACGTTACAAAATACCATCGCACGGTTTCAACATATATAAATGACTTGATTGATGCAGGATTTATGATAAGAGTAGTCAAGGAATCGTTTCCATCATTTGAAAAGTTGAAAAGTAATCCTGAAATGGAAGATGAGAACCGGAGACCTATGTTTTTAATGATCTCTGCAGAAAAGAACTGAACATGCCTTACATCCTAAAAGGATATTGAAAGGTTGTTCGCTGACCTGTTAACTAAAATACGAAAATAGAAAGGAGTTTTTTTATGCAACATTTTCGGTATGAAATTGTGGAGATACCTGCCTATCGAGGAATGGGAATAAAGTGGAATGGAGCGTACACAGAAATTAATTCTTTGAAAGAATTTATTACGACAATGAGCAGTAGAGTAGGGGAGTTGGAATATGCAATCAATCCAAAAGTGCAATTAGGACTCTCATATCATCTTATGCCAGATGGGTTTGTACATTATTCTGTGTGTGAGGTTAGCGAAGAACAACAGCTACCTGAGGGGATGGTAGAAATAAATGTACCGAAAATGACCTACTTAATGATACACCACAAAAAAGATCAAGACATCGGTCAAACTTATGATAAGATCTTTCAATGGCTGAAGGAAAGTGACTATGAGCCATTTAGGGAGTCTAACGTGGAATATTACGATCGTTTACCGATAAAACATGAAAGATATCCAAATGATCGCGATGTCAACAATCCGCATTTTGATATCTTAATTCCTATTAGTAAGCGGCTACAAAATAAATAATCTGTTATTTTTAATTGTTGGACACTGTGGACTGTGACTGAATAAATACTTCATGCACTTGGCATCGTCTGCGCATTAATTTCAAAATGAAATGTTGATTAGGGAACCAATGGAGGACAGTAATATGATCAATAACCTAATAAGTGACAGAATTAGTATTCGGGAAATGGAAGAAAGCGATTGGATAGAAGTTCACAAATATGGCTCACTGGAAAAGGTTTGTCAGTTTCAGCCTTGGGGCCCAAATTCAGAGCAGGATTCCAAGGATTTTGTGAAGCAAGTTCTCATAGATGCAAAAAGAGAACCGAGGAGCCGATTCGTCTTTGCCGTAATTGTAAAGGAAAGTGGGGGAATGATTGGTGCAGGTGAACTTACTATTCGAGATTATACCAATAGGGCCGGTGAGATAGGCTATATAGTAAATCCCCAATATTGGGGGAAAGGATTCGCAACAGAAGTAGCGAAACTGTTACTTGCATATGGCTTTACTGATTTAAAACTCCATCGTATTTTTGCGACTTGTGACCCGAGAAATGTTGGGTCATTAAGGGTGCTAGAGAAAATAGGAATGAGTAAGGAAGGTAGGATGCGTGAGGACTTATTACTAAGAGACGGCTGGCGGGATTCGCTTTTGTACAGCATCTTAGAGCATGAGTGGGGTAGGAGATAAAAAGACTTTTGAGGTTTTGTGGCGGTGTAAAATAGAAATAGTCTATTTAGATAAAAAATATGAGTATAAATAATTCGCATTGAGAGGACTTATTATGGAGCATTTAACGTTTCAAGCGTTGCAAAATTATTTGGCATTAAAATACAAAGAAGGTCGTACTTCATCAGGGTTATTCATGAAATTAGTAGAAGAAATAGGGGAAGTAGCAGAGGTTTTAAACCAGTTGGAAGGACGAAAATCAATTACATCGGATATTTCCCTGGAACAAGAGTTAGTTGATGTAATCCATTACGCGGTAGCCATTGCAAGTATAAATCAAATTGATTTGTCAAAAGCAATACTAGAAAAAGACAAGCAAGCCGCAGTGAAATATAATCAATCTCCGAATTTGGAAGAGTTTATGGCCATCGGAAACATGATGTCATCACAGGAAATACAGTAAAACTCCTGTTTTTGAAATTTTATAAATGCGTAAAAGTAAGTTATAATATGAGAAAGAAATGCTTTGGGAGGTGACTTTAAATGAAATGGGAAGATGTACGTCAAGCATTTCCGGAACAATGGGTTTTGATTGAAGCTGTACAAGCTTATACGAATGAGGATAGTGAACGAATTTTGGAAGATGTTACACCTTTAGATAGATATTCTAATTCCCCAGATGCAATGAAAGCATATCAAGAACTTCATGGTGAGAATCCGACTCGCGAGTTGTATGTTCTTCATACAAAACGTAAGAATCCGAATATTATTGAGAAAAAGTGTGTAGGTGTGAGGCGATAGTGAAAAGGTTGATCATTGATGATGGGCTATTACTTACTACGATAGAATTAACATATAAAGGACAGGCGTTATTGCTGGAGCGTGTTCTGGTTGACACAGGTTCTGGAGGAACGATTATTTCAGCGGATTTAGCAGAGTCGATAGGTATAATTGCAGAAGAAGATGATATGATATACCGAATTAGTGGCGTCGGAGGTTCAGAGTTTGTCTTTACTAAAAAGTTGATTCAATTAAAATTGGACAAACCGAAACAAGTAATTTTCCATTGGAGATCGGAGCAATGAACTATGGCTTTGATTTAGATGGCATTATTGGACTGGATTTATTACAGCAAATTAAAGCTATAATTAACATTGATAAACTAACAATAGAGTTCAATTAAAAGGCAAGTATAGTTGATTACTCTGTACTTGCCTTCCAGTGGATTGTTGGAGTAAGTATACTATCTACTTAATAAACTTCTCAATCTCATCCTTATGATCGTCTACTAACTTATCCAATAACTGATTTATTTTTTTGTCGAATTCTTCTACATCATCGACTTCAACTGATTCAAATGACTGCCCAAGCTTCTCTTCAATGTAAGCAACCATATATGCGCTTATTTCATTCATTATTTCGTAATGTTTAACGATGTACTCTTCTGGATTCATATTAAGCTTTTTAGCCTGCGATTCTGGAAATTGACGCAATTCTTTTGCCATTTCACTGTCATCGTCCTTTGGATAAAGCTCAACGGCTGAACTTTTTGTTTCTTGAATTTCCTGTAGCTTGTCGGACACATCGAGATTCAGTCTCTTTGCCTCCTGTACGGCTAATGTCGCTTTTATCATCCCATCAAGATTGTCTAACACTTGATCATCCGCATATAGAAACCTCAGCTCACCAACTGTAATTTCTTCCCCTCTGACAATAGCCGCAACATCATCATCTTCATACTTTGAAATGGAATTACATCCAGCCAAGAACATCAAACAGCTAAGAAACATGACGCGCGCAAATCTTTTCAAGTATCCCACCCCTTTGTTTACATGAACATTTCCCTTTCATTCACAAACAACGACTTGTCGTTCGAACGTTCCTTTTTTCGCTACACAGCGGTCGACAATCGTGAAGCCAGCTTCCATAATCATATGATCCATCGGTTCAATCGTGACAACTATGAGTCTGGAAGTAATCCGTCTGGCATCCTTTAAAATGTCCTGTTGTCCATCTGTGGTGATATGTGTAAACAGATTGTACGGCATATCGATTATGGCGGCGTCATATGTATCCGTCACTTCGGAAATAGGGCCTTTAACAACTTCCCCCTCCAACCCGAAGTGGGCGAGGTTCTTCCTGGAGCCGAGGCAGACGAGAGGGTTGATGTCCCTGCCGACAATGTCGATGCCCATCGAGCGCGCTTCGACCAAGACAGTTCCGATTCCGCAGCAAGGATCTATCGCTCGGATGCCTTCTGGATGCGGTACGGCGATGTTCGCGACAGCTCGTGCAACACGAGTGCTCAATGCTGTGGAGTACATATGAGGCTTTTGCATATGGAATCGCCAGATCGGCTCGCTTTCCTGAACAATGCCGAAATGCCAAACTTCATCCAGTAAGACGACTCCAAAGGTAACTTCTGGTTCAAGGAGATCGGCTTCTCCTTGAATCACTTCACCGATTTCCCGCTCGATTGAACGCCTATCTGGATGATGAAGTTTAGCTGTCGCATTGAGCGCAATCGAATTTAAGCAAGTCACTCTGAATGACTTATGTGTGACGAGCTCGGATGCTTGCCCTTTTATTTCATTCAAGTCGTTTCCGGAGAATAAAACTTCCAGACGCTCTTTCATGAAAGGACTTCTGCTCGGATCAATTTTCACGTTGCTCTTTATGACGTTCGAGGGGCTGTCAAAGCCGAAAAAGGCCCTCATTTCCAATCGACATAGATCATGTTCGTCTTTTTGCCTTACATATGTGTAGATGAATTCCTTGTTTTCAACTTCAAATGCTTGCTTCAATTGGCTGCCTCGATTGCTTCAAGCAATTTGAAAATGAACCGGTAGACGAGATCCATCGCATCTTTTATTGCCATGTCTTTATGGAAGCCTTCCAATTGGTCGAGCGGTATATTGATATCCCATAGTCCGTCTTGGTCGGAAAACATAGCACTATATGTTGCTGAACCGACATTAGCAGCCAAATATTCCTTCAAGAAAGCACTCCATTTTTTCTGCACTTTCAAACCGAAGAGGACAGTAGTCGTTTCAAAAACATCATCCATTTCTAAAGCGATCCCATCGACACCGATTGTTTCGAATGCAGTTGATTCAACAAACAAAAATTCATCAGCATGTTTGGTGAAATAAGAGACTGGTTCATTCATGAATGATACCGATTCACCTTTGATCACTTCTTCTGTTTCTTTCAAGCATCTTTCAATGACTGGAAAGCTCCATTCTTTATTGTTAATTTCAGCATTTTCCTCAATCAATTCTTGTTTGACTGCGTACTCTTTTTCAATTGGAAACAATGCTTCATTTTCAGCGACGATTCGTGCAATTTTATCTTTCAACATCGAAGACACTCCTTTTCATTCACCAGTATACATCACTTCACAGCCCTTATGCCGGATTATTCATCCGGATACCAAGGATTCAAATGGATGAGGACTTCATCCACATCTACATGTTCATTAATGATCAAATCCCGGATTTCACTTGAGATATCATGACCTTCTTGGATCGTCAATGTTCCGGAAATGCCGATCCGTAAGTCGACAAGGACATAATGACCATGCTCTCTTGCGCGCAGACGGTCGATTCTTTTCACTTCAGGAACCGTACGAACCAGCGCCGCGAATTCCCGGAGACGGTCTTCTGACACGTTCTTTTCCATTAGGATATCCATCGCCTCTATCCCGATTTCATAAGCTAGTCTGAGGACAAGCACCGAGACTATCACGCCTGCAAACGGATCTCCATACGACAAGAGGGGAATATGATAGGCATCACCGATCAATGCCAAGCCGATGCCGACAACAGCGGCAAGGGAAGCGTAGACATCTGCGAGATGGTCGTATGCCGTAGCTATTAATCCTTTACTGTTCACTTTTTTTCCTATGCGCATCGTGTATAGATAGAGTGCCTGCTTCCAAACAAGGGAGATGATAGCGGTGATTAATGCAATCACGCTCGCTTTCGCCGGCTCCTCGAAAAATGTTTTAACAGCTTCATAACCGATATAAATGGCGGCGATTCCTAAAATGATTGCAACGAGACCTGATCCGATGACCTCTGCTTTGCCATGCCCGTATGGATGGTCGTCATCAGCGGGGCGCTGTGAAAACCGCATGGACGTAAGGGCAGCTGCAGAAGCGACTACGTCCCCGGCGTTATGAAAGCCGTCTGCGAGCAGCACGGGGCTGTTGAAAAGGACACCAACGAGAATTTTCAAGACAGTTAATACAATATTGCTCATCAGACTGATCCAAATCGCAAAGACTGAAGCGATGGAATGGTTTTGATTAGTTGTCATTTATTATGCCTCCATACTGATTTTCCCCGGGGAAAGAAAAACCCCTGACATATTGTTGTCAAGGGTTTTGGGAAATATAATCTATAATTGCGCCTGTTATTGAGTTTTATCATCGTCATCACTCTTTTTTTCGTCAATGTATCAAGCATAGCATTACTTCATTATGCGGGCAAGGAATTGCTGATGATTTGCAGCTGTTTTCGAATTTCATTGCAATAGCAAATGGGATTAATTATAATACAATAAAGTGAATAAAAATACATAAAGAGAGGTTGATCATATATGAAACTTTGGGGTGGACGTTTTACGAGTCGTGCAGATGAAATTATGGAGCAGTTCAATACTTCATTGCCAGTTGACTATAGATTGTATAAAGAAGATATTGCGGGGAGCTTAGCCCACGTCAAGATGCTGGTCCAATGTGGTCTGCTGTCGTCGGCGGAGGGGGAGTTGCTCGTTCAAGGGCTTACTTCCATTCTGCATGATATCGACAATGGAGACCTGGTCATCGAAGGGGATTACGAAGACATCCATTCCTTTGTGGAGATGCATCTGACGGAAAGAATCGGAGAAACGGGGAAGAAGCTCCACACGGCACGCAGCCGAAACGACCAAGTGGCTGTCGACATGCGCCTCTATGCAAAGAATAAAGCGGTCGAGGTGATGGACGGGCTTCAAACGCTGATTGATTCCTTGCATGTAAAAGCAGCAGTGAATAACGTCATCATGCCTGGATATACGCATTTACAGCGAGCGCAAGTCGTTACATTCGGCCATCATCTAGGTGCGTATGAGCAGATGTTCAAGCGTGATAAAAAACGCGTCGGCAATGCACTCGAGCTGCTCGATGAAAATCCTTTAGGCTGTGGAGCGCTTGCTGGAACTACTCATGCGATCGACCGTGATATTACGACATCGCTGTTGGGGTTTGCAAAACCGGTTGATAATTTCTTGGATGGTGTGAGCGACAGAGATTACATGCTGGAGCTCATGTCCGATTTCTCGATCATCATGATGCATTTGAGCCGTTTGAGCGAAGAGATGATTTTATGGAGCAGCCAAGAGTTCAAATTCATAACGATGGCAGATGCATATTCTACGGGAAGCAGCATCATGCCGCAGAAGAAAAATCCGGATGCGGCGGAGTTGATCCGTGGGAAAACCGGAAGAGTGTACGGCTCCTTATTTGCTTTATTGACGACATTGAAAGGGTTGCCGCTGACGTATAATAAGGATATGCAGGAGGATAAAGAGCAATTTTTCGACGCACTCGATACGGTCCTTGATTGTATGGAAATCATGTCGAAGATGATCGACACATTGCAAGTGAATGCCGACAATATGAAAGCGGCCATCAAAGCCGGCTTCTTGAATGCGACCGAAGTGGCTGATTACTTGGTGGCAAAAGGCACCCCATTCCGCGACGCGCATGAAATCGTCGGGAAAATCATTATTTATTGCGAAGCGGAGAAAAAGGCGATTGAAGATTTGACAGTACAGGAGCTTGCAAAGTTCAGCGAGAAAATTGCGGATGATATTTACGACTATATCGACTATGAAAATATATTGACGAAAGGGAATAAGGGAATAATGAGGGAAGTGGGCAAGTAAGCTAATGCCGGGAAGCCAAGCGCTCATAAAAGGCGGTTTCGCGCTCATAAAAACCATTTCGCGCTCATAAACATCGGCCGCGCGCTCATAAAACTGAATACGCGCTCATAAACAGCATTTTTGCGCTCATAAACCAGAAAGCCAGAGGAAATTCCCTCTGGCTTTTGTCATGCCTTACGGATTCTATATTCAATCGTCAAAAACAGTATCGAAAAAAACCACATTTCATGCTTCGCGGTCATTGCCCCATCCTCCACTTCGCACACGACGAAATTTTCCTCCAGAGGCAGTTTGAAATATCTTCCAAACTTTGAAGTCAAATAGATTCCAGCGTCTGAAGTCGGATCGGTTTTCCTGCTCGTTAACTGTAAGGCATCGCCGATTTCACGAAGTTCCAATATGCCAGTCATCATAGAAAAGGGGAGCGGCAATGCGATGTTCATGAATTCCTTGTCAGTGGGAGATCTATGGTGGGAATAAAGGGCAATGAATGCATAGCGCTTGCCGACCTTCCGAATCCATGCGCGGACAGCATGTCTGCCATCTGAATCAGGCGAAAGAGTAATAATGTCTCCTGTCATTTCCACTTCATTTCGATGGAGCGGCAAGTTAATCTGCTCGGTTTTCCTGCTGATGAATGAATAAAAGAATGCAAAAGGCTTAAACCATCGATGCCAGTTGACAGTAGCGAACAGCCGGTAATCGATCGTGTTTTCGTAAAAGTCCACTATACATGGAGAAACTTTGCTAACTCCATATAGTCTCATATCATCTACAAGGCCCCTATGCATTCCGGAAGTACCAAGCTGTTCGACACGCTGTTTTCCTCGTACCCGGCTAATTGGGAAATCCGGTTCCTTATAGTTGGAATCAGGAACAGATAATGCCCATCCTGCAATTCCGAACAATGCAAAGATGATGCAATTCAAGATGCCATGAAAACGGAGCATGAATTCTATCGTAATGGAAGTAAGACCAAAACCGTTTCCGAGTACGTAAAGGAGCGAGAACATAATCGTCAGACCGAGAGATGTAAATGAAGTGACGACAAGCCACTTCTGCGTTCGTTTCGGATAGGAAGCTCGCCAAGCAATCGCGATCATCCCAGTTAATCCGACGATGTAAAGAAGAACAGAAAACAATTCAATCCATCGTGAAAATGTAATGCCGATTGCCACAACCATCGGCGCGGCCAATATTAGAATGCTGAATAACGGAAAGGACCGCGGCTTATGCAGTCTTCCAAGAAGTCCGATGAAAATAGGTAAAAGGAATGCGGAGTAATGGAAATGAATGCCTGTCAGCCACGTCAATAACGGGGTGAAACCTGTATCGATATCCGCAACGTAGGCAAAGTACCACCCGCCGCCGAGCACTATGTACATCCTCCCAAGATCGATTGAAAACTCTTCGATATTTGTAAATCCACGGCGTAGAAACCTAGACAATCCATATAGTGCGATGAATACAGTGAACGCCAAATAGATGATTGCAGGAATTACGGACCATTCGGGTGAAAATACTTGAATGATAGCAATCGAAACATAAGCGGGAAGTGCAAAATAATAATAGCGCTTGGAAAACCAATCCCCGCGATTCATGACAAACCGAAGAGCTACTGGCACATAGACAATTTGCGCAATTGTCAGCAGTAAAAAGGGCCAAGGGTCTTTGCTAAAAACAGCAATAATTATAAACAATAGAAAGTGTATTAGTACAAACTTACGCATTTTGCACAAACTCCCCTTCATAGGAAAACACATGTCCAATCAGTGGATTTCGCACACTTACATTTATACAGAAAACGCCATTCACTTCATCGTAGCGTTCTGCAACCGTTGCAAGTCCTTGAAAGAGTTTCGGCAGCGGCACTTCAGTTTTTCCGAGAACGAGACGTTGATTCAACGAATGGATTGTCAGCGAGCCATCGTCTGCAACGGCGAATGCTAAATCGGAATAGACAAGAGGAGGCTCCCCGAGATAATCTTTTATGACGAGGCGTGTTTCATCCAAACTCATCAACGCATTGAAATAACGCTTTGTCGAACCGAAATGAAAGATGCGCTCCCAATGGATTTGGCTCTCGCCATTCGGTCCGATTCGAGATACGTTCTTAATTGAAAAAGGAATGTTCTTTCCACGTTCCGGGAAAAGAAGTTTCCAGTTGACGCCGAGCGTGAAGAGGGGATAGAGCCACTTTGGACCGCCTTTGATTTCCTTCATCGTTCCCGTCGCTTCAAAAACACTGCCATCTGCAAGGTCATAACGCTTTTGCAGCATCGGATGCAGCCGTTCGAAATCTTCACCGAGAACCTTTCTATAAATGGTCACGTAAACATTCACCTTTTCCTTTTGCAACGTTTTGCCGTCGGGACGTCTTTACTCGTACAATAACCGATAAGAGAAAGAACAAACAATGCCAAATTGAATGTGACCGGGTTGAAAGGGTGGATAGCCGCTTCAGGCGCAGCAATGAGCGCTGCAATAGTGAGTAGTGGAAATACTGCTACCTGCAAGGCGAATATATGCTTTTTTCTCCTATATATAAGCCAGAGAACCCCGAACAGCACTTCAGCGATTCCAATGAAGATCATCAATGTTTCGGTCGCATCAAATGGAATCGTATTCGCCAGCATCCTTATTTCCTCGGGATGCTTCCCGATGATTTTCGGCACCAACCCATGATAGATCCAAATGAATGCAAATAGGATGGAAAGCCCATATGTCGTAAAAAAGCGGAAGTATTGGGAACGGGGGGCTTCCCCTTTTTCAAGCCATCTTTTCAGCACATCGAAACTGAGTGCGGTGCCCCATCCAATAAGCGGGCGGAAGACGAATGCATCAAACATATTTCCAAGCTTTCCAAAATTAACATCATAATCATATTGGGTGAGGAAAGTTGTCCCTTTTTTATTAGGTATATATTTCCAATATCCTCTCCCTTCTTTAATCGGCGAAAACCATTGATTTGTTCCAAATTGGAGGGAAGAGGAGCGGGTGCCATCTTTTTTATTCAGCGTCCCCGTACTTTTCCCCCAGCCTTCAACGGTGAGAAGGGGTGTAACGCTTCGTTTGTATGTAAACATTTGCGGTTCATCGTCTTTTTTCGGCAAATAAGTTATGGATGAAAACCGCAAATCCCATTGCGAATGCAAGTTCGGATTTTGAGATGCATTCCATAGCTCATCTATACCTGATTCAATTTCGATTTCAACGTAAATCGGCTTTTTTTTCATAAAATGTCACCTCATTAGTACGACGATACGCAGTACGGAATGTTTCGTTTTGCTAATGGATCATTTTCTAAGTTTTATCGTTCATTTCCCCGGGTATATGATTATTTCGTGACTTATGACTTATGCTGTTTGTATGTTTCCATCAACTTAAAAAGAAAAAAGGAGCCGCTAAGCTCCTTTTTTCATCCCATTATATTGTAGCCACCGTCGACGTAAATAATTTCGCCAGTTACACCGCTTGAAAGATCGCTTAACATCGCAATTGACATCTTCGCGACTTCCTCATTTGTAATATTGCGTTTCAATGGAGCTTTTTCTTCGATCTGCCCCAAAATCGTGTTGAAGGAAGGAACGCCTTTTGCGGAAAGGGTACGGACTGCGCCTGCTGAAATTGCATTGACGCGGATCGCTTCTTTCCCTAAATCATTTGCCAAGTAGCGGACAGACGCTTCAAGCGCAGCCTTCGCAACACCCATGACATTATAGCCGTCAAGTACCCGTTCAGCACCTAAATAGCTCATCGTGATGATCGAGCCGCCTTCCGTCATGAAACGGCGCGCTTCCCTTGCAGTCGCTACCAGTGAATACGAGCTTGAATCTTGCGCGAATGCATAACCGCTTCTCGTTGTATTTACAAAATCATTCTTCAAGTCTTCAGCATGCGCAAAGGCGATCGAGTGAACGATGCCGTGGATTGTTCCGAGCGTTTCACCAATTTGAGTAAATGCATGCTGAATACTTTCATCTTCATTCACATCACATTGGACAATCATTTTCGGTTCAAGTCCATTGCTTTCCAAAGCTTTCTCGAGCTTGGCAAGAGAACGTTCCTTACGATACGTGAAAATCACATTCGCACCGACTTCAAAAAGAGTCTTCGCTACGCCCCATGCGATACTTCGCTCATTCGCCACACCCATTACGACAATGTTTTTCCCTTTAAGTTTCAATAAATCTTCCATAGTGACCTCCTCAATCGGTAGAAAACTATCACCTAATATTAGTACCTGATAATAACAATAGTATAGCATATTCTCCTCTAATTCAAAACTCCAATTCTGTGTGTATGAATAAAACTTGTTATAAAATTTATATTAATACAGTTGACTTTATATTTATGCATACGTATACTAATTTTAACGATAAAAGGGGTGGGGACATGAAGATAGGAATCATCGGTGCTTCAGGCTATGGCGGGCTTGAATTGATCCGTTTGCTGCATAATCATCCGGAAGTGGAACAACTCGATTTATACACATCATCAGATGAAGGGACATCGTTTTCCGCCAAGTATCCACATGTATCCAACTTGTATGATCAACCTCTTCTCAAGATCGATCATGCGCAGTTGAAAAACTATGATGTCCTATTTGCCAGTACGCCAGCTGGGGTGACGAGCCGCTTGCTGCCATCGCTCATTGGCAGTGGTCCGAAGTTGATCGATTTGTCAGGAGATTTCCGGCTGAAGGATGCCTCGGAATACGAACGCTGGTACAAAAAAAATCCTGCACCAGCAGAAGCCGTGCAGCAAAGCGCATACGGATTGACGGAATGGAATTCAGAAGAAATCCGGAACGCACAGCTCATCGCGAACCCCGGCTGCTATCCGACTGCGGTGCTCCTTTCTTTATTGCCATTACTAAAAGAAAGACTGATAGATTCATCAGCGCTTATCATCGATGCGAAAAGCGGCGTATCGGGAGCCGGGAATACACCAGGTCCGATGACGCATTTCAGTGAGACGAATGAAAACTTCTCCATTTATAAAATCCATGAACATCAGCATATCCCTGAAATCGAACAGGGTATGGAACTGTTTGGCGGTCAAAAGTCGCCGGTGACGTTTACAACACATCTCGTCCCGATGACGAGGGGCATCATGGCGACAAGTTATGCACCTGTCAATGCCGGCGTTACGGAAGAACAGCTTGTCAGCTGCTTGCAGGAAACATACGCAGGACGGCCTTTTGTAAGGATCATGAAAGAATCGGCAAAGTTTTGCACGAAGCAAGTTGCCGGCTCGAATTACTGTGATATTCATGTGAAAGTGGATCCGAGAACGAATCGGGCAACAATCGTCGCGGTCATTGATAATTTGGTGAAAGGGGCTGCCGGCCAGGCGGTCCAAAATATGAATGTGCAATTCGGCTTGGATGAAACGACAGGTTTGACGCAAGTCCCGTTATTTATTTAAAGAGGAGGAATTGGTATGGCGGTAGCTGTTCAACATTTGAAACGAGTTTCAGGAAAAAATATTGCAACACCGAAAGGATTTAAAGCGGTCGGCATCCATTGTGGACTGAAGCATAAGAAATACGATTTGGCGGTTTTGCTTAGTGAAGTGCCTGCGAGTGTGGCGGGGGTTTTCACGACAAACGCCATCCAAGCGGCTCCTCTTATAGTAACTAAGGAAGTGGTGCAGCAAACCGGTCATATGCAAGCGGTCATCATCAATTCAGGCAACGCGAATGCATGCACTGGGAAACAGGGCATGATAGATGCGCTAGTGATGCAAGAGAAAACGGCTGAGCGTTTCGGCATCGCTTCGAACTTGGTCGGAGTAGCGTCAACAGGCGTCATCGGTGAGAAAATGAATATGGAGCCTTTGTTGAAAGGGATCGGGCAGCTGAAGCCGACGAGCACTCTTGAAGGGTCCATCCAGTTTTCACAAGCGATCTTGACGACAGATACCGTCACGAAAAATACGACATACCGGACGGAAGTGGATGGCAAGGAGGTCATCATCGCGGGGACGGCGAAAGGTTCCGGAATGATTGAACCGAATATGGCAACGATGCTTGGCTTCATAACGACTGATGCCAACATCCAATCAGGTTATTTGCAGGAAGCGTTGAAATCGGTAACAGATGTGACGTTCAATTCGATTACAGTCGACGGGGATACGTCGACAAACGACATGGTGCTCGTGCTGGCAAATGGAATGGCGGGCAATCAATCATTATCTCCCGCCCATCCAGACTGGGACTCCTTCATCCAAACATTGCATGCGGTCGCTCAAGACCTTGCAAAAATGATAGCAAAAGACGGGGAAGGGGCGACGAAACTCATTGAAGTGGAAGTGGATGGCGCGATGACGGATGCTGAAGCGAGAAAAATCGCCAAGACGGTCGTTGGGTCTCCGCTTGTGAAAACGGCAGTGTTCGGCTGCGACGCGAACTGGGGGAGGGTCATTGCGGCGGTCGGTTATAGCGGTGCGTCTGTCGATCCGTTAGGGATCACGATTAAAATTGGTGACACGACAGTCGTAACGGACGGTGAGCCGGTAAACTTTTCGGAAGAGGAGCTGCTTCTTTATTTAAAACAGCCGGAAGTGAAAATCTTTGTCGGGTTGAATAAAGGAAGCGGTAACGGAATAGCATGGGGGTGCGATTTGACATATGACTACGTCCAAATCAATGCTTCCTACCGATCATAAGCGGATCGTCATTAAGCTTGGAGGAAGCATGCTAGAAGGGTTGCAAAGCGGCTTTTTTAAGAAATTCCACGAAATGCAAAGTGAGGGCAAGAAAATCGTCATCGTCCATGGCGGTGGGCCTTCCATCAATGCAGCGTTACGAAAAAATGCCATTGAGTCGAACATCGACAATGGCATCCGGGTCACTTGCGAAAAGTCCATCGGCATTGTAAAGGATGTGCTGATCAGCGAAGTGAATCTATCACTCGTACATCAGTTGAATCGTGCAGGCATCGATGCTATTGGACTGAGCGGATTCGACGGCAAGCTATTGACGTGTACATTGCTGGATGAAGACCGATATGGATTCGTCGGTGACATACAGCATGTGAATGATAGTCTGCTTGAGAAGTTACTAGCCGCCGGAATCGTCCCTGTCGTTTCTTGTATTGGAGCAACGGATTGCGGCAAGCCGCTCAATATAAATGCCGATACAGTCGCTAGCAAAGTAGCCCTTGCGATTCAAGCGGAAAGCCTTCTGTTTGTGACAGATACACCGGGAATCAAAATCAGAAATGAAATTCAAACAGCTGTCTCCCCAGTTGATATAGGATATTGGATAGCAACAGGGGATATATATGGCGGAATGATACCGAAAGTGCATGCCGCTATTGACTGCTTGGAAGCCGGCGTGCCGTCCGTCCAAATTGCTGATCAGCATTTAGGAGGAACAACAATCGGATTTGAGGAGGTATTCAGTTGAGTGCTTTATTCAACAATTATGCACGGCGTCCTGTGCATCTCGTAAAAGGCGAGGGGACGGTCGTGGAAGATGCGGACGGTAAGACGTACCTCGATTTCACAAGCGGCATTGCTGTCGTCAGCCTCGGTCATGCGCATCCCGCAATCGTCAAGGCGATACAGATACAAAGCGAAAAGCTTTGGCATGTATCGAATTTATTTAAGAGTCCGGGGCAGGAAAAGCTCGCCGCCTCTCTACTAAAAGACACGCACTTTTCCCATGGTTTCTTCTGCAATAGCGGAGCAGAAGCGAATGAAGCGGCGATCAAGCTCGCGAGAAAGCATACGGGCAAATCGACCATCATTACGTTCTACCAATCATTCCATGGCCGTACATTCGGGGCGATGTCAGCGACGGGTCAAGAGAAGATCAAGCAAGGATTCGGTCCGATGCTTGAAACGTTCAAGACGGTGCCATTCAATGATTCTGCAAAATTGGAAGCCGCTATCGACGACGACGTGGCCGCCATTATGCTGGAAGTAATTCAAGGAGAAGGGGGCATCCACACCGTTGCACCCGAATTTGCTTCGGTCATTACAGACATTTGCCAGTCGAAAGGGATTCTATGCATTGTCGATGAAGTGCAGACGGGTATCGGACGGACCGGCACCCGTTATGCATACGAGCATGCGGAGGTAAAACCGGATATTCTAACACTGGCAAAAGGATTGGGAGGGGGCTTCCCGATTGGAGCGATGCTCGGAACGGCCGATCTATTCGATGCATTCGGACCTGGGAGCCACGGCACTACATTCGGCGGTAACCCGCTCGCTGTGGCGGTTGCGCAAACTGTCGTAGACCATGTTTTTGAGGAAGGGTTCTTGAAGGAGGTCAGCGGCAAATCCGATGCTTTGTTTAGGAAGTTGAAGGAGAACCTGCCGACTGAACGATTTGAAGTGCGCGGGCAAGGATTGCTCATCGGCATTGATTGCAAGGAAGACGTCGCACCTTTCATCCGCCAGGCGGAAGAAGGGGGGCTGCTCATCGTACAAGCGGGTTCCAACGTGATCCGTTTGCTGCCGCCGTTAACTGTGACTGAGCAGGAAATTGATCAGGCGGTTGATATCCTGACATCGATTTTGCTTGTACCGACGACTGTATAATCTAAACAAAACGGATCTCACAGAACTAGGGAGATCCGTTTTTTCAATGATTGTTTCTTAAACTTCGAATGAGTAAATAGTCCCGAAAAGAGCATAACTAGTCTCAACTCGTCAAGATTACGCCAAAACTGCCTCGAACTCGCGCGTAACTCTCCTAGATTGCGCCAAAACGCCACCAAACTCTCGCAAAACTGTCCGACCACATCACATCTTTAGAAAGAATGCCTACTATGATATGCTCATATAGCATTTATCACGAAAGGGAGACGACCAGATGAAGCTAAAGGAAACAGATAGGTCCACAAAGAAACTCAACTTCGAGAAAAAAACTTGGTTATTGATTATCGGCATCATTTTTATCGCATCAACACTGCGTTCCCCTTTAACTTCAGTGGGACCGATTATCGGTCCTATACGGGATGGGCTGGGAATGTCGAATGTGCTGGCGGGCTTCTTGACGACAATTCCTCTTTTGGCATTCGCCTTTATATCACCGTTTGCTCCTAAGCTCTCAAAAAGATTCGGCATGGAACTGACTCTATTCCTATCTCTATGTTTATTGACGGTCGGTATTTTAATCCGCTCAGCTGGTTCCATTTTCTTTTTGGTCGCTGGCACTTTCCTTATCGGTGTCGCCATCGCATTCGGAAATGTTTTATTGCCAGCCTTGTTGAAACTGAGCTTTCCATTACATATCGGATTAATGACAGGAATCTACTCGGTCGCTATGAACATTTCAGCGACGACTGCTTCGGGAATTAGCGCACCGATTGTGATCAATACAGAATTCGGTTGGCAAGGCGCGTTAGGGATTTGGGCTGCCTTATCCATGCTGGCGTTGTTATTATGGTTGCCGCAGCTGAAAAACAATGTATCCTTGCAACCGCAATTGGAAAAATCATTGGGGGATAAATCCGTTTCCTTATTGCGTTCGCCAATTGCTTGGGCGGTTACGTTTTTCATGGGCTTGCAGTCTTTGCTATTTTACTGTACAGCTGCATGGCTGCCCGAAATACTCGTATCTGATGGAATGACAGCCGAGAAAGCCGGCTGGATGTTTTCCCTTTTACAATTATCGCAATTACCGATGACGTTCATCATTCCGATACTAGCAGGCAGATTGAAAGATCAGCGAATAATCGTTATCGGAATAGCGGCATTGTACTTGATCGGCTATGGTGGAGTTCTTGCCGGAGGAACATCGTGGATTCCGTTATGGATGATTTTAATCGGCATTGCCGGCGGCGCCTCCTTTGGATTGGCTATGATGTTTTTCACACTACGAACGGTGACACATACAGAAGCCGCGGAATTATCAGGCATGGCCCAATCGTCAGGCTATCTACTAGCAGCTGTCGGACCTGTGCTGTTTGGATTTCTTCATGACATCACGGATTCATGGAAAAGTCCGTTGTTGATATTTATGATAGGTTCACTGCTCTTCCTGATTTGTGGATTGAAGGCAGGGCGAGATGAAAAAGTTGTTCTGTTAAAAAATTAATGTAACTTTTACCAATGTGCTCCGTCTAATTCATTGAATACCTGTAAGAAGGAGAGAGAGAAAATGAAAAAAATTGGAGCAGTAGCACTAACCGCATTATTGGCAGGAAGCGCGTGGACACCTTTTGCAGTTCAGGCAAATGAGGACGTGATTCAGATGGAAAGTGAAGAGGTCAAGGATGCTTCGGATTTCATGCGAGCGACTGGCGTTATTACTAACATCGAAAACAGGGATAACGATCTGATGGTAACTGTCGAAAATGAAGAAGGGCTCATCACGATTTTCCGTATCCAAGACAAGACGCTTCTATTCAATAGCGGTACTACAGAAGAAATTCAACCGGCCGACTTGAAAAAGGATATGAAAGTGGAAGCATATTACGATAAAAACAAGCCAATGATCTTGATTTATCCAGCACAAATTACACCGGAACTATTCTTCGTCATCGATGAAGAAAAACCGGGCAGCGTCAAAGTCGGTAAGTTCGATGAAGATTTCCTCAGCTTGGACAAGGAATTGAAATTGAACATTGGAGAAGAAACGACAATCGTTAACCAACAAGGAGAAAAAATTAACAAGGGCGATTTATCAGGTAAGGAATTGGCAGTGTTTTATTCGATTACAACAAGAAGTCTGCCTCCACAAACACCTCCAGATAAAATCGTCGCGCTTGATCCATTGACAGATGAGGGTACAAACGAGGAGGAGGGTGAGGAAACTCCAGAAATCCCAGAAACTCAGGACATTCCGAATTCCGTTGTGAAGATGATCGCAAACGACCATTACATGAAAGATGGCGTCAAGATGATTCCTTTACGCAAAGTAGCGGAAGAACTCGGCTATACTGTAGTATCTCAACCAAAAGTGAACGGAGCTATTCTGACAAAGGAAAATCGCTCATTCACAATTACGCGTGGCGAATTGACGTACGGTTTCAATAAGAGCTTACAGAAGTTTGAAGCAGCTCCGGAATTACATGAATGGAACAAAACCTATGTATCCGAAGACTTCCTAAAAGCATTGCTTGGTGAATAATAAGTAAATGAATCGAAGTCTGAAACGATGGGACCGTCTTGACGGACGGCGTTTCAGACTTTTTTCTATGAGCTAAATAGCGAACAATCACCAATTACTTCCCATACACTATACAAAGGATGCCAAGGGTGTGGTGACGAATGAACGATCAATTTCAGCAAGGGGCAAACAAAGCGTATTCCATTAGCGATCTGTTAAAAGGGAAAGATCTTGAAATTGTAGCGGCCTCCCTTCTGCTAGTAGGAAAACTGAAAGTGGAATCTGTCCAGTTGTTCAGAGGCCAGCCTGTCGTAGCAGTCACATTGCTTGGCCAATTCAAATCGGCTTCTAATGATAATGAAAAAGGAAATGTGATGGCGGAATTTCTAGAACAGAATGGCGATATAACTTTAGATGAAGTGTTTGAAGGGATACGTAGACAAATGTATAAGAAATAGGAGGAGAAGAGGTTGTTCGGCAACACAGAATTTGACGCGGGGAAATTCATTAATATAGTATTGCTGCTCGTCTTTTTGCTACTTCTCATTTTCGGATCGACAAAACTGGATGAACTTATATCAGATGTACCGTGAAAAACTGCCCAGTCCAAAATGGCAGTTTATTTTCGATGGAATTTATGTTGCAAATGCAATAAAATTAAACTATGTTTGATCTATGCAAACAAAAATTTGTGCAAGGAGTAAACATATGAAGGAAATTCTGCGTGAAATTGGAATGATAGCAAGGGCCTTGGATTCTATTAGTAACCTCGAATTCAAAGAATATGAACTTACAAAAGGGCAGTATTTATATCTTGTGCGAATATATGAAAATCCAGGAATTATTCAAGAGAAGGTAGCTGAGATGATAAAAGTTGACAGAACAACAGCATCTCGTGCGATAAAAAAGCTTGAAAGCAATGGCTTTATAGAAAAGAAAGAGGATAAACTGAACAAAAAAATAAAAAAGCTCTATCCTACGGAGAAAGGAAAAAACATTTATCCTATTATACTAAGAGAACATGATCATTCCAATGAAGTTGCGCTCAAAGGATTTTCGCAAAAAGAGGAAGAAGATATTTATAATCTACTTCAAAGAATACGAATAAATATAGAAAAAGACTGGGAGTTTGTGAAAAAAGGAAACAAGAGAGAATATTGATCATATAAAGGAGTGACACGTGGCATGGCTGTAACGATAAAAAAATGTAATCTTGAGGATCTACATAAACTTCGAGAAATTAGTTATGAAACATTTAACGAAACGTTTAAAGATCAAAATTCGCCCGAAAATATGAAGGCCTATTTGGAAAGGGCATTTAACTTGAAACAGTTAGAAGAGGAAGTATCCAATACTTGTTCTCAATTCTTTTTTGTTTATTTCCATGATGAAATCTCTGGATACATAAAGGTCAATATCGATGACGCCCAGTCTGAAGACATGTGCGATGAGGCACTCGAAATCGAAAGGATCTATATAAAGAACAATTTTCAGAGACATGGGCTTGGGAAACATCTATTACAACTTGCGACAAATATTGCATTAGAATGTAATAAAACAAAAATTTGGCTGGGTGTCTGGGAAAAAAACGAAAATGCCATTGCTTTCTATAAGAAATTGGGGTTTATCCAAACTGGAGCGCATTCCTTTTATATGGGCGATGAAGAACAAATCGATTATATTATGACCAAAACACTTAACTAATTTTGGAAGGTGGATTGCTATGTTTATTCCCAAGTATTTTAAGGTCTCTGATGTTGAAGAAGTTTGGGATTTCATTCAGGAAAACTCATTTGGCACCCTTGTCACGACAGAAAAGGGGAAACCGATTGCGACTCATTTGCCTTTGCAGTTACTAAAAGACGGAGAAGCTTTCTATATTACGGGGCATATGGCGTATGCAAATCCGCAATGGAAAACGTTTGAGGAAAATGAAAATGTGCTTGTGCTTTTTCAAGGGCCGCACGCTTATATCTCCTCCTCTTGGTATAACCATGAAAATGTCCCGACTTGGAATTACCAAGCGATTCATGTATATGGACGAGCTTCTGTGATGAGTGAGGAAGAATTGGAAAAAGAGCTTGCCTTATTACTACGAAAATATGAGCGGCATAGAGAGAGTGCTGTTTTGTGGGAGACACTTTCTCCTCAAACTAAAAATCAAATTAAAGGAATTGTTGGGTTTAGCATTAGGATACAAGAAATACAAGCCGCCTATAAACTTAGCCAAAATCGAAAGGAAGCAGACTATAAAAACATTATCGATAAGCTGAATGAGGAAGAGGATTTCAATTCTCATGAGATGGCGGAAGTGATGAAGAATAATAGAAGGTTCTGGAAATGTGTGGAAAAAAGCTGCCCCGTCCAACAGGGCAGCCTCCTTTTTATTAGGATAAGCGTTCTTTAAAGTCCTCGTAGCCGAATTCCTTGATCACTTTCGGACCATCTGCAACTGTATTCAACACGATTGCAGGCAATTCCATGCCGTTGAACGTATTGTTTTTCACCATGGAGTAATGGGCCATATCACAGAAAACAAGCTTATCGCCAGCTGTCAGTGGCTGATCGAATGAATAGTCGCCAATGACATCACCCGCTAGGCATGTAGGTCCGCCAAAACGATATGTTATGGCTTTCTCATTAGGCATACCAGCACCGACGATTTCAGGTCGATACGGCATTTCCAAAACGTCAGGCATATGGCACGAAGCCGAAGTATCCAAAATGGCAATCGGCATCCCGTTATGCATCGTATCAAGCACAGTCGTAACGAGGAAGCCGGTGTTCAGTGCAATTGCTTCGCCGGGTTCCAAATAGACGTCTAGTCCATACTTTTCTTTCATGAACAGGATGGATTCGATCAGTGTTTCAATATCATAATCGGGACGTGTAATATGATGGCCACCGCCGAAATTGATCCACTTCATGTCTTTCAAATACTTGCCAAACTTTTCGTCGACAACTTGTATGGTCCTTGCAAGGGTATCAGAGTTCTGCTCGCACATCGTATGGAAATGCAAGCCGCTTATTCCTTCCAGCTCATCTGGTTCGAAGTTCTCAAGCGTTACACCGAAACGTGAAAAGGTGAAGCACGGGTTATACATATCGACTTCAATCTCCGAGTACTCGGGATTGATCCGGATACCGCATTCAATATGCTTCGGATAGTTTTTCACTTTGTCCCTGAAACGTCTCCATTGATCGAACGAGTTGAAGACGAGGTGATCGGAATACGAGAGGATTTCATCAAAATCAGCTTCTGCATAAGCAGGGGAGTACGTGTGCACTTCTTTCCCCATTTCTTCAAATCCCAATTTCGCCTCCAATAAACCGCTTGAAGTCACCCCGTTCAAATACTGTCCGATAAGTGGATAGACTGAAAACATCGAAAAACCTTTTTGGGCCAATAAAATTTTGCAACCAGTCCGGTCAATAACCGACTTCAGTAATTCCAAGTTTTTGATCAACAGCCCTTCATCGACGACATAGGAAGGGGAGGGGACTGCATGTGGATCAAAATTCAATTTCATTTACTGCAACCTCCTATCAATCGATCAACTCTGGGTTGAAATCTTCCTGCCAAGGCAGACCGTATTCATTCAATGCTTCCATAAACGGATCTGGATTGAACTCTTCAACGTTATACACGCCAGGTTTTTTCCATTCGCCTTTCAGGAATAGCATCGCGCCGATCATCGCAGGCACGCCAGTCGTGTACGAAATCGCTTGGGAACCTACTTCGCGATAGCACTCTTGGTGATCGGATACATTATAGACATAATACTTTTTCTCTTCGCCGTCTTTTGTGCCTTGGAAAATACAACCGATATTCGTTTTTCCTTTTGTGCGCGGTCCGAGGGAAGCAGGGTCAGGAAGAACCGCTTTCAGGAATTGCAATGGAACGATTTCCTGTCCTTCGAAGTTGATCGGCTCAATTGAAGTCATGCCGACATTTTCAAGCACTTTCAAATGCGTCAAGTATTTTTCCGAGAATGTCATCCAGAAACGGATTTTCTTGATGCCTTTAATGTTTTGTGCAAGTGACTCCAACTCTTCGTGATAGAGAAGATAAACATCTTTAGGACCGATTTCAGGTAGATCGTATACGCGTTTTTCGGAAAGTGGCGGAGTTTCGATGAACTCGCCGTTTTCCCAGTAGCGGCCGTTTGCCGTGATTTCACGGATGTTGATCTCCGGGTTGAAGTTCGTTGCGAATGGATAGCCGTGGTCACCAGCATTTGCATCCACAATATCGATCGTATGGATTTCATCGAAATAATGCTTTTGTGCATACGCAGAGAAGACGCCAGTTACGCCTGGGTCGAAGCCGCAGCCTAGGATTGCAGTCAAGCCTGCTTGCTCGAACTTCTCGCGATACGCCCATTGCCATTTATATTCGAATTTCGCCGTGTCGAGAGGCTCATAGTTTGCTGTATCCAAATAGTGGACGCCTGTTGCAAGGCACGCATCCATAATCGTCAAGTCCTGGTACGGCAATGCAACGTTAATGACGATGTTCGGTTTGAAGCTGTTGATCAGTTCAACCAATTCATCTACATTGTCCGCGTCGACTTGCGCCGTCTGGATTTTCGTTCGGCCGCCGTCGAGCTTTTCCTTCAATGCATCACATTTCGATTTTGTACGGCTGGCGATGCAAATTTCTTCAAACACGTCAGGTACTTGTACACATTTATGCACAACTACACTTGCTACTCCACCTGCTCCAATGATTAACGCTTTACCCAATCAAAACACCACCCAGTATGATTTTTAAGAATGTATTGCCAATAAAAGTTCGCGAAGCACTTTACAAGCAACCGCTGTCGATACTCCGCTTTGATCATAAATCGGTGACAGCTCATTGACATCGCAGCCGACAATATTAAGGCCGCTTACTGTCAAAATCGCTTGCAATAATTCCATGAAACTGACACCGCCAGCTTCAGGCGTTCCCGTGCCAGGGAAGACGGAAGGGTCCAATACATCCAAGTCGATCGTTAAATACACCGGTTTCCCTTGTAATCTTTCAACGACCTCTTCTAGTCCATTAAAATTGAATTTATTCGTGAATACACGATCTTTGCCCCATTGGAACTCGCTCCGATCTCCGGAACGGATGCCGAATTGGAAAATCCGGTCGTCTCCGAGGATATCCCATACACGATGAATGACTGTTGCGTGCGATAGTTTCTCGTCGAGGTAATGATCACGCAAATCCGCATGGGCATCGAATTGAATAATATGCAAATCAGGATATTGATCAGCGACAGCACGGACGGATCCGAGCGTCACTAAATGTTCTCCGCCAATCATGCAAGGAATTTTGCCGTCCTGCACGACTTTACGCGTATACTCCTCGATTTGGCCTAAAGCTCTTTCCGTGTTACCAAAGCTTAACTCAAGGTCTCCTCCGTCATAAACGGGTAAGTCCTCTAAATCTTTATCCTGATAAGGACTATACGTCTCGATTCCGAAAGATTCGCCGCGCATCACTTTGCTTGCGAATCTTGTACCCGGACGGAATGACGTCGTCGAATCGAAAGGGGCGCCGAAAACGACGATGCCTGATTCGTCATATTCATTGTCACATCCGATGAACGTTTCGATATTTTTATTCAACATCTTTCAATTGCTCCTTTACGTAGTTCGGCAATGCAAATGAGCCGATGTGGATGTCGGTGTTGTAATACTTTGTTTGCAAGCCGAGCTGATTCCAAGCATCTGCGTCCAAATCCTTGATCGGATCATATTTTTTCGAGGCGAAACCGAATAGCCAATGACCTGAAGGATACGTCGGAATGTGTAATTGATACACTTCGCACACTGGGAAGAACCCGATAATCCGCTTATGCGCACGCTGCATACCAAGAGCGTCTTCCTCATAAAAAGGACTTTCATGTTGATTGACAAGAATGCCTTCTTCATTCAGCGCCTTATAGCAGTTGCCGTAAAACTCCCTTGTGAAAAGGCCTTCTCCCGGTCCGAATGGATCTGTCGAATCAACGATGATCAAATCATATTCATCATTTCGTGAACGGACGAATTTCAGACCGTCCTCGAAATGGAGATGTACACGTGGATCATCGAGTTTACTTGCCGTTTGAGGGAGGTACTCCCGACAGACATCAACGACCATCTCATCGATCTCGACCATATCAATATGCTCGATCGAATCATATTTCGTCAGTTCACGGATCGTACCGCCATCACCGGCACCGATGACGAGCACTTTCTTAATGCGGGGATTCGTCGCCATCGGTACGTGTGTGATCATGTCATGATAAATGAATTCATCCTTTTCAGTAACCATGACGTATCCGTCTAACGTAAGAACACGGCCGAATTCAGCAGTTTGCAGTACATCGATTTTCTGGAAATCGCTTTTTCCTGTGTAGAGATGTTCAATGACTCTCATCGAAAATTGGACATTCGGTGAATGATTTTCCACAAACCATAAGTTCATTGCTCGGCCTCCTTCAACACATTGATATATTCAATTTTGCTATCTTCTGTACCTGTCATGAAGCTCCCTTTGTCTTTACAGTATTGAATATATTCCAAAATCTCGGGAGTGATCCGTTCACCTGGTGCGACAATTGGTATGCCGGGCGGATAAGCCATGACGAACTCACTCGCGATACGGCCAGCGCTTTCATTGATCGGAAGCGTCTCCTTCGGTGCATAGAACGCTTTTTGAGGCGTATAGACGACCTGAGGAGTGATATACTCGTGATCGAACAAGCCGCTTTTATCCTGACTATAGCGTCTCTTAATCTCAGCAAGGGCAGAGACGAGCCGTTCGAGATCCAAACGGCGGTCTCCGACTGATATGTACGCCAGAATGTTCCCGATGTCCCCGAACTCGATTTGGATGTCATATTCATCCCGCAGAATGTCATACACTTCAACGCCCGCCAATCCTAACTCCAGTGTGTGGACGGATAGCTTTGTCGTATCAAAATCATAAATCGTATCACCGTTTTTCAATTCCTCCGAAAAAGCGTAGTAACCGCCAATCTTATTGATTTCATCTCGGGTATACTGTGCCATTTCCCCGACTTTCCGGAAGATTTCTTTACCGTTTAGGGCAAGATTTTTCCGTGAAATATCGAGAGAGGAGAGAAGCAGATACGAACCGCTCGTCGTTTGCGTCAAATTGATGATTTGCCTCGTATATCCTTCGCTCACCTCATTGTTGATCAAAAGCAATGAGCTTTGGGTCAAGGAACCGCCGGATTTATGCATGCTCACTGAAGCCATATCTGCACCGACTGACATTGCGGAAGCGGGCAGGTCATCACTGAAATAAAAATGTGTCCCATGCGCCTCGTCAACAAGAACGAGCATTCCGTGGCGATGGGCAAGATCTGTAATCGCCTGCATATTTGAACAGATTCCATAATACGTCGGATTGTTGATCAAAATCGCTTTCGCATCAGGATGCTCAAGGATTGTTTTTTCCACTTCCTTCACGGACATGCCTAAAGGAATTCCTAGTTCATTGTTCACGCCTGGATTAACATAGACAGGAATAGCTCCGCTCAGAATCAAAGCATTGATGGCGCTGCGGTGTACATTGCGGGGCATAATGATCTTTTCGCCCGCTTTGCATGCCGTCATCACCATCGCTTGTACGGCAGAAGTCGTTCCATTCACCATGAAGAAGGCATGCTTCGCTCCGAAAGCTTCGGCTGCGAGTTCTTCGGCTTCCCGGATGACGGAAACGGGGTGGATCAGGTTATCCAACGGTTTCATCGAATTGACGTCTACCGTCATGCAATTCTCACCTAAAAAAGCGGTCAGCTCCTCGTTTCCTCTGCCACGTTTATGGCCGGGGACATCAAAAGGAACGACCCGCATCTTTTTGTAATTGTTTAGAGCCTCCATGATCGGGGCTTTCTGTTGTGAAAGAATGTCCAACACCGTCCTCTCACTCTTCGTATATATTGGAACCGCTGAAAATTTCAATCATCTCTTTACGTAAGTTGTTTGTAATATTTAGCCTTTCTTTCGGAGGTATTTCATATACATCCGTGTTGAAAAGGTAATTTTGTAAATTGATGTCTTTGATCAGCAGTTTTGTATGAAAGATATTTGATTGATATACATTGACATCGATAGCATCATATTTTTGCAACGTCTCACTGTCGATGTAGTCTTGGATTGACGTCATTTTATGGTCCATAAATAACTTCTTCCCTTTATCATCACGGGTAAAACCGCGTACGCGGTAATCAGTCGTGATAATATCCGAATCGAAGCTGCCAATCAGATAATCCAAAGCGTTCAGTGGCGAAATTTCACCACATGTTGACACTTCGATATCGACACGGAAAGTGGCGATCGAATTATCCGGGTGATATTCAGGGTACGTATGGACGGTGACATGGCTTTTATCCAAATGGCCAACAACCGAATCTCGGGTCTTCAAAATCTCGATTTCCCCGCGATTGCAGGATTCATCGATCAATGCTACTGGCAGTGTTTCCTCAGTTATAAGGATTGTGACACTTGCACCTTGCGGATCATAATCCTGTTTGCTCACGTTCAACACATGTGCTCCAATGATTTCCGTAACATGATAAAGAATGTTCGTCAATCGTTCAGAGTTATACTGCTCATCGATATAGGCAATATAATCTTTTTGTTCCCGCTCACTTTTTGCATAGCTCACATCATAGATGTTGAAGCTAAGTGTTTTGGTGAGGTTGTTAAAGCCGTATAACTTCAGCTTATTTTCCAACCCGAATATCCCTCCTTTATTCGACAAAATCGACAAAATCCAGCTCCGGGCGCTAGCTGCTCGGGTCATAAGTCGAAGCGGCTGTGTGGCAAAAAGCGCCACTTCGCCTCTTCGTCTAATGCCTGTCGCAGCTAAGCAAGCGCCCTCCGCTTTATAGAAAATCATTTTAATTATAGAGTAAAAAACTTCCGAGTCAAGATAATTTATTTCCGTTTTGCGCTCCGTTCAAACAATCTATATAGTAGTAGGTAAATGAAGGGTTCCCTATGCTTTTAACGTTAGTCTATGTTACGTGCAATAGCAAGCATTTGGACCATTCAGACTCTTGGGAAGGGGATTAAAAAATGTACGAGCAAAAGACTAAAGAAACGGATACAAGTGTCATCGAATTCATCGAAGCGGTGGATAATCCGAAAAAACGTGAGGACGCTTATCGCTTGTTGGACATCTTTACAGAGACGAGTGGATATGAAGCGAAAATGTGGGGGCCGAGCATCATCGGTTTCGGATCGTATCATTATGTTTATAAGACGGGACATGAAGGGGACGCGCCGCTCGTTGGCTTTTCACCCCGTAAAGCGAAGGTGAGCCTTTACTTCGCGCCGGGTGATGATGAAAGGGAAGTGCTTCTCGCTAAATTTGGCAAACATACTACTGGAAAGGCGTGCGTGTACATTAATAAAGTCAACGACATCGATATCGATGTATTACAACAGCTCATCAAACAATCCATTACATTCCTTAAAAAAACATATCCGGAAAACTGATTCAGGCGGCTAAACGAGCATATTCGTTCAGCCGCTTGTTTTGTATGCCTCATTTTACAGAGCCTCCTCGCATACAATATTGAAACCAGGCCCTGAATGGAGGGAAACGAATGGATATTTTACGCAAGTTGGAGGATTTTCGTGAAGAAGAAAGCAAGCTGAAGTGGGAAGGTACCTTCGCCGAGTATTTAAACATTTTACAAGAACGTAAAGAAGTCGCGCAAACGGCACATTCAAGAGTGTATGAAATGATCAAAAGCCATGGACAATCGAAAGAAAATGGTTATACAAAGTTCTGCTTTTTTGAAAATGAAATTTACGGTCTCGAGGACACAATCGAGCGGCTTGTGACCGAATATTTTCATCCTGCAGCGAAACGTCTGGATGTAAGGAAGAGAATTCTATTGCTTATGGGACCCGTCAGTGGAGGGAAGTCAACCATTGTCACATTGTTGAAGCATGGATTGGAGCAATATTCGAAGACAGATGAAGGTGCAGTCTATGCCATTAAAGGATGCCCGATGCATGAAGACCCTTTGCATCTCATCCCGGAATATTTACGTGATGAGTTCTATGAAGAATTCGGCATCCGAATTGAAGGAAGCTTATCCCCATTGAATACGATGCGCCTTGAAAAAGAATACGATGGACGGATTGAGGATGTGCTCATTGAAAGGATATTCTTTTCAGAAGACAAGCGGGTGGGCATCGGAACATTTACGCCATCCGACCCGAAATCCCAAGATATCGCAGATTTGACAGGAAGCATCGACTTTTCGACAATTGCCGAATACGGTTCAGAATCAGATCCACGTGCATACCGTTTCGACGGCGAGCTGAATAAGGCAAATCGCGGGTTAATGGAATTCCAGGAGATGCTGAAACTCGATGAAAAATTCCTATGGCATCTATTGTCGTTAACGCAAGAAGGAAACTTCAAAGCGGGCAGATTTGCATTGATCAGTGCGGATGAATTAATAGTCGCCCATACGAATGAAACCGAATATCGGGCATTCATTTCCAATAAAAAGAATGAAGCGCTCCATTCGAGAATTATCGTTATGCCGATCCCTTATAACTTGAAAGTGAGCCAGGAAGAGAAAATCTATGAAAAGATGATTCGTGAAAGTGATATGGCCCATGTTCATATTGCCCCCCACGCCCTTAGGGTCGCTGCAATCTTCTCCGTATTGACACGTTTAAAATTATCGAAAAAGCAAGGAATCGATATTGTGAAAAAGATGCGGTTATATGATGGTGAAAATGTGGAAGGCTTCAATTCGGCCGATCTGGAAGAGTTGAAAAAAGAATTTCCAAACGAAGGCATGGACGGCATTGATCCAAGATATGTCATCAATCGGATTTCTTCCGCAATTATCCGTAAAGAAGTGGATGCTATCAATGCGCTTGATGTACTCCGTTCCTTAAAGGAAGGATTGGATCAGCATGCGTCTATTTCTAAGGAAGATAAAGAGGAATACTTAAATTATATTTCTATCGCTCGTAAGGAATTTGATGAAATTGCGAAGAAGGAAGTGCAGAAGGCATTCGTCTATTCATATGAAGAGTCTGCCCGCACTTTGATGGATAACTACTTGGATAATGTTGAGGCGTTTTGCAATAAACATAAAATGAAAGATCCTCTCACAGGAGAAGAGATGAATCCTGATGAGAAACTTATGCGATCGATTGAAGAACAGATCGGAATTTCGGAGAATGCGAAAAGGGCTTTCCGTGAAGAAATCCTTATCCGGATTTCCGCATACGCAAGAAAAGGTAAGAGGTTTGATTACAAATCCCATGAGCGGCTGCGCGAGGCGATCCAGAAGAAGCTATTCGCCGATTTGAAGGATGTCGTTAAAATTACAACTTCATCGGCAACACCTGACGAGACGCATTTGAAGAAAGTCAATGAAGTCGTTGCAAGGCTCATCGATGAATATGGCTATAATTCCATTTCAGCAAATGAATTATTACGGTACGTCGGCAGTCTATTGAACCGGTAATAGGGCGTTCCATATCAATAACCCGCCAGTCGTTGCATATAATACAAAAATGAGTGGACTGGAGTAGGTGAATAGAAATGCAGGAAGAGCAGAGCGAATCTTTTGTCGTCTCCCAGGAAAACTGGTCGCTTCACCGAAAAGGATATCAGGATCAAAAACGTCATTTGGATAAAGTGAAAAAAGCGATCCACAATAATCTGCCCGAATTGATCAGCGAAGAAAGCATCGTCATGTCGGATGGCAAAGACGTCATCAAAATACCGATACGTTCGTTGGATGAATACAAAATCCGTTATAACCACAATAAGTCGAAGCATGTCGGCCAAGGCGGCGGGGATAGTCAAGTCGGGGACATTGTAGCAAGCGACGGCAGTCAAAGTGCTGGAAAAGGGAAGCAGGCGGGCGATCAGCCGGGGCAGGATTATTATGAAGCGGAAGTGTCGATCGCCGAAATCGAAGAGACATTATTCAAAGAGCTTGAATTGCCGGATCTCGAAAAAAGGGAACAGGCGGAAATCACGGAAGAGGATATTCAGTTCAATGACATCAGGAAGAAAGGGCTCATTGGAAATATTGATAAAAAGCGGACGATCATCGCGGCGTTCAAGCGGAATGCAATGGAAGGCAATGCAGAAATCATGCCAATCTATAATGATGATCTGCGTTTCAAGACGTGGGATGAGGTCGTCAAACCGCAGTCGAAAGCAGTCGTGCTCATGATGATGGACACGAGTGCATCGATGGGCACCTTTGAAAAATATATGGCGAGAAGTTTTTATTTCTGGATGACGAAGTTTTTACGGACGAAATATGAAAAAGTGGATATTGAGTTCATTGCCCATCATACAATCGCGAAAGTCGTATCAGAAGTCGACTTTTTCTCGAAAGGGGAGAGCGGGGGCACGATTTGTTCGACTGCGTATGAAAAAGCGCTTGAGCTCATTTCCAAAAAATACAGTCCGTCCCGTTATAATATTTATCCATTCCATTTCTCGGATGGAGAAAATATGTCCTCAGACAACGGAAAGTGTATGTCACTGGTAGAAGAACTTATGGAAGTATCGAATATGTTCGGTTACGGGGAAGTGAATGCGCATAGCCGATATTCGACGTTGATGAATACGTACCAAAAAATCGAAGATCCGAAATTCCGGCATTATGTACTCAAGGAAAACAAGGACGTGTACTATGCATTGAAAAAGTTTTTCCATAAACGCCTGGAGGAATCCGTATGACGGAGCACAGAACACTACAATACGCCGCGGAGGAAATTACGGAGATTGCCAAAGGGTTCGGCTTGGATTTTTATCCGATGCGCTATGAAATTTGTCCGGCGGATATCATTTATACTTTCGGCGCGTACGGCATGCCGACACGATTTTCGCATTGGAGCTTCGGCAAACAATTTCATAAGATGAAGCTTCAATATGATTTGGGGCTTAGTCAAATCTATGAGCTCGTCATCAATTCCAATCCTTGTTATGCGTTTCTATTGGAAAGCAATACGTTGATACAGAACAAATTGATCATTGCCCACGTTCTCGCCCACTGCGATTTTTTCAAAAATAATTCCCGCTTCGCGAATACGAGGCGGGACATGGTCGAAAGCATGACAGCAACGGCCGAACGGATTGCCGAGTATGAGATGCTTTATGGGAATGAAGAGGTCGAACGCTTCTTGGATTCGGTGCTAGCCATCCAAGAGCATATCGACCCGTCGCTAGTCAGATGGCGCCATGGAAATGAAGAAGTGGAACCGGAGGAAGATACGCCAATTGTCCGCAAAACGGTTTACGATGATTTATGGGAAATCGATCATAAGAAGTTAAGGCCGCCGACGGAAACAAAATGGAAAAAGACGCCTGCTTCACCGGAGAAGGATCTATTGCTTTTCATTTTGGAAAACAGTCGGGAATTGGAAGAATGGCAAAGAGATATTTTAACGATGATCCGCGAGGAAATGCTTTATTTCTGGCCGCAAATGGAAACGAAGATTATGAATGAAGGCTGGGCAACGTATTGGCATCAGCGAATTTTAAGGGAAATGGAATTGACAACGGACGAAACGATTGAATTTGCGAAGTTGAACGCGAATGTGATCCAGCCATCTAGGACATCCATCAATCCGTACTATTTAGGGCTGAAAATCTTTGAGGACATCGAACAGCGGTATAATCACCCGAATGAAGAGATGCTTGAATTAGGGGTGAAGCCTGGGTCCGGTCGCGAGAAAATGTTCGAGGTGAGGGAGATGGATTCCGACATTTCCTTCATCCGCAACTATTTGACGAAAGAGCTCGTTCAAAAGGAAGATTTATATGTGTTCGAGAAAAAAGGGAGCCATTATAAAATATCGGATAAGGAATATCATAATGTGCAAGATCGCCTCATTGCACAGCGTGTAAACGGGGGCTTTCCATATATTGTCGTGCATGATGGGGATTACGTCAGAAACGGGGAGCTCTACTTAGTGCATAAATACGAAGATACGGAGTTGGATGTGCCGTATTTGGAGAACGTTCTCCCGCATATCCATCAACTTTGGGGCCGCATCGTGCATTTGGAGACATATGTGGATAATAAACAAGTGGTGTTTTCATATGATGGAAAGAAGGTTCATCGGAGATTTGCATAAGAAGTGAGGGGCCGCCACAATGGGATGACGATGTGGCGGTTTTTTTGGTGAGTTGACGGCGGGTCTTAAGTCACAAAATGACAATAAAACTCGGGAAATGATCGATAAAACTCGGGAAATGAACGATAAGTGCTTCAGATTGATCGATAACTGTTTGGAAATGATTGATATCTTTCAGGAAATGATTGATATCTTTCAGGAAATGATTGATAACTATCCAACGGACTCTGAAAAAAGTCGAATCTACATAACCTTTCCAAATGCAATTCTATTATTTCGCTATTTACTGTAAACTAAAATGAATAATAGTCGAGGGGGATTGCACATGAGAATCAGAGAAGCGGTGGAAGGCGATGAAGAAGGAATTGCTCGTGTTCACGTGGACAGCTGGAGGACAACTTATAAAAATATTGTTCCAGAGTCCTATCTTCAACAAATGTCGTATGAGCAGCGTGCTGAAAATTGGCGCAGAGGTATTGGGAAAAATGCGTTATATGTTGCTGAGGATAAAAATGGTAAGATTGTCGGCTTTGCAACTGGGGGCAAAGAACGGACGGGCAACTATGATGCAGATGGAGAGTTATACGCAATTTATTTACTGCATGAAGTTCAAGGCCAGGGAATTGGCAAGAAACTGACACAAGCAATTGCACAAAACCTGAAAACACAAGGATTTACCTCCATGCTCGTATGGGTGCTTGAACGCAATCCATCAAAAGTATTCTATGAAACACTTGGCGCACAACCAATTGACACGACGATGATCGACATAGGGGGAGAGAAATTCAAGGAGATTGCTTATTATTGGGGAAGTATAGAAGCGATAGGGGGATAAGGGAGTGATTCTTCATACAAAAGTCCTCGGTGAGGGAGAACCGATAATCTTCTTGCATACCGGATTACAAACAGGGGAAACCGATTTCGTATACCAACAAGAGTATTTTCAAAAGGGATATAAAGTTATTCTTCCTGACTTGCGGGCTCATGGTAAATCAAAAATTGAGCAAATTGATATCCATAGTTACTTTGAAGACACGGCCAATGATTTGTACGAAACAATGCTTCATTTACATATCCAACAGGCTCATATTGTAGGCTGTTCATTAGGGGCGCTTGTCGGACTGTTATTCGCGAAGAGATTTCCAGAGTTCGTCACGAGCCTATCATTGTCGGGCATCATTCCTCAAAAACCTTCTAATTGGGATGAATTACGACAAGCTGACATGATAATGCAATACGGGATTCTTGAAAACGATGATGCAATGCAATACTTTGATTCGATTCATCAGTTGGACTGGAAAGATTTTTTAACGAAATCATTTGAACAGGATTGGTATCCATTTCATGAAACTGGAAGCATAGAGGAGCTCCAATGCAGAACGCTGCTCATTGTCGGTGAAGCAAAGGGTCATGAAGTGCAGGGGGCAACGTTTTATCCGGAACAAAACGAGAAAGTCCATATTGCGGTCATTCCATTTGCAGGCCATCTAGTGCATAGTGAGCAAGCTGAACTTTACACAAACATACTCGAACTATTCTTTAATGAAAGAAGTTGATCCAGAATGAATATACCTGTTTCATTCCAAGAAAAAATCGTAAACTGTTTTGGTGAAACGGGGGAGGAGTGGCTGCAGTCACTGGAAGACAACGTAAACAGTATCGCGCATGATTGGGGATTGACACTGGAAAGCCCCGTCACGAATCTTTCCTATAACTACGTCATTCACGTAATCGATTATAACAGCGACCCGTACATTTTGAAGATAGGCTTGCCAGGATTTGATTTTCAAAATGAAGTTCGGACATTACAGCTCTACAATGGACAAGGTTGTGCAAAACTACTAAAAGCTGATGCTTCGCGGGGGGCTATGCTGCTTGAAAAGCTTCAACCCGGAACGATGCTTTGTGCAGAAACAGATGTAGTAGTTGTCATTCAAAACTTCTGCCATGTTTGGAAGGAGATTCGTTGTCCGTTGCCGACTGCTTATGATTTCCCAACAGTTTTAGACTGGGCGGCCGCATTTCCGAAGTATCAAAGCAATCACCCTAAAAACAACGGCCCAATTCCAAATGAATGGGTCAAGATGGCGGTTGACTACTTACATGAGATCCATCAATCGTCAACGGAAATCGGATTACTGCACGGCGATTTACATCATGAAAACATTTTGTTTTCAAACGAGAGAGGCTGGCTCGCGATTGACCCGAAAGGTGTTGCCGGCAGTCCGTACTTCGACGTCGTTTCATTCCTTATCAATCACCTGTTTACAAAGTCGAATCCCGAAGCATTGTTGAAGAAGCGAGTGGACCTGCTCAGTGAATCATTGGACTTGAATCGCGAAAAACTATTGAAATCTGCCGTTTCGATGTCGACTTTGTACGCTTGCTGGGGAATTGAAGACAAAGACTCTAATTGGGATAAAACATATCAATGTGCAAAATGGTTCAAGGGATTATTAGAAGGAAATTACGCTTGTCATCACTTGGACGATTGAATCATTTCAAATCCTCCCGCATAACATAGCTTGAGGAGTGATGAGATTTGGAACGACCGTCATACCGGGGAAGCTACGAACCTTACAATTCCCCTCTTGACCCGTGTCCGCCCATTAGGGTGAAGACGTTTGTGTTGCCACCTCAACTGTTCATTGGTTTTCAACCGCCAGGACTTCCGCAGTTCACGCCTGAGCAGGCTCTCCGCCATGGAACACTTTGGCCGATACTTGCCGATGGATTCTCTCGCGAGGAGGGCATTTCGTGAATGCATTCGAAGAAGAACGTCAAATGATGATCCGCTTGCAGGAAGCCGATTTTGTCGTTGTCGAACTGACTTTATACACGAATACACATCCGACTGATGAAGAAGCATTGGACCAATGGAGGGAAGCTATTAAAGAGGCTGCCCGTCTTCGGCGCCAATATGAAAATCGATATGGACCCCTATCGCTCTATTCCATTCCTTCCGAACAGGCTATCGAGGCAGGCTGGCGCTGGAATCAACCACCGTGGCCATGGCAACGGTGAAAGGGGGAGATTGAATGTGGGTCTATGAGAAAAAGCTTCTATATCCAGTAGAAGTGAGTACGTGCAATCCGAAATTGGCGAAGTATATGATGGAGCAATACGGAGGAGCTGACGGCGAGTTGGCTGCGGCTCTGCGCTATATGAATCAGCGGTATACTGTTCCTGATAAAGTGATCGGTGTGTTGAACGACATTGCCACTGAAGAGTTCTCTCATCTCGAAATGCTGGCAACAATGATTTATAAACTGACAAAGGATGCGTCACCACAGCAATTGGAAGAGGCCGGTTTAGGAGCGCATTTCGTCAACCACGGCCATGCACTCTTCTATGAAAATGCAGGCGGCGTTCCATTCACATCGACATATTTCCAAGCGAAAGGCGACCCGATTGCCGATTTATATGAGGATATTGCGGCGGAAGAAAAAGCGCGCGCGACGTATCAATGGCTCATCGACATTTCGGATGACCCGACATTGAACGATTCACTCAAATTTCTGCGAGAACGGGAAAATGTCCATTCCTTACGTTTCCGGGAATCCGTTGTGATTTTAAAAGAAGAAAGAGATCGAAAAAAGATATTCTAGAAATAAGACCTGTGTCTCTTAGGAGATGCAGGTTTTTCATTTCCAAATAGGGTATTGAATAAGAAACTGAATCCTATTGCCATACTATCCGTATGAATAGGAAGTGGCCATAACTAATCGTAAGAGGAAGGTGATCCAGATGAGTCGACAATGGATGTCAGACGATGAGTTCGACAAAATATTTGATGAGAAATCAGCTGAAATAAACGAACAACTGGAAAGCGAAATCCTGATTGCCATGATCGGTGACGTGAATGCCGGAAAATCATCGACGATCAATCGTCTAATGGGAGACGACGTAGCACAAGTCGGCGCGAAGCCTGGTGAAACACAGGAAATTAAGAAATTTAGTTACAAGGATAAAATCATCTTTGTCGATACTCCGGGACTGGATGATATCTACAGTGAACATTCCGATGAAACAATGAAATTTTATAAGCAGGCCGATCTGATTTTATTTTTCTTAAATGCTGCGGGGACGGTTTTGTCCGAAACAGAGCTGAAATCTTTAAAGAGGATTGCGAAGGTGAATAAAGACCTTATTCTTGTTTTAAATAAAATCGATGCCGCTGACGACATACCGAGTCTCGTGAAGTATGTCCAGGACCATACAGGCTACGAATATCCGGTCACTCCGATTTCTTCACGGACCGGGGAAAATATAGGAATGCTGCAAAAAGAAGTGCTCACATTATTGGAAGCCAAAAAAAAAGATATTTTAATGGCGGCAAACATGAATGATAAATCAGCAATCGCAAACCGGTGGATCCTCGCTGCAGGAGCATCCGCTGCCACAATCGGAGCCGTACCGATTCCAGGGTCCGACTTTGTTCCGCTAACCGCATTACAAGTCAGTCTAATGTTGAAGCTATCGACGTTGTACGGAAAACCGATAACGAAAGACAACGCCAAGGAATTGATCATCGCGACGATTGTCGGAAACATTGGAAAGACGGTTTTCAGGCAAATCGTGAAGTTTGTTCCCGGAGCAGGCATGGTGGCGGGGGCAAGTGTTGCTGGCGGAATGACGATTGCTTTAGGACATGCCGTCAAATATGCGCATGAAAATGATATAGAACTCACTCCAAAATCATTAAAACCGATCTATCAAATGTTCTTGAAAAAGACGAATAAAAAAGAAAAAGAAAAATGAAGTGGTTGTAAGCTCGTTAAAAGCTTGATGCTATGAGATTATAGCTTTCTTACTTGAGAAAGATAGACGGACATTTTCTATTTTAATCATGAAATAGAATGGTAGACTGGAACTATAACCAGTTAATACCTCTATCAATTTTATAAAATATGATTAATAATGTTTGTCGAGGGTATACGTATATGGGATGCATTACTCTCAATTATTTCGTACATCTCAGAGGAGGAAATTTATTTATGGGTAACAACCAACCAAAAAAATATCGTAATTTCATGATCGGTGCAGCTTCAGCAGCATTGGTCGCAACAGCAGTAGCACCAGTGGCTAGCGCGGCAGAGTTTTCCGACGTGAAAGGGAATACGCACGAACCAGCTATTAAAGCATTGGTAGAAACAGGAGTTATCAATGGCTATCCCGACGGTACATTCCAACCGAATAAAACATTGACTCGTTCTGATGTTGTCAAAATGATGGGTAAATGGCTAGTATCACTAGACTATAAAATCCCGACAGATTACAAGACAAACCCGCGATTCAAAGATCTTACATCTAAATCAAATGACGAACTCCTTAAATATGCTGCACTTGTAAAAGACAATGGCGTATTTAACGGTTACGAAGATGGAACACTCGGAGCAGGAAAAGATATTACACGTGAAAACATGGCGATCGTTCTTGTCAGAGCATACGACGCTATCCATAAAACCGATCTAGTAACACTAGTAAAAGAAAAAGAATTCAACAAAGATGTAACAGATCTAGCAAAAGCGAAAGCAGAAGCTCGTCCTTACATCGATGTACTAGACTACTTCGATATCACGAACCCGATTGCACCGCAATTCAACCCGAAAAACACAACAACACGCGGTCAATTCGCTTCATTCCTCTACAAAACTTCTAATGTAAACGTAGAAGAAGAAGCAGACACAGAAGCACCAAAACTAGTTTACACTGGCGAAAAAACACTTAACGTTGAATACGGCGCAGACTTTACACTTCCAGTTGTAACTGCAACTGACAACGTTGACGAAAAAGTCGAAGTCACTTCTGTTATCACAAACGAAGCTGGCGAAAGACTAACTGCCATCGACACAAAAGTCTATGGCACATACAAAGTGACATACAGCGCGGTTGACGAAGCAGGAAACAACGCTGAGGATTTAGTACTTACGGTTGTCGTTGCAGAGCCAACAAACCTTGAAGTTGCATCCGTTGAAGGAATCAACGCTACACAAGTTGAAGTGAAATTCAACCTTCCAGTTGATAAAGCAACTTTGTTTGCAGACGGTAAAAGCGGAGCGTTCAAAGCTAATGTCGTTTCACTAACATCACTTGACAATGTACGTCCAGGAGCTCTTACAGGCGAGTTGTCAACTGACGGTAAAACGTTGACAATCACAGCGGCTAACGTACTTTCTAAACGTTACGATGTCGTCATTGACGGTTTGAAATCATACAACGGCAAAAACATTGTGAAGTATGAAGAAATGGTTACAATTGCGGCAGATAAAACGGCACCAACAGTCGTGAAAACCGAAAGAACTTCTGCTAGCACATTCAAAGTAACTTTCTCTGAACCTCTTAAATCTCTTGGAGATGTTAGCTATAAACTAGCAAATGGTACAGCTGTTACAAGTTCTGCTAAAGGTGTTACAAACAACTTTAAAGCGGGAGCTAAAGAAGTAACATTCACTCTAGGTTCAGACGTTGCTGCTAACCAAGACGTGATTGCTACATTCATTGGCACACAAGACCAAGCCGGCAACTTGATCTCACCGAATCCTACTACTGTCACTTTCCAAAAGGGCGACAAAGATGGAGTGAAACCAGTTGTAACATCTGTTACGCAAACTGGTGCGAAATCTTTTGCAATCAAATTCACTGAGGAGTTACAACAAGGTCCGACTGTAAAAGTTGGTGGCACAACAGCTTCAAAAGTGGAGAAAGATGCAAATGATCCAACTGTTTACAATGTAACTACTTCAGCTGTTCTTGATGAAGCGAAAACTGTTGAAATCAGTGGATTCATCGACCTTAGCGGCGAAGCGGGCGACACAGTTAGCAAAGTGGTAAGCTTTGTTAAGGATAGTAATGCTCCAAAAGTTGCTTCAAGCAAAGTCGTTGCGGATGAAACAAACGGAAAAGAATATCTTGAAATTACATTCGACAAGAATGTTGATTTAGGTAATGCTCCTACAGTAGACGGAGTTGGTTCGTATGTTAAAAATTACGTAACAACACAAGTTACTGCTGAAAATCTTTCCGCTACTACTGTCGAATACAAAAACACTTCAAATAAGAAGGTTGTACGTGTTGAGCTTGATGCATTCCTTGGTTCTACATTTGATGTAGAAGGTGCAGTTTACACACTTGATTTGACATTTGCAAATATTACAAGCGAATCAGGAGTTATTGCTGACACAGCTAAAGTAACGTTTACTCGTGGTAAAGATAACACTCCTGCAAGCGATGCAATCGTTGGGGTAGAATCTGTTGTTCAAGATCCACAAGATAACAACAAGGTAAATGTCACATTTGATAAAGCGGTTGACGGAGCATCTGCGACGACTGCTGCTAATTATCAAATCGATGGTGCAGTAGTTGAATCTGTGAAATTAAATCCTGTTGCAGATGGTAAGCAAGTTGCAGTTCTTACATTGAAGCAAGATTCTAATAATTTTACAGGAACTCGCAACATCAACATTGCAAACGTGAAAGCACTAGGTTCAGCTAAAGTGATGGAGCCTTTCTTCACGAATACTGTATCACTTAAAGAGAATGTTGCACCAACAGTAGCATCTGCTAAATTAGTAGGAACAAATCAAGTGACTCTTACATTCTCTGAAGCTGTCACTACAACTTCAGGAACTAATGATTTTGACCTTCTAATCGGTGGAGCGACAGTTGCATCTAAAACGGCTGTAACAACTCCAGCACATACAGACGGAGTTACTACTGTAACATTCACATTGGAAAACAACCTTTCTAATGCTGATTTAGAAAAGACGTTAGAGTTGAAAGTTAAAAACACCCTAACTATTAAAGACGCTTCTGGAAATAAACTGGCAATACCTGCGAATATCACTATTTCTAGATAATAGAAACGCATGATACTACGTAAACCCCTTGGTTCAGCCAAGGGGTTTTCTGTATACTAAATTTAAAAGCAAAAGGACTGATCCCAATCAAAATAGGTCTAATCGGAAAAGGAAACCTCGGCACATATCTCTTACAAAAAATAAACAAAGAACAACTCCTGCCCAATGTCAAAATCACCGCTATATTAGATGAACGAGAGAAAGCGAGAGTTGAGCTTCCTGCGTGCGCCGATACATACGATTGCCAAGCATTTCATGACATAACTTCATTCTTGCAATCTGACATTGATATCGTAGTCGAATGCTGCAACATCGAAGCGGCAAAAACATATGGACTTGGCGTCATCCAAAAGAAGGACTTGATGCTCATCAGTGTTGGAGCGTTCGCCGATTCTTCCTATGGCAAACGTTTAGAACAGGCGGCAGAAGAAAACGGACATCGAATCTATTTGCCATCCGGTGCGATAGGCGGCTTGGATGTCCTGAAGGCGGCTAAATTGGCAGGCGGGCTTGAGTCCGTCGTGCTTACTACCAGAAAACCCGCTCACTCTTTAACTGCAGATAAAATTACTGTGGAGCAAACGCTGTTTGAAGGGCCAGCCCGTGACGCGATTGAACAATTCCCTAAAAATGCGAATGTCGCCATCGTATTGTCGTTGGCGGGTGTTGGAGTAGAGAAGACGCGTGTCCGTATCATTGCCGATCCAGCCATCAAGCAAAACATTCATCATATCACGGCAAAGGGTTCTTTCGGCGAATTCGATATGACCATCAAAAACAACCCGTCTCCGGACAATCCGAAGACGAGCCATATAACGGGTTCTAGTATTTTAGCGGCTCTTGCCAACTTGAATAGTGCAGTTGTAATAGGAACGTAAAAGTTTAATACCCTTGCACTCTTTCCTTTGCGGGATTGCAGTCAGGATCCGGTGTACCTGCCGACTCCGCGAGTTTCAATAAATAGTAACATTCCTCGCGGGCCATATGGTCAGCCATCAGTGGGGTTAAGGCTCCAAGCGTTTCTTTTTTCAATCCCATTTCTTCTAGTTCATTCAAAAACGTTTTGAAGATGGACATTTCCAAGTAAACGTCGCTATGGAATTTTTCCAATGCAGGGAATTTGGCCACGTTAGTGCGCAAAAATCCAGTCATTTCAACGGCTTTCAGGTAGAACGCTTCCCAGTCCTTCATGAATATGCTGCTTTTCTTTTTCAGCTGCGTTTCAACACGATCCATATTTGCATCAATCGCACCGGCGTGACCTGCTGCGTCTAGCAGCCATATGAGATCATGGTGAAGTGGGTGGACTAGCGGAGGCGTTTCCCCCTTTTCCAAATAGGAAAAGAGTCTGATCGCTTCTTCGACTTCATTGACCATATGGTTGATGAAAGATGGAGTCAATGAAATCTTTATGTTCCCGACCAATTGTTCCTTGATAATGGCTAGCTTAAACTCGCGGATTGCTTCACTTTCTGTTTTAGAATGACTGACCAATGATAGTAATTCGCTTTGATTTAAAGATTGCTTCGACCGATTCAATAATTTATCGAACCGATCAATGAAAGCTGCGGCAGTGTCAATCCAAGCGTTTTGGCCAGGGGCAAGTGAATCGTGAAGGAATCTGCCATGATCCCCAAGTATTTGAAGCCAAAAATGCAATTCATCCAAAGCTTCTTTCTGAAATGAACTATTCAAAACTTCACCTCCTCGTATACTACTTACCATTCTATGAGAAAAAAATGGATATATAACAATCTCCAAGGTATTCCACTTGATCCTCGACTATGGTTAAATAGTAGTAGGTCCAGAGATTCCGAATAATAGTGAAAAGTCTGTGTGTGAAGAGAGTTAGGGGGGATGAAATGGTGAAACAGGTGATTGAACAAGTAACGGATGATCATGTCGTAAAGGCGCTCGAGAAGAATCTTGCCATCATCCGATATGATTTGGATCATAAAATTGCTTACGTCAACGATATTTTTGCAAATGCAATGGGGTACTCGAAAGATGAAATGATCGGTGTCCGGCATGACGATCTTTGTTTTGATGAATATGTGAAGAGTGCTGAGTATGACAAGTTCTGGCGGGAGTTGCTGCGTGGCATCAGCCAACACGGGAAAATTGAAATGAAAGATAAGAATGGTGAGAAAGTATGGCTTGAGGCAACGTATATGCCTGTATTCAGTCATGATGGGAGAAAAGTCATTAGTATTTCCAAAGTTGCCTCAAATATTACGAAACGGCAAATGTCTATCACCTCTGTTGTCGAAGAGTTAAGACAGATGTCGGAAGGGTTGACGGAACGCGCGGATATTGGAATGGAACGGAGCAAGGAGTTGTTAGTAATTATCGAAGATATCGCGGCGATTTCCCATGACAATACGAAAACTCTTGAGAATTTGCAGTTGCATGCCGAAAGCATCCAGCATATCGTGAAGACGATCAGGGAAATTGCGGCTCAAACAAATTTGCTCGCTTTGAATGCAGCGATTGAAGCCGCGCGGGCGGGGGAGCATGGAAGGGGCTTCGACGTTGTTGCAAAAGAAGTCCGTAAATTGTCTGCAAATGTGGAGAAGTCGATCGTGGAAGTACGTGAGGGAGTCGAAGCGATCACGACGGAAATCAAAAATATTTCTAAAGGAACGACGTTGGCCCAGGAAAACGTCGACCGTTGCCAGCAACGGATTGAAATCGCAATGGACGATTTTTTAGCGATCGCTTCATCTGCGTCCGAGTTGGACAATCAATCGAGGAAAGTATCGAGTATCGTGTAAGCATAAAACAGGTGAAGGAGCATTTACTCCTTCACCTGTTGTTTCATTTATTCTTGCAAGGGCACTATGAATTGCGCAAGGGTCCATTCTTTTGAACAAGGGCTCATTCTTTCCGCTCTAGGGTCCATTCTTTTGAACAAGGACCCATTCTTTCTGCTCCAAGGTCCATTCTTTTGAACAAGGACCCATTCTTTCTGCTCCAAGGTCCATTCTTTTGAACAAGAGCCCATTCTTTCCACTTCAAGGTCCATTCTTTTGCGCAACGGCCCATTATTTCCTAAAACCTCAATCAAAGATTCCCCGCGCCAAATGTATCTCCCTCTTCAAGATTGCCAGCTTCAAAACCTCGGTAAAACCATTTTTTTCTCTGTTCTGAAGTACCATGTGTGAAGCTTTCGGGAACGACATAGCCACGAGCCCTTTGCTGGATTGTATCATCGCCGACCGCGCTTGCTGCGTTCAATGCTTCCTCCAAGTCTCCCTTCTCCAAGACGCCCATTCCTTGCGCATGATGCGCCCATACACCTGCGAGATAATCGGCTTGCAACTCCAGCCGCACTGAGTATTTATTATATTCCTCCTCACTGACGCGACTACGTATTTTCGCCATTTCATCGCTGATACCTAACAACTTTTGCACATGATGCCCGACTTCGTGTGCGATAACGTAAGCCATCGCAAAATCACCAGGCGCCTTGAACTGTGTTTGCAAATCATCATAAAAACTCAGATCGATATATAATTTCTCATCAGCTGGACAATAAAACGGACCGACCGCTGAACCCGCCATCCCGCAGGCGGATTGGACGCTTCCCGAGTAAAGCACCAGAATCGGTTCGCGATAAACCATTACTTCCTTCTCAAAGACTTCTGTCCAAACATCTTCCGTATCGGCCAAAACGACGGAAACAAAGTCGGCTAACTCCTTATCCTGCTCTGTTTCTACATACTCTGTATTTTAAGGGGGCGTTGCCAAGTTGTTTAAGATATCTCCCGGGTCACCGCCGAGAAACATGACGAGGAGCACTATGACAACACCGCCGATACCTCCACCGACGAGCGTTTTTCCTCCCATCCCTCTGCGATCTTCCACATTTCTGCTGCCCCTTCTTCCTTTCCATTCCATATGCATTGCCTCCTTGAAAACATCGATGAATAAGCAAGTCGTTTCCATATGCTTTACCCTTTTCCTGGACATCTAGCCCGCAATATAAAAAAAGATATCGCAATCCTTTTCGGAGTCCGATATCTATGCATTATTTGGAGAACATGATTTCTTTGCTGTCATATCCCTTGAAAGTAATTTCCAATCGAATCATTTGAAAATCCTTAAATTCAAATGCCTCTGCGGCACTTTTGATCAATTCCGTTTCTTCGGCTTCGGGGTCAGGTTCCATTTTATCAAAAGCGTCCATTATCTTTTCAAGCGCCTTCTTCCCGTGCAATGCAACTTCCTGTTTTTTATTCAGATACTCCGCCTCTGATCTTTCCTTTTTTTCGGCGAAGCTTGCCTTCAATGCTTCTTTCTCTTCCTTTGTATCAATCGTCACGCTAAATGTTGTGATGCCATATGTATCGACGACATTGCTTGCTTCCTTTTTTGGAACGATGTTTTGGTTGCTGCAGCCACTTATCATAACGCAGCAGCAAGCTAACATGAAAAATATCCATCTTCTCATATTTGATCATTCATCCTTTCGATTCCACTGTTTCTAACATAGCCGGTAATCTGTTCATATATACGATGTCGGATAAAGTGAAACTAATATTCGCGTTCATCATAGACAGTGGGGGGATTTTTTATGGATCATAAATTTCCAATCCAAGGGAATTTCTAATAATCACATACTATTGAAGTATTACAATAATATGTATATAGTGAAATATAATACAATGTTTTGAAATAAATAAAAACAATAATCAAAAGGGGAAGCTGGGATGAATCGAAATTATTTAAAGCATGAATTTTTAATTACAGCAAGAAGCAGACGTACGATTCCATTTGTTTTCTTCATCACAGTTTTATTGTTTAGCTATTGTTTACTATTATGGCCGTATGCGAATACGAAGGAAGCATTTAATAAAAAGGAGACAGAGGAATATTTAGCTTATTTGGGAGACCAGCAAAAATTATGGAGAAGTATCGGTAATACCGGCCTTGTTTTTCCTTGGCATAGCTATTCCTATGATCGTCAGATAGGCACACCCGTTTATTCGATGAATGCCTATAATTATGATTTGTTTTCCGGTATGTTGATGTCTTTTGAAGATCGGAACTATGAACGGTTGCTTAAATTAAGGACAATCTATTTGCAAGGGAATCCAGGTGAATATTTAGAGGATCGGTTTTTATTTCAGACCGCACCATTTCCAAGCAAGGACAGGGCGCATGCTTATCAGCAAACGATGATGAAGTATGAGGATTATCTAAATAAGGATCACCCCATCACATTTGGTTTAATGTATGAAAAAACGGGGTTGCAAACATTGCAGAACTTCCTCCAAAATTACGGCGTTTACTTCCTTTTATTTTGCGTGATTTATGTGAGCAGTGACATCTTGTCAAGGGACCGAAAACATCAGGCGGTCCTGCAAGGCTTGCCATTATCTTGGTATCGCCAACTGAATTTGAAATCATTGTCGGCATTCCTTTATTCAATGGCATTCATTGGAAGCGTTATCATTGTTGGCGTACTCGTCATGACGATTCAGTTCGGATTCGGCTATTTCGATTTGAATGTTCCCATCATGATTCAACAACAAACGTTTACACTCGAGGACTATAGTGTCATTTCTTTGGCTTCCTATTTAGGAAAGACACTCGTCGTCATACCGCTGTTAGTGATCTTATTCGTACGGTTGAATATCGTCTTAAGTTTGCTTTTTAAAAATGAATGGATTGTTCTATTCATCAGCAGTTTGATCTTGTTCTCTGAACGCATTTATTTCACGCGCTCGACACAAGAATTGTTTGGCAAGGACATCAGCCTGTTTCCACAGACTTATTTTGATTTTGGCAAAATCATTGATGGACAAAAGAATTTTTTATTGAACACAGAAACGATCACCTATGCAAAAGGCATCTTCGTCTTGCTCATTACATACGTCATCATTGAAATCATTCTGTATATTGTTGCCCTTATCATTAATAAACGCCGATATTATTTAGCACGTTAAAAGCCAGGAAGGAGGTAAGATCCAATCATGTTTTGGAAATATTTATTATTTGAAACAAGACTATTACTATTAAATAAAAAAAATTGGTTGTTAGGACTTGCACTGATCCTCTTTTTTCCGCTTTATTATTCACATTACAGTCAATTGGATTTGATTGACATAAGGGAAGAAAAGAATGAAGAAGCTGAGAACTTTCCTAAGATTTTGGATAAGTTTCCGGGTTCTGTTTGGCAAACGAAAGAAGGAAAAGAAATTCGGGCCATTTTGATAGAACAATCTTCATTGCTTAACATGCAAAGACTTTACTTACGGAACGAAGGAATCTCTCAAGGGTATTTTAGTGCAGGACCTAATTTTCACAAGTTTTTTGATGCAGGACTTCAGCTGAATGAATTGCGTCTTGATTTGCATCGACGAGGAAATAAAGGGATTCAAAAGGAGTATATTGTACCAGTTGACGAAATCCTAAAAGAAAATGCACTGTTTCGGTATCACATAGAGCATGAACTCTCCCTCATCAAAGATCCATTTGAGGCTAGCAATTACTTACCAGTGGCATTGCGCCTCATAAGCGGAGTCATGTTTTGCCTGCTCGTATTGTTTTCGGGAAGCAGCATGCTTGTAAATGATCAACTTCATCCTTCCGTCTTGTTCGGGTTTCCTGTTTCGTTCATGCAAAAAGCATTTAGTAAGGTAGGGGTCCATTTCGTGCAAATTATGCTCTTCCTATCTGCAAGTATAGTAATAGGAGGTTATTATGTATCGAGAAAAACAGGGTGGGGAGATTTTAGGACTCCTGTTCTCATTTATCAGGACGCGGATTTTATCGCAGTATCCATGCTGCGCTATTTGTTTTACATGTTCGTCGCATTTGGATTAATTGCCCTATTACTTTTGTTCACGTTCCTATTCGTTAATCTTGTGACGAAAAACTTGTATGCGGCAATTGTCATCATCTTATTTGTATTGCTCTCCCCACAACTTCTTTTAGTTGCCGGATTGGAGACGAATTGGCTCTATCCATTGAAATTCATTGATATCGGCGCCGTTCTAAGCGGGGAAGCGGCTAAGGAATTCGGAATTGAAGAACTTGATTTCAAGCATGCGTATAGTTGGCTTATCGTCCTTAATTTGATTGTCATCTCCGTCTTATATGGAAGAAATAAGCTAATGCATATTCAAAGGGTGGAAACAGTATCAATAAAATCAAGTTGAAAGGCTGGGGAAGATGATGCTGAAATTATCGAATGTATCAATTGCCTATAATGATAAAGTGGTGTTAGATTCATTAGATTTAACAGCGGACAAAGGAGAAATTATCGGAGTTGCAGCGCCAAATGGAACAGGTAAGACGACGATGTTCAATGTGATGGCGAACTTTGTGAAACCCGATTCCGGACATGTGTTTTTTGATGGGAAATATACGTACCGGAATGAAAAGGAAGAATTGCACATCCATCGTATGTTGGCGACATTCCCCGAACAAAAGGACTTATTTGAAGAGTTGTCTGGCGTCAATCATATGAAACTGTACGCAAATATGTGGAAAGGATCGACGAAGCATGTGCCCACCATCATCGAGCGTCTTCATATGGGGCATTATGTGAAACGGAAAGTTCAGACGTATTCATTAGGGATGCGGCAACGATTATGCTTCGCGATGATGATGGCGGCCGACACGCCGATTATGCTGATGGATGAAGTGATGAATGGTCTGGATGTCGAGAATGTCGCGCTCATTTCAGAGTGTTTAATGGAAATGAAGCAGGATAAGCTCATATTTGTCGCTTCGCATTTGTTGGCAAACTTGGATCTTTACGCAGACAGAGTTCTTTTTTTGAAAGATGGAAAGTTTGTACATGAACAAAAATTTACGGCTGAAAACGAAACATTCCTTAAAGTGGAAGTAAGTGTTGAACAGTATGAATTGCTTCAAGCGGTACGGGATTTGCCGCCCGGCCATATGTATATAGCCAATTACTTATTATGCATTCCTATAGGTGGGATGAGTGAATCGGAACAAATAAAATGGATGGGCCGGATGCTTAACTATAATAAGGAAATGACAATCGGACCAATGGGAACGGTGGAGTTTTATGAGAAATATTATGCTAAATCGATTTGACGACAAGGGCATATTAACTTTGATTATTATTTCCATGTTGCTCTTATCAGGTTGTCATAATTTACAAGGAACCAGATCGAACAAAATTACCGCATACGCAGAAAACTATGAAATTATAGGAACGACAAGAGATGAAATCATCGGAACGGTTCATCAGGCAATTTTCACGACGGTCGATCGGAGTAATAAAGAAGCAAAAAGAACGTACGGCCCGATGCCGACAAAAAAAGGAGCAAAGCTAAATATTGAGACTGGAAGATACGCATTGACCGGTTATCCATCAGGGAATATTTATATATACGATAATGATGATAACTTGATCGTTCAGGAAATCGTAGGGGAAAAAGCCGGTGTGCCTACATTAACCGTTGATATCGATTCAACTTTTTCTATTGTATTTGACGGTGGATATAATACGGTAACGATACAACCTGTAAAGACAGAGCTTTCCACCGAGTTGACCGCAGGCATATGGGATGTCGGGTTGGACATTGAGCCGGGTACGTATACAATCAGCATCCCCTATGGGTATGGCTATGTACAAATTTTTGAAGAAGGAAAAGACCCTCAACTATTTGAAATGATGGGAGGGGAATTGACAGGCTCCCAAAGTCAAGTACAGTTGAAAGAAGGGCAGAAAGTGCGTATATCAAAAGTTTCAATGGTTACATTTGAACCATTGAGTGAACAGAATGGGAAATAAATGAAACGGCGGGTTGAATTGCATCCGCTGTTTTTTATATGATTAAGGAGGCTTTACTCCTTCTCCTTGTCGTCCATCGCTACTGTATAAGCATTTATAAGCAAAACAGGTACGGTAAAGGGGGTGAAAGGATGCAGACAGAAAAACAGATGACATTGAAGGATTGGATTTTGACGTTAGTTCTCCTATTTATTCCGATTGTAGGACTTGTTATGTTAATTATTTGGGCTACGGATAAACAAGATCCACGAAACATTTTTGCAAAAGCCTATTTAATCGTGTCAGCTGGAATGCTCGCGATCGTCTTCATATTTTATGTGTTCATTTTCTTATTTTTCTTAATCGTAGGTGTTATGGTTTCATAATCCTGACGAGTCCCTTTGACTTTTGAATAAATTGTGTCAAACCAAAGGGAAAACCTATGAATTTCCAAAGAAAAATCCGTAAATCTTTAAATTATTGCAGATGAAATGATATGATGGGAAGGATGATACATTGGGGAAATACCTCTGAGGAGCGTATATAGATATGACGAAGGATATTAAAATTACCTATACTGAAAATGTTTTAGATGATCAAAAATCGGGCACGTTGATTGCGGATTTGAAATCCCTATTTAAAGCGCCTGTTTTGATTGCCAATGCACTGCCCGTATTTGTCGGCTTTTGGCTTGCCCTTCATTTCACAGGGGGCTCCCTGTTTGCGAACAGCAAACTGTTTTGGCTGACAATCATTGGCAGTACGATTTTGATGGGTGGGGCGCTTGTTCTAAATAATTGGTATGATGTTGACATCGACACGGTCATGAAAAGAACGCAAAAACGTCCGACCGTAACCGGAAATATCTCATTGAATACCGTTTTGGGAATTGGGATTTCCTTGTCGGCGATAGGCATGGTCATGTTGCTGTTCACGACGATGGAAGCTGCGATTTACGCATTCATCGGTTGGTTCACATATGTGATCATGTATACGATGTGGACAAAGCGCAAATACACATTGAATACGGTCATTGGAAGTGTTTCAGGGGCCGTGACGCCGATGATAGGATGGGCTGCAATTGCACCGTCCTGGCATATGGTACCGATCATGCTTTTCATCATTTTATTCATTTGGCAAATGCCGCATACATTTGCAATTGCAATGAGGAAGTACAATGAATACAAAGCGGCGAATGTAGCGATGCTGCCGGTTGTTCGCGGATTTAAGATGACGAAGCGTCAAATGTTCGTTTACATTGCATGCCTGCTTCCATTGCCGTTTTATTTGGGATCGTTAGGAATGGTATTCATCGTGCTCGCAACAATCTTGAATGTCGGATTCTTGATTGTCTCCATTCGCGGCTTTTTCACGAAGGATGACGATAGATGGGCATATGTGATGTTCATCTACTCCGTCAATTATATTGCGATACTATTCTTATTGATGGTGGCTGTTACGCTGCCAATCTTCTAAAACCAAAAACTGCTCCGTTTATCGAAAGAGGATGACGGAGCAGTTTTTCTGTTTCTGTATGATTGAAATTTCGCTCTCGACTATCAATTGGAAATATTCAGTTGTGAATGAAAGCGTTTTCGTATATAATCTAATAAAGTATCAATCAATTCTGTTAATTGGTAGAAACAAGGGGGAGTTAAGATGGAGAAATCAGTAAAACGTTTTCTGATCGGCATCACATTAGTGTGCACATCGATTTTTCTAATCGGATGCGGCGCGGGTTCTACAAAGACGAACAGTTCTGGTGGGGATGATACAACTGGTAAACGGAAATTAATTGTCGGAACGGATGCGGCATATGCGCCGATGGAGTTTATGGATGAAAAAGGAAATATTGTAGGGATTGACATCGATATCGTCAATGCTGTCGCGGAAGCTGCAGGTTTTGAAGTTGAGATAAAGAACTTGGGTTGGGAACCTTTATTTCCTGCATTGGAAAATGGAGAAATTGATTTCGCTGTTTCATCTATCACAATCAAGCCGGATAGAGAGGAATCATATGATTTCTCTACTCCCTATTTTGTAGCGAATCAATTGATTCTTGTTCCAGAGGATTCCGATGTTGAAAGCTTTCAAGATTTAAAGGACAAAAAAGTTGCTGTTCAAATTAATACGACTGGACATGAGGTTGTCAAAGATCTTTTAGGAATGACAAGCAAAAATATTGTCGCTCCTGAAACAATGCCTCTTGCCATAAGTGAAATGATTAATGGAAATGCAGATGCTGCTGTCGGTGACAATGCGGTTATCATTGAATACAAGGCGCAGAATCCCAAAGTCAAATTAAAAACGGTTGAGGATGATAGCTTTGAGAAGGAATATTACGGACTTATGGTGAAAAAGGGAAATAAGGAAATTGTGGATTTATTAAATGAGGGAATTGAAAAGATCAAAGCAAATGGAAAATTGAAAGAAATCACTGACCAAGACTTGGAGTAATTGTTGTCCTTTACGCAACAACTGCACACATCTTGGAGGTGATGAATGTGGAGTTTTTAGGTTTACGTATTGATATGTTCGAAAATATTTGGAGCTACCGAGAGCTTTTCATCCGAGGAATTTGGGTAACTCTTGGTTTGACCGCTGTGGGTTATGTAGGCGGATTCATTTTAGGATTGATCGTGGGGATAGGAAAACTATCAAAACGGAAGTGGATCCATTATCCAGCAAAAATGTATGTTGATTTTTTCCGGGGAACTCCATTATTAGTGCAAATCCTATTGATTCATACCGCATTGATCCCTAGTATGTTTGGACATTCATTAGGATTTTTTGTGTCGGGATCGCTGGCATTAATGCTCAACAGTGCTGCCTATAACGCGGAAATTATTCGCGCTGGAATTCAATCGCTCGACAAAGGGCAGATGGAGGCTGCCCGTTCGCTTGGCATGCCCCATAACACCGCCATGAAATTGATCATTCTACCGCAAGCATTCAGAAGGATGATCCCGCCGCTTGGCAATGAATTGATTGCTTTGTTGAAGGACTCTTCACTTGTTACGGTTATCGCTGCGACTGATTTGCTGTATGCAGGAAAGATTGTTGCAGGAGCTTATTTTAGATTTTGGGAGCCGTATTTAACGGTCGCCGTCCTTTATCTCATTTTGACATTTATCTGTGGGAAACTCATCACTTATATCGAAAATAGGTTCAGCAATAGCTATGTCCCGTCCTCAAGAAAGTCTATTTTTTCAATGAGACGTTCGGAGCCAGGAGGGGGATTGCGATGATAAAAGTAAGGGATTTGCATAAATCATTTGGACAATTGGATGTGCTAAGAGGCATAGACTACGACATTAAAGAGAAGGAAGTCATTTGTGTCATCGGTCCGAGTGGATCTGGGAAGAGTACGTTTTTGAGATGCATCAACCTTCTTGAGGAAATTACTGCGGGGGAAGTCTTTATAGATGGCGTAAAAATCAATGACGCGAAAACGGATATTAATGATATTCGGCGGGAAGTCGGGATGGTCTTCCAACAATTCAACTTGTTTCCCCATATGCGGGTTATCGATAATATTACGATTTCCCCGATTAAAATCCGTAAAATGAGTGAACAAGACGCGGAAGAATTGGCGATGCAACTTCTAGAGAAAGTGGGTCTGTCCGATAAGGCAAACGCCTACCCGGAGCAATTATCCGGCGGACAAATGCAACGGGTTGCCATCGCAAGGGCGCTTGCAATGAAGCCGAAGGTCATGCTATTCGATGAGCCGACATCTGCATTGGATCCAGAAATGGTGAAAGAAGTGCTGGATGTCATGAAGCAGCTGGCAATCGAAGGGATGACGATGGTCGTTGTCACTCATGAAATGGGGTTCGCGAAGGAAATGGGAGATCGGGTATTATTTCTGGATCAAGGCTTGCTTGTTGAAGAAGGGACGCCTGATGAAATCTTTTCGAATCCGAAACATGAAAGAACCAAGGCTTTTTTCAGTAAAATTTTATAGGGAATAGAGGGGCTGTCCAGAAAGTGGGTTTCTGTGACAGCTTTTTTGCTTTTAAAGATGATAGGCGCCTAAGCGATGGCATCTATACTAATTTTCCTATCCAATTTTGCATATCATGAAAAAGAGTAAAAGACTAGGAGGGATAATATGTATTATCCATACCATCAACAAATAAGAACGCCAAATCGTTTAATTACCGTAGTCGGCCACGGAGATATATTCATTGAGCCGAATATCGCAACAGTACAATTGGAGGTTGTCACGGTAAATGAACAACTGAGCGAAGCACAACGGGAAAATGCAACCGATATGAACAACGTCATCCAATCGCTTTTACGCTTAGGCATTCCGCGAGAAAATATCCAAACCGTTTCATATAACATTTTTCCGAAATATGATTATGTAAATGGCGAACAGATTTTCAGAGGATATGAAGTAAACAATGCCATCTCGGTAAAAATTACAGATATTCAACAAGTGGGACGAGTTATTGACACGGCTGTGGAAAATGGGGTGAATCGGGTATCGAATATACAATTCACTGTTGAGGATACCGAACGTTATAAACAAGAGGCAATCGTCAGGGCTCTGCGGAATGCCCAAACGAAAGCTCGAACAATCGCTGATGCATTGCAGCTGCAAACCGAGCCGCAGCCAGTCAAAATAATTGAAGTGGAACAAGGTGGACAGCCAGTTCCGTTCCAAGCTTTAGCAAAATCCAATCAAATGACAACTCCGATAGAAAGTGGACAGATCATTATCAGCGCAACGTTAAGAGTTCAATTTCGATATTGACGAGAAAAGCCGGATCCGGATATAGGATTTCGGCTTTTCTTTTAAGTTTGCAGGTTTTTTCAAACATTTTGTTGAATGTACTAGTAAGTATGTAAATTGAGGGGGAGAAGCAAATGGAATACTCTGTCGAACGGGTAGAAGACTTGCATTCATTGGATATTACAAAGTTGGTAAAGGAAAGTGAAGAAGAGGGTTATCGTTTCGTCACTCGCCTCGTAGGTGAATTCGAGGATGGCACCAATACATTCAATAAGCCTGGTGAAGTGTTATTCTGTGTCAAAAATAATGAGGATTCCATAGTTGCAATTGGCGGCATTAATCAATCGCCATTTTCGCAAGAAAGTGATGTGGGACGTCTACGACGATTTTATGTACTTGATGAAGCACGACGGAAAGGGGTCGGTACGTTATTGCTGCAATCGATCATTGAGCACGCGAGCCATCATTTCAAAGAAATTACAGTCCGGACAGATTCAGCGAAAGCGGATGCTTTTTATCGCGCGGGCGGATTTTCATTCGACGATTCCGCTTCTGAAACGACACATATTTTGCGGTTCAGTTGAGGAGGGAATTAAATTGTATAAGGAATATATGGAATATGGAAATAAAGAAGGTCCGCTCCTCGTGTTCATTCACGGGGGCGGTGTGGGTAGATGGATGTGGGACAAGCAAATCGCTTATTTCAATGAGTACCATTGTTTGCTTCCCACATTGCAAGGGCATGGGGACAGAAGTGATGAAACTTCCTTCTCAATTCGTAAAAATGCATTAGAATTAATTACGTTAATCGAGCAGACAAAAGGTGAGAAGGACGTACATATTATCGGTTTTTCGATTGGAGCCCAAATCTGTTTAGAAATCATAAGCATTGCACCAACCCTTATTCGTTCCGCAATGATCAACAGTGCGGTTGTCATTCCGATGAAGTCCATGATCCCTTTCATTTCCCCGACAATCAAGATGACTTTTCCGCTTATTAAGAACAAGACTTTCGCCAAAGCCCAAGCGAAACAAATGTACATGGATGGCGAATACTTCGAAAAATATTATGAAGAAAGCTTGAAAATGAATGCCAACACGCTAATTAACGTTCTTAAAGAAAATATGGCGTACTCACTTCCAGAAAACATTTCGAACAGTAATGCCCAGATATTAGTTACTGCCGGTGAAAAAGAGAAAGGGCTAGTGAAGAAATCCGTGCGAAAGATTGTTGAGGGGAACGAACATTTTGAATATTTTTTCGTCCCTACTATTGGACACGGTTTTCCAGTAGCTAAACCAGATCTATTCAATCAGGTATTGGAAGATTGGATCATGCATCAACAAGTACATAAGCTGTAATGGAGGGAAAGCAGTTGGGGAAATGGAAAGTGATGAACAGTGAATACAAGTATAAATCACCGTTCGGAAATTTGAGGAAAGACACTTGTCAAATGCCCGATGGAACAATTATTGAAGATTACTACGTGAATGAGTATGCGGATTGGGTAAACGCAATCGTATTGACAGAGGGTAGAGAAATAGTTCTTGTAGAGCAATATCGTCATCCTGGAAACGATTTTTATTTAGAAATACCCGCAGGGAAAGTGGAAGAAGGTGAATCGTATGAAGAAGCGATTCGACGTGAAGTCCGTGAAGAGACTGGCTATGTTTCGGAACATAAGATGATTCCTCTAGGGGAGTTCATGGTCAATCCCGCCACTCAGACGAATAAGGTGATTACGTTTTTAATGACCGATGCAAAACGTACACATGAACAAGAGTTGGATGATACAGAAGTTCTGGAAGTAAAACATTTTCCTTTTGCTAGCATGGGAGAAATGATTCGGAACAAGGAAATTACCCAGTTGTTTACTGTGACCGCGTACCAGTTAGCAAAAGAATTCATTAGAAATGGAAGAGATAGAGATTGAAAAGGAAATCTAATCACGCACTCGTCATCGGTGGCACAGGCATGCTAGCGGGTGTATCGACGTTCTTGGCGAAGGAAGGATATTCCGTTTCTGTCATTGGACGAACAGCTGCAAAGTTTGAAAAATTGAAGGCAAGTAGTCCTCCTGACTCAGTCTTTCCAATCCAAGTTGATTTTTATTCAGAAGCGCTATATACAGAAGTCGAGAAATCGATTGCCGAGCGGGGACCATTTGATTTGATCATAAGCTGGACACCTAATTATCGGGCGCTCGAGCAGATTTGTGAAATGAATAGTCAAGCAGGATCGTTCCGCCTCATTCATGTAAAAGGAAGTCGTCGGTTTTTTGAAGATGAGGAGATTGTGATACCCGGAAATTGTACGTACGAAAAAGTTTTCTTGGGTTTTGTTATCGAAGGAGAAACTTCCAGGTGGCTAACAAATGATGAAATTTCAAATGGTGTCATCCAGCAAATTGCGAGTATGAGAGATGAAAGAATTGTCGGCCAACTCATTCCCTATAGCGCAAGGCCGATGTAGAACGGAGAGTGAAGCAGCGATGCTAAAACGCAAATACGGCAGTCGATATGATTGGAAGCGGATAGTGAAGAGAGAGTATGCAGAAAAATATATTTCTACACCACGATTTACTGGATATGTAACTCTGTTTAAAATGAATGAAGTAGCTGCGCCTCTTTACAAGACATATAAGGGAAGGGCAGTTTGCATCGCAGATAAGGGATACAGCTGGTTGCAGCATTTTCCCGATGGAATGCATTTTTCTGTGACGACGGTGTTTGATTCAAACGGCCAAATTGTCCAATGGTATATCGATATTTGCAGGGAGAATGGCTATTGTTCAGCAAATGGGCCATGGATGGATGATTTGTTTTTGGATCTGATTGTGTTGCCTAGTGGGGAAATAATAGAGAAAGATATTGACGAATTAGAAGCTGCACTTAACAGTCAAAGCATATCAGATGATGAGTTTGCACTTGCTTGGAAGGAATTTGATCGAATAAAAACATTGTTAGCTGAAAACAGCTTCGAGCTTCTTGAGCTTACCAAAGAGCATTTACTAATCGTAAAGGAAAACATAGAGGGTGAACAATCATGAGTAAACTATCTAAAGCGATCGAGCTGCGAAGTGAAGGAAAAATCACTGAATCAAATGAAATGCTGGTGGCTATGGCAAAAGATGATCCGAAAAGTGCCGAAATTAATTACCAATGTGCATGGAGTTTTGACATATTAGGAAAGGAAGCGGAAGCCGTTCCTTATTATGAAAAAGCGCTACAACTAGGCTTGAATAACGAAGATACATTAGGGGCAATCATTGGACTCGGAAGTACATACCGAACTTTGGGAAGCTATAAAAAGTCAAAGGCTATCTTTGAAAGAGGGCTAGCTCGTTTCCCTGATAACAATGCATTGAAGACGTTCTATGCTATGACATTATATAACGTAGGAGAACATGTAAAGGCAATGGAAATTCTCCTAACATGCCTAGTACAAACTTCAAACGATCCAGACATCATCTCTTATAAGAGAGCAATTGGTTTCTATGCAGACAAGTTGGACAAGACATGGTAGGTAGCTGGATTCATTAAACAAAGAGAAATGCAAAGGAATGATTGATATGGAAGATAGATTTCAAGTTACAGAAATAGAACGAGAGAAAGTATTGAAAAGTTATTTTAGAAAAGGATTAGATGGGCCGTTAGATACGTTTCCAAGCAAAGACAAAAGAAAGTACATCATTGCCCAAGAAATAATTAAGCGATTTGAAGTTGGAAAAGTATATTTGGAAAAAGAGATAAATGCGATTCTTAAAGAGATTTATCCTGATTTTGCGACCCTTCGACGTTTTTTCATCGACTATGGATTTATGAATCGCAGTGATGATGGGAAGGAGTATTGGATTGGAAATAAGTAAGCTGGATAAAAGTAATCAGGATGTATTGAACAAACTTAATACGTTCATCGACAATGTATTTGGGGAGAATAGTGATTTAAAGTCACGGATGAACAGAAGCGTTTCCGCCAAACTCCATAAAGATATTTATTCAGTACAAAATGATGATGAAATATTTGCGGTTGCTTCCACCCAAAAATCTACTTGGCATCCAAACTGTATATATGTCCAACTTGCTTATGTCTTAAATGGATTCGATAAGCAGGCTCTTCAAATCCTGATTGCTGAGCTAGAAAATAAATATGATCAGCCTTTGTTTTTCCTGCTGGACGATAGATTTTATGGATTAATAGAAATTCTAACCCAAAATCAGTTCAAGATGATTAGAAAAACGGAGATTATACATATCGAGCCGACTCTGCTAAAAGGTGAAACAGCGCACGATGAACATCTTTTATCAATCGGAGAGATACGTACGAATGTAGCAAGAATGGACAGTTTTATTCAGCTTTGTAAAAAGACGTATACAGAAACACATACCGATAACCCTGTTGCTACCTTGTCGATTGATAGCTGGAGGTATGCTGCAATGGATGGGCTGATGGAGGAACATAGTTATGTCATGGTAAACGGCTCGAAAGTTACAGGCTTCAGTCTTATGTACGAGTCAGATGAGAACAGTTGGGAATTGGGATGGGTAGGTGTGGATGACACTTCCAGAATCAATGATTTGGATAAATTAATTCGTAAACAAGTAGAGGATGCCGTAAAGCATAGTATCTCATTCATTGAAAAAGAAGTCGATTCCACATGTCCATATTCGCTCCATATTTGTGAGTCCGTTAAATACGAAGTGGCGGAGACATTATATGCTTACATGAAATGAGGTTATAAGATGAATATCGTAATAGAATCACCAAGAGATAATAATGATTTAGCCGCGTTTCTTGCGAAAATGAATTCAGTATCGAGCCAGCATATCGGTTATTGCGGGGAATCAAAAGAGGAAATCTACGACACGCTCACAAGTGATTTTTCAGACTTGGATTTGGCAAATTCTTTTGTAGTCGCTTATGACGAAGAAGAAATTGTAGGTGCCATCGGACTGGATACCGATTTGGAAGACAGAAGTGCGGAAGTATGGGGGCCCTATGTGAGTGAGGAGTTTATTCATTCTGATCTTGTCAATAATCTTTGGGAGAAAGTGACTGCTCTATCCGCATCACAAGTGGATCAGTATCATTTTTTCCTAAACCGTGAAAACGCGTATGCAAAAGAATTCTCCGTTTCTCAAGGCGGAAAATCACAGGGGCGGCATACAGTTCTAACAGCCAAGAAAAATGAATGTAAAGAAACCATTGAAGAAGGAGTAATAGAATACAACCCTGCGTATGAAGATAGCTTTGCAGAATTGCATGGACAAGCTTTTCCTTCCACTTATTACAGTGCACAAACAATTCTTGATCGATTAAGTGAACAACATCAAGTATTCATTGCGACTCGCGACGACCAATTGACTGGTTATGTCTATATCGAAGTCGACCCTCGTCATGGCGAAGGCTCTATCGAATACATTGCCGTTTCAGATCAATGCCGCAGACAAGGGATTGGCAAAAAACTGCTGACTTTTGCGTTGGGCCAATTGTTTGCATATGAGGAAATAGAAGAGATTTCTTTAAGTGTTGATAATGAAAACGAGACAGCTATAAGACTTTATCAAGCTGCTGGGTTCAAAGTGAAGCATGAATTGATTCATGTGAAAATCGATAAAAAGGCAGTCGTATTATGATCCATAACGAGGAGGATGTCATCCGCTTGGTTTCTGAAGACGAGTGGATGATGGATATTTTACGAAGTGCGCAGTCTTTGAATTTACCGGATTGGTGGGTTTGCGCAGGTTTCGTGCGATCGAAAATTTGGGATGTGCTTCATGAATTTAATGCAAGAACACCTTTACCGGATATTGATGTGATTTATTTTGATCCGTCGAACGTGGATGAAGGAGTGGAAAAACGCTATGAAAATCTATTAATAATGCGTCAGCCTACTATCCCATGGTCTGTAAAAAATCAAGCAAGGATGCATATTGTAAACAATGACCGTCCCTATTTGTCGTCCACTGAAGCAATAGCCAAATTTCCTGAAACAGCTACTGCATTAGGCGTGAAATTGGATGAAGAAGGAAAGATAGTGATGATTGCACCGCATGGAATTGAGGATGTCGTCAGCTTCCACATAAGACCAACGCCTTACTTCAGGGAAACAGAAGAGCGGATGAAATATTATCATCAACGCATTAGCAAGAAGAATTGGAAGTCGATATGGAACAAGGTTGAAGTTTTCTGAACGAATATTTGTTAAGGGAGCATTTGTATGAAATTTTCTATAAAGAATTCATTATTTACAGCGATTGTTTCAGAACTACATAAAATAAGTTCGAATAAAAGTCTGCTCCCGATCTTGTCTGGAATAAAAATCGAAGCAACACTAGACGGCATCGTTCTAACAGGTGGCAACTCGGAATTATTCATTGAAAAGAAAATCCCTATACGGATGAAAGGGGAAACGGTCGTTGAGGTGCATGAAACCGGCAGTGTGGTTGTCTTGTCAAAGCATTTTATGAATCTCCTAAAAAAACTGCCTGATGACATTGAGATTTCATCTGACAATATGCAGTCAGTCCTTATCAAATCTGGTGATATTGTAACGAGACTGAATGGCTTACGTGCAGCGGATTATCCGCGATTGCCAGAGATCAAAATTCTTCACTCTGTGAAGCTCAATTTCAGTTCATTAAAAGAAGTAATCAAACAAACGATATTTGCTGTTTCTAAAAGTGACGCAAAGCCGGTGTTGACAGGTGTGAAGATGGAATTTGACAACAATAAACTTATTTGCACCGCAACTGACTCCCATCGGCTATCGCAAAAAGAGATAGGAATCACTTTCATTGAAGCACCTCATTCAATCGTTGTTCCGAGTAAAAGCTTAATCGAACTTCTACAATTGAAGGAATCCAGCCTCGCCACTGTACATATTTCGATAGCGGATCATATGATTGTGTTTTCCACTGAAAATACGATTTTATATTCCGTTTTAATAGAAGGGAACTACCCGAACACCCAATCATTAATCCCGACAGATTTTATGACGAGAATTACGATGAATACAAAAACATTGATAGCGGGGATTGACCGGGCTTGCGTTTTCTCCGAAGAATGGAAGCATAACAATGTGCACTTGTCTCTGATCGACAATACCATTTTGAAAATAACAACAAACTCAACAGGAATCGGAACAATCGAAGAACGACAAAGAATAAGCAGTGTGGATGGCGTGTCCGCTATTGATATGACCTTCGATGGTCGGTTTTTGCTTGAAGCGTTAAAAGGGATACAGGAAGAACAAGTGACAATCAGTTTTTGTGGAATGATGAAGCCGGCGGTCATTGAGCCGGAAAACGAAACTTCATATGTGCAATTGATATCACCACTTCGAACATAAAAGAGGAGGATTGGAAATGGGCTATATTGAAGAATTGCGAAAGTTGGTCGGACATCGACCGCTGATATTCGTCGGTTCGGTTGTAGTCGTTGTTGATGAACAGGGGAGGATCTTGCTGCAGCAGCGGAAATTTCCGGAAGGCGCTTGGGGAATTCCAGGCGGGCTAATGGAATTAGGGGAATCGACGGAAGATGTAGCGAGACGTGCATTATTCGAAGAAACACGACTGCAAGTGGATGAACTGACTTTGATCAATGTTTATTCGGGTCCTGAGCATTTTATTAGAGCTGCAAATGGAGATGAATTCTATGTTGTAACAACCGCCTATTACGCAGAAAATGCGATAGGGAATCTGGTGGTCGATCCAACTGAATCCATCACATTTAGCTATTTTTATCCTCATGAGTTGCCAGAAAATATCGTTGGAAGTCATAAGGACATTTTGGATGAATTCCTTTCGAAGCATTATACATTTTTGAGTACGGTTAACTAGTATCCGAGAAAAGGGGATTTATTACATGAAGCAGTGGACGAAGGAAGTTGTGATTGATGCGCCAATTGAACGGGTTTGGAAATACTTGGATGGATCGTTAGAGAATATGCAAAAGATTATGCCTCAAGTCGTCTCAAACGAACCTGTCACCATTACAGAAGGAATGGTCGGAAGTATATACTTGCAAAAGTATAAAGAAGGCAAGCGAGTAATGGAGTATGAAGTTGAAACACTCGACTATTTGGATTCACCGAATGAAAAAAAGATGAAAGTCGGCTTTACACTTGGCGGGATGTTCGAGATAACCGCCGGTTATGAGCTAGTAAAGTTGGATGATGATCAAACTAGATTCATTTACACAACATCCAACAGACCGCTGAAATGGTTTGTAAAGTTATTTTTACTATTTGCAAATGATAAAGTCGTTGTCGATTTTGTTGAACGAGTGAAAAGGGTTGCGGAAGAAGAGGAGGGCAATTAATGAATCAAGCTGCAAAGGATTATTGGGAGCGATTTTGGGGAGTAGAAGAACGTCCTGAGGTAGTCAGTGCATGGATGTTTGGCGAATCGGCTGATGAGCTAGCTCAAGCGGTAATAGAAGGAAGGAAGACGGCGACTTGTTCAGCGCACGTATTATATGAGATGGAGAATGAATCGGTTCCGGTAATTGAGGAATACAGCATCATCTTGAACAGCTTGGAAGAGCCTGTCGCAATTATCAAGACGGTGGAAGTATCCGTCATACCAATGAATGAAGTCACGGAAGAATTTGCTTTGGCGGAAGGAGATGGGTCATACCGGAATTGGAAGGAGATCCATGAACGCTACTTCAAACGTGAATTAGGCAAAGTAGGATTAGAGTTCACAGAGGATATGCTGCTTGTCTGTGAAAAATTTGAGTTGGTTGATGTGAAAAATAAGAGCGGACGAATGAATACTAGATTGCTAAGGGTGGGCACTACATACATCCCTGTAAGCAATGTTGAACGGGCATCTCAATGGTATGTTGAGAAGTTGGATGCACAGTTGAATTATGAGGACGAAGATAAGGCGATCCTGAACTTGGCGGATCAAAGTTTCTTTCTCGTGAAAGCGAAAGAAAAGGAGACAGCCAACTTTTTTGATGCATATGGGAATGAGCGCTTTTCTTTAACATTTGAAGTCGACGGGGAACAGGCTTTAAAGCTGCTGCACGAAGACTTACTGGAACGTGATGTAAAGGTTGGAGAGATTGAAAAACGGGGACATGCAGGTATTAACTTTGTGTTTTCGGACATGGACGGAAATCGATTTGATGTGTGGAGCGAATTGAGTCCATCGTTTAAGAAGAAAAATCAATGAAAATAAGGGGAGTAACATGGGGTATATTAGCGAGTTGAGGGAACTGATCGGGTCTCGCCCAATCATAATGGCCGGTGCGAATACAATCGTAAGTGACGCGGAGAATCGGTTGCTTTTACAATTGCGGGCCGACAATAACTGCTGGGGGTTGCCAGGAGGTTCGATGGAGCCCGGAGAATCCTTGCAAGAAGTAGCGAAGCGGGAATTATACGAAGAATGCAATCTAATAGCTAATGAACTTACCTTTTTCAATATATTCTCTGGTGAACAATATTATTATAAATATCCTCATGGAGATGAAGTTTATAATGTCATCGCCACTTTTATTTGTACAGATTTTGAAGGTGAATTAAGGGCAGATCAAGATGAAGTGTTGGCTTTACAATTCTTTTCGATTGACGAACTGCCAAGTAATCTAAATCCGTCGGAAACTCCAATTATACAAAAATATATCCAGACAAGGGTGAGGGGTTTTTGAGAGTCGTTAGATTGGATGAAATTACAGGGAAAAACATTACTCAATACGGCTCGGATTTTATCATGAGGAAAATCATTATGACAAATCAACCATCCCATGTTGGCATAATGGAACTGAAGGTGAATGGCCTAGTAGGTTATCATGAAGCGACCATTCCACAAGCGCTTATCATCCTAGAAGGCGAAGGTTGGATCCGGACAGGTGAGGAAGAAAAGATGAAGGTCACAGCGGGCGATGTCGTCTTATGGGAAAATGGGGAAGGACATGAGACGACAACAGAAACGGGTCTTAAAGCAATTGTAATTGAATCTGAAGGATTGGATATTAGGTCGTTTTGAAGTGATAACATGAAAATCAATCACTCTTTACTTAAAAATGCAAATGAGAATTTGGAGCGTATCAAAATGAAAAATAATGTAATGGAACGAATCGAACATATACAAAATGAAATACAGTTTTCAGGCACTGTTTTTGTTAGAGATAAAGAGAGCATTTATGCGGACGTTAGTTACGGTTATTCAAACCGTGCGGAACAACTACATAACGAAGCGGGAACACGTTATGGAATTGCTTCAGGATGCAAGCTATTTACCGCTATCGCGATTTGTCAGCTTGTAGGAGAGGGGAAGATAACTTTTGATACGAAGGTAACAGAATTTCTTTCATTCGACTTCCCGCATTTTGATGAACACATTACAGTTCACCATTTACTCACTCACACATCAGGTGTTCCTGATTATTTTGACGAGGAAATCATGGATGACTTCGAGGAATTATGGATTGAAAATCCTATGTATCATTTACGTCGCTTAGAGGATTTCTTGCCATTATTTCAAAATGAGCATATGAAATATATACCTGGCGAACGTTTTCACTATAATAATGCGGGTTTTATTCTGCTTGGTTTGATTGTTGAAAAAGCTAGCGGGCTTTCTTTTAAAGAATATATTCAGCAGAGAGTTTTTGAAAAGACGGAAATGACCGATTCCGGCTATTTTGCGCTCGATTCACTTCCAAGGAAGACCGCGATTGGCTATATTGACAATGAAGACGGTACTTGGAAAACGAATGCTTATTCAATACCCGTTCAGGGCGGGTCTGATGGTGGAGCATTTGTGACATGTAAGGAGATGGCTAAACTTTGGGACGCTCTACTAAACTTTCAATTGTTGAATAAGGAACTTACTGAGCGATTGCTGACTTCTCATGCCAAGGAAGAGGATGGCGATTATTATGGATATGGCGTATGGATAGAGAAGAATGACAATAGCGTCGTCAAATATCATGTGATGGGATATGACCCAGGCGTCAGTTTTCATTCAGCTTATTATCCAGAGAGAGACATCCGTCTTGTTGTCTGTTCCAATGGTTCTTCTGGTGCGTTTAAAGTGATGGATGGAATTGAAAAGGAATTGGAGCTTATTGGATCCCTGTGATGAAATTGTCTAGCAACAATGCAATATTGGTAAAATGGGGGAATGAGGAAATGGACTGTTTCATTTGCAAAAAACACCGGGGAGAAATAAAAACGGATGGCATCGCAATCTATGAAGATGAGTTTGTTTGCGTAGGTCATATTGATAATAATGGGGAACCGGGCTATTTGGGACATCTAATGATTGATCTGAAAAGGCATGCACCGACACTTGGAGATATGAGTGAAGAAGAAGCGAAAGCGTTTGGAAGTATTATGGCACGTGTAAGCAAGGCACTAATGGTAACTGAAGGGGCGGAGCATATTTACTCTCTCGTTTCCGGAAATGCAGTTCCACATTTGCATATGCATATCGTTCCGCGCTATCCAGGTACTCCCGAACAATATTGGGGTCCGATGTCGGTCCGGGACTGGTCCGATGCACCAATAGGGGGGAATCAAGAAATAATCGCGCTGTGTGAACGGGTGCGCTCATACTTGGAGAAAAACAATGAGCAATAAGTTTTCGTGGGTTGGGAGTAAGAAGGATTTCGTCGATGAGAAAGATATTCAAACGATTGATCGAGTGACGGTTGGACGATTTGGTGGAAATTCTTCTGCCGGTCAGTATAAGAATGAGGATGGCTGTGTTGTTTGGGTAGGAGAGGATTGGGAATTTGCAGCGATTTTTGATGCGCATTACAGTGCTGAAAGTGCCGAACTGGTCATAAATACACTTGAAGAGTACGAACAAGAACTTACGGGGATTCTATCCAAGTCTAGATTGCCGGCATTTCACCATGTGCAAGAAAAGCTTCTATCCATTTTCCAAAGTGACAAATTTCTTGACCAATGCAAAAAGGTCAAAGGAGAAACTGCTTGTTTGATCTGTATCCGAAAAGAGAACTATCTTTGGTGGTTTTCCGTTGGTGATTGCGTAGTTTACGTATTCCACCCTGAGTTGATCGCTCTCGGTCAATTCCAGTTGAATCAAAGGCAGTTCTATGAGTGGATCGGTCATGTGAATACGTTCGATAAAGCCGTTCCATGCTTCTCTTCAGGCGTTCGGGAATTAAGAAAAGGTATGAATCGCATCTTCATGTCGACGGATGGCTTGCTAGAATGTCCCGGGGAACCCTTTTCGAATCCCAAAGATGTAGCGGATAGTCTGGATGCGGAACAGCTTGGAGAAGCCTTTTCCTTGATTCTAAATGAAATTGAAAAAAACAATGTAAGAGACAGTACGACAATGATTGGTTGGACAGTTGACGTTTCGAAACAAGGCAGCATTCCAAGCGATGTATAAAGAAGCTAGTTAATTAATGCCCAATTTCTTCGTTAACGAAGAAATTGGGCTTTCCTTGTATAATCACCTCTATGATACAAGTTTTAGACCGACGGCTGCGCCTAACACCATTCCTATAAAAACTAGTCGTTTCCAGTCTTTTGATTCGCCGAATAACACCATACCTAAAATCGCTCCGCCAGATGCGCCAATTCCTGTCCAGATTGCGTAAGCTGTACCCATCGGAAGTGTTTTCATCGAATAGGCTAGAAAGATAAAACTTGCTCCAAACCCAGCAATCAATAAAACTAATGATTGCCAATTTCGATCCTTATGCAATTTATTGATCATAACAACGCCAAACATTTCAAACAAACCTGCCAAGATTAATGATATCCATGCCATTAGGATTCATCTCCTTCCTGAACTTTGTCCGCTGTGACTAGTTTCAAACCAATGACTCCTGCTAATAAAACTACGATCAACAGTACTTTTTCCACTTTAAATGGCTCTCCGAAAACAAGAATTTCGGAAAAGACAGTTCCTGCTGTACCGAGACCGACAAAAACGGCATATACCGTACCAACGGGGAGCTTCCGTCCAGCCATGATCATAAGATAGAAGCTAATAAAAATGGCGATAGCCGTTCCTGTCCAAGTCCAAAAATCATTCGCGTGTTTTAACCCAATCACCCAAAAAACTTCAAAGAAAGCAGCGACAAATACTTTGACCCATTCTTTATTCATCTACTAGACACCTCCAATATTAATATTGCCAAAAAACAAAAAAAGCCTAGGAGACAACTGATAAACAGTTTCTCCCAGGCTTTTATCCTTCCGTGGCACAGCTGAGCTGCGAGTTTTCTCTCGGACCAGACCAACACTTGTTGCGGAACCCTAGAAAACATTCGTACTTATACAATTGCTTTACATTATACGTAAAATCACAAAAAATGCAAGGGTCGTTTATTGGAAATAGGATTCAAAAGAAAGATATCGGTCATTTCCCAACATATATGGTCATTTCGTGACTTTCTTCTCACGGGTTTTAGAGGCCTGTGAGAAATCCAGAATAAAAAAATCATCAAGGGCATACTTGACATGACACTTAAAGGTGTCGTACTATGAATTCGAATAGGATACGTTAAAGTGTAAGTTTTGAAAGTTCAGGGACAATGTCCAAGTAACTTACAGCAGTGTTAGAGGTAAGAGATCCTCGACACTATGCCATTTAATTATAGGGCGCTTTCCCAAGACACGGAAAGCGTCATTTTTATTGAAAGAGGCAAAAGAGTTATGAAGTCCAACTAACATGTCGATAGTAATGTTAGAGAATGGAGAGGATGCCATAATGAAAATCAATCAATTAATCGCGAACAATATTAAACGATTAGATGTTGCACTTCCTGAAGATAAATCGTTAGGCATTGCGGGTTTATCTGGATCTGGAAAAACAACTTTCAGTCAAACGATCGGTGAAGAATCGAAGAAGCGTCTCGTTTCCTTATTGCCTAAGGCTGAATACCAGTATTTATTCCCTAGTATTATGGAAACAAATTTCAGTGCCATCAAAATGGAAGAGATGCCTTTAGTGCTTTTTCTCGGCAGATCATCGATTTCCTCTAATCCTCGCTCAACAATAGGCACACATACTGGCGTTTTTACGGAAATCCGTACAAGGCTAGCTGACAAATTTACTCTGTCCCCAGAAGTGTTTTCATTCAATAATGAGTTAGGCTGGTGTCCGAAATGTAAAGGGCGCGGCAGTACGAGCAATGTTGAATGTAAAACATGTGGCGGGAAACGCTATAGCCCAGACGTTGAGCAATATACGTTTGACTTATTTGATAAACCGCATTCGATTTCCGATATTAACGACTTGAGTGTCGAATCAATCCTCTCGCTGGCAGAAGAATTACATATTAGTGAAGCAAAACAACATATCCTCAATAATATTATCAACATGAATATTGGTTACTTAACGCTAAATCGAATTATGGGTACATTGTCAGGTGGGGAATTGACACGGTTGTACTTGGCGGAATTCATGGCAGCAAGCGAAAATACCGTTATTATCATTGATGAGATTTCAGTAGGGCTCGATCGTCAGACGCTATTGAAAATCTTGGAGCAGATAAAGCAATTAGGTTATAAAAATCAAATATGGCTCATTGATCATTCTGACACAGTGCTTGATATAACGGATAAGCAATTGTTCTTTGGACCTGGCAGCGGAAAATACGGTGGGAAAATTGTAGAAGAATCACCACGACCGAAGCCTGTTTATCAGGAACGGAATGAGGCGAAACCAACAGAATTCTATCAATTTATAGATCTTTACTGCCGTAATATCAAAATGGCTGAATTTGAAATACCGAAAAATAGACTTGTAACTGTGACAGGTGAATCTGGCTGCGGTAAATCTACACTTATCAATGAATGTGTAGCCAAAGATTTTATAAAGCGATATCCGAAAGATAAATTGGTCATGGTAGGCCAGGATCGAAACCAATCGATTACGAGCCGGTCAACCGTTGCAACTTTCCTTGATATTAAACAGAAGCTGAAAAAATACAGCGACGAAATCGATGATATTTTTGAACGGTCGATTGAAGATATTATTGATGAACTGCCAGACGGGGAAATTGCTCATAAACGCCTGAGTTTATTGATTAAACTTGGACTCGGTTATTTGACGCTGGAAAGAAGGACGCAGACGTTGTCGACGGGTGAATTCCAATGTGTCCATTTAGTCTCCGAGCTGTTTGCAAGCACAAGAAATCCCCACACCCTTTTTATTTTTGATGAGCCTTCAAAAGGTTTATCCCAAAATATATTGAACCAATTCATCGACAGTATCAGGTTGATTTTACAGGATGAAACGGTTTCGATCGTAATGATTGAGCATAATGACTATATGATGGAAAGCTCTGATTTCATTGTTGATTTTGGGAAAAGGAAGAGTGAACCTGTCACGCATCTGGAGGTAGTCAGTCATCAGGATTATTACGACAAAAAGGATTCGGAAGATATCGTGTTGCCCTTATCTATATCCTCCGCGCTCAAGCAACAGAATGGCATACGCTATGTACGTGAAAATCATATCGACTACTTTAAAAATGCTGAGAATATTTATAAGGGCGGCATTTTGAAAAGCTTGTCCTCAATGGCCCGGTTGATTTACGGTGAGTACGAATCTGACACCATTGCCCCTGTCATTGCCATAGATCTGGAACGACATTTGTATAGCCAATATAGTTTTCTGTATGAACTCGGCGGTCTTATCAACCATATTGTGGCGGCGCATCCGACAAATAATGATACGAAAAGCTTCGATTTTTATAATAAAGATAATCATTGTCCATCATGCTCAGGACGACTGGAAATAGAAATATTTGATAAAGAGCTTATCGTTCAAAACAAAGAAGTCCCATTTTGGGATGGGATGTTCCATCAAGGCGTTATGGATGTATTAAACTATTATAAATACGAAAAGCTGGAATTTCTGTTTGAAGAAATTAAGAATGAGTTAGGTCATGACTTGACGAAAAGCTATAATACGATGACAGATGAAGAAAAGCATACATTTTGGTATGGGTATTTTGAAAAGTCATTTTATGATAAGAAGGGAAAGGCGCGCAGAACGTGGGTAGGTTTCAATTCGATCGTCGGCATGTATATCGTCGTTTCAAAGTCAATTATTAAAGAGCAAATGAAAGCTTCTAGAGAAATGATTACATGTCCAATTTGCAAGGGGACTGTGTTGAACCATCATAAGTCGCTTACTTTCGGTGACATGGATATTCGTGAATTGATCAAACAGCCGGTTAACGAAGCATTGAAAATTGTTGGTGACTTGCCCGTGCTCATTAAATTGCGATCGATTGTAGGCGGGGATATGATATTGACTGAAGATGTCTCTTTATTGCCTAGGGAAACACAAGTCGCGTTGAAAGTATTTGAATTGGAGCAGGCAAGTTTTTCGGGTTATGAAATGGTATTGCAAAATGTCTTGCCTTTCTGGGATATGATCAAAGGTGACATCGAAACAATAAGCAACAACAATCAAGTGACAATCTGTGATTTCCAAAATGTAAATGAAACAAGAGAATCGATTATCGATAAGTATTTCACAAATGGAAAATACAAAAAACTGACATACGTTTATGAAGCTTTCGGCTACAAGAAATTAATTACCCGAATCAATAAAATCAGAAAGGCTGCTCCTTGCCCATTCTGTAAAGGCAAGAAAGTGATTTCAGAAGATAACTTGCATGATGGCGTCTTTAAATTAACCATCCCATGTGTCAGTTGTCATGCGACTGGCATCAATGAGGAAGGCTTGAAGGAAATGATCGAGGGGACGGATGTAGAAACATGGCTCACTGGAAACGTAAGCGATGTCGTCGATGAAAGCTTATATACAGAAGCGGTTGCCGGCATTCCGATATTCATTCGTATCCGTGAGTTGAATAAACGGGATATGATGGCGGTATATGAATGCCTTGAGCAAAATAATTAATTTGAGCAGTAATGATGCCCCTACACCGGATCAATCGTGTAGGGGCATCCTATTAAGGCCATCTTACCTGTTTTTTCTTTTTATCTTTCCGCAGCTCCGCGAATTCCTTGGCAATTTCCTCTTTCATATCACCAGGTTTGATTTTCTGGTTTTTCGGCGTTTGCGGCAAGGAACGGGTATTGTTTCCACCTGTTTTATTATTGTGGTTATCTCTTCCCAAAAATGATCGCTCCTTTCATATTGCTATCGTACATACTATGGCTTTCTGACATCGTTTTATGCTGAATCGGGCACATTTCTTGATCGTTTGAATATGCTGAACATGAACGTAAAAAATGTTTGGGGGCTATAGTTCAATGAATAACATGAATAATGATTATTGGGAAGGCAGCTGGCAAAATCCGCGGTATCGCAGAATTTCCATGATGCAGGCGACAGAGATTGCATTACAGCGGGTGCCGGGTGAAGTCGTGAAGGCCGAATTGGAATTCGACGACGGTGTTTTGCAGTATGAAATTGAAATTCGTACAAGTGAAGGCGTTAAATATGAAGTGAAAGTGGATGCTGTAACTGGGCAGATTTTAAGAGTGAAACTTGACTGATTCGAACCGACTAAATGCTGATCCTCCCGTTTTGGATTGGAAGGGAGAGGGTATGCTTAAAAGAAGCATACTATGAGGAGGTTCGGGATATATGTCGCTAAGTGAAGAACTGAAAAAACTGAAGGAATTCGAGTGTAGTTCCCGCTGTGTGTTGAGTGTGTATTTGAATACGAACCCTGCTGACCCGGAACAACAGAATGGCGCTTGGAAAATCCATTTGAAAAACGGTTTGAAACGCATCGATGAGTATTTGGAAGCTTCTCATGATGAAAAAGAAATAAAAACGTATAAAAAATTGAAGGAAAAAGTGACGAAGGAAATTGAGAACAATCAAAACGACTTGAATAAAGGGGTCGTTATTTTTGCGTCTGAAGATCCGGAATTATGGTCCGTCCATTATGTGCAAGTTCAAGTAAAGACAAGTTTTCACTGGGAGGATCGTCCTGTCATAGAGGAAATGGAGTACATGTTAAAGGCTTATCCGGAGGCAGGAATTGTCCTGACGAGCTTCGGTGAGGTGCGTATTTTGGATACTGCGATGGGCTTCATCAATGGAGAAAGGACATATGAGTTTGACTCGGGATTGGAAGTTTGGCGGGAGCAGACAGGCGTTAGATCTTCATTGCAACGGGGCGCGGGTGGCAACAACCCGGATCAACTCGATCTTCGCCTGAAAGAAAACCTCGATAGATTTTACAAAGAAATGGGTACCATTGTCGAAAAGATGCGGAAAGAGCGTAACTGGAAGGAATTATACGTAGTTGGCGAAGCGGAGCTTGCAAACTCATTTGCAAAGACACTTCGGACCAAGCCGAATAACTGTATTTATAAAAACCTGAACAACGTCGAATCGAAAAAAGTGCTGCATCAAGTATTTGAAAAATAGTATTCCCAAAAACCGTTCCTTTTGAGGGACGGTTTTTCGTGTAGCTCCGGTCGCCAAAGGCTCGGGGTCATAAGTCAAAGATGCTCTGTGGCAAAAAGCGGCACGCCGCATCTTCGCCTTATGCCTGTCGCCTCTATGCAGGCGCCCTTCGCTTTTTTTGTACAGATACATATGCATAAACATATTATAGGGAAAACGATTGATGGGAGGGTGAACGATGGGAATGTTTTTTAATAAAAAGAACCATTCGGATCTATACAAAGGTGATCATATTGCCGCTAAGAACCAATCCATTTATCGAACCGATTCTTTGTCTGAGGCTATAAAAGAACAGAAGAAATCATTCGACAAGATGAATGAGAAGTACAATGAAATGGAAAAACAAATCCAAAAACAAAGAAGGATCCAATCCGATCGATGGAGAACGACAGGAAGCCGCTTCGATGAAATACTAGATCATCAATCTCAGCATCGTCAATTTGAGCAAGATGCGATTGCAACATTGGAACGTTTGGATCTAAAGCATAAGGAACTGCAAAAAATGCTTGAAAGCAAGAGGAGAATGAATGAAGAACTTGTTGAACAAATCAATATGCTGAACCAATCGAACGCAGAAATTGCGGAGCGATTGGATAAATTCGATGCCGATCAAGGGATGCTTCTTACGAAAATGGATACGCAAATTGAAAAACAGGAGCAATTCTCCATATCGCTGGAAAAACAGAAGACGGCTCAAATTGATATGGCAACACGGATTGAACAGCATGAAGGGTTGATTGAAAAAGTGATGAGACAAATGGATTTTCTGAAGTCTGTCATTTTTGAACGGTCGCATTTTCTAGCTGAAAAAATCGACAAGAGCTACCTGCTTACAACAACCTATATTAGTAATTTGAAAGGAAAATCCAATCAATCCGGATCTAACTGAAATGACTTTTTACCTTTGCCTCCCTAAAAGTTCATGACCAGTAAAGGCAACTGTCTAGAGCAGGCATCATTCTTACACCTGCTAAATATAATAGGGGGGAGAGGGGGGACAAAAAATTGAATGAAAATGAGAAGGAAACACCGGCAATGATTGATCCGGAACCGGAAAAAGGCAAGCAACAATCCAAGGTAGAGGGGAATAAAACTTCGATCGGACTAACAGAGAATGTGGGAGGGCTACTCTGTTATATCTTTATCATCGGTCTTATTTTTCTATTCATGGAAAAAGAAAACCGCTTTATCCGATTCCATGCATTGCAATCCGTATTTACAGCGATAGCGATTCTTTTGATCAGCATCATATTGGGCTTCATTCCTTTCATCGGTGCAATTGCAAGCTTGTTACTAAGCCCGCTCGCCTTTGCTTTGATGATCTTTATGATGTATCAAGCTTATCAAGGCAACTATTATAAACTTCCGTTCATTGGGGACATGGTGGAAAATCAATTGGAAAAGCCATAATGAAAAGCCGCTCCGAATCTTAGCCGGGGCGGCATGTTAGTGTTCATTTAATAGCCCGATCCTCCTAACAAAATGATAAATATCCAAAACAAAAGTTTCATCGACAAAGTGATGGCCCCTAGGACGATGCCCGCAACTGCCATTCCTTTGCCATTCTGTTGTTTATTGCCTGAGACTCCGAAGACGATCGCTAAAATTCCCAGTAAATAAGGCAGAAGAGGAATGAGATTCAACACAACGCCTAAAATCCCTAAAACAAGTGAACTGATCGCCATGCCGTTTGCCACGCCATTCGTTTGTTGGTTTTCATTTTCCATCCATATCACCCCCACTATGACAGCGTATGCAAGAGTAGAAGTGAATTTGAATGAAATGACAAACTGTGTAAATATTCTAATGAAATACTAAAATGGGATTCTTTCATAAGTGCGGAAATGTTATACTATAATTTGGATAGGAAACAGAAAAGTAGCCTAGGAGGAAAAGTATGATACCTTTCGCAAAACCGACAGTGGAGCAGTTTTTTCGTACATACGCGATTACAAACTTTGCTGTCAACAATGATGAAACGAAGCTTATCTTCAACACGAATGTAAATGGCAAGATGAACTTATGGGCATTGGATTTGCCCGGCTCTTTTCCGTATTTATTTGCCCATCGGGACGAGTCGTGCAATTTCATCAAGTTCGATCCAGACAGCCAGTTTGTTTTGGCAGGGTATGATAATGACGGGGATGAAAACTATCAAATCTACGCAATCCCATTTGAAGGGGGCTTGCCGCAGCCACTGATCACAGGAGGGGCGGATGAGAAGTATTATTTCAGCCATTTAAGCGACGACGGTAAGCGTATCTATTATGTCACGTCTGTCGATAATCCTATGTTTTTGAATACGCATATGCACAACTTGGAAACCGGCATTGATACATTATTGCATCTAGGAGAAACTTCGACGACGGAGCTTGCCGCAGTTTCGGATGATGACGAGAAACTGGTATTTTCACAAGCATTTGCCAACACATATGTCGTCAGCTTCGTGAAGATCGGGGAAGAAACATTCCATTTGACGCCGGATCCGAATAAAGTCCATGTTGCCTATGATCCGGTATTCACAGATGACAACACAATCCATTTTGTGACGGACTATGAGAGCGATCATTCGTATATTGCGAAATTCGATTTGACGACAAAGTCATTTTCGAAAGTGTTGGATGTGGAAGGGGAAAGTGTCCAAACAATCAAATGGAATAAGGAAACAGGAGACATCCATTTCCTTACGATCAAAGGCGTAGTGGATAAATACTACCGCACGAACGTAAATGGGGGAGGGCTGGAAGAGTGTTCTTTGCCGGTCGATGTCATCGATCAATTCCGCATTGCCAAGTCCGGTAACGTGTATATTCTAGGTCGCAGTGCTACGCTTCCTCCGAATATCTACAAATCGGAAGATGGGGACAAGTGGACAAGACTGACCGAAAATAGAGTGCTTGGCGTCAGCGAGGAAGATATGGTCGAACCCGATGTCATTTCCTATGCTTCATTTGATGGTATGGAAATTGAGGCTCTTTTGTTTAAACCAAAAGAGGAAAATGCGAATGGCTACACGATCTTCTGGCCGCATGGCGGTCCGCAGTCTTCTGAACGGAAGATGTTCCGGTCGATGTTCCAATGCTTCCTGAACAGAGGCTATACTATTTTCGCACCGAACTTCCGCGGAAGTACGGGCTATGGCTCGGAATTCACGAAAATGGTCGAACAGGATTGGGGAGAAGGCCCGCGCCTCGACTGTTTGGCAGGAATCGAATGGTTGGTTGATAAAGGCATTACCGATCAGGATCGCTTATTCCTCGTAGGGGGCAGTTATGGAGGATATATGGCGTTGCTGCTGCACGGCCGACATGCGGAATATTTCAAAGCGGTCGTTGACATTTTTGGAGTGTCCGATTTATTCACATTCGTCAATTCCGTTCCGCCTCACTGGAAGCCGATCATGGAGCGCTGGCTAGGCGATCCAGAACGTGATAAGGAGCGTTTCATCAAGGATTCACCAGTTACGTATCTCGACGGAATGGTGAAACCAATGCTCGTCATCCAAGGCGCGAAGGATCCGCGCGTCGTAAAAGAGGAATCCGACCAGATTGTCACGAAGCTGACAGGGCTCGGCCGCGAAGTCGAATATCTTGTGTTGGATGACGAAGGTCATGGCTTCTCGAAGAAGGAAAATGAAATAAAAGTGTATAGCCGGATGCTGGAGTTTTTGGAGAAGCATCAGATCTGAATGAAAACAAAAGCTGTCCCCAGCCGTTGATTGACTGGCGGACAGCTACTATTATGGAGGGAATTAGTATGCGCTCATAAATCAGCGCAAGTGATCATAAATCAGCGCAAGTGATCATAAATCAGCGCAAGTGATCATAAATCGGGATAAGTGATCATAAATCGGGATAAGTGATCATAAATCAGGATAAGTGATCATAAATCAGGATAAGTGATCATAAATCAGGATAAGTGATCATAAATCAGGATAAGTGATCATAAATCAGGATAAGTGATCATAAATCGGAATAAGTGATCATAAATCGGAATAAGTGATCATAAATCGGGATAAGTGATCATAAATCAGGATAAGTGATCATAAATCAGGATAAGTGATCATAAATCGGAATAAGTGATCATAAATCAGGATAAGTGATCATAAATCAGAATAAGTGATCAAAAATCAAAACAAGCGATCATAATCTTGTTACTCCCAATCCTGTCGCTGCAGATCCTCGGCAACGAGCTGCAAATCATCTGCAGAAATTGTCAGCACCTCATAATCGCTCGTCTCCGCAAATTTCAATGCCATTTTCTTCATGAATTTTGGCGATCCTTCATTTTCCTCATCATATACGATCAAAATACCATCGGAGTTCCGCAATATAAACTTATCTCGCTCAATGAATTGCCATGGGGCTTCATAAGGCCGTTTCGTTAAACTGACCGAATAATCCGCGTGCGCCAAGATGAATTGATACGCTTCCTGTTTCGCCTCGTTCCAATTCTTTTCCTGCTCCTGGAAAGGGGTAATGACGGCGAATTTCAAGTCGGGAAAAGTGTCTTGCAGGTCGATGACAGTTTCCGCTGCCCATGTCTCCACTCCCGGTTGTCCGCTGACAATCACCCATTCGAGTCCGCTGTCAAGTAAGGGAGTCAATCGGTCTTCCAACGCCTTTTTGATAATGCCGATGCCGGGATGCTTATCGTTGAAGATACCTAATTCATGCGCTTTATAGCCTGTAATAACAAGTCTTTTGATCATTTTTTCATACCCTCGACGGCTGCATTCGCCAGTTTTGTAATAACCATGTCATCCATAGGCGGATTATGCAGGCCAGCCCGGACATCTCGGTAATAGCGTTGGAGCGGATTGGACAGCTCCAAGCTTTTCGCACCGACGATCCGCATCGCCTGATCGACAATGCGAATTGCCGCATTTGTCACGATATGTTTGGCGGCGCCTAATTCTTGATTCATCAACGTACGTCGTTCCTGGTCATCGTAAGCGGCTGCAACACTATATAAAAAATGCCGTGCTTTCATTAACTCCAAATCGATATGCCCGATATGACTTTGCACATTCGGCAATTCGGAAATCGTCCCTTGAATGCTGTTCGGACTATATTCGACGGCAAACTTCACTGCATAATCACGAGCTGCTTGTGCAATTCCTAAATAGCAGGCAGGAATATGAAGCAGCCAGCCATTCATTTTATCTCCGCGTTTACCTTTACTGAATTCGACGAAATCTTCCTCACTAACAATCACATTATCTAAAACCAAATCATGGCTTTCCGTTCCGCGCATCCCGACCATATTCCATGTCTCCTTGATCGATACGCCTGCACTTGATTGAGCAACAAGGAAGAATCCGATTCCTTCCCGTTCTTCGACCCATGCGGAAACAAGGGAATGCGTAAGGACAGGAGACATCGAAGTGAAGTTTTTCTGCCCGTTAATAACCCAATGCCCATCCTTTTTGACAGCAGTTGTTTGAGGACGGCCGCCGCGCGTCGGACTGCCGGTTTGTGCCTCACTCGCTGCGCGGTTCACTAATGCGCCGTTCAAAATCTCTTTTGCAAATCGTTCCAAATTGTTCTTTTCCCAAAGCTCATTTGCATAAAGGTCACCAACGACGCCTTGATGCCAACCGATGGATAATCCGGTTGCCCCATCGTAAGATGCAATCGTTTCCTGCATTAAGATCATATCTGTAATGGTAATTCCGCCACCGCCATATTTTTTCGGAAGTGCAAGTGTTGTATAGCCCGATTCCTGTCTCTT
>NZ_LQYA01000203.1:98583-111536 GCF_001531445.1 Sporosarcina koreensis
ATTCCCTTTGCAAATCAGTAGTGATGAAAAGTTCCTTTGACATATAGACACATCCTTTATTCGACTATCTTATGTATGTCTATTATACGTTACTAGTTGGTGATTGCATGAAATGAGGTCTGCTCAAAAAATCAAGAGAGCAGAACTCGTTTTATACAAGTTTTTTAAATGGATGAAAGAAGAGGCGGATGAATAGAACTATAAAAATGCACATGGATATGAAGAACAGTATCCTTATTGGAAACCATTCCGCCCATAAGCCTGCAATGAATAGCCCTAACGGAAGGGTTAACTTCATTAACATGGACGACGTTCCCGCGACTCTTCCTAGCAGATGATTCGGTGTGAATTCTTGGCGAATCGTAAAGTATACGATATTGGATAGCGTCGTCGAGAATGTACGAATGGCTAGGGATATTCCGATTGCCCACCAAGTTTGAGCGAACAGCAACAAGCCCATGGAAATAATGTCAAATAAAATTGAATATGTATATATGACACCCCGACCGAAGCGTTTGCGGATTCTGCTAATGAGACTAGCTCCGACAAGTCCCCCGATTGCCGAAATCGTAAACATGAAACCGACTTGCCTAGAATCAGCACCAATCTGATCGGTTGCAAAAAAGATAAGTACACCAACGACGAGACTGGAAGCGAAATTACTGAAAAGTACTGTAATTGTTGGCGTTAAAAGAATTTTATTGTTAAACAGTTCTTCTATTCCTTCTTTCATATCCTTCCAGATTGAATGTGAGGCATCCTTCTGTTTGACAGTTGGAGGGACATTCAAAAATTGCATAAATACATACATGACCAATAGACAGACAAGGTAAATCGCTAAGGTGGAAGTGTAAGAAAACACGGCGATGAGTACACCTGCAATCCCAGGGCCGATCATCCGAATCAACGTATCAATGAATGACAGTTTAGCATTGGCTGATGTCAACTGGTCCTTTGAAACAATTTGGGGAAGGACCGAGTGATTGGCATTCCCGAATGTGTAACCTGCAGAGGACAAGATGAAGCCGAGAATGTATAAATGCCATAGCTCAATTTGATTTGTCAGCAACAATGCGACGATTCCACACATGGAAATGACTTGGATGAAACTCGTCCACACCATCATCGTCTTCCGATTTAATCGATCAACCAACGCACCTGCGAGCATCCCTAAAAAGATATTCGGGAAAAATTCAATTGCGCGCATCATACTCATCGACAATGCCGATCGGCTCAAATCGTAAATTAGCAACGGAATCGCAATGCTATACATTTGCATTCCAAAACTCGATATTGTGGAGCCTCCCCATAAAAGCAGAAAGTTCCTATTTTTAAATAGTGAAAGCTCGGAAGCAATTGCCTTCATTTTCATCCCTCCAATTGTATTCTCGCATAAAAGAAGTGTAGAATAATAAAAGGTGCATAAAAAGTGTCGGTTATTGAATTTACAGTTCACCTTTAAATGTCTACCGGATGACTTGAAGGAGGGGTGGCTCGTGAAGTATTTGGATCACTTGCTGGAATTGACGAATCATTTCACGGAAGGAATGGAAGAGGAAACATCAGTGGCAACACTAGCGGGGATTTTGAATTGTTCGGAAAGACATGTGAAAAACGTTGTTAAAGTGTTGCATAGCGAAGGTGCAATAAAATGGGTAACACAGAGAGGGCGGGGGAAGAAGCCGAGAATAACAATCCTTTTCACGAAGGATGAACTTTTATTGGACCAATCAAAAGAGATGGTACGGACGGGGCGATATCAAGACGCATTTTCACTAGTAGACGGAATGGAGAAGCAAGTACAGTTGAAGTTTCAAAATTGGTTTGCAGAGAATTTGGGTCTCGCACAGGAAACGGATAGCGAAATTGAATTGGATATTTTACGGTACCCTTTTTATGAAACACGTTTAGTCATGGACCCGATGCGAATTGTTTCCCGTCACGACGCCCATATGGTTCGGCAACTATTTGATCGACTTGTCGAATATGATGCCGCAACGAACGAGTTGAAACCGAGCATCGCTCATCACTGGGAGTCGAAAGATGGCAAGCGATGGACGTTTTATCTACATAAAGGAGTAGCTTTCCATCATGGTAGAGAGCTTACTTCCTCAGATGTTCAGTCAACAGTTCGTAGGCTAATGGATGAAACGGAATTCTTTAGAAACATTGAAAGAGTGGACGTATTCAATCGGACCATCATTCAATTCACGCTAAAGGAAGTGGATTTTTTATTTCCGCGCAGCTTAGCCGCTTCGAAAGCGTCCATTATACCGATTGAAAAAGTCATTGATCATCCCGAACGGTTTTCAAAATTTCCGGTCGGTAGTGGACCTTATCTAGTGACACAGAATGATGAAAACATCATCCGATTAGAAGTGAACCCTTCCTATTTTTTAGCTAGACCATGGCTGGACGAAATACATATCATTAAAACACCTTCCCATTATGGTAAAGAAGCCGATCATCCATTTTTGTTGAATGCTCCGGATACGACTTGGAGGCAAGTGAAGCGAATGGAGGATGGGGCGAGTTATATTACCTTTAACTGCTTGAAAGAGGGGACGTTTCAAAAAGAAGCCTTTCGGAAGGATATATATACAAGGCTCCAACCCGAGGGCATACGGAATGAAGGGTTGGATAATGAAATTGTCGCAACAAGCTTTCTGTCTCCCCGTTCTGAAGCTGTTAAATTGGATAATAAAAATAGAAATCTCCGCTATGAAGGACCGCCCCTTCGAATTGCCGCTCAACAAATTCGACCGGGTGCTAACCATGAAAGAGCTACAAAGAACTTGCAAATCCAATTACAGGAAATGGGGATTGACTCGACAATCGAAATTGTTGATTTTTATCAAATGAGCAGTGAGAAAAGCTTAGGAACATATGACCTTTTTGTAGGTGGAATTGCGTTAGGGGAAGATCGTTTATTATCATTGCTTACTGCATTACAGTCAACGGAGCTCACCATCTATCCGTGTTTGGATGAAAAGATGAAGAGTTTTGTAGATAAAAAGATCCGAAAAATTAGAAGTGTGGAAGAAGAATCTACTCGTTGGGATCTTTACTTTAAAATCGAAGAGTATTTAAAATCGAAGCATGCAATTCTTTTTTGCAACCATCGCTTTCACACAGTATATGAACCGAAAGATAATCCATATGTCAATATTGAACTCGATAGCAACGGAAGAGTCGATTATCGAAAAGTATGGAAAAGATTGAATCAGGAGGATGAGAGATGAATATTCGAAAGTTAGTTCCACAAGACGCTGAAGCCTACTTTCAAATACGATTAGAAGCTTTACAAACAAATCCCGAAGCTTTTTCTTCAAGCTATGAAGAGGAGCAAAAGCAAACTGCCGACAAGTATAAGGGGAGGTTTGAGGGGGAGATTTCTTTTGCATTCGGTGCTTTTGCCGAATCGAAACTGATTGGCGTCATTACGCTATTGACAGAGAGAACGCTGAAACTTAGACACCGTGCAACAATCGTAGCGATGTATGTGACACCCGGTATGAGGGGGAAAGGCATTGCAAAGAGGCTTATGGTTGAAGCAATCAATAAGGCAAGGACTCTTAAAGGCATTGAGCAGATTCATTTGACAGTCGTCAGCTCGAATTCATCTGCCATTAGATTGTATTCTTCTTTAGGATTTGAGGTATACGGAACTGAGAAAAGAGCATTGAAAATCGGAGAAGACTATTTCGATGAGGATTTTATGGTTTTATTCTTAAATGAAATAAAGTAGAGCTTTGCAGAAATGTTCATATCTTCTTCTCAGCCGACACTCCAATGTTTAGTCTTCATTAATTATAGGAACAGTAAAAGGAGAAGACCAATGAGGAGTGATTGAAATGGATGCTAAAGAAACAGCTCGGAAAATACTGGATGAAAGCCATATCGGAACGATGGCGACTGTCCAGCAAGGCAAGCCCTTCAGTAGGTATATGACATTTTTTAATGAGGATTTCACGCTTTACACGGCAACGTCTAAAATGACCGATAAAGTGGAGGAACTTGAGAAGAATCCGAATACGCATATTTTGATTGGCTATGATGGGGAGGGTTTCGGGGATGCATATCTTGAAATTATGGGAACCGCAATGATTTCCGATGAGGAAAGTTTGAAAGAGAAGGTATGGAATGAGCATATGAAGCCATATTTTACTGGACCTGATGATCCGAACCTCGTCATCCTGAAAGTAACTCCCGATTCCATGCGATTGATGAACAAAAAGGGAGAAGAACCCCAAGATATCCAATTTTGAATGAATATCCCTTGCCTTTTTTCAGGCAAGGGATTTCTTTACGGCTACTTATTCAATTTCCAAGTTGAATAATTGAGGGACAAAGCGAATGTGACCCAACCGATATAAGGAATCAGTAGCGATCCTGCCGTCCGGTCAACTTGGTAAAATTCATAGGTCGTCACAGCGATGGCTGCAAGTAAAATGGTCATTTCAACAAGCGCTGTGCCTCTCAGTCCCCATCGGAAGTATAAGAAAGACCATAAATAATTGAGCCCGAGTTGCAATTCATAAATGGGGATTGCGCTTATATTCCCATAGCCTTGCTCTCTTTTGTTCTCAACCCGGTACTTGGCAAGTCCCATGATGCCATAAAGGGTTGTCCAAGCGATCGGGAATGTTGACGGTGGTGGGGAGAATGAAGGCTTTTCAAGCTTATTATATTTTTCTTGGGCATTCCGGTTTGCCAACCATCCCGTAATAGATCCACCGATAATCGGCAGTAGAACGCCAACAGCTAGCCGTTTCTTATCAATCCGGCCGTTTACTTTTAAAAGTTCCATTGTAACACCTCCTCGTTACGTACATATTTCCCTTTAGCGATATGTTAAAAACAAAAACCAATTTTGAAGAATGCGCAATAATAAGATAGTATGGATTCCATCCATTCTACGTTATACTAATACAATGTTCATCGGAGAAACTGGGAAAAGTGAGTGATAGTATGAAACAACGTGAGCAATGGACATCGAAAATTGGATTTGTATTGGCGGCAGCCGGAAGTGCAATCGGACTTGGAGCCATTTGGAAATTTCCTTATATGGCAGGTACGAACGGCGGCAGTGTGTTTGTATTGCTATTCATTATTTGTACATTGGCAATTGGATTGCCGATCCTGTTGGCTGAATTTGTCATCGGTAGGAGAGGACAGTATGATGCAGTCACTTCATTAAAAAAACTGGCCCCCGGAAAGCCGTGGTTTTTAATCGGGTGGATGGGGTTACTCAGTTCCTTTATCCTCTTATCTTTTTACAGTGTAGTGGGTGGGTGGATTCTATCCTATTTGGTAAGAGCACTAGTATTTAATCTTGATGTTGCCGATTATGGAGAGCTTTTCACTACCATCATCGCGAACCCTGGAGAAGTGCTCATCGCTCAGGCAGTGTTCATGATATTAACGATATGGATTGTGCAAAGCGGGATCCGTGGCGGAATTGAGCGTGCGAGCCGGTGGATGATGCCTTTGCTTTTCATCTTTTTTATCGTCTTAGCGATTCGATCATTGACACTTGAAGGGGCAATGGAAGGGGTCCGCTTCCTATTCGTGCCGGATTGGTCGTATTTGACTGGAAAGACCTTCTTGCTAGCACTTGGACAGGCTTTCTTCTCGTTAAGCGTTGGTGTCACTGCGATGATGACGTACGCATCTTATTTGCCCAAAGAGGAACGCCTTGGCCAATCGGCTTTTAATGTGTCTATATTGAATATTTTTATCTCGCTGCTTGCGGGGATCGTTATTTTTCCAGCAGTATTTGCATTAGGCCAATCACCTGCAGAAGGTCCGGGACTGATTTTTGTCGTATTGCCGGCCATCTTTAATGAAATTCCGTTCGGTGGATTCTTTTTGATTTTGTTCTTTATTTTATTATTATTCGCAACGTTGACATCATCGATTGCTATGCTGGAAATTGTCGTTTCAACGGGGATAAGAAAGAAGCTGGAACGAAGAAGAATGGCGGCTTGGGTATTTGGCATATTGATTTTCATCGTCGGAATTCCAAGTGCTTTATCGTTCGGTGTGTTATCTGATGTGAAGCTGCCCGGAGGAACTTTCTTCGATTTCGCGGATATTTTGACGAGCAGGATCGGACTTCCGCTTGGTGCACTTCTCATCTCCATTTTTGCAGGCTATGTGTTATCCACTGCTGATACGAATGATGAGCTGCGAATGAACCCTTTCATGAATCATGCTTGGAAGTTCATTGTCCGCTTCATCGCGCCGCTAGCGATCATTATTATTTTCATTGCATCATTTATTGAATGAAATTCTGAAAAGCATCTCTTCCTCGTGAAGAATGCTTTTTTCTTTTGAGTTAATTTGTTTCAGTAGTCTAAATAGTATAAAATGTTTATGGGGTGTATGTAAATGAAGGGAAAAGGGGCGAACAAATGATTAGTGTTAAGAAAAAGTATTCTATTGAACAATTTATCAATTGTGAGAGTTTGCTTGGGGTATCTATTTCACCAGATGATGAAAAAATTTTAGTGGGTAGCGACCGTTCGGGTGTCTATAATACGTATGCGGTTGCTCGGACAGGAAGCGATGTTGAGCAACTGACACACTCTGCTGATAATTGGATGATACCCGTAGGCTATTTCCCGGATGGGCGTAAGTTTCTGTATCGAAGTGATCAAGGCGGGAATGAGATTACACATCTTTATATGCAAACGGAAGATGGAGAAAGCATTGATCTTACACCTGGGAAAGCAGAAAAAGCGGAGTTTCACCGTTGGAGTCGGAATGAAAAGAATTTTTTCTATGAATCAAATAAGCGGGATGCCCGTTACATGGATTTATATGAAATGGATATCGACACAATGGAACCGACGCTACTGTTCAAAAATGAAGATGGATATTATGTTTCGGCGATTTCCCATGATAAAAAAACTATTGCCTTGCACAAGCCACGGACATCAAATGATTCGGATATGTTTATTTACACAGAAGACGGTGTGAAACATTTGTCTGATCATGTAGGGGATGTTCAGTACCAGCCAGTCGCATTTAATTTGGATTCAACTCATTTATATTACTTAACAGATGAAGATCATGAGTTTTTATACGTGAAACGGATTTGTTTATCGACTGGAAACAGAGAGGTTGTCGCAAAAGAAAACTGGGATATTTTAACCGCTCGTTTTTCTCCTCATCATAAATACCTTTACTATTATGTGAATAATGATGGAAAGATTGAAGTGAAGGTGATCGAGTCGGAAACTGGCGAGTATGTTGAAATAGCGGATTTTCCGGAAGGGCAAATTAGTGGATTATCAATTTCCAAGAGTGAGCGGTATATGGCGTTTTTAGTAAACCGTTCAACAGCGCCTGCGAATTTGTATGTATATGATTTTGAAGCAAAGCAATTGAGCTGCTTAACAGACACCCTTAATCCTGAGATTGACGAGAGCGACTTAGTGGATGCGCGGGTTGTTCATTACCCATCATTCGATGGGCTTGAAATTCCGGCGATTTATTATGAGCCGCACTTAGAAGAAGGTGAAAAAGCACCTGCACTCATTTGGGTGCACGGTGGTCCAGGAGGTCAGTCGACTGTCGATTTCAGCCCGATGATTCAATATTTAGTGAATCACGGTTATGCAGTTCTCGCCGTGAACAACCGTGGAAGTTCTGGATATGGGAAAACATTTTTCAAGGCAGCTGATTTGAAACATGGTGAAATTGACTTGGCTGATTGCATCGAAGGGAAAAAGTTTTTAATTGGAACAGGGCGGATTGATGAAAATCGGATTGGTATTATCGGTGGAAGTTACGGCGGTTATATGACGCTTGCTGCTCTCGCATTCCAACCTGATTCATTCGAAGTTGGCGTTAATATATTCGGAGTGTCCAACTGGGAGCGAACGCTAAAAAGTATTCCACCATGGTGGGAAGCTATGCGCGAACTGTTATACAAGAAAATCGGTGATCCATATACACAGACAGATTATATCCGTAGTATTTCACCACTTTTCCATGCGGAAAAAATTAACAAGCCGCTCATCGTCTTGCAAGGCGCCAATGATCCACGAGTTTTGCAAGTTGAGTCTGATGATATTGTTGAAAAAGTGAAAGAGAATGGTGTTCCAGTTGAATACATCATTTTTGAAGACGAAGGACATGGCTTCACGAAGCGTGAAAACCAAATTAAAGGATATCGAGCAATCCGGGAATTTCTGGATAAGTATTTGTAATTGTGGATTTGTTTATGAAGTAGATTTGAAGGAGTGATAGAATGGAAGTAAAAGCAGTTGCTACGTTTGCATGTGAAGTTGTTAAAAGGGAATTCGAATTGATTGGGCAAAGCATAACAGCGAATTTTCCACAGGCGTTCCCGGACGCTGCCATTAAAATTCAAATGGATTTTGAAAAGCGGATCGATGATATCGAAAATTGTAAGAATAAGCAAGTCTTAATCAGTCCGTATATGTGCAATGATATCGTTGCCACTTATTTCGCATGTGTGGAAGTCGAGGGGCTAACCGAAACACCTGAAGGGATGATTGGATTTAAACTTCCGATGATGAACTATGCGAAAATCAGCTGCTCCAACAAAACGATTGATCAAGGCTATTCAAAAATATTTTCGTGGATGGGTGAAAACGGATATAAACAGAAATGGTATGACAAATCATTTCCTATCGAGATCTTCTATCTTGATGAGGGAGCTGAAGAAGAAGTCGTTGAAATTTTAATACCGATCCAATGATGAGAGAACCGACTATCCGCAAAAGTAGATAGTCGGTTTTTTTGACTTGCGTATATAAGCATATAATTATATGATGCTAAAAGGGAGTGATGATAAATGGAAACAACAGAATCAATTGATTTGCAAAGAGCATCACAAATTTTAAAACTTCTCGGCGATAAGACGAGACTGACGATGATGAAATTGCTTGAATCACATGATTGCTGCGTGTGTGAATTTGTCGCAATCTTTAAGATGAGCCAGCCGGCGATCAGTCAACATTTGCGTAAACTAAGGGACCTTGGGTTAGTGAAAGAGGAGCGAAGGGGACAGTGGATCTTTTATTCAATCAATCAGGAACACGAAGATTATCCATTGATTTCAAGTGTACTTCATCACTTACCTGATCAAGGAAGTTCCATTGAAGAGTTGGAAGCGCAAGGCTTGCGTATTTGTTGTGAATAACGACTAGACTTCGGGTGGCAACTGCTCGGCAAAGAGCGCCGTTTCGTAGATCTGACTTATGCCTGTCGCAGTTAAAGCCGTCACGAAGAATGGCTTTTGCGAGTAAAAGCATAGCGTTAGAACCAACGATTCCCGCCATCCTACGCTTTTGTATTAAGGAGGAAACAGGTTTTGTATTCAGTCATAACCGCGTCACTGATTTTTATTATTACACTCATATTTGTTATTTGGCAGCCTAGAAACCTCTCGATTGGTTGGTCTGCCTGTGCGGGAGCGATCATTGCATTACTATTTGGTGTCGTTGATTTTACGGATGTGCTCGATGTCACAGGCATTGTTTGGAATGCGACACTTGCTTTCGTTGCAATCATCATCATTTCTTTACTACTAGATGAAATCGGCTTTTTCGAATGGTCTGCACTACATATGGCCCGGTTAGCTAAGGGGAGCGGGCTTCGGATGTTCGTTTATGTCAGCCTTCTTGGTGCAATTGTGGCAGCTTTATTTGCGAATGATGGTGCGGCGTTGATACTGACGCCGATTGTATTGGCGATGGTCCGGAACTTGAAGTTCAGCGATAAAATGATCTTTCCATTTATTATTGCCAGCGGTTTTATCGCAGATACGACATCATTGCCATTAGTTGTGAGCAACTTGGTCAATATAGTTTCCGCCGACTTTTTCGGTATCGGTTTTGCGGAATATGCCTCCCGGATGATTGTTCCGAACTTATTTTCATTAATCGCAAGTATTCTTGTCTTGTTTTTGTTTTTCAGAAAAGACATTCCTGGAGATTATGAAGTGGCTGAGTTGAAGCAACCACAGGATGCGATTAAAGATCATAAGATGTTCCGGCTGTCTTGGGGGGTTCTCGGCATATTGCTTGTAGGGTACTTCTCGAGTGAATTCATCGGGCTTCCAGTATCGTTTATCGCTGGAATTGTAGCCATCTTCTTTTTAGTCATGGCGAAAAGAAGTCCTGCTGTTCAAACGAAACAAGTGTTGAAAGGGGCACCTTGGGCAATCGTCTTTTTCTCGATCGGCATGTATGTCGTTGTTTATGGATTGAAAAACGCCGGGTTGACGAGTGTCCTTGCGAATATTATTCAATTGGCGGCTGATCAAGGCCTATTTGCTGCGACAGTATCAATGGGTTTCATTGCAGCATTCTTATCTTCCATCATGAACAATATGCCAACTGTTATGATTGATGCACTCGCAATAGCAGAAACGAACACAACAGGACCGATCCGTGAAGCGCTAATTTACGCAAACGTTATAGGGTCAGATTTGGGTCCGAAAATTACACCGATCGGTTCACTCGCAACATTGCTATGGTTGCATGTCCTATCGCAAAAAGGTGTGAAAATAGGGTGGGGGACGTACTTTAAAGTGGGAATCATTTTGACGATCCCTACACTATTCATCACGCTTGTCGGATTGTACGTCTGGTTGTTAATCATGTAAAAAGGATGTGTAAATGCAATGGAGAAAAAGATTATTTATTTCCTCTGTACCGGCAACTCATGCCGTAGCCAAATGGCTGAAGGATGGGGGAGAAGTATACTCGGTGAGGAATGGGATGTGAAAAGCGCAGGCATTGAAGCGCACGGAGTCAATCCGAATGCTGTTAAAGCGATGAATGAAGTCGGAATCGATATTTCAAATCAAACGTCAGATATCATTGATATAGGCATATTGAATGATGCTGATTTTGTAGTCACCTTATGTGGGGATGCGGCAGACAAATGTCCAGTGACACCCGCCCATATAAAACGTGCGCACTGGGGATTCGATGATCCGGCAAAAGCAACTGGAACGGAAGAAGAAAAATGGGCATGCTTCCAACGGGTACGGGATGAGATTGGTCGGAGGATAGAACGATTTAACGAAACAGGGGAGTAAGCTTTTTTAGGTGCCTGTGCAACAAACTATTCAGTTAATACGAAAATACCATTGTATAAAAAGAAAGTTGGAAATCGGTTATCAAGCTATTTAACTGTTGCATGGTTGTATTTTTATTCGTTTTACTAAATTTTCATAAATGCACCTTGCACAGGCACCGATACAATTAGTATTTTCTGGATTTATAGCAAGTGAATTTTGTCTGAACTTGCATGTACTTATAGAGGATGCGTGCATGTCTTCCCATTAGCGTGTCTTCATATAAATAAGGACGAAGACATCTGAGTAATTCATTATCGCAATGGCAGCGCTCTTTGTGTTGTCGATAACATACATCATGTGCCTTGCATGCTGCATCTACTTCGTTGATGGGGGCTCCTGGCCCGTTGCAGCCTGGACCACACCAGTTATATCCAGGGAATATACAAAACCGGAACCCTCTATTTTCTCTGGATGACAAATTAATAACCTCCTTTTCCATTTGGTTCGGTGTTATATGAATTTCATTCTATTTTATTCCGCATTATGGGATAACACATAAGCTAGTACCTATGGAATGACAAAAATCCCTTACAGCTATTTTGGCAGCGGTAAGGGATTTTTGAATGAAATAAGAACATTATTAGCTGATTCAGACTCTCAGCGAGCCACGGAAACCTCTGGCGGCGTAGTAGGAGTCAGCTCCGTTGTGGTACATAAAAACAGTGTCATAGCGGCGATCGCAAAAGATCGCACCACCGAGCTTTCTTATATCGGCAGGGGTTTGAACCCAGCTGGATGTTTTTAAGTCGAATTTTTCTAGTTTTTGCAGCGCTCTATATTGCTCTTCGGTTAAAAGTTCGATGCCCATGGCAGCTGCCATTTCAATTGCGCTAGTTTCGGGCTTGTGTTTTTTTCTTGACTCCAATGCTTCACGGTCATAACAAACACTTCTGCGGCCTTTTGGACTTTCCACGGAACAATCATAAAAAATGTATTCATCTTTCTGCTCATCATAGTCAACGACATCAGGTTCTCCGCCGGTAATTTCCATTTCATTCAAAGACCACAGTTTTTTAGAGTTAGCCTTAAGCTTTTCTTCGACTTTTGCCCAATCCATATCCTCGTGGCGGTGCAAGTTCTTCTCAAAGCGATTTTTCAAAACTCCGAGTAACTCTTCACGTTGTTCTTGTGACAAATCCATTTGATTACGGATTTTATTCTCCTCTGTCATGTTAGTTTCCTCCTTTTTTATGTCCTTAGTATATACAAGAAAATTAGAATGCAAAAACAAGATGATGTGAACTCTGCAATTTGTTATTAGATTAACGAAGATGCTTCCTATATGTAAAAGCTATTTAGAAATGTGTTAAGCGAAGATTAGATTAATATGGTTTTAATAGCTTTTTTGTTCATTAAATGGACGAAAATGTGAGGCGTTTCCTTGTTTTTATATAATTAATTGTCTAATCGTTGTACAAAATGTGTCTAATCTATTGACGTTTGGTGAAGTCGCTATGAAATGTGCATCTGATGATTGTCATCGGCATTATATTATATTAAGATAAATCTCTAGTTCGAGGAACTGCGAAATACTATAATTTCACATGCTGTTTCTATAGCTTATAGAACACAAGAAAGGGGTACTTCCATGAAAAGGAAATGGACTTTAGTAAGTTTGGCTATCGGTATTCTGGCATTGTTGGCGGGTTGTGAGCCGCTAATGGTTTTGGATCCGAAAGGGCCGCAAGCTGAAACGACTGCCAATGTCATTTGGATATCAATTGCGACGATGGCAATTGTTGTAATTGCTGTTTTTGCCTTAATGATATATGTCGTATTTAAATACCGGGCTTCAAAACAAAGTGAGGATTATGAACCGCCGCATATC
>NZ_LQYA01000203.1:111561-120937 GCF_001531445.1 Sporosarcina koreensis
GTGAGGATTATGAACCGCCGCATATCGAAGGGAATCCGGTTGTAGAAGCGATCATCGTCGGAATCCCGGTTATCATCATCATTTTCCTTTCCATCGTTACGGTTAAATCGAATTATGCAGTTGAGGCGACTCCGAAAGGGTATGAAGATCAGAAGCCTCTAGTCGTCTACGCTTCATCTTCTGACTGGAAATGGCATTTCAGTTATCCGGAAGAAAATATTGAAACAGTAAACTATTTATATATTCCGACGGATAGAGCGTTGGAATTTAGACTTTACTCATACGGTCCGATCACAAGCTTCTGGATTCCTCAACTCGGCGGACAAAAATATGCAATGTCGGACATGATCACCACATTACATTTAGCTGCCGAAGTCCCTGGTGAATATATGGGAAGAAATGCGAACTTCAGCGGGAAAGGCTTCGCTGAAAACATTTTCCATGTGGAAGCAATGCCGGCAGAGGAATTCGATAAATGGGTGGAAGAAGTAAAATCGACTGCTGAGCCTCTGACAGAAGAAAAATTTACTGAATTGCTAAAACCTGGGCATCTAGGGCAAATGACGTTCAGTGGAACACACTTGGATTTCTTGCCGCCGCCTGAAGGTCATAACCATGGGTCTAGCCAGTCTGACGAACATCATTCCGAAGACGATCATGCCAACATGGAAATGGATCATTCGGACCGTAAATAAAATTTCCTAGTTTCATCTACCTGTCACGAAATAATTTTCCGAAAGGAGTACTACAAGTATGGATTACTTTGATCGATTTGCCATACCTCATCCAAGTCCTGCAATTTACGCATCTATGGTTGCCATTGGTCTAACCGTGATTGCGATTCTCGTGGGCTTAACTTATTTTAAAAAATGGGGTTATTTATGGCGTGAATGGTTGACAACTGTTGACCATAAACGTATCGGTATCATGTATCTTATCGCCGCATTGCTCATGTTATTCCGAGGTGGAGTAGATGCGTTGATGATGCGGGCGCAAACTGCTGTGCCTGACAACAAACTGTTGGATGCCCAACATTACAATGAAGTTTTCACGACCCACGGGGTTGTAATGATTATCTTTATGGCGATGCCGTTTATTTATGCGCTCATGAACTTCGTTGTGCCATTACAAATCGGGGCGCGCGATGTAGCATTTCCTCGTTTGAATGCACTCAGTTTCTGGTTGTTCTTTATGGGAGCAATGTTATTCAATATTTCATTCGTTATCGGTGGTTCTCCTGACGCAGGTTGGACTTCGTATTTTCCGCTTGCAGGAAATGACTTCAGTCAATCTGTCGGAACGAATTACTATTTGATGTCGATTCAAATTGCCGGAATTGGTACGTTGATTTCGGGTATTAATTTCATTGCAACAATCTTTAAGATGAGAGCGCCAGGTATGAAATTAATGAAAATGCCAATGTTCACTTGGACAGCACTCATCACGAATGCGATTGTCGTTTTCGCATTCCCAGTCCTGACAGTTACACTTTTGTTAGGAACAATGGACCGTCTATTTGGTACACATATCTTCTCGATGACAAATGGCGGTATGGATATGCTTTGGGCGAACCTGTTCTGGGTTTGGGGCCATCCGGAAGTGTATATCTTGATCCTGCCAGCATTCGGTATTTACAGTGAAATCATTTCAACGTTTTCACAGCGTAACCTATACGGCTATAAATCGATGGTCGCTTCAATTGTGATCATTTCATTCTTCTCTTTCTTAGTGTGGACGCACCATTTCTTCACAATGGGGCAAGGACCATTAACGAATAGTATTTTCTCCATTACGACAATGGCGATTGCGATTCCAACAGGAATTAAGATCTTCAACTGGCTGTTGACGATGAGGAAAGGGAAAATCAAATTTACAGTTCCGATGCTGTATTCTGTAGGGTTCATCCCGATCTTCACAATCGGTGGGGTAACTGGGGTTATGCTCGGTATGGCAAGTGCCGATTATCAATATCATAATACGATGTTCTTGGTCGCTCACTTCCATTACACGATTATACCAGGTGTTGTATTCGCGATGCTTGCTGGTCTAACGTATTGGTGGCCAAAAATGTTCGGTTTCATGCTCAATGAACGAATCGGGAAATGGGCATTCTGGTTTATCGCAATCGGCTTCAACGTCACATTCTTCCCGATGTTCTTCACGGGCTTGGATGGTCAAGCGCGCCGGATGTACACGTACTCTGAAGCATCTGGATTTGGTCTGTTGAATATGCTTTCCTTCGTAGGGGCAGTTGGTCTTGCGATCGGGTTCGCGATAATCGTCTATAACGTTTATTACAGTACGCGCCATTCTTCAAGAAATATCGGTTCCGATCCGTGGAATGCACGTACACTTGAATGGGCGACACAGACTCCAGTTCAATCGTATAACTTTGCACGGACGCCTCAGGTCGACTCCATTGAAGCGTTCTGGGATCATAAGAAAAAAGGTAAGCCGTTATTCAAAGGGAAAATTGAAAAGATTCATATGCCGAATAATAGTGGAGTGCCGTTTATCATGAGTTGTATTTTCTTCGTGTGGGGCTTCTCGTTCGTATTTAGCATGTGGATTCCAGCAATCATTACCACGATTGCAATCTTTGCATGCATGGCTCACCGATCATTTGAAAAAGACGACGGACATTACATTTCCGTCAAAGAAATTGAAGCAACAGAAAAAGATAGCGAGGTGTTAGCAAATGAAAGTAGATAACTCGCTTCCACTTGAATATGGCACAGAACAGAATAAGTTGAACATACTCGGTTTCTGGATTTTCCTTGGGGCTGAAGTGATGTTGTTTGCGACGCTTTTTGCAACTTACTTTACATTGGAGAATCGGACGGGGAACGGACCGGCTGGTGCGGAGATTTTCGAACTCACGCCGGTGCTCATTGAGACGATATTGTTGTTAACAAGTAGTTTTACAATCGGTCTAGGCGTACATGCTATGCGACTCGGTAGAAAAAATGCGATGATTACATTCTTTTCCATCACGTTGCTTCTCGGTCTAGCATTCTTGGGTGTGGAAATTTATGAGTTCACGCATTATGCCAGTATTGGTGCTGGCCTTCAAGTAAGTGCATTCACTGGCATACTTTTGACGACGTTAGGGACGCATGGTGCCCACGTAACACTTGGTCTCTTCTGGGGACTATTCATCATCATGCAAGTGAAAAAGCGTGGTTTGACGCCTGAAACGGCTAATAAATCATTCATCTTCTCGCTTTACTGGCATTTCTTAGATGTCGTCTGGATCTTCATCTTCAGCTTCATCTACTTGAAAGGAATGATGTAAAATGAGTGAACTATTCCCTCGTAAACAAGTAATGGGATTTGTCTTTTCACTAGTTCTGACTGCGGCAGCACTGACTGTCTACTTCATGGATGTTTCATTTGCAGTAGGAATGACGATCCTTTTAGCTACGGCATTCATCCAAGCTGGAGTTCAACTTGTAGGCTTTATGCATGCAGGTGAGTCGGAAGACAAAGTGGCGATCTACGCAAATATCTATTACGGAATTGCAATTGCACTCGTCACCATCTTTGGAACGTTGTTAATCTTAGTCTGGGATATGTAAGCGAACAAAAGCGTAGGGCGCTTGCTCAGATTCGACGAGCATCTGACGCACGGGAGCCTAGACGGAAAATCTTTAATAGGAAAGGAGCGCCTCTGTGGACGCTCCTTTCTTTTTTTAATGAATACTCCGCATCCCTTTATCTGTCTTTTCCAGCATTTCTTCCGTTGCTACAAAGAAGACCCCCATTAGGAAGATGAAAATGGCGCCCATAACAGTCCCAATCCCAATGCCTGTGATTGCACTGTAATCGCTTACAAAAAAACCGTACAAGAAAATGGAGATTCCGATGGCAAGTACTGTGATGCCGACAACTTTAACTGCATTCAATATTTTAAATTTGGTTTCCATTACCAACACCCCTTTTCTATATTATTTACCTTGTTCACAAAGTTGTCAAACTAATTTTTTGGAATTTTTTTAAGACGATGTGCTTTTGAATAAAAAAGAACAGCTTCTGTGGTTATAGCCTAGATAGGATACTATAGAAGTGAAGGGCATCGCTTGTAGGGAAGTCTCCTCTTTTGTAGAATGGTAAAAAGAGGGGGAGGGGGATTAGAAATGATGAATGAAGAAATAAAAAAATTATCAGATGTACTTTTGCAAAGTCTGTATGATTATCACTTTGTTACTAACGGAGGACATTATCAATTACCTAAAGCGATGTTAGATGCCGACGTAAATAGTAAAATAGCCATTGATTACCTTATCGAAGCGGGATATGCGACAGATAGCGGGGAAGGCTCGGATCATCTAGTTTTAGGGATAACGACGCAAGGAATAGATTATATAAAGCATATATAAGTGCATTCGTGTTGAAATAGACAAAGGAGCGTTCACACAGACGCTCCTTTTAATCGTCTGATGAACTCTTTCCTAAGCGATACGATAAAATTGCAGTTGATTCTTTGATTGTCTATTTTATCATCGGAGGACAACTCGGTTGACTTCTGTTGGTTGCTTACCCTATTATCATGATAGACACTTTATATACTAATAGGTTTAAAAAGTATGGAAAGTGAATGAAGTTTACGAAAGAGGCAACAAGAAGATGCAGGTCTGGATAGACTTGGTTAGTCGTAGAGGTCGTTCGGTCCCTTATCTTGTCTGTCATAAAGGAGGAAAAACATCATTGACGGAACGAAAAAAAGAGCAGAAAATGACATTTACAATCCTAAGCGGCGATCCTACCGACGGTGATGGAGGATTCGGTATCGGTTCAATCAGCCTGGATAATATGACACCCCTAATTATTGATCCTGAAAGGAATGATGTTTATATTGACATGGAAGCATTGCACGCAAAAAGCAAAATAGAAAAAAAGGTCCGCTTTCAGCCAGACAAAGAGCATGCAGGACCAAATCCAAATCTATATTGGATTGTATGGCTCACCCTTCAAAACGGCGGATCTGGCCCTTATTATTTGGGTGCAACTGCTTGCGAGGTATTAGTATCAAGGGAAGAACGGCGTATAAAGCTTGGATATAAGTCGCTGCCTGAACATGTAAATAATATGGATAAGTCGCTGAAAGGGAAGTTTATTCTATCACATATGGACAGGAAATCATTAGTTTTATTGAGTAACTACCTAAAGGATTATGATGAAGGATATTATGAGCGTTCGAGTGAGGAATTGAAGAAACAGCTACTGTTTAGAGAGTGAGAGTGCAAGAAATCACCGTTACTTTATTACTCAAGAAGGGTGAGGGCATTCCTGCTAAAATTCCAGTAAAATAATTGCATTCTAACAGGGATTTGCAGTGGAGGTTAAACGCATGGGGTTAGTACATACATTAAAAATCAACCTATTACTGCCAGTCAAACGTAACTATTTCCAACTGAATCGGATTAAAACGAGAGACTTTTTCATCTATATAATTTTCCTTCATCTGTTGATTTCATTACCGAATGGGATACGGCTCGTCAGCAATTCCGTGAGAAATGGTGATTTTGCAAAAGAAGCTTTATTGATCTTGTTTGTTTATCCGCTGTTCATCATCCTTTTAGGAATTAGCGGAATTTCATTTCTCGCATTAGTTGGTATGATAATGAAAGCAGTTGCCAAAAGGAAGTTGGTCTATCAACTTTTATGGAAAATGACTGTTTATTCATTAACTTATCCTGTTATGCTCTATGCCTTTTTTGACCTGCTTGGCATAAGGCATGGCGTTGTCAATTTAGTAGGGTTGATCATATTTATAACCATTTTCCTGAATATTGTCCTAGCCTATCCGAAAATTAAGAAGACGTAGATTATGAGAGGGGTTTACAGAATGTCATTTGTTATAACATCAGCATGCATACATGAACAAGCGGGGATTTGCGTGGAAGTTTGTCCAGTTGATTGTATCGTTTTTGGAGAAGACCAATTTCTAATCGATCCTAATCGATGTATTGATTGTGGTGCTTGTGAGACAGTTTGTCCGGTCGAGGCCATCTATTTTGAAGAAGAGGTCCCTTCAAAGGAATCTGCATCCATCCTAAAGGCAAGAGAATTCTTTGGGGTTGCATAACGAGTTGTTTGGAAATGAAAGAAGAAATTAATCATATTACAACCCCGCTGTTACTATACCTAGAACAGTGGGGTTTTGTTTACGAGAACGGCTACGCCATTACAGGACATAATTTATCAAAAAGTCGGGTGAATACATAATATGAGTTTTCGGCTATTTCATCGTGTTTTGGTGCGTTGTATTTATAAGCCTAATGGAAATAGACGATTCTTGAATGTATGCGGACAGTTCGCAGACGTTTGGTGAAAAACCACAAAAAAACAGCCCCTAGGCATCCGGCCTAATAGGGCTGTTTCTGGAGAAGGTTGTTGTTCCGACAACCTTCCTACGGGTTTGGCACCCAATGATTCCGACTGGGCTCGAACCAGCGACCTCTACCCTGTCAAGGTAGCGCTCTCCCAGCTGAGCTACGGAATCGGGAAATGAGTAACTTGCTTACTGCACATTTATTATTATAGCGGATTTGCCATAGAAGTCAACACTATTTCTAAAAGTTTTTTATAAGCACGAAAAAAAGGTAGAATATGAAGAAAAGAGGTGATTATGATCGATACACAGTTTTCGATTCCATTTGCTTATGACTTTGATAGGGCGCTTGAAAGGTTGGCGTCAGATCCAGTGAATGCAGTCTACTTGGAAAAGAGGGAAGTCCGAATCCCAATGGAAGAAGGGAACATCATTACACTTCGTGGAATAGGTTCTACAGAATCGCCTTCGTTTGTGTTGGAAAATAGCATGGATGACGGACAAGCTGATAAAATCAAATCCATTTTTCATTTCGATCGACCGTTGGATGCGATTGCAAATCATTTCGAGGGAACCGATCTTGAACAGCTATTCATTGAACATGCCGGTACGCCGCTCATCCAAAGTTTTTCGCTCTATGGCACTTTAATGAAGAATATCATTCATCAGCAGTTGAATCTGGCATTTTCACATGTTTTGACAATGCGATTTGTTGAATCTTTTGGTTCGAACCAGGATGGTGTTTGGAGATATCCGAATCCGGAGACGGTTGCTGCTCTAAAAGTGGATGATTTACGGAAGCTGCAATTCAGCGGAAGGAAAGCGGATTATGTTATCGGTTTGTCGCGTTCGATTGTGGACGGGAATTTAGATTTAATAAAGTTTTCGAAGATGGATGATGAAGAGGTGACAAGGGAGATGGTGGCCTATCGCGGAATCGGTCCGTGGACAGCCCAGAATTTCCTCATGTTTGGATTAGGCCGGCCGAATTTATTTCCGTTAGCGGACATCGGTCTTCAGAATGCATTGAAACGATTATGGAATCTCGATCGCAAACCGACTGCTGATGAAATGCTTGCATATTTTCCGACATGGTCGCCATATTTAAGCTATGCTGCGTTGTATCTGTGGAGAAGTATCGAATAACCAAGCGAAAAAAACTTCCCCGCTGAGAGGGAAGCTAGGTCAATTAATGTGTATGTGTTTGGTTGGTATCATGTTCCATTTCAAGTTCATGGTCAAAGTAGAGGAAAGTTTCATTATCGAGGTCCGTGATGCGCTCCTTGTTGAGACCTAATGAAAGATTCCCTTCAAAAATTGTTTCCCACCAAGTTTCTGTCGTTGTCATGTTTATTTCCTCCATTTCATTCATTTGTCGTTTGTGGCTATGTGATATGTCTTTACCCGCGAATGAGAGGCGCTAAAACGCGTGCAATTGAAAAAGAATCGTTAGACCTATTGCTTGTTGACTTGTTACATAAGTCATTTTTCATTGATTTTTAAAGCGAATGCAGTGAAATACCAGGAACAAAATCATGAATCATGTAATCATAGTATATGTTGGCGTTCATTTCGCCAAACTGCGTAATTGGTCGGAATTTGACGAAATGAATTCAGTTCTTTTGCTATATTGACAATTTGTTTTATTGAAGGGAGAAGGATGTTCGTGGAAATTGCTCAAAAAATCGATTCAATGATCGCTTTTCAGCGAAATTTCTTTTATTCCGGAATGACGAAAGATGTTAAATTCCGGCTGGACATGTTGGAGCGCCTTAAAAAAGCAATCCTGTTAAAAGAAGAGGAAATCTATGAAGCTTTGCAGAAAGATTTGAGGAAAAGTCAGTTTGAAGCGCATGTGACTGAGGTTGGATTCGTATTATCGAGTATTTCCTTCATGATGAAGCATATAAAGGAGTGGATGGAGCCGGAATCTGTGAAAACACCCGCACATCTGCAACCGGCGAAAAGCTTCATCGTTCAGGAGCCATATGGATCTGTGTTGATCATTGGGCCGTTCAATTATCCGTTTCAATTAGTAATGGATCCGTTAGTTGGTGCCATAGCAGCAGGGAACTGTGCAGTCGTGAAACCATCTGAAGCAGCAGTGCATACAGCGAAAATCGTAAAGGATATTTTAACAGAAATTTATCCACAGGATTTTGTACAAGTCGTCGAAGGCGGAGTCGAAGAAACCTCTGCGCTTATCCATGCGCCGTTCGATTATATCTTTTTCACAGGAAGCGCCACTGTAGGGAAAATCGTCATGAAGGCAGCTGCGGAGCGCCTGACGCCGGTGACATTGGAGCTTGGTGGAAAAAGTCCAGCTATCGTCGATCAGACGGCGAATGTGAAAAGGGCAGCGGAACGGATTGTGTGGGGGAAATTCGTGAATAACGGACAAACTTGTGTTGCTCCTGACTATGTCCTTGTGCATGAGACGGTGAAGAAAAAGCTCTTGAAGGAAATCATCAACTGCATACAAGACTTCTATGGAGAAGACAGCATGGACAGCCCGGATTATGGAAGGATTGTCAATGGAAAGCATTTTGATCGACTCATTGAAGTGTTAAATAAAGAAAAGGGCAACATTGTATTTGGCGGAAAGTCGAATCGTGATGATCTATATATAAGCCCAACGCTATTGGATGGCGTTTTATGGGATAGTCCCGCAATGGAGGATGAAATATTCGGCCCGATTCTTCCGATGTTGTCGTATCAAAATTATGGGGAGGTTATTCATCGTATCCGCCAAATGCCAAAACCGTTAGCCGCCTATCTGTTTTCTGAAAACGAACAAGCACAGGAATATTTCCTGGAAAATCTTTCGTTTGGCGGAGGCTGTATTAATGATACGATCAGCCACGTCGGAAATATCCATCTGCCTTTCGGTGGAGTCGGAGCGTCCGGTATGAATGCCTATCACGGGAAAGCGAGCTTTGATCTGTTCACCCACTCTAAATCAATTTTAAAGAAAAGCACAAAATTGCCGGTCCGTCTTGGATACCCGCCGTATGGTAATAAACTGGCGGTTGTAAAAACTCT
>NZ_LQYA01000203.1:121025-149344 GCF_001531445.1 Sporosarcina koreensis
ATAAATCGGGAATGACACGGTCAACTCCGTGCCCGTTTTCCGATGTCCGTTAAATTCGATATTGCCGCCATGATCCAGCACGATTTTTTTCGTAATGACGAGTCCAAGTCCTGTAGCACCGTCCTTTGTCGTAAAAAACGGTATGAACAATTGTTTGTACGTCTCCTCGTTCATGCCATGGCCGTTGTCGCTCAATGTTATGGAGATTGTATTGTTGACAATTGAATTGAAAAAGGTGATATTTCCACCATCCCGCGCAGCTTCTATAGCGTTTTTCATCAGGTTGATAAACACTTGTTTCAAGCTTTCTTCATTCCCGAAAACAGTTGATGGGTATTCCGCTAAAAACAATGAGCAATTGATTTGCCGATTTGTCAGCTCCGTTTTAAAAAGGTCAATCACTTCAATGATCTTATTTTCTACGTCGATTTCCTTCCGTTTTTTAATATTCGGCTTTGATAAAATCAAGAATTCATTCGCGATCAAATTGACCCTCTCAATTTCGCTTTCCATAATTTCTGTGTAAGGTCGATATGGGTTTTCCGGGTCTTCATTCATCAATTGCACAAATCCGTTAACGGAGGTCATTGGGTTCCGCACTTCATGCGCGACAGTCGCAGCGATCTCCCCGATTGCATTCAATTTGATCGTGTCGATTTTCAGACGTTCAGCCTGTAGCTTTTCCGTTATGTCGCGGACGATGACGGATATTGCAATGATTTCATTGTTTTTATCATAGATGGGTGCAATAGTCGTTTCTGCTTCAAATACAGTTCCGTTTTTACGTAGCTCTTTTGTTCGAATGTTTTTAAAGTGTCTGCCTTGTAGCAGAAGTTTTTTGCGCTCGGTCATCCCTTCGATTTCCGATGGAGGTGTAAGTTGTAAGGGTTTCCCGATACACTCTTCTTTTTTCCATCCATACATTTCTTCGAATGCAGGGTTGACAGCAAGTAGCCTTTGGTCAAGTGTGAACACTGCTATCGCATCTTGTGCATGTTCGAAAAACAAGTCTAAATAGCCATCTTTTGAAGAAAGAGTTGCACTCATCACTTCCTTTTCAATAAGCAGCTTTTTCAATTGTGGACCAATTTTCACTGTGAAAATGAATAGCAGCAACATGACGATTACAAATAAGAAACTGAAATAGATGACCATGTTTGCATCTTTGATGGGATGGAAGTATGGGCCTAATATTTGTAGTAAGGCGGTCAGCTCGATTGTCGTTACGATTAGCATTGTAATGTGCAAGTATTTATCATTGTAGACGAGAGACATGATGATAGGGAAAAATAAAAAGAAAAGATAGGGAAAGTCTGCGTTGACGAAGAGCAAAGAAAGAATGTAGAAATTGTTTCCTAAAATGATCAGCCAGCTGATGATCTTTTGGTTGAGTTTGCTGTAATGCGAAAGTCCATAGAGGCTGAGAGTGAATATAGCTGCAGCTGCAATCGGTAATATATATGATGGATTCTCAAAAAAAGGTGATGCGATGAGCTGTACGAAGACGATAAAACCGAAAGAAAAGATGAGATATTTATTTTTTGATTGAATGGGTTGACCGTTTTCCATTGATGCACCTCGGAAAGTAGTAGTAATATAAGTATCATACATCATTTGTTTTATTTAGGAAACAGAAATTTCAGAAAAGAAAATGGGGGAATGGAAAATGCATCAATTGAATGAGTCGAGAACGATTAATTTACTAAAAAGGTTAGTGGAGACGCCAAGTCCGTCAGGCTTTACAGAGAAAGTCATGCAAGTCATCGTTGACGAGCTTGGAGAAATCGGGATTCCGTTCAAACGGACGAATAAAGGGGCGGTCATCGCTACCTTGAAAGGGAATGATGATTCGCGTCATCGTCTATTGACTGCACATACAGATACGCTTGGAGCCATGGTGAAAGAAATCAAAAGCAATGGAAGACTGAAATTGACAATGATTGGCGGTTACAACTGGAACGCGGTGGAAGGTGAGTATTGTCAGATACATACTGCTTCCGGCAAGGAGGTTCGTGGGACGATATTGATGCATCAGACGACAGTCCATGTGTACCGCAATTCAGGGACAGCAGAGCGAAATGCTGACAATATCGAAGTACGGATCGATGAAAAAGTGACGAATGCAGCTGAAACAAGGGCGCTCGGCATTGAAGTTGGGGATTTTGTTTCTTTCGACCCCAGATTTGAAGTGACGCCGACCGGTTTTATCAAATCGAGGCATCTTGATGACAAAGCGAGTACTGCTTTACTATTGGAATTGATCCGCTCATTGAAAGAAAATGAAACGGAACTTCCGAATACGACTCATTTTTACATTTCGAACAATGAAGAAATCGGTTACGGTGGGAATTCCAACATTCCGAACGAAACTGTCGAATATATCGCTGTCGATATGGGAGCGATCGGGGATGGACAAACTTCCGATGAGTACACCGTGTCAGTCTGTGCAAAGGATTCAAGCGGGCCTTACCATTATGCTTTGACAAGGCATTTGACGAGTTTATGTGAAACAGGAAGCATCCCGTTCAAGTTAGACATTTATCCTTATTATGGGTCTGACGCATCTGCTGCAATCCGTGCAGGCTTTGATGTGCGGCATGCGCTGTTCGGCCCTGGGATCGAATCATCCCATGCGCTGGAAAGGACCCATGTCGATTCCTTGAAAGCAACAGCGCAATTATTGCATGCTTATGTATTATCCGAAATGATGGATTGAAAAGCGGAAGGCGCTTGCTCTCAGAGGTACGCAGTCTAAAAGCGCCGCGTCCTGCGGCATTGACTGCATGACCGGCATCCTGCCGGCCTCAGGCATAAGGCGAAGATGCGTCGTGGCTTACTTTGCCACAGAGCATATTTGACTTATGACCCGAGTATCTAGCGCCTGAAGCTAGACAAAGAAAAGCGGAAGGTGGCTTCAGTATGGAGACCGGTTATTTATTTTCAAATTTACCAATAAAGAAAGTGGAAGGGATTTTACCTGATACAGTGACGGATATTGCAGTCGATTCACGCTCTGTTAACGCGGGAGGCGTGTTCGTCTGTATAAAAGGATTTACCGTAGATGGACATGCATTCGTTTCGAAAGCGATCAACAACGGAGCAAGAGTCATAGTGGCGTCCCGTCCCATCGAGGTCGATTTGGACAAGGTAGCAGTCGTCTATGTGGAAGACACGTCAAGGACGGTCTCTTTGCTTGCACCCCGTTTTATGAACTATCCTTCCAAACGAATGAAGATGATAGGTGTAACGGGAACGAACGGCAAAACAAGCGTCAGCAATATGCTTCATTCGGTTTTACGGCATGCAGGCGAAAAATCCGCACTGACGGGCACAATCGGATTCAATTTGGACGGTGTTTTATTTGAAACGGAAAATACGACAGCCGATGTGTTGACGACCCAGCAAATGATCAAGCAGGCAGCTGACGCCGGATGCTCCACGATGACGATGGAAGTTTCTTCACATGGGCTTGTGGAAGGAAGGTTGGCAGGAACCGAATTCGATATTGCGGTTTTCACGAATTTATCGCATGACCATTTGGATTTCCATGGAACGATGGAACATTACGGGCATGCAAAGGGTCTTTTATTCGCTCAGCTTGGACAAGATCTGGAACAGTCGAAATTCGGTATTGTCAATGTGGATGACCCGTGGGGAGAGCGGATGAAGGAAATGACTTCCTTCCCGGTGCTTACATACGGAGTTCAAAATCATGCGGATTTCCGTGCGACAGACATTAATCTGACAGTGAACAACACTTCATTCCACTTGGAATCGCCAGCTGGCGTCTTCGATGTCACGATGGCGCTCATCGGTGAATTTAATGTCTACAACGCTCTTGCGGTGATTGCGGCGTTATATGCAAAGGGGCTTGACATGGGAGTGATCCTTGAAGGACTTGCGGTCATTCCTCCCGCAAAAGGCAGGATGGAGAAAGTCGAAACGGATGTACCGCTGACGATCTATGTCGATTACGCCCATTCGCCTGATGCGATTGAAAAAGCTATCCAGGCAGTGCTTCCTTATAAAGAGGAAGAGAGCAAATTGATATTCGTCATTGGGACTGGAGGTAACAGGGATCGTATCAAACGTCCCATCATGGCTGAAAAGGCATCGATTGCCGATTATGTCGTGTTGACGACGGACGATCCAAGGGACGAGCCGTACGAGACGATCTTAACGGAGCTTGCAGCAGGCATGCGGCATGATCAATACGCATGCATCGGAGATCGGGAAGAAGCTGTCCGACATGCCGTTTCGGTCGCTAAAGAAGGGGATATAATCATCTTTGCCGGAAAAGGGCATGAGGACTTTCAAATTATCGGCAGAGAAAAGCTGCCCCATTCCGATGCCTCCATTGCCTTGGATGAGGCTGAAAAGAAATTCGGAAGAGGTTTTATAGAGAAATGAGTGGAAAAGAGCTGTCACGAGGACGGCTCTTTTCCTTTTCAAAAAAGACTTTGTGCAATGAAGAAAAAATTGTTGAAAATGACTACCAATCTGTCTATGCTTAGAAAAGTGGAAAAGAAGGAGTTCAGACAAAATGGAAAAACCTATACATGAAGAGATTGCATCAAGGCGTACGTTTGCGATCATTTCCCATCCGGATGCCGGAAAAACGACAATGACGGAAAAACTGCTCTATTTTGGCGGCGCCATCCGTGATGCAGGTACCGTAAAAGGGAAAAAGACAGGCAAGTATGCAACATCCGACTGGATGGAAATCGAAAAACAACGTGGAATTTCTGTAACATCTTCCGTGTTGCAATTCGACTACAACGGCAAACGCGTCAATATTTTGGACACACCAGGACACGAAGACTTCAGTGAAGACACATACCGTACGCTAATGGCGGTTGATGCCGCTGTCATGATGGTCGATTCGGCAAAAGGAATCGAGCCGCAGACAATCAAACTGTTCAAAGTATGCCGGATGAGAGGCATCCCGATTTTCACGTTCATGAACAAGATGGATCGCCAAGGGAAAGAGCCGCTCGAACTGATGGAAGAATTGGAAGAAGTATTAGAGATTGAATCATACGCAATGAATTACCCGATCGGAATGGGTAAGGAATTCATTGGCGTATATGACCGTTTTAACAATCGAATCGAGCAAGCGCGTGTCGAAGGAGACAGTCATTTCCTTCCGTTGAATGAAGATGGGGAGCTCGCAGTCGACCATCCGATGACGGAAACATCCTATTACCAGCAGGCGCTTGAAGATGTCTTGCTTTTGAATGAAGCTGGAAATGAGTTTGACGTAGACCGTGTCGCCAAAGGAGAATTGACGCCTGTGTTTTTCGGCAGTGCCTTGACGAATTTCGGTGTGCAGACTTTCTTGGAGACATTCCTTCAATTTGCACCTTCTCCTCAGCCGAGGAAAACGAAGGATGACCAGCTTGTCGATCCGAATTCCGAGGAGTTTTCAGGATTCATTTTTAAAATCCAAGCGAATATGAACCCGGCACACCGTGACCGTATCGCCTTCGTCCGTATCGTTTCGGGCGGATTTGAACGTGGAATGTCGGTCACTGTGCCGCGAATTTCGAAGACGATCAAATTATCGCAGACGACACAATTTTTGGCGGATGACCGCGAAACGGTGAATGAAGCGGTCGCTGGTGACATTATCGGCTTGTACGATACAGGGAATTATCAAATTGGCGACACAGTTGTCGGCGGGAAGTCGAATTTCCAATTTGAAGCTTTGCCGCAGTTTACGCCTGAGCTTTTCGTTCGGGTCACCGCGAAAAACGTCATGAAGTCGAAGCATTTCCATAAAGGAATCCTTCAACTGGTGCAGGAAGGCGCCATCCAATATTACAAAACGCTGCATACGGAAGAAGTTTTATTGGGAGCTGTCGGCCAACTTCAATTCGAAGTGTTCGAACATCGTATGAAAAACGAATATAATGTGGACGTCCATATGGAGCATATCGGCTCCAAAGTCGCCCGCTGGATTGAAAATGAAAGCGACGTGAAGGAATCGATGACGGGGCAACGTTCCATGCTCGTGAAGGACCGTTATGATAATCTCGTCTTTTTATTCGAAAACGACTTTGCGCTTCGGTGGTTTGGTGACAAATATCCAGACATCCGATTGTACAGCCTATTATAAGTACTCACACAACCGGAAGACTCGACATTTCAAGTCTTTCCGGTTTTTTTGAGCGATTATTTCCTAACTAAGATGATTTCTGGTAAGTTGAAGGTCCCGAACTGACGATATGTGTTGAGAAATGAATGATATATTTCCAAACGTATTAATCCACGGAATCATACGTTCATAATTTGATGTTACTAGCGACTTTCAATATGATAGAAGTAAGTGCTTTACAGACGAAAGGGATGTGCAAATGAAAATCAGCAACTTTTCCATAAAACGACCTGTCTTTACGATTGTGACAATGTTCTTAGTCATCATCCTAGGGGCAGTTTCCTTTTTCAAAATCCCGGTGACGCTCATTCCCGAGCTGAATCCGCCCGTGGCAGTCGTCGTCACCAACTATCCTGGCGCTTCCTCTACCGAAGTGAGCGAGAAACTGACAAAGCCGCTTGAGACAAGCTTATCGACTGCGCCTGGATTGAAATCAATGCAATCTTCTTCACAAGAAGGAGCAAACTTCATTCTGCTCATGTTTGACTGGTCTACGAATATCGATGATGTGCAGCTGGACATTATGCAACGAATCGATCAAGTTCAAGTACCTGAAGGAGCGGATGCCCCTAGATTCATGAAATTCGATCCTGCGCAGTTTCCGGTCATCCAGTTGTCTCTTCGGACAAATTCTGCGGAAGCTGACATACGGGATATCGCAGAGCGTCTGGAAACGGAGCTGCGCCGGACGAAAGGAGTCGCGAGTGTCACCGTTACAGGTAAATTGGTGGAAGAAGTCCAAGTCATTTTAGATCAGAAGAAGCTCGAGAATTTCGGCCTCGTCCAATCGGATATTGTACAAGCGATTCAAGCGAACAATGTATCGATGCCTGGAGAGCCGATTGAAACAAATGACGGCAAGCAACTGACGACAAGGATCATGAGCACGTTGACGACCATCACCGATATTAGGGAAGTCATGGTAGGCGCCAATCCGTTGACCGGAGAAAAAGTGAAAGTGAAAGATGTAGCGGACGTCGCGATGCTTGAAGCGAAGACGACATCCGAAACGAGAGCGAATGATCAGCAGGCAGTTCTTATGTCTGTACTGCAGGAATCAGGCACCAATACAGCAACGGTTTCCACGGCATTCAAGGATGCATTGGATCGATTATTAGCCAAAGAGGAATACAAAGGGGTCGAGGCGGATATTTTATTCGACCAAGGCGACTATGTAAAGCTTGCCGTCGGAAATATCGGTCAAACATTATTGCTTGGCGGACTATTTGCGATGGTCGTTTTGTTTTTATTCCTCAGGGGAATTAAAAGCCCGATCATTATCGGCATAGCAATCCCTTATTCTGTCATCGTCACGTTCGTGCTTATGTTTTTTGCTGATTTCTCGCTCAATATTATGACGCTCGGTGCTTTGGCGCTGGGAATCGGGATGCTCGTCGACAATGCTATCGTCGTAATCGAGAATATCGAACGGCATATCGCGATGGGGAAAGACCGTACTGAAGCGGCGCGAGATGGTGCGAAAGAGATCAGCGGCGCTATTACCGCTTCGACGTTGACAACACTTGCCGTCTTTGTGCCCGTCATTTTCATTAGTGGCTTGATCGGGCAGATTTTCACGGAATTTGCTTTGACGATTTCATTCAGTCTTTTCGCCTCCCTTGTCGTCGCGTTAACAGTCGTTCCGATGATGGCGAGCCGCATGCTTAATAAGCCACAGAAGAATATCGAAGCGAGAAGGCGCCGCTCGAAGACGTTGAACAGATTTGAACGATCTGTCAAATGGTCTCTCAGACACCGTGCTGTCATTTTAGCATTGACGCTCGTTCTTCTTGTAGGCAGCGGGTTTGGTTTATTCAAGGTTGGAACTGAATTTCTTCCGCCGACGGACGAGGGGTTCTTCAGCGTCTCTATTAAGATGCCGAATGGCTCATCGTTGTCTTCCACGGAGACGATCGTGAAAAAGATCGAGGACAGGCTGAAAAAAGAAAAAGATATTGATGTTTACGTCAGTCTTATCGGAGGAACGCAGCAAAGTATGGCGCAAGGCGGCTCAGAATCAGACCGAGCTGAAATGTACGTAAAGCTTGTGCCTCTTACAGAAAGGAATCGGTCGGTATTCGAGTTCGTCGATGATGTCCAACCTGATGTGCTCGATCTTGTTGGAGAAGAGGCAAGCGTCAGTTTTGAAATGCAGACTGCGGCCGGATCGAGTCCGAATACAGTAACCTTCACTTTGAAAGATTCAAATGAGGATAGGCTGAATGAATCGGTAGCTAAACTTGATGAAGAGCTTGGAAAATTGGATTCGGTTCTTGAAGTGTCAAATAATCTCCAAGACACTGTTGAGGAGGTCCATATTGAAGTTGACCGTGAAAAGGCATCTGACCTCGGGTTGACCCCTTATCAAATTGCACAAACCGTCAATTCGATTACTCGAGGTCAATTCGCTTCACAATTTGTTGATAAGAATGAGAATGTTGTCTCAGTCATTGTTCAATACGATGAAAGGTATCGGAATAGCATCGACAAATTAAAGCAAATCAAGTTAAGATCGCCATCGGGAGGGTTTATCCCTCTGAAGGATGTTGCGACGATTTCAATAGCAGAAGGTCCGGTTTCCATCCAGCGGGTTGACCAAGCTCATTCTGTTTCTTTCAATGTCAAATATGAATCGTCATTGACATTAGGGGATATGACTGAAAAAGTAAATGAAATCATGGAGAAGATCGATCTGCCTGAAGAGACGGAAATGTCATATGGGGGCGATCGCGAACTGTTCGAGAATGCGATTGACGACATGCTTATGGCCGTTTTGCTTGCCGTTGTCCTTGTTTACATCGTTATGGCTGCTCAGTTCGAGTCGTTCAAGTATCCGTTTGTCATCATGTTCTCCGTGCCTTTGATGGTGATCGGGGTGGCAGTAGGTTTATTCGTGACAGACACGCCGGTTAGTGTGACTGCGGTCATCGGCATACTCGTGCTTGTAGGTATTGTTGTCAATAATGGTATCGTTCTCGTCGACTATATTAACCAGCGGAAAGAGGCAGGAATGTCATCATATGACGCCATTATCGCCTCTGTGAGGGATCGTGTGCGGCCGATACTGATGACCGCCTTGACGACAATATTGGGACTGCTGCCACTTGCGCTAGGCATCGGTGAAGGGACGGAAATGAATCAGCCGATGGGGATAGCTGTCATCGGAGGTTTGATCAGTTCTACATTCCTTACGTTGTACATCGTTCCGATCATCTATAGCTTATTTGATCGGCAAACAAGAAAACGCGCAATAGAAGTTGAATAAATAATAAAATTCGGAGATGCAAGTCTCCGGATTTTATTACATGTATTCTTCACAAATAAATTGAGTCCGGACAATTTTAATGGTATAATTTCTTAATAAGCACTCAACAACTTAATAATTCTTTTGACAGTTGTCAAAGGGGAGTAGCTATAGGGCAACCTATTTCATAGTCGTCAATACATGGCAAGTGCCATCGGTTATGATAGCAGGATTTGAAACAAAATTTCTGACTTAGCGAGACCTTTGCCTTTATTAGGTGAGGGTTTTTTTATATGGAGAAATAAGGAGGAAATAAGTTGGAAGCAATACTATTGGAATACGCATGGGTACTTGTTGTATTGATCGCACTTGAAGGATTGTTGGCAGCGGATAACGCGGTTGTCATGGCTGTCATGGTGAAGCACCTTCCGAAGCCCCAACAGAAAAAAGCATTGTTCTATGGATTGCTTGGTGCATTTGTCTTCCGTTTTGCTGCTTTGTTCATGATTACGTTTTTAGTGAATATCTGGCAAATCCAAGCATTGGGAGCGGCGTACCTCTTATTCATCTCAATCAAAGCCTTATTGGATAAGGGGAAAGACGATGAAGATGACGTAAAGAATCCAAGGAAGAAATCCGGTTTCTGGATGACGGTATTAAAGGTCGAGCTCGCAGATATCGCATTCGCTCTAGACTCGATGCTTGCCGCGGTTGCATTGGCAGTCACGTTGCCGGAGCTTGGTGATTTTCATATCGGCGGCATAAACGGCGGTCAATTCGTTGTGATGCTGCTCGGCGGAATCATCGGCTTGATTATTATCCGTTTTGCAGCGAGACAATTCGTTGTGCTGCTTGAAAAATTCCCATCTCTTGAAACAGCTGCTTTCCTAATTGTTGGCTGGGTAGGGGTTAAATTGGTTGTCCTGACATTGTCACATCAGAAGTTGCAAATCATTGATGAGGCATTTCCGCACTCGACAATCTGGAAGTCGATCTTCTGGGTCGTTCTTCTGGCAATCGCTGTTGGCGGTTACTTGACGGCTATTGCGAAAAATCGAAAACAGGCGTAAAATAATCCGACCGGTACATGCTAAAATGTACCGGTCGAAAGTTTTTTTAAGTTGTTTTCTTTCCTTTTGAGCGAAAGTTCACTAAGATGGAAAGATGATTCCCTCTTTTTAGAAAGGTTCTGATGGCATGAAAATCACAAGGGAAAGTCTGCATAGATTCACCCCTGCACAAGTTATCGTTTTTTATTATTTCTTGGCAATCGGATTTTCCTTCCTACTGTTGAACTTGCCTGGTGTTTATTTACCCGGGGTTGAAGTCAGCTTCATAGATAGTTTGTTCACTGCGGTAAGTGCGGTGAGTGTGACAGGATTGACTCCGATTAGCATTGGAGACACCTATTCGGTCTTCGGGTTATGTATGCTTATGCTCGTCCTGCAATTAGGCGGCATCGGCATCATGTCGATCGGTACATTCTTTTGGCTATTGGTCAAGAAGCGAATCGGTCTGCGGGAACGTCAACTTATCATGGTTGACCATAACCAATATTCACTGGCAGGAGTCGTCGGCCTCATTAACCAGATTGTTCGGATCATCTTTTTGATTGAAATTACAGGCGGAATCATTTTGACATTATATATTATGCGGTATTACGACACTTTCAGCGAAGCTTTGTTGAATGGGATGTTCATGTCGGTATCGGCGACGACAAATGCCGGTTTCGATATTACGGGTTCTTCCTTGCACCCTTATTTCGATGATTACTTTGTGCAAACGGTCATTATGATTCTGATCATCCTTGGCGCCATCGGATTTCCCGTACTTATAGAAGTGAAAAGCTTTTTCTCGAAAAAGGTGCCGAATTTCCGTTTTTCCCTCTTCACAAAAATTACGACTGTCACGTTCGGGCTGTTACTTGTATGGGGGGCATTGCTCATTTTCATTTTGGAGTCATTTCACTCCTTCAAAGGGCTTGCGTGGCATGAAAAGATCTTTGCTTCGTTGTTCCACTCTGTATCTTCTAGGTCTGCGGGGTTGACGACATATGATATTACACAATTCAGTGACGCGACGGATATTTTCATTTCTTCCTTAATGTTCATCGGAGCTTCTCCTAGTTCAGTAGGAGGGGGAATCCGGACAACGACATTCGCCATCGCGCTTCTGTTCCTGTTCAACTTTGCGCGCGGCAATAATGTCATTAACATCTTTAGGCGTGAAATCAAACTAATAGACGTTTACCGTTCTTACGCAGTCATCCTGCTTGCTGCGGTGATGGTCATGACGGCATTGCTCATTTTGCTCATTACAGAAAAGGATGTTCCGGTCGTTGCACTGTTATTTGAAATCACTTCCGCCTTCGGTACATGCGGCATGTCTCTCGGAATTACATCCGATCTATCGGTTATCGGTAAATTGATCATCATGGTTCTCATGTTCATCGGGCGGGTCGGTCTCATTTCGTTCCTTTATACGTTAGGAGGAAAAACGAATAAAAAACCTTACGCTTATCCTAAAGAACGTGTTATCATCGGATGAAAAAAGCATCTTCCCTTAATTCCGATAGGGAGGATGCTTTTTCTTGTTTATCATGCCATGCTTTTCTCGGTTTGTAGAAAATGGAATTGTGGGTTTTGCCCTTTGCAGAAGAAAGTGACGAGGTAGCCGTCTTCTTCGGTTACGTCATGTTCAAATGCTTCCATTGGTCGTACTGCGACTGGGGTGATGAATGTATGTTTCCGGATATTTCTCTCGGTGAGACGTGTCGGCGTTGCCATTTTGCTAAGCAACTCTTTATCGTCTAAAATCAACCGCTCAATATCTAACAATGTCTCCGGCTCAATGTCATTATTCCACCATATGTGTCGAGGTTGGAATGTATGGTGCGCCAAATAATCGAACTTCATTAGACTTCTGACGATATTCATATTGGCTTTTTCATATTCAAGGAGGAACTCTTCCAGCCTAGTGTATAAGTCTTGCAGCTGATGGCCAATCCTCGACCAGCCTTTCGTTTCCCAAAATGTACCGAATTGCTGGAAAAAGTCGAACGGCGTTTCGAAAACTTCCGATACGAGATACTCAACAGTGCGCGGCATGCGATTGTCATTCCAATACTTTTCAAGGACATCTTCAGTCTGTTTGATACGTAATATGTCATCGAAAGTGAGGACGTTGTTGGATAAGATTTCGTATGGAGCTTCGTCGATATAGGTGTATCCGTATTGTTCCGCCTGAATGCGCAAGCCTGTCCCTCTCAATAGCTTGAGGAAGCCTAACTGCAGCTCTTCAGGGCGCATCGCAAACACATCGTTGAATGTATTTCTGAATGAGTCATAATCCTCTTCCGGCAACCCAGCGATCAAATCAAGATGCTGCGCGATCTTCCCGCCTTCTTTTACCATGGTGACAGTCCTCGACAGTTTTTCGAAGTTCTGCCTTCGCTTCACAAGTTCATTCGTCAAGTCATTTGTCGATTGGACGCCAATTTCAAAACGGAAAAGGCCTGCAGGAGCATTTTCGTTCAAGAAGTTGATAACTTCCGGCCGCATAATGTCCCCGGTTATTTCGAATTGGAAGACAGTGCCTGGTAAATGTTCATCGATAAGAAATTGGAACATTTCCATCGCATAGCTCCGACTAATATTAAATGTCCGATCTACGAATTTGATTGTCTTCGCACCATTTCTCATTAAATAGCGGATGTCTTCCTTCACGGCGTCCCGATTGAAATAGCGGACACCGACTTCGATGGAAGATAAACAGAACTGACAAGAGAATGGACAGCCTCTGCTCGTCTCGATATACGTCACCCGATTGGCCAGATGGGGAACATCTTCAGGGAATGTGAAAGGGGATGGCAGTTCGCGTAAGTCAAGCTTCGGGCCTGGAGCAGTCGATCTTAGCTTTCCATCCTCCAAATAGGCGACCCCTTGCACTTCATCGATGCCAATTTTTCCTGCATGATAATCGAGCAGCTGTTTAAAAGTTCTTTCTCCTTCACCGAGGACGATAAAATCGATTTCAGGAACTTTTTCCAACCATTTATCAAAGTCATATGTAACTTCAGGTCCTCCAGCTATGATGACCAGCTCCGGATTCGTTTTCTTTAAAATCCGTATTACCTTGATGGATTCTTCGATATTCCATATGTACAAACTGAATCCGACAATATTTGGCTTTTGTTGATAAATATCTGATACAATGTTCAAAACCGGATCTTTAATTGTGTATTCTGCTAAAATAGGTTCGTATTCGGGCATTGCATATGACTTCAAATATCGGATGGCGAGATTTGTATGAATATATTTTGCATTTAGTGTTGTTAGGACTATGTTCATGTTGTTGCTCCTTTGTTATAATACTTACGGATGATAATAGGGAATTCAATTTAGTTATAAAATACTATTTTATTACGACTGATTATATGAAATAATCAGAATTGAAGATGCTTTATTTCGTAAAAATTCAATTTATCTGTTCCCGTTCGCATGAAATCTTGTCGTTTCACATACTGTTTGGTAATAGGTACAGGAGGTATCAAATTGAGTGATTTCGATAAAATAAGAAAAAGTGTGTCATTCCTGATGGATGACAACTTTCGACCGTGTTTGATATTGCATTTAAATGGAGACATTTATTCTGAGAATGAACCATTTAAAATACACTTTGACATGAAAAATAAAAGAAATATCAATGAAATCATCAATCCGACTTCCATGCATGACTGGACGAGATTTTCTGAACGGGCAGGAAATTCGGAACACACTTTGATGGAAATAACACTTATAAGTTTCCTCGATAAAGAAAAAAGCCCAGTCCAGATGCATTTATTCTATATACCGGAAATAAAAAAAATCATAGCGATGTTCGAAGTGCCTGGTCTGAAAAAAATTCCGTCTCTCAAAACATATTATAATGCATTCAAACAATCTGCCAACTTCATGTTGTTGGTGGATCCGCTTGGTGAAATTATCGATGTGAATGAGATGCATACTGTTTTTATTAACCAAACGAGAGATGAACTGATCGGCCATAACCTCGTAAAAGTATTAGCCATCGTCGATTCGGACAATAGCGAGCCGCTTGAGACCCATTTTGAAAAGGTGAAGGAACAGGGAAGTGTCCAATCCATTACAACGTATCAAAGATCGCCGGACGATACAAGATACTACCATATAATAACCTACTATGATAGCGATACGAATATGTTTATCGTTCAGTTGTCGGATGCTACTGAAAAAGAGAACCTTCAAGTCCAGCTGGCGCACTCAGGTTCATTATCCGCTGTCGGACAAATTGCGGCAAGTATTGCCCATGAAATAAGGAACCCAATTACAACATTGAAGGGATTTACGCAACTTCTGAAAGTATCTGCCACTGAAGATTCCATCCGCTATATTTCAGTCATCGAGGATGAAATCGAAAGAATGGAATCGATTTTAGGAGAGATGCTCGTCCTATCAAAGCCGTCTGAAAAGAAAAAATCTGTATTTTCCTTAGAAGTATTGGTCAGTGATATGGTTTCAATACTTTCGCCAAAAGCGGTCATGGACGGAATTGAAGTTGTTCAACAGGTGGAATTGAGTAATAATCCACATATCTTTGGCGATCCGGATAAAATGAAACAGGTACTTTTGAATTTATTTAAAAATGCATTAGAGTCCATGCAGGTCGGAGGAAAGCTCTCCATTCATCTCTTAGAATCTGATGAAAAACTAATCCTTTCCATAACGGATACAGGAAAAGGGATGACGCGCCACCAAGTGAGCCAAGTTTTCATGCCTTTCTTCAGTTCGAAGCCAGGTGGAACGGGCTTGGGACTGCCTTTCGTATTAAAAACTGTGGAAGACCATGGCGGAACAATCGCCGTAGAGAGTCAAGTCGGTATTGGCACGAAATTCATATTGACTTTCCCTAAAGCGAAAGATGGCGCATCTGCTCCGTTAAAAAGCAAGCAGTCCATCGTCTCTTGAATCGATTCGTTTTGACACATTCGTCCATTTATAGCTATAATAGTGTCGAGTCGCTGATAGGAAAATAAAAGGTGGATCCGAATTATGGTAAACGATACAGAACGTGCATTGAAATTATTCATCGTCCTTTCAAGGGCAAGCAAAGTTGTCTTGGAAGAGGCGAATAAACTGATAGAATCTTATAAGCTGAACCCTACGGAGTTTGCTGTCTTGGAACTTTTATATCACAAGGGAAGGCAGCCGATTCAAAAAATCGGACAAAAAATACTGCTTAGCAGCGGATCGATGACATATGTCGTCGATAAGCTTGAAAAAAAGGGGCTTATTGAGCGCGTATACTGCACAGAAGACAAACGAATCACGTATATGTCCATCACAGCTGCCGGTAAGGAATTGATCGAAGAAATTTTCCCTTCTCACGAAAAGAAGCTCAATGAATTGATGTCCTCCCTTTCGGAATCGGAACAGGACATGGCAATCGAGTTGCTACGAAAATTAGGACTATCGATTAAGAATCTTTCATAATTGGATTCATAAAACGCCGAACAGGCATAACCTGTTCGGCGTTTATTTGCGTCCAGACTCCGGGCGGGCGCCCTGCGATTTTGTTATCGTTTATTGTATCGTCTGTCCCATATTCAAGAAATCAGTTTTGTATTTTTCATCCACATTGTCGAACAAAGTCAATCTTACAACCATGCCATCCTTTTCAAAAACGACTCCGGTAACTGGTCCCGTTTCTGAGTCCACTTGGAACGCCTTGGCATTCTTTATACCCTTATCCTCGACATCCGAGTAGACATCCGTCAATTCTTCAGGCTCTTCGCCATTGCTTGCGGCTTTCAATACCTCTTGCATATTATCTACTAAATAATCATATGATCCATCTTCAGCAGGTTGAGTTTCAATTCGCATGAAAGCGTTCGGGTTTTCATCTGCATATAGGCTATCCCGTCCAGGCTCTTCGCTTGTTAGCGTATAGCCGGGCAATACTTCTATCGCATATGACTGGGCATCGCTTTTTGTCAGTACAGCATCCGCCATATCTGCAGCGGAATCCTCACTGCCTACACTTGTAGAACCGGACCCAGCATCGCTTGACGTTCCGTCTGTCGAGCTGCCGTTTGTCCCATCGACGACTTGTCCGGGCTCATTTGCATCTGTCCCATCTTGCTGCTTCGCATTATCAGTACCACAAGCCGTAAGGAGAATCACAGCCGCAAATCCTGTGCACACCATTTTCCAATTGAATTTCATTGAAAATCCCTCCTATTCATTTGATCCCGCATTAACTGGCAGTAAGACTACCACCAAGGCTGGGCAGCAACTGCCAGTAAATGCCCGATTGGTTCAACTAACATACAGTGGGGTAAAGTACCCCCCACTGTATGAAGTTTCACTTTATTGGACGAACGAGAGTGAAAAATGTTTCATTCATCACTGCCGTGAATGATCGTATATCGTTTATGGTTGACGACAGTCTTTTCCTCCAGTTCCAGTTCATCAAAGTTCTCCATATATGTCAAATCGACGATTACAGAGTTCTCATTCACTTTCTCTACAATTCCTTGTAAGCCATCTTTAAACTCTATAATATTTCCAACTTCTGCGATTTTCATAATCAAACAGCTCCTTAAACAGATTATCTTTTATAGTTTGCCTTAAAAAGGCCGTGACGTAAAGTGTTTCAATCTAAAAAAAGCGTTTTTATGTCTTGCGGTAGCAGGCAGCAAGAGTCCGATTGGTTTAGCTAACATTCAGTGGGGAAAAACCCCTCTCCGTTGATTGAAGTTTCTATTTATCGGAAAATGTCGTAAATTGAATTACTTTTTTCGAATAGAATCGTGTATAATTGTGATTTAGGTATATCTACACTCAGGGGGTACTGCGCATGAAACAGATATTGGAAGCTGAAATTGAGTCGACGCGCAAGGAATTGATTACCGTAGCGGGCAATAAAGGCTTATCTTCAATGGAAACATTAATCATAAGTGAAGCGCTCGATCGTTTGATCAATGAATACAATTCCCTAGAAGAGATGCCTGGACAAATGGAATGGATTGAGAAATAGAAAGGGTGGTTATGTTGGTAACAATTAAAGACTTTCGAAATGAATTGAATCAAGCTGTCATTGGCAGGGAAAAAGAATTTGACCTTATGCTGATTGCATTATTGCAACAGGGACATGTATTGCTTGAAAGTGTTCCGGGGTCCGGAAAAACGATGATGGCCAAAAGTTTTGCAAACGCTTTTAAAGGGGACTTCAAGCGTGTGCAATTTACACCTGATGTGCTGCCATCGGATGTGACGGGCATCCGATATTTCAACCCGCAGTCACAGGAGTTCGTCCTAAAAGCCGGTCCTGTCTCAACGAATATATTATTGGCGGATGAAATAAATAGAGCGACTCCTCGTACACAATCAAGCCTTTTGGAATCAATGGAAGAAAGACAAGTGACAATCGATGGGGAAACACTTTCTTTACCGACGCCTTTCATGGTCATCGCAACGCAGAACCCGATTGAATCCCAGCAAGGGACGTTCCCTTTACCGGCAGCCCAACTGGATCGGTTCCTGTTCAAGCTGAACATCGACTATCCGTCTTTTGAAGAGGAACATGAAATATTGCAACAATATGGCAAGAACCCGGGACAAATAATGACTGAGGCTGTCATTGACGCGGAAATGGTCCAAGCTTGGGCAAAAGAAGCTGCTGAAGTGACAGTCCATGCAGATATCGAAAAGTATATATTGAAAATAGTACGAGCTACTAGAGAGCATCCTTTCCTAGAGCTTGGCTTAAGTTCCCGTGCAGCTCTTGCCATTTTACAGGCAACCCGGACAAAAGCTTATATTGAGGGAAGAGACTACGTAACTCCTGATGATGTCAAACACATCCTCCCTCCGGCAGCGATGCATAGAATGGAACTTTCGACGGAAGGGGTATTGACGAAAACGATTGAAGAAGTGCTGGAAGATATCATGAATTCCATCACAGCACCATTAGAGGCGACGGTCTGATGAAGTGGATACGCTATGAACATGGATTTCGATCGATCCATCAAGGAATGGCAATCACTGCCGTCTTTTTCTTATTTGCCTTCATTTATATGCAAGTGTGGTTAGCTGCATGTTTTGCCGCAGTGTTTGCGATGCTTGCCTTTCAAAACATCTACTTTTCAAAAGTGGGAAAGGACCTGTCAGTTTCATTTCGATCGAAGCAAAAACGGATACTCATCGGTGAAAGTGAAGAGCTGGTCATGGACTTCGAAAACGGAAGTGTCCCAATTTGGAATGGGACGATGACGATTTCTCTCGAAGACGCTGTTGCACCAAATTCAGACCATACAAAACATTATAGTGGAATTTATGATTTGACGATTCCCTTTGCAATCGGTAGCAATAAGAAAGTGGAAATCCGAGTTCCACTTGAAGGGAAGAAGCGGGGGTTGTCAAGGGTGACAAGGGTCATGTTGGAAATCCCTCATCTATTTGGGGATGGTTTTGTCAATATGGAACTGGATGAAGCTGTTTTCTACCAAAGCCTTGTATACCCTAAAGTGAGACCGCTCGGCAGGGAAATAAAATCTTCCCCCTACAAACCGGGGGAAACAGAACGGAAGCAATCATTATTCATGGATGCATTCCAGCCGATTGGTACGAGGGATTATGTACCGACGGACCGCTTTGACCAAATCCACTGGACAGCAAGTGCACGAATGCAGAAACTGCAAACAAAGGAATTCCTTCCGGTCAGTTCGCAAAGCGTTACCCTTATGCTGAACACGATTGAGAAAGACAGAGGATTTTTGGATTTTGAAAAAAAGGTGGAGCGGCTTGTTTCCTATGCGGATTACTGCATGAAGAACAATATTCCGTACGCCGTCGCAATTAATATAAGAAGCTTCGGGAAAACGCCTTATTTATGGCTGCCAAGCGGATCGGGTAAAGTGCAGTTCCAAAAACTGATGGTCATGCTTGCAAAAATTTCGGATAAGCACGCAAAACTATCTTTTGAGGAAATGCTTCGGCAACTGGAAGGCTCTGGGCAAATTCCGCAAACTGCCGTTTTGATCACACATGAAAATGATCGGATCAAATCTCTGTCAAAACAATGGCAGAAACGGTATGAAGTCATTTTGGACAATTCCCATGAAAGGAATGAAAGGGTTTGGGACAATCAAATTATGGAGGAGACAGAAACCGATTTAACCTCTCTGAGCGTCTAATTGTTGAGATGTTCCTCTTATCCTACTTATTCGTTTTCTTTTTAGGGGAAGTTGGAACTGCCATGCCATACATATGGCTGTTCATTTCGATAGTTGGAGGGGTCGTCTCCTTTTTCCTGTTTTACAATCGCGACTATTCGATAGGGCTTGGCGCCGGATTGGCAGTGGCACTAACGGCTCCGTTGCTGCTCTTGCAAGCACCGCTCATGAACGTTCTCCTTTTCTTCGTCTATGTCCTGTGGAGGATTCAGGCGAATTTTAATGGATCACGTATTCAAGGATGGCCTTTCTTATCTGTGAATACTATTGTTTTTGTTGTGCTATATTTCTTGTCGCGTCTCCTTTTTGCGTTTAATAATCCGAAAGAATTGATGCTGCAGCAGCTATTGCTCTATTTGATTACTACTTTCCTTTACTTTGCTATACGTATGGTGACAATCTATGTGAATAGCAGGCAATTGGGCAATTTCCATGTGAGGGAGGCAGGCAGGATTTTCGGCTATATCATCGGATTGGGTGCTCTATTGTTTGTCGTCGTCTTTTTTGCACTTGATTCTGTTAGAAGACTCTTTTTAGCTGTATTCGGTTTTCTTTTTGGCGGCATCTTTACTCTTTTTGGAAAAGGCATGGATTCAATCCTTGAGTTCTTCAAGTCAGGGGCTGAGCGTTTTATTGATGAAAACTTGGAGGAAGAGGAAGGGTTCGTTGATTTTGAAATGCAAGGGGAGCTGGAGACGTTTGGTAAGACCTCTTCCATTTTTGAGTACACGTCCCTTGGGCTAGCATTTGTCATCTTGATCGCCATCGCCATTATCCTTATTCGGAGAAAAGGGAAGCAGCGGCACGTTGGAAAACAGGAGACGTATTCATTCTCTTTCAAAGGGAAGAGGGAAAAACCTGAAGTGCAACGTCAACTCCTGTATGATTACTCGTCTGCCCGGGATGAAGTACGGAAGACGTTCGAACAATTCGAGAAGGAAGCGCAAACCTATAATTACAGTCGCATGCATGGGGAAACGGTAAAAGAATGGTTCTCTCGCATGGGCTGGAAACAGAATGATTTGGTATTATCGGTGTATAATGAAGTACGATATGGCTCACGGACGCCATCTGACAGTGAGCATTCCATGTTTATTCACGAGCTTGAAGAAATTAAAAAAACTTTTTTTATAAAAGAGGTTTAAGAAGATTTCAAACGGGGGACATTATAATTGAACACAGCAACATTCTCATTTCCCCCTTTTGAGGACGGACCCTATTATAGGATCTGTCCTCCTTTTTTTGTTGTAAACGCTTATAATGGATAAAAAGGGAGGGAATATAATGGTGAAAAAGAAAATTGCATTCATTGGAACAGGTGTGATGGGCAGTAGTATTGTTAAGCATTTATTGAAAGCTGATTATGAAGTGTCTGTATTCACACGGACAAAAGAGAAAGCGGCATCTCTCGTAGAACAGGGAGCACGCTGGGCTGAAACAGCTGGACAAGCAACTGCCAATGCGGATATCGTAATGACGATGGTTGGATACCCGTCCGACGTAGAAGAGGTCTATTATTCAGAGAATGGTATTTTGGCCAATGCACAAAAAGGAATGATGTTCATCGATATGACGACATCCAGTCCAGCTTTGGCTATAAGGATTGCGGCTGATGCTGAAGAGAAGGGGATTTCCTCTATCGATGCGCCTGTTTCTGGTGGAGATGTCGGCGCGCAAAATGGGACGCTTTCGATTATGTGCGGAGGCAATGAGCAGACTTTCCAAGAAGTTCTTCCGTTATTACAAGTGTTTGGAAAACAAATTGTCTACCAAGGTGAAGCTGGAGCTGGCCAACATACAAAAATGTGTAACCAAATTGCGATTGCGACCAATATGATTGGGGTGTGTGAAGCGTTAGCTTATGGAAAAGAAGCAGGCCTCGATGCCGAAACGGTTCTCGAATCCATTTCCTCAGGAGCAGCAGGTTCTTGGTCGCTTTCGAACTTGGCGCCAAGGATCATAAAAGGGGATTTTGAACCTGGTTTTTACGTTAAGCATTTCCTGAAGGATATGAATATTGCTTTGGCAGAAGCGGAACAGATGAAATTGCCTTTACCTGGTCTGCAGTTGGCAAAAGAAATGTATAATGAGCTTGTCGAAGAATATGGCGAAAAAGGGACGCAGGTTTTATACAAACAATATCGACGGGCATAAAAAGCAAGATGTCCTGTACCCAATGAAAAAGGACTGTTCCGGCAAATCAGTATGACTGATTGCTGGAACAGTCCGCTTTTGTACGTCTAGACTCCGGGTGGCAACAGCTTGGGTCATAAGTCAGCCCTGCTGCACGGCAAAAAGCGCCGTTTCGCAGATCTGCCTTATGCCTGAGGCGGCAGGAAGCCGGTCATGCAGTCATTGCCAATCGAACTGCGAAGGGTTCGATTTACCGTATTTCTGTGTATTTTGCAGAAATTAAGGCACTATCAGGACGCGGCGAACTTAGACTGCGAACCTCTGTAAACCGCCACCCTCCGCTTTTGCTATTTTCCATCCAAGTAGGATGATCTGAACGATTGCGTATTGGATACTTTCGGGCGTTTTGATATGAATGCTCTTTTTGCCGGCTTTGTCGGCACTTTTTGCTCCCCGACAAAATCAATCAATAATTCCTTCGCTTTTTTCAAATTCATTCGCTCTTGTGGATTGCGGAAAGTTTGGTCTTGCGTGCCTAAATGGGGAAGGGACGTGAAGTCGCCTTTTTCCGGTAAGGTATGAAAGAGGAAATCGCTGCACTTTACGAGCACAGTGGAGCTTTGCTGGCTAAGCTGAGGATTGTCGACAAAATGCAAGCCGATTTTTTTTGCATCGCCCGACTGTAGCAGCCGTTGGATCGATTTGTTTTTTAATGAATATAGTTCGCGGTTATTCGTTGCTGTTTTCGCGTGCCGATTCACTGTATAGATGGCAATCGCGAGTTGACGCACCGTTTCTTCTTTTTTCAATTGATGCCTCCTCTTTGCATGATGGTTTCCATTTTAACCTTATCATACTGGTTCTTAAACCTTTTTCAAAGTGATTTGCATGAGAAAACCGAAATTTTTGCGAACGGCTATTTTTTTGTCGAAAATAAAGGTATACTTGTAAAATAAAGTAGAAAAATCTGTTTCGGCGTCTATAAAACAAAATTATTGTACATAGGAGCAGCGACATGCATGGAGGCATTCATGGACAATAACAGACTACAGAATGAACTGATGATGGAACGAAAAGCAAGATTGGAATTTGAACATAGGTATATGTCCGTCATCAATCATAATTTGGACCCGATTATTACAATCAATTTGAATGGACGAATTTCATATGCGAATATCGCTGTCCATAAAGCGTTCGGCTATCGTTTAAAAGAATTGACGGGCCGCGCTATCATCGATTTGATCGGCGAGGAAAAGATTGATGAGTTTAAGGACTTTCTTTCGCGTGCGTTTTCCGGGGAATCGATCGAAATGGAAGGAATTAAGTTTTTCCATAAACGCGGTCAGTATTTATCAGCGTACGTCAAGACGATTCCGGTTATCGTACAGGGGGATATTCAAGAAATCCATTTAATTTTACGTGATACTTCCTTTCATCTCAAAAATAATGAAAGATTATTATTCCTTTCCTATCATGATCAATTGACGGGTTTATGGAACAGACGTGCATTGAAGGAGCACTTTGAAGCTGATGCTGAGTACGCCTATCGAAGCGATGAAAAGCTTTCGTTAATTCATTTGGATTTGGACCGTTTCAATACGATCAACGATTCGATTGGAAGAAACGGTGCAGATGAAATCCTGAAAATGATTGCGGATCGCATTAAGATCGTTACTCCGAAGGCGGGAAAGCTATATAGGAATGGCGGGGATGAATATATCATCCTGCTGCAAGACCACTCCATCGAAAGAACGGAGAAGCTGACACAGAAAATTTTGAGTGATTTCACGAAACCATTCTATTTTAATCATCAGGAATATTTTCTTTCGTCCTCAATCGGTATTTCAGTGTATCCAGATGATGGATCGACATTGGAAGAACTTCTTCAAAAAGCTGAGCAAGCCGTTCGTTTCGTAAAGGAGCGCGGTCGTTCTCATTACCGTTTTTACAAGGAAGAAATGAACACGGCTTTCACTGATACTGCGTTGATGGAAGCTCATTTGCGCCGCGCAATCGAGTTCAATGAGCTGGAACTCCACTATCAGCCGCAAGTGAACTTGAAGACGGGCGAAATCGACAGCTTTGAAGCGTTGTTAAGATGGAATAACCGGAAGTTCGGTTTCGTATCCCCGGCACAATTCATACCGATGGCGGAAGAGTCTGGACTGATCCATTCCATCGGCGATTGGGTTCTGGAAGTCGTATGCCTGCAGTTGAAGGAATGGCAAGATAAGCAGTTCCGGCAGGTTCGAATTGCAGTCAATATTTCTCCGAAGCAATTCCAGACCGGAGCATTCGCAGAGAATGCAAGAAATATCATCGAGAAGCATGGGATTCATCCCTCATCGTTCGAGGTGGAAATTACGGAAAGCGCATTGATGAATATGAAAGACACACTGTCAACTTTACAGAAGTTGAAGGCAATCGGTGTGACAATTTCTGTAGATGATTTTGGGACAGGTTATTCTTCACTTAGCTATTTAAAGCAATATCCGATTGATATTATTAAAATCGACCGCTCGTTCATCAAAGATATTGAAGTTGATGAAAAAAATGAGGCGATTGCAAAGACAATCATCAACCTGGCTCACAATCTTGGCATGCAAGTCATTGCAGAAGGTGTTGAGAAGGATTTGCAGGCAAAAATCTTAAAAGAGGCCAATTGTCATAAAGCACAAGGTTTTTTATTCAGCAAAGCGGTTCCGGCCTCGGAAATCGTAGAAAAGTATTTTGCATAGTGAGAAAAGACTTCCTTCAAACGGGCAAATGCCCTGTAAGAAGAAAGTCTTTTTTAATATTGTAGGCGTCCGATAGAATGCTATGTTACAATTATGAGTGAATATTCATTCATAGGAAATGGGGGATTAGCATGTATACAGACAAAGTAATCATCGTAACAGGCGGTTCGAGCGGAATGGGGAAATTCATGGCGAAGAAATTCGCTGAGGAGGGCGCTCAAGTCATCATCACAGGTCGTGACACGGAACGCTTGGAAGAAGCAAGGAAAGAAATTGGGGACCGTGCACATACTTATCAGATGGATGTGCGCAACATTGAAAACGTACAAGGGATGGTTGAATTTGCAGACGAAAAGTTTGGCAAAATTGATGGGCTAGTGAACAATGCAGCCGGAAACTTCCTCGTCCATGCGGAAGAACTTTCCCCTAATGGCTGGAAAGCTGTTATTGATATCGTACTGAACGGAACTTTCTATTGCACAAGCGCGGTCGGCAACTATTGGATTAAAAAAGGGCAAAAAGGGGCTATTTTAAATATGCTTGCAACGTATGCATGGGATGCCGGTCCGGGCGTAGTCCATTCGGCTGCAGCTAAGGCTGGCGTCATGTCTTTGACTAGAACACTTGCAGTCGAATGGGGACGGAAATTCGGATTCAGGGTAAATGGGATCGCGCCAGGTCCAATCGAACGAACTGGTGGCGCAGAACGCCTCTTCCAATCCGAGGAAGCTGTGAAACGGACCATCAACTCGGTCCCACTTGGACGTGTAGGAAAACCGGAAGAAATCGCTGAATTGGCCGCTTTCATCATGTCAGACAAAGCCTCTTACATGAACGGTGAAATTGTCACACTCGACGGCGGACAATGGCTGAATCAATATCCTTTCTAAGATTGCACAAGTTTATATGTAAATAAGAATATTTTTTGTTAATAGGAATGGAAAGCATCCGCCAGAAACGGAAACCGGGATGAATATGTATCATGTTCCCAAACTTGCGCATCCTAAATCCAATTCGTGCAAAGGGAGGGTTTTATCCGTATGGCTATATGGATTTTTCCGCTAGCAATTGTTTTCGTAATCATCGGCCTCATCGGGTGGAGGGCTGTAAGAAATTGGAATACAATGGCGACGGCATCATTCAATGATCAAGACCACAGCATACCGGAAGCCATCGAAGATCATCCGTTCTCATTAAATCCGATTATCTGGGTCATCGGTGTGGCGGCGCTCTTCATACTGTTTGTCATTTTCTTTTACTGGGCCTCTTCCCTTTAGGAAGAGGTCTTCTTCTGGAACCTTTTTCATATTTCGATGGGATGTTTACGGCCTCTTATGGTATGATAGGGTTGTAGAATTGTTATGACAGCTTATGATCAGAAGGAGCGAATTTCAATGATTTCTGTAAATAACAGGGATTTTCTTCAGGTGCCGATTGCCGATTATTTGATTCCTGCTGAAAAAGTGGCATGTGTGCAAGTCGGCAATAACGCAGAACACGCCCTTCTCGTTCTGACGAAAACCGGTTATTCTGCAATACCTGTCATTGATGTAAAGAACCATCTTAGGGGACTTTTAGGGATTGGGATGATTACAGACTCCATATTGGGATTGGAACGGATCGAATATGAAAAGCTGGCTGACCTGAAAGTCGATCACATCATGCAAACTGACATCCCAGCTATTAAAACAACTGATAAATTCCAAAAAGGATTAGATTTGCTCATTAATCACACATTCCTATGTGTCACAGAAGAAGATGGCACATTTGCGGGTATATTGACGAGAAGAGTCATGTTAAAGGAATTCAAAAAATATCTTTACATGAAGTAAAAGGCTTTTCCCTTGACTAAAAGGCTCCAATGGGGGCCTTTTCCTATTTCTCGGACTTTTTGGTGAGAGGAGAATATGAATGAATATACATAAAAAGACGAACCGTCCGCTTGTCCTCATTTCCGTCATGCTGGCGATGTTTGTCGGAGCAGTTGAGGCCACGATTGTATCAACAGCAATGCCTGCCATCGCAGGGGAACTGGGAGGCTTTTCGAGATACAGTTGGATTTTTTCCGCCTATTTGCTTATGAGTACAGTTACTGTTCTCATTTATGGCAAGTTGGCCGACCTGTTTGGTCGAAAACCGATTTTCTTTATCGGCTTATCAATCTTCCTATTTGGTTCTATTCTTTGCGGATTTGCGACATCAATGGAGATGCTCATTGTTTTCAGGCTGATCCAAGGCTTGGGCGCAGGAGCTGTCATGCCGATAGCAACAACGATTGTAGGCGATATTTATACCACAGCGGAACGCGCCAAGATTCAAGGCTATTTATCGAGTGTATGGGGCATATCTGCGGTGTCAGGCCCGGTTATCGGAGGTTTGATCGTCCAATACTGGGATTGGAAATATGTGTTTTGGGTCAACGTACCGTTAGGCATAGTAGCGATGATCGGAATTTACTTCTGTCTTCAGGAGCCGGAAACTGAAAGAAAAGTGGCTATCGATTATAAGGGAGCCGCATTATTGACGACTTCACTATCGATCATTCTGTTTTGGCTTGTTGAAGGTGGACAATCCTTTAGTAGATCTTCATTGATAAGTCTTTTCCTCATTATCCTAGGCATCGGGCTCTTTTCGTTGTTCATTTGGATTGAGAGAAAGGCAGAGGATCCAATGATGCCGTTCGCCATTTGGAAGAACCCCGTCATCCTATATGCCAATCTCGTTTCACTGACAACCGGTGTCATTCTGATTGGCGTGTCCTCGTATTTGCCAACCTATGTGACAGGTGTCATGGAACAGACAGCCATGATTGCAGGATTCACATTGACAGCCATGTCGATTGGGTGGCCAATCGCTTCTTCCGTTGCGGGCCATTTATTGATCCGGTTCGGAACTTTTACGGTTTCATTCGCAGGTGGCATCTCCCTTGTGATAGGTTCCCTCATGTTTGTTTGGATGACGGGGGAATCGGGTCCTTTATGGGCTGCATTCTCCAGTTTTTTCGTCGGAATCGGGATGGGCTTAACGAGCACATCATTCATTGTAACGATTCAAGGAGCTGTCAGCCGTGAACAAAGGGGATCGGCAACTGCTGCGAATATGTTCATGCGGAATTTTGGAAATACGGTTGGCGCGGCTATTTTTGGCGCAGTTTTGAATGGGTCATTACAATCGACTTTCCGTGGGGAAAATCTCGATTTTGAAGTGGACGACATTAATCTTTTATTGACAGAAGAATCAAGAGCGACAGTATCCTCTGCAAAGATGAATATCCTACAGCAAGCACTTGATGGTTCGTTGCAATGGGTGTATGTAGCTGTCCTCGTATTTGCAGTCATTAGTCTGCTGCTCATATTACGCATACCGAGGGGAAAGGTGGTTCTTCATGACAACAACTGAGCTGGAAATCATTAAAGCATTGGCGGAAGAAGGCAATATGCGCAAGGCGGCTGAAAGGCTCTTTTTATCCCAGCCTGCCTTGTCCCAACGCCTTCAAACGATTGAAAAGGAATGGGGGACGTTGTTATTCGTCCGTTCCCAAAAGGGGTTGGAACCGACCCCGGCTGGTGAACTTGTCATTGCATTTGCGAAGGAGACAATCCTGAAAAAAGAGGAAACCGCTGAAATGATTGCATCTTTGGCAGATAAGGTGCACGGTACCCTTAAAATCGCCTGCGCTTCCATTGTCGGTCAAACATGGCTGCCGCAAGTGTTGAAAGAATTTGTCAGCATGTACCCTGACGCGAAAATTTCCCTCATGACGGGATGGAGCTCTGAAATTGTGAAAGCGCTTTA
>NZ_LQYA01000204.1 GCF_001531445.1 Sporosarcina koreensis
GCTCCTGGCGCTGATCGCGGACGAACATGCGTCGAAAGTCATGACTGCCTGCGGCGTCGATCTGTCGGAGCTGCGCAACGCGGTCACCAACTATCTCGACACCGAACTCGATGCGCTCAAGGTCGAGGGCGAAACCGATCCTTCGCCGACCAGCGGCTTCCAGCGCGTCGTCCAGCGCGCCATCCTTCACGTCCAGTCTTCGGGTCGCGAGGAAGTGACCGGTGCCAACGTCCTCGTCGCCCTGTTCAGTGAGCGCGAGAGCTATGCAGTCTTTTTCTTGCAGCAGCAGGACATGAGCCGCCTCGATGCGGTCAGCTACATCAGCCATGGCGTCGGCAAGGCCGGCCAGCCGACCGAGCAGCGCGAGGTCAAGGGTGCCGAGGAGGAGAAGGCCCAGGCGAAGACCGACGGCAAGAAGGGCGAGAGCGCGCTCAAGCAATTCTGCGTCAACCTCAACGAGAAGGCCAAGTCGGGCAAGGTCGATCCACTGATCGGGCGCTCGGCGGAGGTCGACCGCACCGTACAGATCCTCTGCCGCCGTTCGAAGAACAACCCGCTCTATGTCGGCGATCCAGGCGTCGGCAAAACCGCGATTGCAGAGGGCCTGGCGCGCAAGATCGTCGAAGGCGACGTGCCCGAAGTGCTGCTGCCGGCGGTCATCTATTCGCTCGACATGGGCTCACTGCTCGCGGGGACGCGTTATCGCGGTGACTTCGAGGAGCGGCTGAAGCAGGTCGTAACCGAGCTCGAAAAGCTGCCCCACGCGGTGCTGTTCATCGACGAGATCCACACCGTCATCGGCGCGGGTGCGACGTCGGGCGGCGCGATGGACGCGTCGAACCTGCTGAAGCCGGCGCTGTCGGGCGGTTCGATCCGCTGCATCGGCTCGACCACTTACAAGGAATTCCGCAATCATTTCGAGAAGGACCGCGCACTGCTGCGGCGCTTCCAGAAGATCGACGT
>NZ_LQYA01000205.1 GCF_001531445.1 Sporosarcina koreensis
TTTTAGTAACCACACTAAAAATCAAATAGAAAAGGGGATGAATGCAAGTTTTTGAGTGCCATGATTGGCGTTTATTAACTTAAGTTATATGACTCAATATAAAACAAAATCCAAAAAGAATCAAGATATTATGGTGAAATCTACAAAGAAAAAACGAAGAAATGGTGTATTAGCTTACTTTATGGAAAAGCTAGTTTCTGAGAATGTGGTTACAGAAAACACTTTACGACTCATAAAGGAGTG
>NZ_LQYA01000206.1 GCF_001531445.1 Sporosarcina koreensis
TCAGAATTCATCATCACAAAATGATTTCCATACCTGTTTTTAAAATATTCACGGGCTAACTCATGGCTAGAAAATTCGGGGATTTCCGATTCAGCTTTTCTACTAATCTTCAATTTTCATGACCCCTTTATCAATCATTTTTTATATAATAATTTTTCCTGTTCCAGTTCCACATTGCTGTGACTGTAAAGCCTTCATCTTCTTTTTCATCATCATTTTCTTCATTCACTTTTACCAAATCGC
>NZ_LQYA01000207.1 GCF_001531445.1 Sporosarcina koreensis
AAACGATTAATTGTCTATTCTGGGCTATTTAAAGACGCTATGACCAAATTTAAAAATGGTGAGTTAGATGGCTATAAAGAAAAAGATGTGACAAAATATGTCTATGCCATCATGTATAATTGGGGTGGTAAAAAGTACATCGAATTAGAGAAACGGAATTTGACAGATGATGAACTGGAAGCGATCAATGGGAAATTGATTGATGAAGAGGATGTGGAATGAAGTGACTGATAGAGAGAAAGA
>NZ_LQYA01000025.1 GCF_001531445.1 Sporosarcina koreensis
ACATCTGCATTTCCTGCGTGAGGTAAAATAGGAGAAGTGACAGAAGTCGTACTCGTCGTTATCGCGATTGGAATCCCTTCCCACCGCGTATTTGAATGGATAGGCAGCGTCGGTATTTCCTGTTCAGCTGACGTTTCTGCCTTGGACTTTGCAACTTCAGCAACTTGTTTCATAGGACTGGCAACAGCTACTTGAGGAACTTCGTTTCCTATAAATATCGTTTCTTCGTCTACTATTGGGTTGGTAGGCTCCAAGACTTCCGAGATATCAGTCGTAGAAACCATTTCATGATCGTGTGTTTCTTTATTGTATTTATGGGAATCAAAAATCGGTTGTCCACTCACTTCGACAACCTGTTCAATAGCAGGGGGCATATCATCTTCATGCGGAAGTGCCGCCTTATCATTCTCTTGTGGAACAACTGGCTTTTCATTCTCTTGCGGAAGTATTGGAATCTCGGTGGTCTTTTCAGCTGATTCAACCACCTCTTCAACTTCGGCACTTTCAATAGAATCACTCACCGTTTGAGTTGTTTCATTGACGACCTTGCTCACCTCATCCAGTATCGGCATTATAACAGGCACCTCTGGCAATTCCTCGACAATCTCAGTCACTGCCGAAGTCGTAGTTTGAACCGTCTCCACCGGATTTTCAACAACCGGTGCGACATTATCGACCGTTCCCTCAACAAAATCAACCGTATGATTAACAATCTCCGATACCGGCCGTTCTGTAGCAGGGTCAATAAGCGTTTCAACTGTATCCTTTGTAAATGACACGACATCCTGCACCGTTTGATCCGCACCCTCTACAGCAGAACCGACAACACCCCCAACCGATTCAGTCGTCTCTGTCACCGTCGATTCCACCTTCTTCAACACTCCGGACAAAAGGCCTTTTCCGTTCCCTCCGTCCTCTTGAGCATGAGCGACAGCAGCAACCGGGAAAATGAACAAACAGAAAACGAGACTACTATAGAGAAAGACCCTTCTCACATAAGTCACCTCCTTCGGATACACCCACCAAATTCAAAAAACCCCATCTCCTCTCAAATACCCGGCTAACAAAGAGCTAAACAATTTGTGCTACCTCTCCCCCTCCGCTTCGTCGCTGCCTGTGCATGGTGCATTTATGACAATTCATCACCGTAAATAAAAATGCGAAAGAAAGCCAATGACATCTTGATATCATTGGCTTCTTCTTTTCTCATATGCAATTGTAGTTCATAATCTGAATTGTTCGCTGCACAGGCACCAGCTTGGGAACTTTTTTATTCTGCCTGGTAATCTGCTAAGGATTCTTCCACTTTCGTTGGGTCTGCTATTAGCTCGTTGCCGGTGTCGACTAACGGGCTTACGGTTGAGTAGGCTTTTTTCTTATTCCCTTGGTAATAATTCAAGAACTCGTCTTGGTTGAGGGAGTAGAGTACGGCTTTTCTCAAGTTTTCGCTTTTCGCGACTGCGCGGTCAGCTGCATTGAATAGCAAATAAGTGACGGCATTGCTATCATTCTTTTGCAACACTAACTTATCATCATTCTCAACGAGCTCATATTTTGTTTCCGGCACTCCGTTGAAGAGGTGAATTTCACCGTTGCGCAATGCAGATAGTGAACTGTCTGCATCCTCAATAAAACGGACGATCACGTTTGAAATTTTAGGTTCGAATTCACTGCCAACACGGTACGCCGGATTTTTCACGAAGTCGGCTTGGTAGTCGTTCTTTTTCACAAGGATGTATGGACCGCTCGCATACAGATGGTTGTCATAGCTAGCGCCTTCCGTCACAGTGCGCTGATCGCCGTACGGAATGTCTTTATTCACATCAAACGCCGCCACGTCGTACGTATTGATACTCTCCACTTGCTTTTTCGACACAATTCCTGCTGATTGGTGCGCCAAATAGTTCAGCACTTGCGGGAACGGTTCGTTTGTCGTCACTTTCACGACTTGATATTTCCCTGCACTGCTATCCGCAGCTGTTTTATCCACAACAATCTCCGTGATGTCAGCTTCAAGCCCTTGCTCAAGCGCCTCAAGAACCGAACCTGCACCGCCAGATAACTTAGCATCTTCCAGCTCAGCAAGATCCGTCACAATTTCAACATCCTTCATGCTTTCATGTAAACTATATGTTCGATGATCCGGCACCGCATCCCTATCTTTCGCGCGGTTCAATGAAAATACGACATCATCCGCACCAACACGCTCCCCGGTGTCAACCGCTTTGCCATCCGCCACTGCCGCAAAATTAATATCATCGCGGAGAACGAAATAATAATCCTCGTTGCCTTCTCCAATCGCATAATTGTACGAAAGCGATCCATCCGAAACGACGTGGTCATCATCCGTCAAGTTGACGAGACGTACATACATATTCGTGTTCAACGTATTGATTGAGCCATCATTCCCTTTAATCGGGTCAAGGGACGTCAACGAACCAATCGCCTGCTGGGTGATCAATGCATCCGTATCACGCTTCGATGCATCATTGAAATCGATTGTCTCCCATGCAATTGCCCGCGATTTCGCAAGACGGACTGTATCCGGGTTCAACACATTTTTATTGACCCCTTGCGCTTTGAATGAAATATAAAGCGGCGCAATATACGCTTTCTCTCCAACGATCCGCTGTTCAAGCTGCTTATACGTCTCTATAAATTGTTCAGGCGTTTCCGTACTCGCTCGATCAATCAACGCATCCACTTCCGAATCGTCAATATTGCTGTTGTCACCATCCGATTTGAACAATGAACGAACCGCATAATCCGGGTTCCCAGTCACAGTCGTCCAGCTCGACAAAGCAATGTCAAAATTCCCCGCATCCCGTTGTGCCTTGAAGCTGCCGTAATCCGGCTGGATATTCAATTTCACGTCAAAGCCATTTTTAATCAGCTGGTCCCGGACAATGTTCATATCATCCTCACCAGCACTCGTTCCAAGCAACTCAATCGTCACTTTTCCGTTGCCCCCGCCTTTTGTATCTCCGCCATCCTTCTCACCGGACACTTCCGATTTCGTTTGCACACAGCCTGCCAACACAACGATAAGCGCAAGCATAATGGTCAACAATTTTTTCCCCATCATCAAATCTCCTCTTCCACATGTATTTATTCAACCGCCAATGACAAACCGCCAATTCTATCAATCAAGACGTGGATCAAGCGCATCCCTCAGCCCATCTCCCAAAAAGTTGAAGGAGAGTACGAGTAAGATAATCGCGAGCCCTGGAAAAACCGCCAAATACGAATGAGATTCCAAATACGTGCTTCCGACCCGCAAAATATTGCCCCATTCCGGAATATGCGGCTCCACGCCGAGTCCTAAATAGCTCAAACTGCTCGTCGCAATCACTGCCCCTCCAATCGTCAACGTCGATTTGACTATCATCGGCGCCAAAGAATTCGGCACGACCTGTTTGAAGATGATCGACAAATCCGATGTGCCAAGAGCGCGGGCAGAATCGACGAAATCGTAATTCGACACCATCAATACGTTCGCCCGCATCGTCCGGGCATACGTCGGAATCGACCCGACACTGAGCGCAATAATCAAGTTCGTCGTATTCGCACCGAATGCAGCAATGATTGCAATTGCAAGCAAAATCCCTGGAATCGCATACAGCACATCAAGCAGCCGCATGATCACATTATCCGTCCGGATGCTATAATAGCCCGCTATCCCGCCAAGGAATCCGCCAACGACAACGGGAATGGCCGTCGACGCAAAGCCGACGAGCAGTGAAATCCTTGCACCGAACACAATTCTTGAAAACACGTCACGCCCAAAATTATCCGTGCCGAACGGGTAAGCCAAGCTCGGCGTCTGTAAAATATTGCCGTAATCATTTTCAACCGCAAAATCATAATCGAATGTAAAACGGCTAGTCACTGAAATTGCCAGCATGAGAATAATGAAAAACAGCCCGAACACAGCCATCGAATTCCGCGTAATCTTCTCCCACATCACATGCCACTTTAAAATACGCGAATGGTCGTTACTAATTGATTTCAACAACAAGCTCCATCCTAATAAAAGAGCGAAAAGATTGCCCGTCACCGCGGTGAGGAGAACAAAGACAGCGATCATCGCCATCGACCGCGGAGCATCCGTCTCCCTCACCAACTTCGCCACGGCAATCAAAACGGCTGCATGGAAAACCGTGATAACTAGCAAAACGGCCATCGATACAAGAAATGTGTCGGTTACATACGGTTTAAACATATTCATTGCTGAAATTGCGATGACAAATAGTTGCGTCAAAAACATATACACGGCAAAAGTGTATTCCGGCGTCTTTCGCTCATTGATGAGATTGAATGCTGCCGCAGCGGCAAAAACATTGCCCGACACCAAACTCAATAACTGCACATACCCAAGGCGGCGAGTCTTTTTTTGAATCGCGCCAGTGTCAAGCAGATCCCTCTTCATCCTCCGCGTAATGAAAAGCTGCAAGAAAGTCGTAGCCAAATAGGCAATAAACATAGCGAACACTAACGAATTCATTTCCCCGGTTGTAAACGAGAAACTGTTCACGAGAAAAATCACCGAAATGATCAGCGAAATGATCCATGTGAAATTCGCTTGCGGGTATTCCTTCGATAAAACCAATGCGTGTCGATTGTGCAACTTCTCTTCCATATTTTCACCTGCTTTACGATTGTTTCATCTTCGAACGGATACGAGGGTCAAGGAATGCATACAAAATATCGATCAACAAATTAACGAGCGAAATCGTAATCGCGATATAGACGACGCCCCCCATAATGGCAGGAATGTCCGGAATGAACTGCTTATCGACGATATAACTGCCGATCCCTTTAATATTGAACACTTTCTCCGTTACTGCTGCGCCGCCGAGCATCCCACCAAACATCAGTCCGATGACGGTAATAACCGGAATCATCGCATTCCCGACCGCATGCTTCCACAACATTTGGCTCTTCGTCAGCCCTTTCGCTCTTGCGGTAATAATGTAATCCTCGTGAATGATTTCGAGTAATGACGATCGCATCATCCTCGCAATCGATGCAGTGAGACCAGTTCCCAGCACAATAACCGGCATGATCATCGACAAAGCATTTCCCGGGCTATAAGTGGCAGGCAGCCAATTGAGCTTGATCGAGAAATTCAAGATGAAGATGAGGCCTTGCCAAAAGTTCGGAATCGACAAGCCGATCAGCGCGATGAACATGAATGTAGTATCCAAAAACGAGTTCGGGCGAGTCGCAGAAAAAATGCCGACCGGGATGGCGATGACGATTGCCATAAGTACGGAGAACATCGCAATCGTAAACGTAATCGGGAATTTATTCGCAATGCTTGACGCTACATCCTCGCTTCCGGCAAACGAAGAACCGAGATCGAACGTCGCAATCCCTTTCAATGCATTCCATAGTTGCTGTAAATAGGGCAAATCCAGCCCATGGATTTGGTTGAATGCGGCAATTTGCTCCTGCGTTGCCGATTCGCCGAGGATATTGGAGGCCGGATCGAATGGCGAAATATAGAGAATGGAAAAAACGAGAATCCCTACACCGATAATGACGAACACGCTTTGGACGAGCCGTTCCATAATATATTTCAAAAACGGATTGCTGATCAACAGCAGCAATACATACATGAAGACGCCCGGCACGAGCGAAGCGATGAGAAACATTGGTCGTTCAAGGAGAGATAAGAAGTAAGTGTAATAAGTCACTTTTCGCACTCCATGCCTTCCTTCGGTCCGTAGCATAACTTCTTCTTTAAACCGTTCATCCACCAACTTTTCCGCCTGTCTATGAATCTCTTCGTTGCTTAGCTTCTCCTGGAAGAATGCCGCTTTACACAACAATTGTTCCTCAAATGCTTCAAAATAAATCACCCTGCGACCTTCATGTGCCAGCTCCTGCTCGACATCTGCCATCGTTGCTTCGTATGTATCATCTTTTCTCTTCAATAAATAAAAGAGATAAACAAGTAGATGGAGAGGCACCCCCGTCATATAGAGCAAAAACCGATACATGGACTTTCCATGCGCCTCTTCAAACGTTCTTTTGAGAATGGCGAATACGCTAACTTTCATTCGATATCACCTTCTTTCTATATTGTATAATTCCTATCGGTATACTATACTATATTCAAACATCAAGTTGGTGTCAATTTAGAATTTTCATTTTGATGCCGATAGGGGGTTCTACATGTCGGATACAGTGTTGCGTGTAACGGATTTACATGTTTCATTCGCACGGAGAGAAAGAGATTTCAATGCGGTACGCGGGGTGAGCTTCGAAGTGAAGAAAGGGGAAACACTAGGCATTGTAGGGGAATCCGGCAGTGGAAAAAGCGTCACTGCGCGCTCCATCATGCGCCTGCTTCCATCCCCTCCATCCTATATGAAGCAAGGCATCATCGAATTCCAAGGAGAGGACCTCTCTTTAAAGACAGAAAAGGAAATGGAAAGCATCCGAGGGAAAGAAATCGGAATGATCTTCCAAGATCCAATGACTTCTTTAAATCCAACTATACGGGTAGGGAAACAACTTACAGAAAGCCTAGTGAAACACAGAGGTTTATCAAAGGGGGAAGCAAAAAAGGAAGCGATCGAGCTGCTTACACTCGTTGGAATAAAAAACAGTGAAACGCGCTATAACCAATATCCACATGAATTCTCAGGCGGCATGCGCCAACGTGTGATGATTGCCATCGCGCTCGCGTGCAGACCTTCCCTCCTCATTGCGGATGAACCGACGACAGCACTGGACGTGACAATACAAGCGCAAATTTTGGATGTAATGAAGAGCATGCAACAACGATTTGACACGTCCATTATTCTGATCACTCATGATTTCGGTGTTGTAGCGAGGATGTGCGACCGTGTCGCCGTCATGAAAGATGGGGAAATCGTGGAAACCGGGACGACGATCGACATATTCGAAAACCCACAACATCCTTATACAAAGAAACTGCTGAACGCATTGCCCCGCCTCGATGAAAAGAAGAAGCCGAAACGCCCTCCACATAGTAAAGCGGGTGTGGATACATCGATTCCACTTGTCCAAGTGGAATCCTTACGACAGTATTTCGACAGCGGAAAAGGCGAGTTAACGAAAGCGGTCGATGATATCAGCTTTCATATCCGACCAGGAGAAACATTGGGACTCGTAGGCGAATCAGGATCAGGCAAATCGTCGACAGGCCGCGCCATCCTGCGGCTCGATGAACCGACCGGAGGAGACATCCTTTACCAAGGAATGGCCATTAACCGCTTCTCCCCGCAAGAGATGAAAACGATGCGGCGCCATATGCAAATGATTTTCCAAGATCCCTACTCATCCTTGAATCCGCGCTTCAAGGTACTTGACATTATCGGGCAGGCACTCGATATCCATAAGTTGAGCAAATCAAAGGCACAACGGAAAAAAAGAGTGGAGGAGCTCCTCGTAATGGTCGGCCTCGAACCGGAGCACGCCACGCGGTATCCACACGAATTCTCAGGTGGCCAGCGTCAGCGCATCGGCATCGCCCGCGCCTTGGCAGTAGAACCCGACTTCATTGTCTGCGACGAACCATTATCCGCACTCGACGTCTCCATCCAAACGCAAATTGTCGAGCTGCTTGAGGATCTGCAACACCGGCTCGGTCTTACCTATCTATTCATCGCCCATGACCTATCGATGGTGAAACATATCAGCGACCGAGTCGCCGTTATGTACGCCGGCAAAATCGTCGAACTGGCAGAAAGCGAGGAATTGTACAGCAACCCATTGCACCCATACACAAAATCCTTGCTCTCCGCCATCCCAATCCCCAACCCGCGCATCGAAGCAAGCAAAAAGCGACACAACCCGGAAGAAGCCACAACAAGCGACCGCTACAACCTACAAAACGCACAACTAGTAGAAGTAACCACTGGTCACTGGGTAGCCCAAATTATCTAGGTGCCTGTGCAAGATGCATTTATGACAATTCAATTAAAAGCACAAAAACGTAAACAAAAGTCAGCCAACTATTTACATGGCTGACTTTCCAATTGAACATTATTCAATCGATATGAATAAACTGAATTGTTTTTCGCACAGCCACCGGATAAAAATGACATTATTATGAACATAGTAGATATGTAGTAGATAAAAAGTCTCCCCTGCGATACGATAAAACAAAAGGAGACTGTTCAAATGAATAATAATAAAGCTGTTGTTGTACCAGAAAATCCAGTATCACGGTTTTTATTTAGCGACTCACGCTCAGGACTCATATGGTTGATCATTCGTTTGTATGTTGGTTTTGCATGGTTAAAGGCAGGATGGGGAAAAATAAAGAGCGATGCCTGGACAGGCGAACATGCCGGAACTGCGATTCAAGGTTTCATTAATGGAGCATTGGCGAAAGCGCAGGACGGTGGAGATGTTTCCGGATGGTATGCTTCTTTCTTAGAAAACACCGTATTGCCCAACGCAAAACTATTCGGCTTTGTCGTTGCGTACGGTGAACTCTTGGTCGGCCTTGGCCTCATTTTTGGACTACTCACTGGAATCGCCGCCTTCTTCGGAGCCTTAATGAATGTCAGTTTCTTATTTGCAGGGACATTAAGCACAAATCCGTTGCTGTTCATCTTGGCAACATGGCTAGTGCTTGCATGGAAAGTAGCTGGTTGGTACGGTCTCGATCGTTGGGCGCTTCCGAAGTTGGGAACACCTTGGACTCGGAAAAAATCCATATAAACTTCCCAGGAAATAAACTGAATTGTGTCGGCGCCTGTGCAAGACGCATTTATAAAAATCCAATATTGCGGCTGAAAACACAAAAGGAATCCAATGATATCTTCTTATCATTGGATTCCTCTTTTCTTTTATGCAATTTCAGTGCATAATCCGAATTGATTGTTGCACAGGCACCTCAGAAACCAGCTACGAAGCGTTCACTTCCACTCCGGCTTTTACTGTTTTCCTCCTAGATAAAACAAAAGTTACTGCGAGTAGAAGTACAATCGCCAAGATAAGTGTATATGCACTTCCCGTAAATCCTGCTACAACAAAGCCGACGAACGCGACAGATGCGTTCAACGCTGCATAGGGAAATTGTGTTTTGACGTGATCGAGATGATCCGCCCCCGCCCCTGTCGATGAAAGGATGGTCGTGTCCGAAATCGGCGAACAATGGTCTCCGAAAATCCCTCCGGATAATACCGCCCCGATGCATACGAAAAGATGGGCATCAAGTGAAACCGCCATCGGAATCGCAATCGGTAACATAATGGCGAACGTTCCCCAAGATGTACCGGACGCCAAGGACATAACGGCACCGACAACAAATAGTATGGCTGGAATGATGAATGCCGGCACGTTCCCTTTCGTCACTTCGACGATGAATGCAGCCGTCCCCATTTCCCCGATCACCTTTCCAAGTGACCATGCAAGAACAAGCGTCACCGCCACGTACACCATCTTCTGCATACCGGAAGTATAAATATCGAAAATCTCATTGAATTTCTTTACTTTATAGATAATCATAAGGATGACAATTGTAATGGCCGCAAACAGATATGCCGTACTAAGCGCGACGCGAAAATCGCCGCCTGGAACCGGCGTGACCGGGAACCCTTTTGAGATGAGCAGACCAAACAATGTAACGAATAAAACAAGAAGCGGTAGCCAAATAAGTATTGTGCGGCTGCCAGTTGTATACTCCTTCATTTCCTCCGCCTTCCTCAACGGCTTCGACTCAGGCCAATAAAGCTGGCCCGTCTGGCGTACACGATTTTCGGCTTTCGCCATCGGTCCAAAGTCAAGCTTCGTAAAGGCAATCAAAGGCACGAGAAGCACCGTCAGAATCGCATAAAATTGGAATGGTATCACTTGGATGAGCGTACTGAATTCGGAGTCGGCGATGCCCAACTTATCGAACTCCGCACGGATCAACCCCATAATATAAACGCCCCATCCGATGAACGGCACAAGAACGGCTACCGGTGAAGCAGTGGAATCGATAATCCACGCGAGCTTCTCTCGGGATAATTTCACTTTATCGAAAATCTTTTCAAAAACGGGACCGACAATGAGCGGCGTGCCCAGATCAGAGAAGAAAATGAGGATCCCCCCGAACCAAGCTGATATTTGTGCATTCGCCCGCGTTTTTATATATTTTACCGAAGCAGCAGCAAGCGCCGCTCCACCGCCCGACTTTTCCATAAGGGCGACAAAGCCCCCGATGAAAAACAAAAGGACAAGCACAGCTGCATTATAACTATCCGTCAGCTGTGGAAATAAATAATCGCCAATCACACCTGTCGTGGCTGTTAGCGGATTACCGCCGACAAGCAGAACCACACCAACGAAAACACCGGAAAATAATGATATAATAACATTCTTCGTAACAATCGCTAGAATAACCGCAATGAGCGGAGGAATTAACGATAACAACCCCATATGTTCCATAGACCCAAATCCTTTCGATATATAATAATACGATTGCATAATTATACATATAAAGTTTTTAATATGCAACATAAATTTTAGCTATTGTCCGGTGTATTGTGTCGGTGCCTGTGCATGGTGCATTTATGACAATTCACGGATTTGGATAAAAACGCATAAAAAAGTCAATGACGTGTCGCTGTCATTGACTTATCTTTTTCTTATATACAATTGTAGTTAATAGACTAAATTGTGCCGGCGACTGTGCATGATACATCTATGACAATTCCACGACCTGTATATAAATACACATGAAAGCCAATCAAATATTGACCTGATTACCTTCTGTTACTATATTATACAATTGTAGTGTATAATCTGAATTATTTTCTGCACAGGCACCGCTTCAAAGCCTCTCAACATCTATGCGCTTTATACCATTCATCCACCAATCCAATTACATATCTTGCACCATTATTTAGGTTTTCCACTGAAATATGTTCGTGAACGGTGTGAATGTTTCTGAAGCCGTTTCCTAGTGTAATGCAATTTAGGCCATTTTCATTAAGGACATTTGTATCCGCACCGCCCAATGTTCTTGTTACGTAATGTTCCACGTGAATGTTTTCAGCGGCATTAATTGCATTTTGGACAAGTACAGAGTCGGATGGGGAATGGAAGCCCAAATACTTCTTCTCAATTCGGACGATCGCTTCCCCGCCGTAACTTTCCGCAGCGTTTGCCATAACGTCCTTGATAACTTGAATCTGTTGATCTAGGCCATCTTTATGGAAACAACGGATTTCCCCTACCAATTCAACTTCACCAGGTATGATGGATGACATCTCCCCGCCATGGATCGTTCCGATATTGACAAGCGTATCTGGATCCAGTTGGCCTAATTTCAAATCCAATATCGCTTTTGCGGCAATCTGGAATGCATTGATGCCTTCTTCGGGATTAAGTCCGATATGCGATTGCTTGCCTTTTACTTCACAATAAAACCGGCTGCTAAACGGTCCTCGCTGAATTATTTGGCCGATATCGCCACTGCTATCGAAAATATAGCCATCTTTACTCTTCACCTTGGAATAATCAAGATAAGTTGCACCCACCAAGCCAGGCTGTTCATTCACGGTCAAGACTAGTTCAATCGGTCCGCAAGCCATTCCCGATTCCTGTATAACACGAATTCCTTCCAAATAGGCAGCCAGTGCAGCTCTGTCATCTGCTCCTAAAATCGTCGTTCCGTCCGTATAAATGACACCATTCCGAATGATCGGCTGCAGCCCTTCCGTAGGGAGTACCGTATCTAAATGCGTCGAGAAAAACAAAGGCGTTGTCGTCGGGTCCGTCCCTTCCCAATAAGCTACGAGATTTCCGCAGTCACCACCAAAGTTCTTATGCGCGTTATCGAATTGTATAGAAAAACCAAGTTCCTCGAGAATCGGAACAATGAAATCAGCGACCGGCTTCTCGCTTCCACTCGGACCGTTGATTTTAGCCAATTCCAGAAAACTTTCCAACAGACGCTTTTCATTAATAACAATTTCTTTATTCATACAATCATTTCCTTTCCATAACTATCAGCTGAAGAAATTAATAAATCCAAGAATGATCGGGATATACAGTGCATCGACTAAAAAAGCGCCGACAATTGGGATGATTAAAAACGCAGTTGGA
>NZ_LQYA01000208.1 GCF_001531445.1 Sporosarcina koreensis
CCGATGATTTATGTTTGGGAGTCAGACTGCGGGTGATAAGATCCGTAGTCGAGAGGGAAACAGCCCAGACCGCCAGTTAAGGTCCCCAAGTATCCGTTGAGTGGAAAAGGATGTGGCGCTGCCCAGACAACCAGGATGTTGGCTTAGAAGCAGCCATCATTTAAAGAGTGCGTAATAGCTCACTGGTCGAGTGGCGCTGCGCCGAAAATGTACCGGGGCTAAACGGATCACCGAAACTGCGGACTGACACCTCTGGTGTCAGTGGTAGGAGAGCGTTCCAAGGGCGTTGAAGCTAGACCGTAAGGACTGGTGGAGCGCTTGGAAGTGAGA
>NZ_LQYA01000209.1 GCF_001531445.1 Sporosarcina koreensis
ACAAGCGATTTTAAGAGGCATGTGAGGGATTTTGTAAGTAAAGTATCGGAGAAAGAGCCACAAGGCGATTTTGAGCAGTTACACAAGCGTGAGCGACGTCGTGAGCAGGATCGTGGAATGGAAAGATAAAAAGCACCCGAAGGGGTGCTTTTTTGGGGTTGGTTTTGGTGTTTTGAGCAAAGCGAAAAACGGGTTTCTTCTTCTCTTGATATAAGGGTAACATCTTCGATTTGCCCTTAACGG
>NZ_LQYA01000210.1 GCF_001531445.1 Sporosarcina koreensis
GCGCCGGCCGGGCGGGCCGGGCAGGCCGAGGCGGGAGAGGGGAGCGACGCCCGCTTCGACGAGACGAAGCTCGCCGCGCTGCAGGCTGCGGGCAAGCCGGTGTTCCTCTATTTCACCGCCGACTGGTGCCTGACTTGCAAGGTCAACGAGCAGGCCGCGATCGCCCGCCCCGCCGTGCGCGACGCCTTCGCCAAAGCCGGCGTCACGGTGATGGTCGGCGACTGGACCAATGGCGACCCGGCGATAAGCCGCTTCCTCGAAACGCAGGGCCGCTCGGGCGTGCCGCTCTACCTCTTCTACCGCCGCGACGGCGGGGTGGACACGCTGCCCCAGCTTCTGACGCCTGGCATGCTGACCGCACTCGCCGCCTGAGACGAAGCCGTGGCGATCGGGTCCCCCTGTACCGGCATCTGCCGGATCGAACCGCGCAACGGACTGTGCGAAGGCTGTCTGCGCACGATCGACGAGATCATCGCCTGGCCGACCGCCGACGATGCGACCCGGCGGGCGGTGCTCGATCGTCTGCCGGAGCGTGCCGAGGCCGGGCGCGAAGGCTTCAGGACAGACTGATCGCCGGCCGGCCGCGTTCGATGCTGGCGCTGGCGAGGGTCTCGATCGGCGAGCCCGGTGCCGTGACCTTGTCGACGCCCCGGAATTGCGTCTGCCACAGATCGCGACCGACTTCGCAGACCGCATAGCCGCGCCGGTCGCTCGAATAAGCGAGATAGGGATTATTGCGGCGGATCATGTCGGCATCGCCCGGTTTGATCCACCGATCGCCGCCCGAGCTGATCGAACTGATCACGCATTCGACCGCAACAGCCTTGCCCTGTCCGGCGTCGCGACGCAGGACACCGGCGAAATTCTGATGCTCGTCGCCGGTCAGCACGACCG
>NZ_LQYA01000211.1 GCF_001531445.1 Sporosarcina koreensis
TGGGCATTGTATTTTTTATGCTGTTTACAACATCTTATAACATTTCTTTTCTGATCATCAGTATTCTGTCATTCCTGATATTTGTAAAACATATTAGGAAAGTAACAGAACCTTTTGTTGAACCTGCACTGGGGAAAAATATTTCTTTTATAATTGTTGTCCTTTGTGGAGGACTTATATTTGGTACAGTAGCAGGGTTTATCTCTATGGTTCCTTACATGATGAAAGATGTACATCAACTAA
>NZ_LQYA01000212.1 GCF_001531445.1 Sporosarcina koreensis
GGTCAGGATGGCGGAGCCGCTCAGCACGATTCCGACCATCGATGACCCGATCACGACCATCGCGGCCGCCATCATCCCTTCGTTGCTCAGGCGCTCTCGGATCGGGCCGATCAGCACGGCGCCGAGGATCGCGCCCATGCCGTAGAAGCCGAGCAATATACCGAACAGCGCTGCGCCGCCGTCAAGGAGGTCGCGCGCGACCAGCGGCATCAGCGCCATGGGCGCCGATCCCACCATGCCGGCGATCAGAATGCGCAGCCAGATCGTGCGGATCGGGGGCGAATGGACGATGAACCTGATGCCAGAGATGATCGCCCGACCGAGCGCTTCGGGAGGGAGGCGGTGCGTTTCCTGCTTGCGGCGCCAGAAATACATGGTCGCAAGCATGGGAAGATAGGCGATGGCGTTCAGGAGGAAGGCCGATATCACACCGGCCACCGCCACTAGCAGGCCGCCCACCGCAGGACCGAAGCTGCGCGCGACATTGTAGCTGATCGAATTGAGCGCGATCGCCTGCGGCAGTATCTCTTTCGGAACCTGTTCGCCAACCGACGCCTGCCAGGCCGGCGTGAACAGCGCCATGCCGGTGCCCACCATCGTGCAGAACAGCAACAGCAGCGCCGGCGTCAAAAGATCGAGCAGGGTGACCAGCGTCAGGCCCGAGGCGCCGCCCAGCATGATGCCCAGCGCCGTCAGCGCAACCTTGCGGCGATCATAGCTGTCCGCAATGGCCCCGGCTGGCAAGGACAACAGCACGATCGGCGCGAAAGTCGCGGTCTGGACCAGCGCGACCATATCGGCGCGGCCGGTCAACTTGGTCATCGCCCAGGCCGCACCGACATTCTGTATGAGCTGGCCGAAATTGGACAGCACGCTCGAAGTCCAGACGCGGCGAAACAGGACATGACGCAGTGGCTCGAACGTCCCTCCACG
>NZ_LQYA01000213.1:0-16777 GCF_001531445.1 Sporosarcina koreensis
GGTTAATCCGTAGAAAGGATCGAGGAATACTGCGTCAACTTGTCCGCTCATTACCTCTCGTTCTAAATCGTCCAAAGTACGAGTTAAGCAGGCGTCCGACTTCCCTTGAAAGTATAATGTTCCGGGGTAATACGTGTCTAAGGCGTCCAAAACTTCTGAAAACCGCTCGTACACGATTCCTTCCAGTTTCGCGGATAATATCTGCTTATTCGGAATACCTAATTTCCGTCCGAGTTCATCAACGAACAACTCGTCTACTGCCGTTATTATCGAAATCAAGCGCGCAATCCAAACGTATTCCTTTACCTCGAATGATTTAACGAGGACATTCGCTCCTTGCCGCAATAACGAATCGACGATCTTAATAATTAAATACGTCTTACCTCGTCCTGACTCCGCCATAATTCCGTATACGTCGCCGCTGAACCAACCGCCTAGCTCTTTTGTAAGCATCGGGAATGGAGTTTCCCATCGTTTATTTGATTTGCCGGTTTTGCGTTTATCGTATTCCTGTCGCATTGATTCTTTAATGTCGGTTAATGTGCGTCCGACGTCTGTTCGAACGCTTGTTCCCAGTATAACCTTTTCTGCCGCAGGAAACAAGAAGTCATTTATGAAACTTATTCCGCCCTTTTCGTTTAACTCTCGCTCGAACTCGCCTGAATCAAACCAATGCATTATCATCCGAGTAGCGGTAAACTTCTTTATTTCTTTCGCCAAGTGTGTGTAATGATCGCTTACACCCGGCAAATATTCGTAGCCCGGAACTTCGGCAGCTACCGTTAAATAGCTCGGCGCTTGCCCCCCGTTCTGCTTCGCGTAATCCGTAACAAATCGGTATGTCGCGCGGTCAACTTCGGACGGCATATCGTCGAGCGTAATTTGATGGCGCGTTAGGGCGTCGATTGCGTTTTCTTCGATGACCTTGTTCAGTAGTAATTTAGCGTATTCCAAACGATTCGCCTCCTTTCTTACTTTATAAATACGAGCCAATGCGTCTTGCTTCGTCTATTCCCGAATAGCGGTTTTTGCCCGATTGCCTTCAAGACGTCTCTTAACGGAACTTGATCCTCGTTCCATTTAAAAATTAACGTACCGTTCGTTTTTAGAACTCGCATACATTCTTGGAAGCCTTGACTAATATCAGTCGGCCAAGATTCGTCTAACTTACCGTACTTCTTCGCAAGCCATGAATTATCCCCGGCGCTAACTAGATGCGGTGGGTCGAAGACGACCAAATAGAAAGATTCGTCGTCAAAGGGCATATCACGGAAATCTCCTACTATATCCGGACGTACTTCAAGCGTTCTACCATCGCTAAGCTTTTCCGTGAAATTGCGTCTATCCATAAACAGCGCATCCTCGTTAGTTTTATCAAACCAAAACATCCTACTTCCGCAACAGGCGTCTAGTATTCGCTTAGTCATTCCGCATTCACCTCCGTTATTTGCGCATCTATTTCGTCGTATCTACGCTGTTTATACGCCTCCATGTCCGCAACTGTTACGAAATCATCCGAGTTGCCCACCGTGTTCCGCTCGTCCAATAGCGCGTCGATCCGTTCTTCACGCGTCGGCTCCTTCGGCTTCTTAGTTTCAGCGACCGTCTTTATCGGCTTAAACGGGTTAATCACGTCGTCATCCCCTTCCGTAAATATTGATTGTCCGAACAATAGCGTTTTGAACGCTGGCATTTCGTAATTGCGCAAGTAGGCCTCGGCGTTAGCCGCCTTGCATACGACCTCGATGTCGTCCTGCCCTCCGAGCATGTATTCCGCTGTGACGACGCAATGGCAGTCGTAGAAAATGTCTTCTTCCTCGTAGTCGCGTCCGTGTACTTTTTCGTACGTGAAGCCGTCAACGCGGAATACGCGGCCGCCGTAGCCTTCTATCGTAATTAGGTCGTCAATTTGCGCTATTGGTTCGAGCATGTGCGCCCTCCTTTCGAATTTGGCTGCGCTCATTCTGCGAAGAAATTATCGACACTTGTAATCTTATACGCTAACTCTCCGCGTGAATCTACGTATTCGACTGCGACTGTTTCGCTGTCTGCAGATACGCGAAAGTTAGTAACTTGCCATTCGTCGTATACGCCGTGATTGTCCGCAATAGTTACGGTAAAGTCCATTATCTACGCCCCCTTTATATTATTGAGCGAAATAAATTACGGTGGTTATAGCGATGAAAAAGAGCGTTATTAGAATCGTATATGAAGCCCAATCCGGTAAGTATCTCGCCATTAGTATTGAGCCGACAACAACAACTGCTACTGGCGTTAATATTATTGCGAACACAAGAAGTACCACTCCTAGAACCCCGAAATAAGTCATTTCTTCCACCACTTTCGCGCATATTCGTAACCGTCTCTGTAGCCTACGTTGTATCCATCCTGCTTGCCGATTTCGTACGATATTTTTAGGAATACGAGGATACCGACTATCGCTATTATCGCGTTCACTGCCTTCGCCCCCTTTTCGATTCTCCGCCGAAAGGAATCACGCCACAATTATCGCGAATCCTATCGTACAGCCTAGTGTCAAACACGTCCGCCATTTCCTCAATCGGAAGGTTGCTCGTATAAACCGTCGGCAGTCCGTTCGTCACGCGATAATTAATGATCGTATGCAAGTCGCCCCTAAATCCGTCGGACGCATTGCGCACTCCAATATCATCGAGGACAGCAAACGGAGCTAACTTCGCCTTTTCCATCTGCCGATAATACGGACGGCTATTCGCTTCCGCTATTGATTGCGGTATATTCGGTCGCGTGAATCCGGTATACAGCTCTTGCCACGCGTTCACGTCGAGGAAATACGCTAATACTTGCGCAGGCTGTTCGCCCTTGCGTAGCGCTTCGATATATGTCCGCGCAATGTACTCGTTCAATAACGCCGATGCCGTCGTAGTTTTTCCGGTGCCGGGCGATTCGCTCCATAGATAGACGGACTTAACGTCGTCACCGCCGAATGTCGCCGCATAGCGTTCGAGGGAGTCGTAAATCTTCGGCTGTCCTTCGCGTGCTGGCGAATTGGCGAGCGTTAGGTTGCGATACTCCTTCGGCAATCCTGCGCTACCGATCCGGCCACCTTCGCCGTTTAGTCCTGTCATTGCGATTTTGTGCGAGCAATGTACGTCGCAACTAGCGCAACCTCCGCGTTTGTATTCGTTTAGTATGCACTCCGTCATTCCGTCACCACCACCCGTCCAGTTCTGATAAGTCCGGCGCATCCTCCGCGCTCGCCTTACGTCGTTCTTGCGCAAGTTCTTCCGCTTGAATCCGTTGCCAGTCCGTCTTACGGTAGGTCCAAACCCAACCGAAGTTAACACCCGGATATTGCGGTGTAGGCTGGTAACTTTCGAAGGTAATATCGATAAATTTCTTCACCGCTTCATTCGATGCCTTGCGCGGCTTACCCGTTCGTGTTCCGATTAAATCGCCGATCATTCCTTTTTCCGCAGTCCAGCCTTTATACGGAACGTAGTCGATTCCGAATAGCTCTTCGTGCTTGTCCTCGAGGTAAGCGTGGAATGTCGTTACGTTCCAGTCCTCGATGTCGCGCGCTCGCCAATCTTTGGCTGCCGGTAGCTTGGTGCGTTTGGTCGATTTGCTTGTGTCAGTCATTCGCATTTCCTCCATTTCTCGATTTCCCGTCGTCTATACGTAATACCGAGGAACTTCTTTTCGATGATATCAGTGCCGGTTAATTCGTACACCGTGTCAGAGTATATACGGTATTCAGTATCGGCTACTAACACGACTTTGCCGTGACGCGGGCTGTAGGCGTATACGTGTGTTCCGTGAAACGTTGCTATATCCGTAATTATTAATTCTTGTCCGTTCGTCATGTCGCTGAATAAATACGCATCTACAATCACGATCCTATCGCCGCGTTCCGGCTGTTTATCGAGATAGTGACGCGCCCGTTTAACTTTACTCATTCGCCTATCGCCTCCATCGCTCGTCTGCGCACAGAATCGTCCATACTGCGCATATATCCGTAGAACCCCAGTACGTCGTCACGTCTTTTAATTCGTCCGCCTATTGTTGGCGTAGTATCGTGACGAGTTCCGTGTTTCGCAAAGTCCTCGATAACCGTACGCAACCGTTCAATCTCCGACTGCTGCATTTCCATTACTATGTGATTAGTCGCGGCCTCCCCGAAATCCCTATCTAGTTGCTCGTTCAACCGCTCGATTTCGTGATACATCGCAAGCACCAAGCCGTCGCCTGCTAAACTGCGCCATTCCTCGCCATGTCTCAAAGCGCGGAATCCTCCACCTTCGCCTAATTCGTTAATGACTGTGTATTTTCCGTTGTCTAATACGATTTTATTCATTCCAATTCGCCTCCTGTTAATATCCGATATCCCAATCGAAGTCTCTTTCGCGCCGCTTTCTGTCGAGCTCCTTACGTATTCTTTGCGTCTCTTCGAGGAGTTGCTGTTGCGTCGACTGTTCCCACTCGTTGATGATCTTCTGCATCCGTTCAACCTCCGCAAGTAGCGCAGGAATATCTTCGCGAGCGTGGGCGATAAATTCTGCGTCTGCATCGCGTTCAGCTTCCGCAACAACTTCACCTACAGCGATTTCGCTCCCACCTACGATATAACCTCCGTCAAAATTCTTCCACGGCCCTTCCGTAGCCGCCTCCGCCCGCTCGCGGATTGCTTCGAGTTGTTCCTGCGTTAATCTCTGCATGTTACTACGTCCCCTTTCCGAAATTCTTCGGTTTGTTTTAGCGCATGTAATCTACGTATCCGCCGCTTCTGTTCGATACGAGTCATTTCCGCCTCACTAACTTCATACTCCGTCTTTTCACAAATCGGGCAGAATACGTCGTAATAATTGATCCAATCAAAACGCGTTAAATACTTTCCGCTATCTACCTTGTAAGTCCGAAGCTCGTGCCAGTCGTGTGTACATTGCGCCTGCATTCGTTTGATTATTCGCCTCTCGCGCCATCGGTTAAACACCGCAATACCTCCTTATTACCCCGTCATTTTATCGCGTAGAATCGTTCCTAACCGCCTGCCCTACGATTTATACCTCCGTACTCCACAGCGCCTTTAACTCCGCTCGAAAGGACTGTAACTCAACGAGCAATCCGCGTACATCCGTGTCGGGTCCGTTGCGTAGCGCGTGGTGCAAGACGCCTTCGAGTGCCGCCGGAATGTTCGTGTAATATTTTCCGATGCTGCGCCATTCCTGTCGGACCTCCGTGCCGTGCTTTTCCGGATCGTAGCCGACAGCGCGCGTAGGGTCGACGGTAGTAAGCCGCTCAATCTGGATATTGTCCGCGTCCATTGATAGGCGATAGTCCGTGCCGGTAATTTCGATGATGCGCTTCGTCATTATGCGTTCACTCCTTCGACTTTGATTCCGAGCATGTCGAGCGTTGTGCGGATTCCTCTTCTCCGGTATATATCTCCGTAAGTACCGTCATATTCACCGTAATACTCGCGCACCATTTCCTCCGGCGTCTTTTCGACTTCGTATCCGTTAATCATTGCCGCTGCTAGGTCGCCGATAGTTAGCGTTTGTAATGGCGCGTACTTCCCTGTAAGCCCACGTTGCGCATGGAGCAGTAACGTTATATCCGTGCTTATATAGTTGCGCTCGCACTCCGCGAGTGCCTCCGCTACTTCGCGTGTTACCGTTATTTTCTCCGTCATTCCGATTCCTCCTCGTCATAATCTATAATCTCCGCACCGCAGTCGCTGCATCGGTAGATACCGTCAACTTTGTCATATACTGCGCCTACTTCCCACTTGCAGTCCGTGCATAAATTTCCGCTTATTCCGTATATGCCGTACATTTAGCGTCTACCTCCTTCGTTATATAACCGACCGCAATCGCCTTTGTCGCGTCAGCTTCGTAAAGTCCTGCGTCGTTCAGCGCGACGATTGCGAATAGGTATGCGTTGGAGTCGTTGGATGCGCAGGCTGTCCGGTATTGTTCGATTGCTGCTGCTTGGCTGTACGTTAGGTGCGGTTTGGTTAGGCTTTCGCTTTTCTGCGTCATGATTGCGTCACTCCATCTATCTTAATCCCGAGTATATCGAGTGTGGTTACGATCCCATAGCGTACGCCGTTGTCAAAATCGTCAATACCGTGATAGTCGTCGAACATCTCCCTAATTGCTCGCGTAGGTTCTTGCTCGACTTCATATCCGTTCACTAGCGCACTCATTATTGTTTGCAAATTAACGCGCATAACAGGCTCGTACCTTTCATAGCCGAGAGGGTCTTTCTGCGCGACTATTGCTACCATTTCTTCCGTAGTACCCTGTTCCTTACACCGTTCAATAATACCTGCGACTTCACGAGATATTTTCACCTTCGACATTTCCATACCACTCCTTTTTGTGACATTCACGAAATACCTTGGCCGGGCGCCACTTTCTTTTGCTTTAGTTTTCTTTTATATAGGTACTTGGCGCGTCTATACCTTATATAGATTGCGTTTGTTTAAAAGGATACATAGCGAGGAAACTTGTTTCCGAGCAACGGTCTTGATCTTATCTTTTATTACTTAAAACCTTTGCACGCTATGTAGTTTAGTTAGATAAGTCTAGTTAAGTAAGTCTAGTTCCCCTTCAAACTGTGAAGTACCCTCCTTCATGTGGTGAAGTACCCTCCCTCACTATTTGAAGTACTCATGTTGAATTTCTCCGGAGGAACAAGCAACGTGTACTCGTTGGAAAAGTTCTTTTTGCCATTCTTTCTTCGCCGGATCGAAAGTAAATTCTCCGCTTCTAATTTAATTAGCGCAGCCCTCACGGTATTTTCCGAACAGCACGCCTTCCGAGCTAATGTCTGTATGCTCGGATGCGACTTCATCGACGTATTATCCGCATACATACAAAGTATCGCGTACACCAACTTTTGCGCCGGCTTATCGAGGTACTTCTCGTCGTTCAGCACGTCCTTAGTTACGCGCGAGAAACGATGATCGTGAAAGTCGAGCACGTTCTTCCTTCCGTTCATTCCTCGCCCGCACTACGCCACATTTGCGCCAGTAGCACGCAAAGTAGTACGCCGATATAAACGAGCCATAGCGCCTTGCCGATTTCCGTCATGTGCGATTCACCCTCCTTCCTTTTCGCGTCGATACTTCGTCTATTAACGTCTGAATCTCGCTACGTAGCCCCGGAGAAATATCCGGAAAGTAGTCGAATACGTGTAATAGTCGTACGCCTTCGGGTAGCTCCGGAACTTCATCGTCGGGCATATCGTCAATTGCGTAGATTAGCGTTAGGTAATCGGTGTGGCGCGTGTATTTTTCGATTGTTTGACAGTTTGGGTTAAACGACGTGCTTTTTGATAGTTTAGCATCTGCCCATTCACTTCCTTCTAGAACGAAATCAGGGTAACACCCGTCTAAATAGAATGCCGAATCTACTAAGATACCTCCGCCGACAAAGGCTTGCTTTATAAGAGCCTCAAATTCTCTTCCGGCATCTGTAAAATATCTGTGACCATATATAGTTTTATTAGGACTTAGTAGCGGATTAATATTAAATGCTTTCATAAACTCCCTAAAACCTCCGAACTCCGCCCTAATGTACCGTCTGATACCTAAATTTCGGTAGTTCTCGTAATCCGCAAGAAAATCTTCGTCGTGATCCTGTACAAATTTCTCTAACGAAGATAGACGGTATTCGCGAATCAGATCGTCGGTAATCAGTTTATTTATTTCAAGAACGGTAATCGAATACTTGTCCGATAGATATTGCGCAAATTCTACATCACGATTTACTAGGTAATTTTCATCGATATAGAGTAAACTCTCGATTTCGCCTGAATCGGGAAGACTGCCGTTGTCTTCGAACGAAAATCCGTATTCGAGTAACGCCGTCACAACACGGGAGTTCTCGCCCACCCCTGCGAAGTTTCGATTTATTCTTTTTCTGAACGCTCCATTATCGCGGATGTACTCTTGGACATCAATGTCATCGTCAATTAGGTTGTCGATAATTTCGAACACCTTTATCTGACCGTCGCTATATTCCATGTAGTAAACACCTCCGTTAATTTGCGTCCTTACCGTCTTATATACAACGCGCATACCGTTTCGCACACTTTACCGCTAAATTAATCCGAAAGCCCTACTCACTTAACGCAAAAAAGACCCCACGCAGTTAAGCGCAGGGCCTTCGTTTCGTATATTAACGTTTAATTTTATAACCGCCGAACATTTTCTCGGACGCGACTTCCTTGCCATACGTATCATAGAAATTCACGAATGTCGGCTTTTCATTTAACGCCGCTTTAATTGCCGCGCCGTAAGTTTCCGCAAAACGCTCTTTTTCGTATTCTTCCGCTAAATACCACGCGTCTGAGATAGTCGCATACACAATCTCCCAATCTTCGCCGGGACCTTGCGCAATATCTACGACAACACCTTCAGAAAGCGCTATAACCGCCTGTAGCGCGTCTTGCATTATTTCCTCTTCGGCTTCTGCCGCCATAGCCGCGGTTACTTTAGCGTCAGCATCCGCTTGGGCTTGCTCGGCAGCTTTTTTCGCGGCTTCTGCTTCGTTGCGTTTCGTTATTTCAGCGATACGCGCCGCAGCTTCTTCGTCCTTCTTCGCCTGTGCTTTCGCATCCGCCTCCGCAGTTGCTTTTTCCGTTTCGGTAAGCTCCGCAGCTACCTCCTTCTTACCTGCCGACTTTTCTTCGGACTGCGCACTCTCGACTTTCGACGGCTCAATCTCCGGTGGGTCCGGCAGTATTATGCCGAGCAATACTATCGCGAGAAATGCGTATAAATACGTAGTCCAACGTTTGAATAACGGTTTTTTCATTCGCCCAACCTCCAATTATCTAGTTATGACAATTGTACCAATTAGCAAATATTACCGCAATGACTTACTTTCTTTTTAAAAGCCTACGAACCGGGGAATACTTATTATGCTGCTGGCGTACATGCTCGTCGTCCATCTGTACGTATTTGCGCGTCGTATCGATGTCCGCGTGGTCCACGATTTTCTGCAACGTAAACAGGTCGCCGCCGTTCAGTAAGTAATTGCGGCAAAACGTATGACGGAACATGTGCGGACTTAGGCGCGACAGCCCTAAACGCTTCTTGCGACGATTCAAGCGCGTTCGAAAGGCACCCGCCGTAAAAGGTTCACCATACGCGTTATGGAAGATAAACGGCGATTCTCCGAAGTAGCCGCATGATTCTTCATGCAACTGGCTCAGTAACTTCGCAACTTCACGGCTTAACGGCACTTCCCGCATACGACGATTCTTTGCCACTTGCGACGGAACATATGCCGTATTTAGATGGTAGTCTACGTTATCTACCGTCAAGCTGACCGCTTCTGTAATGCGCAGCCCCGTATCGAGTAATAACATAATGAGCACTTTATCGCGCCACTCCGCGAAGTTATTGACGTCATAGGACGCAAGCAGACGGTCGATGCCCTCGTCGGAAATGCCGGGGACTTCCTCGATTGTATCCCCCACTACGTTTTTCACCGTTTCCATTGCGTTTGTTTCGGTGACACCTTCCTTCGCCCAAAAACGGCACATCGTCCGCAATGTCCGCAGACGTATGTTGATCGTATTGACCGACAAGCCAACCCATTTGTCTTTGCGCCCTTCCGCGTATTCGTAACGCGGTTTCTCCGTGCGCAAGTATTTGATGTAGCTTCGGATGATTTCCGGCGTAAGGTCGTTCGCATACGCGGTTTCCCAACCGTGTTTAGTCCGTAGATAGTCGGCTAAATAACGAATATGCTCGCGGTAGTTTTCGACCGTGCGCGGCCGCACGCCCTCTGCTTCCTTTGCGTGGATAAATGCGTCCAATGCTTCGTTTAATGTTGCGTTTGCTGACGAAGTAGCTTTCGATTGTTCGCCGCTACTGCCTGCGTTTCGTTTACCGATAAAAGTACGTTTAGTATTAGTTCCCAACGCGTTTACACCTCCGTTAATGTCACACGGATTCCGCCGGAAACTGACACACGGCTTAAACGCGAAGACGCGGCTCACTGGCGTCAAGTCAACGAGTGACGTAACGTCAATAAACCGCGTCAGTATCGTGTTTCTAACGAGTTGACGTCCCAGGCAGGAATCGAACCTGCGACCCTCAGCTTAGGAGGCTGATGCTCTATCCCCTGAGCTACTGAGACAAAAAGAAGTACCTTTCTATTATAAAGAGTTTACCTGCTAAGGGCAACACATTTATTACATCAGTTTTCGTACGAGTAGTATGGCAAAATGGATTACACACACATTAGAGCATATGAGATATTCTTGATCAGCTAAGGAGGATAATACATGAAAAGAAGTACTTCCACGGAAAGATTTCAACCGATGACCTCAGTAGCAAGCGGACAAGGAATAGAAGTGGCTTCTGATTTATACTGCTTTACAGTTCAAATTGTCAATGTCGTCTTTTTCGGAGCTGCTGGAGAAGGGAATGATTGGGTGCTGATCGACGCGGGGATGCCGAAGAGCGGTTCTCGGATAAAAGAAGAAGCTGAAAACAGATTCGGAAAGGAAAACCCTCCAAAAGCCATCATCCTGACACATGCCCACTTCGATCATATTGGAGGATTGATTGATCTATTGGAAATTTGGGATGTCCCGGTATATGCCCATGAACTGGAGTTGCATTATATTTCAGGTGAAAAGAATTACCCTAAGCCTGATACGAGCGTTGAAGGTGGATTGGTCGCAAAGTTATCATTCATGTTTCCACATGAAAGCATCGATATCGGATCAAAATCCCATGCTCTGTCAGACGATCATACAATCCCTTTTATGCCGGGTTGGAAATGGATTCATACACCTGGCCATACAGAAGGCCATATTTCCCTGTTCCGACATGATGATCACGCTATGATTGTCGGTGATGCTTTCGTGACAGTCATACAGGATGAGTTGTATAAAGTATTTACTCAGGAGAAAGAAATCGGCGGACCTCCCCGCTATTTGACACCCGATTGGAAAACGGCGGAACAGTCGGTCGAAATTTTAGCTGCATTGCGGCCGAGCATGGCTATTACGGGTCACGGAGTCCCTGTCGAAGGGCAATGGTTGCATGAGAATTTGGATAAATTGGCGTCAGACTTTCAAGCGATTGCCGTGCCTGATCATGGCAAGTTCGTAGATGATTCCAAGTAAATTAATTCGTAAGGAGGTCGGGGCAATGGATAGAGTTGAACGACGAATTACAAAACGGAATGAAATCGAGATGCAAAAAAAGAAGCACGCGGAAAAATTCCATGAATTCGCCACTTTAGGCGATTACAAGGAAGCAATGACCGATGCGTACAGGAAAACGAAACAAGTGCAAAACGAAGAGGACGAATCAACGATGAACCCATAAGAAAGACGTCTCTATGTCGTACTTGACATAGAGACGTCCACTTTTTCATTTTCAAAATAAAGCCGGTGTCGTCAATGCAATGATAAAGAAAACGATGACAACAAGGATGATAATTGGCAGGAAGACGGCCAAGACGGCTTTCCATGTGGAAAATCGATGAACTTCAGAGATTGCCGCGATAAGGACAATCAATGACCAAACACCTACTGTAAAATTGACTAGTAACGAAATGAGTGACCAACCAAACTGTACACTCGAGAAATCATAATCAGTTGTAAAATTGCCTTGCCCTAAAATAAGAAGGTCAGGAATCCAAATAAGTCCCCCAATGATAATAATGATGCTTGAAACCGTAAATGCCTTCCGGGTTTCTTCAAATGTTCCCAATCCACCTAGCATCAGTGATAAAGCATGGTAGATGCCTGATGCGATGTAAAGGCCAATCACTCCTATAACCGGTCCGGCAAGCAATGAAACTACTAGTACAGCAGCCATATTCCATGAAATACCTAGATCCTTGCCTGCGGCTTGATCGAGAAAGTGTATAATACCTGTGATCGCCGCAACCAAAAGTACAAAACTGCCTGTTTTATATTCCATGACAAATTGCACAGTCTTTTTTGGTCGAAGCCATGCGGAAGTCCATGGATTCAATTGTCGATCTGCATTGTCCTCATTTTCAATAGTTTGCATACGTAACACTCTCCAATACTCTTTTTCTTTGATACGCATACATACGGATGAGAACTCAATTCGTTTCAAAGAATACTAGAGAATCGAAATTTACGTATTAAGCCCCTTCCCCATCCCTTTTAGGAAATCCAAACCGTATTTCACCGCTCGATTGATATGAGGATCGTTAAGAGCTGTCATCACCTGCAAAACGGATACTTTATCCCCATTTCCTTTATACAGCTCGGCTTCCTCAATCCCCTTTGAGACGCTATCCTTCAAATTTGCCGTAACTTCTGGATCAAGGGTTGTCAAAAGCCCTGTTGCGTTCATTACATTATTGATGAGATTGGTCATCGGCTCCCGGGAAGCTTGCGTCACAGCGATGCCTGCAAGCTGATCCTTCGCCTTCACCATAGCGGACAATGCATCCAACACACCTGCATTGTCCAATTCGGCGGTTATTTCGATGATCTTATTCAGTGACTCTTGCTGTTCCGTAATGAGAGATTGGAGTTCTTGCATTTTCAGTCGTTGCTGTTCTTCTGGTGTAAATTCTGTTCTTTTGATTGAAGTAATCGGTGCTGCCAACGGGTTCACCCTTTCTCTATTTGATCTGTCAAATGCTCATAGCCAGGTCGTGCCCACTTCCGCTCTACTTCCACCCCGTCTTGAGGATGCCGTTTCTTATTTCGGTGGTTGCTTGCCGGCAGAGGGTTTTCGCCGTCTTTCCGTAAAACATCCATTCGCACTTTAGTTTGCTTGAACGCTGGTGTGTTTGTTCTTTGATCTACTGCGGTTCCTGTTAAAAAGTTGATGGCAGATTCTTTTTCAACGGAATTCATCGGTAGGAATAATTCATTCCCTTTCACTCTGTCAGTCACTAAAGCAGGTAAACGAAGAGCTCCGTGCGGCGACACAAGCCTTACTAACGAACCACTGAGTACGCCCCTTTCCTTCGCAAGTTCAGGGGAAACTTCCACGAAAATTTCAGGTACTTTTGATTGAATTCCCGCAGATTTATTCGTCAAATTCCCTTCATGGAAATGTTCAAGCATTCTGCCGTTGTTAATGTGCAAATCGAATTCGTCATCATATACGGCTGGTTCAACCCAATCGGATAAGGCGAATCTGGCTTTTCCATCCGGAAAATTGAATCCGTCTACATAGAGCAGAGGCGTGCTTTCCCCGTCCAGACTTCCCCATAAAAAACTGTCCCAATTTTCCATAGTACTGTAATCAGCCTGACTAAATAACGGCGAAAGGCTGGCCATTTCGGCAAAAATTTCGCCTGGATCCGCAAAACTCCAGTCTGCTCCCAGTCTTGTAGCGATTTCCTGGACGATCCACCAATCAGCCTTCGATTCTCCAAGTTCCGGTAATGCTTGGTACAATCGTTGGACCCTTCTTTCCGTATTCGTGAATGTGCCTTCCTTCTCCAATGATGGCACTGCAGGTAAGATGACATCGGCGTAGCGGGCAGTCCGCGAAAAGAAAATATCTTGGACAACTAGAAAATCGAGTTTTGACAGAACATCATGGACATGATTCGCATTGGAGTCGACAAGTGCCATATCTTCCCCGACGATATACATTGCTTTCATGATGCCTTCATCTACAGCATGGAGCATCTGGATATTATCCAGTCCTGGTTTATCGCCAATTTCAACCCCATAGGCTCGCTCAAATTTTTCGCGTGCAGCATTATCTGTTACGTGCTGGTAACCTGGCAGCCAGCCTGGAAGTGTCCCCATATCACAAGCACCTTGTACATTATTATGGCCACGAAGTGGGTAAGCGCCTGCACCTGGTCTGCGATAATTCCCGGTTGCAAGTAGTAAATTGGAAATCGCAGCGGAAGTGTCCGATCCGCCAGTATTTTGAGTGACTCCCATTCCCCATAAAATACAAGTTCCATCCGCATCACGGATCATTTCAGCCGTCCGGATCAACATTTCTTTTGATACACCTGTTACATGCTCAGCAAAATCTAATGTATATGTTTTCAATACGTCTTTGAATTCCTCTAAATGATGGACATTTTCCTCGATGAATGCCGCATCATGCCAGCCTTTATCAATCATATATTTTGTCACTGCCATCAGCCATACTTGGTCGGTGCCTTGCTTCGGACTGATGAAAATATCGGATCGCTCCGCCATTTCATGTTTGCGCAAATCGGCGACGATCAATTTCTGACCATGCAGTTTATGAGCCCGCTTGACGCGCGTGGCGAGAACGGGATGACCTTCAGCTGGATTCGCTCCAACGATGATGACGAGACCTGCTTCTGAAATGTCCTTAATCGTGCCTGCATCACCACCCATGCCAACCGTCCGGAATAACCCGTCTGTCGCTGGTGATTGACAATAGCGTGAGCAATTATCGACATTATTCGTCTTAAACACTTGCCGAGCTAGTTTTTGAATCAAATAGTTTTCCTCATTGGTGATTTTAGAAGATGATATGACACCCACACTATCTTTCCCATATTCCTTGTGGATGGCTCCCAAACGTTCCGCAACTAAGTCCAATGCTTCCTTCCATGTGGCTTCCACGAAAGAATCACCTATTCGGATGAGCGGAGTCGTCAATCTTTCCTCACTGTTGACGAAATCCCAGCCGAATTTCCCTTTTACACAAGTCGAGATTGCATTGACAGGCGCCTCCGAAACTGGTTGAATCTTAAGGATTTTACGATCTTTCGTCCACACTTCAAACGAACATCCGACGCCGCAGAATGTACAGACGGTCTTCGTTTTCTTAGTCCTTGTTTCGCGCATGGCAGCTTCGGCGTCTGAAATCGCCATGATGCCGCTATATCCAGGCTCAACGTCTTTCACGAGTTCGATCATAGGTGTTAGAATCTCTTCTTTCATCCCTGTCATGAATCCTGCTTCACCGAGCATCGACTTTTCCATCAACGCATTGCATGGGCAGACGGTAACGCAGTGGCCACAGCCTACACAGGAAGAATCATTGATTTTGGCACCGCCATCCCATAGCACAATCGGACGATCCCTTTCCCAGTCGATGCTAAGGGTTTCATTCACTTGTAAATTTTGACACACTTCCACACATTGGCCACATGCGATGCATTGATTAGGGTCATAACGATAAAATGGATGTGTGAAATCCACACTGTCTTGTGTACATTTTGGCTCGTACGGATACTTCTGCTCCTCGATTCCCATCATGTCGACAGTGTTATGGATTTTACAGTTGCCATTGTTGTTATCACAAACCGTGCAATATAATAAGTGATTTTCAAGAATCCGATCCATCGCTTCTGTTTGCGCTTCCTTTGCACGCACAGACCTCAATTGAACATCCATCCCAATTTCGGCTTTTGTTGAACATGCTCTTACAAGACGTCCATTCATTTCAACGATACATGTATCGCATGTTTCTATCGGATCCACTTCAGGTAAATAGCAGATTTGAGGATGTTCAATCTGCTGTTCATTGACCACTTGCAATATCGTCATGCCGTCCCTAAATGGATATGCCTTTCCATTAATCTTAATTGACATGAAAATGCCTCCTTTGAAATTAAAAAACCACCATAGACAAATACACCTGCTAGTAGGTGTGCTTGTCTATGGTGGAATAGTCTAGTAGCAGAGCTTGCTAAATAACCAATCCAAATGTAAAGTAATTGAATGATAATACCAGTGCAGTTCCGTACCCTGATATCATGCTTATTAGTATTATAGAGTAGAAGCATTTATTATACAATGGTTTTATGATGCATTGAAAGATAATTCATATTTTTTCAAAGGAGTCCATGTCTATGTCAAAAAAAATACATGATTTCAACGATATTATCAGAAAGCTAAGGAAAGATCTATTTGGAAAAGGCCCAGAAAGGATTACAACAATATTTATTGACAATATGGCAATTTCAACACTTTATGGTAATTTAACACCTACGGAAAAATTCATCGCAGGTACGAATGAAGGCAAAGAGATGGTCCACATGGCTAGGACAAGAATGATACAAGAAGTGTACGATGAATCACCTCCTGAAGGTCTTGAAGAGGTGGTGGGCGCAAAATTCGTCCATCTTTTTTCAGATATCAAATTGGAGGATGATATTGCGGTATCTGTTTTCTTGTTCGATAGGATGATTGATCAATGAAAGGAGAACCATCATGAACCGCATTCAACAACGGTCCATTTTGCGATTTGCAAACGGTAGATTCGAACAAAAGCAGGATGAGGTCGCAACCGAATACCCGATTACAGTTCATCTGAATGGCAAAGAACTATTGACGATTGTATGCACACCAGAATATATCGAGGACATGGTTGTCGGATTTCTTGCATCCGAGCGAATCATTTTAAACTATCAAGACATCCTGGAAGTCAGACTAGAGGAAGAATTAGGCTTCGTCAATATCCAAACAAGCAGGATGTTCCCTTTTTTCGAACAGCTCCAGAACAAAAGGTATATCACATCATGTTGCGGCATGAGCCGGCAAGGATTTGTATTCGCCAATGATGCGCTGACGGCAAAACGGATGTCGCAAAGGAACGTTGTTCTAGCACCTAAAGATTGTTTTTCGTTGATGGAGAAAATGGACAAAAAAGCAGATCTTTTTCAACAAACAGGCGGGGTCCATATTGCAGCCCTTTGCGATTCGCACAATTTCATGTTGACGAGAATGGATATAGGGCGACATAATGCACTTGATAAAATTTATGGGTACTGTTTAAAAAACAATATTTCAGTAAAGGACAAGGTAATTGTCTTCAGCGGAAGAA
>NZ_LQYA01000213.1:16798-19309 GCF_001531445.1 Sporosarcina koreensis
TGAAATCTTATTAAAGGTCGCAAAAATCGGTTGTGAAGTCGTTCTATCGAAATCAGCGCCGACAGAACTGGCAGTCAATCTTGCCGATGAATTGGGAATTACAACTGTTGGATTCATCAGGGGGCAATCCTTCAATGTGTATACACATCCTGAAAGAATAAAAATGTGACTTTTCCATGTTATTTGATTAAATTAAATATTTGGTGACAAACCCGAACGATGATGGTACTATGACAGAAATGTGACAAAATATGACTCTCCAGTTTTTTATTTTCAAGTAGAATGAAAGGGTTTTCATTTTCCGAATGTACTATTCTTTTTAAAAAAGCGAGAGAAAACAATTGTTGTCATATTACTTTATTATCAAAGGGGAGATGTGAAAAGTGAAAGCGAAGAACAGATGGTTGATTGCCGCCTCTGCTGTCGGGATTCATATTTCGATCGGCTCCGTGTATGCATGGAGCAACTTCACCAACCCGCTCATCGATCAATTTGGTTGGTCGACAAGCCAAGTACAGTTGACGTTTAGTATCGCAATCTTATTTCTCGGCCTGTCTGCTGCATTTCTTGGCCACTTCGTTGAAAAGCACGGACCTCGGAAAGCTGGAATACTTGCAGCAATATGCTTCGGTGTGGGTGTCATGGGAGCCGGTTTTGCAGTAAGCATGTCCTCATTGACTCTATTGTATATTTTTTATGGAGTACTCGGAGGAATTGGGTTGGGTGTTGGATATATCGCCCCCGTTTCTACGCTTGTTAAATGGTTTCCCGATCGCCGTGGCCTTGCAACAGGAATGGCAATTATGGGATTTGGCTTTGCAGCTGCGATCAGCAGTCCTATAATGGAAGCGCTTATCAATTCTGTTGGCCTGCAAAACACTTTTTATATTTTGGGGGCATCTTACCTACTCATCATGATCGCCTCTTCGCTTTATCTTGAAAAACCTGAGGAAGGTTGGGCACCAGCAGGTTATGTAAAAAAATTAGAGTCCGGAAAAGTTGAAGCGAAAGTAGATTTAGCACAATTGACGGCGAATGAAGCTGTCAAAACTAAACGCTTCTATTATCTATGGATGATGCTGTTCCTGAATGTCACTTGTGGGATTGCCATTTTGTCCGCGGCCAAGCCTCTTGCCATTGAAAGTATCGGCATGACAACAGTACAAGCGGCTGCACTTGTTGGCGTCCTTGGTCTGTTTAATGGAGCTGGACGGCTTGGATGGGCATCCATTTCCGACTATATCGGGCGCAGACATACGTACACAGCCTTCTTTGTGATCCAGTTGGCTTTATTTGCCCTACTCCCTTTTACGACAAACGCCATTGTTTTCCAAGTGATGCTCGCCGTCATTTATACTTGCTATGGCGGTGGTTTTTCATGCATCCCGGCATATATCGGCGATATTTTTGGAACAAAACAACTTGGGGCGATCCACGGGTATATCTTAACAGCCTGGGCGGCTGCCGGCATTGCCGGACCTATGTTTGCCGCATGGATGAAAGACACGACGGGAAGTTATGAAAGCAGCTTGCTCTTTTTCGCAGGACTATTTGCAGTCGCTTTAGTCATTTCAATATTAATACAAATTGATATCAAAAAAGTTAGAGCTGCGCAACATGGACCGAAGAGAACGAAAGCAGTACAAACCGCAAAAAGCATTTAAGTATTTCATCTAAATTATAAACACCCCCTAATCCTTTTTACATAATGGATTAGGGGGTGTTCAGTTGTAGTTGAGCATTTCGTCTTTCAGCATTTCAGGACGGATCAAGTATTCTCCGTCTTTCAGTTGTACGGCATCGTCTTTACGAAGCTGTGAAATCATTCGGTTGACCGACTCTCTCGAAGTGCCGATCATATTGGCGAGATCTGCATTTTTAAATCGTGTATTGAGCTTGACCCAATCTCCATTCCCGATAGCAGTGCCATGCGTTTCACAAAGCCGAAGCAATAGCAGCAAAATACGCTCATTCGCACTGCGCAATGCAAGCTCCTCCAATCGTTGCTGCAAGCTGACGATCTGATCGCCAAGCATTCTGAATAGCTTTATGGATAAGGAAGGATTCGCCATTAGGACTTGTTCGAAGTCCTTGATTGCCATCGAATAGACTTCACTTTCTTCTATCGCTTGTGCATTTGCAGGATAATGCCCTTGACGAAAAAAACCCACATGAGGAAATAAATCGCCACGCTGCTTGAAATGAAGGACTTGCTCTTTGCCTGCTTGATCATTCCGGGATATCTTTATTTTTCCCGCCGTTGCAATAAACACATGCGTGATCGGATCACCTTGCAGAAATAGCAGTGTCCTGTCAGCAAGCTTCCGCCGGTTCATAATGGGAAGAAAAGGCGCTAAATCCCGGTCAGATACATCCTTAAAAAACATCGTGTTTTTCAGAAATCCGATTACTGAATCCAATGTATCTCTCCTTCAAATGAAAGTTTGCGATCATAACGATTTAACCACTAATATTGTAACACTCTTCTGTAGAGACCAGGACAGAGAAACG
>NZ_LQYA01000214.1 GCF_001531445.1 Sporosarcina koreensis
CCTACAATATCAAAATGACCTTTTATCCTTACTTCTTTTTTCAACAATTTAATAAGGAACGGAACAGTGATAATTGTCATCATTGGAATGAGCAGAAGATAAGACCAATGGATAAAATGAGCTATCATTCCACCAATAGCTGGACCGATACCTTCTACCATAGCTACTATGGAGCCAATAAGACCAAACGCTTTACCCCTATTTTCCTTTGGAATATAGCGCGCAACTACAACCATCACGAGT
>NZ_LQYA01000215.1 GCF_001531445.1 Sporosarcina koreensis
GACGCGAGAATGGCGGCGATCCAGGGTGCGACCGGGGTGACTAGAAGGGCGGTCAGCGCGATGACCCTTGCGTACATGACCGCCCCGGCCAGCAGGATGGCCGAAGACAGAGCGTCGCGCGCATCGGGTTCCGTGGCCATGCGCCGGGCGCAGGCAGTGGTCACTGCCGTCGAGGAGACAAGCGATCCGAGAAGCGCCGTCAGCAGGGTGCCTTGATGCGGATTGCTGCGCCGACTGGCGACATAAGCTGCGAAGGAGAGGCCGGAGACGAGCACAACTACAAGCCAGAGCTTGTGCGGATTCCATGCATCGAGCGGGCCCATCGGGCGGTCCGGCAGCAGCGGCAGGATGACGAGGGCGATGATGGCAAAACGCGCGGCTGCGCGCATTTCGGCCCCCGTCATGCCCTTGAGCAGCCCGTGAAGCGGCTCGCGCGCCGACA
>NZ_LQYA01000216.1 GCF_001531445.1 Sporosarcina koreensis
TAATGAACGCGAACAGTTGGAAATGCTGACCATAGAACAGTTGGTTCCTCAAGACCATCTGGTGCGCAAACTGGATGCGGCTCTTGATTTCTCCTTTATCTATCCATTAGTTGAAGATCTTTACTCAACCATTGGAAGACCGAGCATAGATCCTGTAGTGCTGATCAAGATGACATTCATTCAGTATACCTTCGGCATCCGATCCATGCGCCAGACAATCAAGGAAATTGAAACGAACGTGGCATATCGCTGCTTCCTAGGCTACGGCTTTCATACAGAGGTTCCTCATTTCTCCACGTTCGGGAAGAACTATGTCCGTCGATTCGCAGATACTGATCT
>NZ_LQYA01000217.1 GCF_001531445.1 Sporosarcina koreensis
TTCCTAGGCTACGGCTTTCATACAGAGGTTCCTCATTTCTCCACGTTCGGGAAGAACTATGTCCGTCGATTCGCAGATACTGATCTGTTCGAGCAGATCTTCTATAAAGTACTAAACGAGGTGGCAAACCGTGGGCTTCTCAGCCCAGAACATGTCTTTATTGATTCTACCCATGTGAAAGCGAGTGCGAATAAGAGAAAGTTTGAGAAGAAGGTTGTTCGTAAAGAGACGCGGGCTTATGAGAAGAGGCTCCAGAAGGAGCTCAACATAGATCGGGAAAAGAATGG
>NZ_LQYA01000218.1 GCF_001531445.1 Sporosarcina koreensis
TGCTCGGTCTTCCAATGGTTGAGTAAAGATCTTCAACTAATGGATAGATAAAGGAGAAATCAAGAGCCGCATCCAGTTTGCGCACCAGATGGTCTTGAGGAACCAACTGTTCTATGGTCAGCATTTCCAACTGTTCGCGTTCATTAATTTGATTCTACTTCATCATATCCATCACCTCATTCATTTAATGGGAAACACTGTTGATTGGAGCGGAGAGCGGCGACCATATACGTCAACTTAAGAGATTTTAGGGATAAATGATTGCATTTCCCCGATTGATGGTATAAGTAATTACCATCAAATGTAAGGA
>NZ_LQYA01000219.1 GCF_001531445.1 Sporosarcina koreensis
CATATACGTCAACTTAAGAGATTTTAGGGATAAATGATTGCATTTCCCCGATTGATGGTATAAGTAATTACCATCAAATGTAAGGAGGGATATTACATGAAGCGCAAACAACCTGTCTTTCAAATGAAGCAGCTGTTTGATCTTCTGTCACCCAAAAGAGCTGTCATGCATTGCTAAAGAAACTAACTTTATTCAAAGAGAACGCAAGTTGGATGTAAAGACATTTCTCGCTCTTCTTTTCGATCAGCCCGGCTCGATAGCCAAATGCTCTCTAACTCATCTGTGTGCTAAGTTGTCCAAGCAGAATCTATCTATGTCCAAACAAGCGCTTGATAAACGGTTTAATGAGAATGCCGTTAACTTTTTGGAACAGATTTTTCTTCGATTATTTGAGAACCTATCCACACAGAAATTCTCAAAGTTGCCCATTGCCAGCACAATCAAATTCAGAAGTATGCGCATCCTTGACGGCAGTTCTATCAAGTTACCTGATGCTCTTCAGTTGGCTTTTCCAGGTACAACTGGAGCTGGCGTGAAATGTCAATTGGAATTCGATTATCTCACGGGGAAACTCCTATATGCCGAATTGCAGCCTGGGAAGGCTGGGGATGCCTCCTCGGGGATAAATCGTTTGGAATCAGTACAGAAAAACGACTTGCTCCTTCAGGATCTTGGCTATTTCAAATGCGATATATTTAGAAAGATTGTGGAAAAGCAAGCGTATTATGTGTCACGTACGCGGGCAGACACCATGTTTTATATCGATTCTCCCGATCCTCGCTACGATAAAAATGGAAAGCTATATAAAAAATATGCCCATGTACGATTGTTTCTTGAAGATGAGGTCAAGACGATGAAACGGGGGGAAATAAGGGAGTTCTCAAGAGTATATATAGGGAAACACGAGCGAATGCCGTCCCGTTTGATAGTCTATCGCATGACAGCCGACGAACAAAAACGCCAAGAGCAGAGGATTAGAAGACGCGGACAGACAAAGCCGGGGAAAATCAAACAAAAGGCAAAGGACTTAGCTGACGTATCCATTCATGTGACCAATCTTCCTCCAAAGATTCCGGCTTCGGAAATTAGTGATCTGTACCGCTATCGCTGGCAGATCGAACTTATCTTTAAGTCATGGAAATCTGATATGGACGCGGCCCATTACCGAAACATGAAGCTGGAAAGATGGATGTGTCATTTATACGCAGAGCTCATTTCATTACTGATCAGTGTGCTCCTTACTTATCAGCTGCGTTATTATTTTTGGGAAGAAAAACAGATAATCCTAAGTGAGATGATTGCGATAAGGGAAGTGAGTGAAAGGATTTGGGTGCTTTGGCAGGCGCGTGCGTCTCCGAAATGGAAAACAGCGATAGGATCTCTAATCGAAATATTAGCCAGCAACGGCCGGAAGAACGTGAAGGAACCCGGTCCAATTGGCTGGCTAACATAAGGTCTATATTTTTAAAAAAAGAAAACGGGGGGCTTATTTAACATGCCCTAATCTAAATAAAAGTTAGTAGCACTATTCCCGTTTCAATAAAAGTGAAACCATTCTCGTT
>NZ_LQYA01000220.1 GCF_001531445.1 Sporosarcina koreensis
TTCCCGACCAATACTTGATCGGCTACACCCCTTCACTGACGGCGGGAATCTGGACAGGCTATGACGTCGGCCAGCAATTGACGGACTTGGAGGACAAGGCCGCCTCGAAGAAAATCTGGATCGATTTCATGGAAACGGTCCACGCCGGCAAAACGCCAGAGCCGTTCATTCCCCCGAAAGGCGTGAGCAGCGTCATCGTCGACGTCGAAACCGGGGGCATTGCGGTCAATGAATGTCCGAAGCAGCGACTGATGTATTTGAAGGAAAAAGACTTGCCGCAAAAGCTGTGCACCGACAAAAACTTGCGCGAACAGCGAAACGGCGACGAAGACGATTCAGGTACGTTCGAATTATTTCCGTTTTCGTTTTTTGAATAACCAAAAGCGAAAGCCGTAACGAAGAACGGCTTTTGCGAGCACAATCAATGCGCAAGATTTACAGAGCATCTTTGACTTATGACCCGAGCAGCTAGCGCCCGGAGTCTGGACGATGAACAAAAGCAAAGGATAGAAATCAAAAAAGCTTTGCCCTTCTGAACTGAATCAGCGGGGCAAAGCTTTTTTACCGTCGAATGCGATCTGCCGATTGATGGATCATCGCTTGGGTTATGTTGAACCAGCAATTGACGGGAAGCGCATTATTCCGGTTGTCCTAGCTTACAATCGCAAGCTGTAAGTTCAGTGTACTTCCTTTTTCAAAGACATTCAACCTCATATGACGCCGAAGTCATAAAATTTCACAGTTTGTTCATAATTCAAGCGAGTCGACACCCAGATCGATGCGCAATTTCGGTTCGCTGCGCTCCCACATTTCATTGTTGTGAGTCGACAGGAAATCTACGAGGATCTGTTTCGATTTATCGTCCATATGATCGACGATAATATTTCGCTTCATGGACTTGTCCATTTTATTCACATGATCTGCAAGGATTTTATAGCCTCTGCGCTTTTCACGGTTCACGACCATTTCGCATGCAGTGACGCCTGCATAGTAAGGGCCATCCTTCTTGAAATCGATCGTCACCCAGACGAGCCAGTACGGTTTACCGCCTTCCGAGTCTTCGCGGTTCGTCGTGAATTTCACGCCGCGCTCCGTGTCGCTGCGGGCGTGCATCGCACCGATTTCGATGCGCGCCTCTCCTTCTTCGATATCGACGATGACTGGTGAGACGTTTTCGAGTGACAATGACCCGATTCCGAATCCTCCATGTCCATCGGTCGGATCATCTTTTATGATGGTGAATCCCATTTTTCGTTTCGGTTTCTGCTCATTCGTCATTCCTATAACCCCTCCCACTCTGCTATTATATACACTATACATAAGTTTTGACGAAAGGGGGAAATAGTATGCCAATTGTAACTGTAAAAATGATTGAGGGCCGCACGGATGAGCAGAAACGCAATCTCTGTGAAAAAGTATCGCAAGTCGTCGCTGAAACGACTGGCGCTCCTATTCAAAACGTTTCTGTCATCATCGAAGAAATGTCGAAAAACCATTATGCAACCGGAGGCAAGCGCCTGAGTGATAAGGAATGATTGAAACGATGCGAGAATCCCGATTCTTGCATCGTTTTTGTTTGCTGGGAAATTGCTTTGGGCGTGGATGGCTTCGCTTTGAGCGCGCGGGGGCTTGCTTTGGATGCGCAGGGGCTTGCTTTGGACGCGCGGCGACTTGCTTTGGACGCGCGGCGACTTGCTTTGGACGCGCGGAGGCTTGCTTTGGACGCGCGGGGG
>NZ_LQYA01000221.1 GCF_001531445.1 Sporosarcina koreensis
CGGCTTCTGGGACAATCAGAACGCCGACCCGCGCGGTGAGAGTCCGATCCACGCGAACACGACCTGGTCGATCGAACTGTCGGCCCGCAAGGACGTGCCCGAATGGGGCGGCCAGGATGTCGAGTTCCGCACCGAGGAAAATGCCTTCTTCGACGGAAAGCAGGTTCGCTTCCTCGACGGGCGCCAGACCGAAATACGCCTGATCCCGGCCGACTGAGCCGGGGCGGGGGAGAGAGAAGATCAGGGGGACGTGACCGATGAAGCGTAAGGGATTCCGGCTCGCTGCAGCTGCCATGGTTTCGGTGCTTGCGCTGGCGACCTCGCCGGCGGCGGCCGAGACCTTCAGGGTAACCGTTCCCGCAACGGCGAAGGAAGGGCCTTTCGATGGCCGGGTGATGCTGATGCTCACCCCCGAC
>NZ_LQYA01000222.1 GCF_001531445.1 Sporosarcina koreensis
ATGATGCAGAAGATGGCGATTTGGTAAAAGTGAATGAAGAAAATGATGATGAAAAAGAAGATGAAGGCTTTACAGTCACAGCAATGTGGAACTGGAACAGGCAAAATTATTATATAAAAAATGATTGATAAAGGGGTCATGAAAATTGAAGATTAGAAGAAAAGCTGAATCGGAAATCCCCGAATTTTCTAGCCATGAGTTAGCCCGTGAATATTTTAAAAACAGGTATGGAAATCATTTTGT
>NZ_LQYA01000223.1 GCF_001531445.1 Sporosarcina koreensis
GGCAGTCACCTTAGAGTGCCCAACTGAATGCTGGCAACTAAGATCAAGGGTTGCGCTCGTTGCGGGACTTAACCCAACATCTCACGACACGAGCTGACGACAACCATGCACCACCTGTCACCGCTGTCCCCGAAGGGAAAGGCGTATCTCTACACCAGTCAGCGGGATGTCAAGACCTGGTAAGGTTCTTCGCGTTGCTTCGAATTAAACCACATGCTCCACCGCTTGTGCGGGTCCCCGTCA
>NZ_LQYA01000224.1 GCF_001531445.1 Sporosarcina koreensis
ATACCATGCTGCTGGTAACGATCCATCACCGGCTGCTGAACCTGCTTGTTGGTTACCAGGGTGATTTCCGGACGCTTATCCATGCCAATACCGGTCGCCACTACGGTCACGCGCAGCTCGTCGTTCATATCCGGGTCCAGAGAGGTACCGATAACCACGGTCGCATTATCCGAGGCAAAAGCACGGATGGTGTTACCCACAGTTTCGAACTCGTCCAGACGCAGGTCGAAGCCCGCAGTAATGTTGACCAGCACGCCGCGCGCGCCTGACAGGTCGATATCTTCCAGCAGCGGAGAAGAGATAGCCATTTCAGCCGCTTCTTCCGCACGGTCTTCACCGCTCGCCACCCCGGAGCCCATCATCGCGTAGCCCATTTCAGACATCACGGTACGGACGTCCGCGAAGTCGACGTTCATCAGACCCGGACGGGTGATCAGTTCGGCGATACCCTGCACCGCGCCTTTCAGGACGTCGTTTGCCGCGCCGAATGCGTCGAGCAGGGAAATTCCACGCCCCAGGACCTTCAGCAGCTTGTCGTTCGGGATGGTGATCAGTGAGTCAACGTGCTTGGACAGCTCGGTGATCCCCTGCTCAGCGAACGCCATGCGCTTCTTACCTTCAAAATTAAACGGCTTAGTGACCACCGCAACGGTGAGGATCCCCAGATCCTTCGCCACTTCCGCGACTACGGGAGCCGCGCCGGTACCGGTACCGCCGCCCATGCCTGCCGCGATGAACACCATGTCTGCGCCATCAAGGGCTGCGCGCAGCGCTTCACGGTCTTCATCAGCCGCGTTACGGCCGACTTCCGGGTTCGCGCCCGCGCCCAGACCTTTGGTAATACCGCTACCGATCTGGATAGTCTGGCCAACCGCCGTCTTACGCAGCGCCTGCGCATCGGTATTTACCGCGAAGAATTCAACACCCTCAATGCGCTCGCGCACCATGTGTTCAACGGCGTTACCGCCGCCGCCACCGACGCCGATGACTTTAATCACCGCGTCGTTGGTCAGTTCCATAGGTTCAAACATAGTTTCTCTCCGTCTTGTGCCTGTCGCCTGAGAACGCTAATTGTCTGCGTTCTCTTAAAAAATTAAAACTCTTTTCGCAGCCAGCTGTTGAGTCG
>NZ_LQYA01000225.1 GCF_001531445.1 Sporosarcina koreensis
GATGAAAAAGAAGATGAAGGCTTTACAGTCACAGCAATGTGGAACTGGAACAGGCAAAATTATTATATAAAAAATGATTGATAAAGGGGTCATGAAAATTGAAGATTAGTAGAAAAGCTGAATCGGAAATCCCCGAATTTTCTAGCCATGAGTTAGACCGTGAATATTTTAAAAACAGGTATGGAAATCATTTTGTGATGATGAATTCTGAAATGATTGGTGACGAAAAAGTTTATTTTTATA
>NZ_LQYA01000226.1 GCF_001531445.1 Sporosarcina koreensis
GAATTTCCAGCGCGAGGACATGTTAGGTCATGTGTCCAGATTGTCCTTCGATAGAAAGAATAAGAGAATGGTGTGCTTGTTCCAGGCCGCCCGCAGCGCTTACCCGAAGAGCTGGCGGAGGGCGGCCTGGAACAAGCACTTGCGCGGCGGTTGTGGTATTGTCCCGCTTGCGATCGGGGGCGACGAGTCCGTCACACGGACGCCCTTGGGTTTATCGGCGCGCCTGAGCGCGCCGCACATTTAAGCATGGGGCAGAAACTGTCCTTTTGAGCGTAATCATGGGCTCTGAACGGCAATAGGCTGTCCTGCTATCGGGCGCGCACGACGCGCCACGGAGGACAGATGGCGCGTATCATCAGAGCGTTGCCGGGCTATGGCGACATCCCGGCGCACTTCCCGGTCATCGTCGATGATGGGATGGCGATTATCGAGCCTGCGTTCGCGTATCTGCACGAACTGGCGACCATCCCGGGCCGCAGCCACGCGGCCGAGACGATCCGCACCTATAGCGAACATCTACACGACTGGCTCGATAGCCTGGAGCAATCCCGGATCGCCTGGGACGCGGTTGGCGAACGCGAGATAGCGGCGTGGCGCAACCGG
>NZ_LQYA01000227.1 GCF_001531445.1 Sporosarcina koreensis
AGCCACAGCGATTCCCCGCCCGACATGGTCGTTTCGGAGTCGAGATGCGCCGCCGGCAGTTCGGCGATGAAGCGCGACGGGATCGACGAGGTCCATTGCCCATAGATCCGCCGGTTGGCCGCGTGAAGGATCGTGCAGCGCCGCCGCGCCCGGGTGATCGCGACATAGCCGAGCCGCCGCTCCTCCTCGAGGCTCGCGAGCCCGCCTTCGTCGAGCGACCGTTGCGACGGAAAGACGCCCTCCTCCCAACCGGGCAGGAAGACGGTGTCGAACTCCAGCCCCTTGGCGGCGTGAATCGTCATGATCGTCACCTTCGCGCTGTCGGCGTCGGCGTCATTGTCCATGACCAGGCTGACATGCTCGAGGAAGTCACCGAGCGTGCTGTAATCCTCCATCGCCCGCGTCAGTTCGTTGAGATTTTCGAGCCGTCCCTCGGCCTCGGTCGACTTCTCGTTCTGCAGCATCGCGACATAGCCGGATTCCTCCAGCACCTGCCGGGTGAGCTCGGCATGCGGCAGCTGGGACAGCAGGTCGCGCCAGCGGGCGATATCGCCGACGAGGTTGCCGAGCGCGCGCCGCGCCTGCGGGGTAAGCTCGTCCGTGCCCAGAATGCGCGCCGCGGCGAGCGTCATCGGGATGCCCTCGATCCGCGCCAGCTGGTGGACCTTGGCGACCGC
>NZ_LQYA01000228.1 GCF_001531445.1 Sporosarcina koreensis
ACTTCTGCGGGAAGCCCATGTCGTCGTCGAAGCCGGCAGCTTCTATGGCAGCGCTGGAGAAGGCCATCTGCGTATCTGCTTCGGGTCCGAACCCGAACACCGGATCGCCGAAGCCATGGATCGCCTCACCCGCTTCTTCAACGCGCTTTGATCGAAGGGCTGGGTCGATTGCGGAGAATACCAGCAGGCGGATGGTTCCCGTTTCGCCCTCGCTGTGTTTTTTAGCAGCGTGATGAAGCGAGGCTCGACCTTTGGCTGATATACTTATGTGTCGGAACGGTTAATCTCAGGTTGGGGGCAATAACGGCAGCTTCGGCAGCTGTCGTACAGGGATCGGGTGGAGCGGATGGCATCGGCGAGTGATCGGGCAGTGAAGACGACGAAGGGCAATATGGGAGAGCCCGGGGATCGAAGCGTATACGACCCGAGCAATCCCAGCTTCCGGCTGGAGAACTCCCCCTTCTACCTGATGGCGCATGCCGACTTCAAATATCATGAGGACATGGACAAGGTGCTGCACAAGCACGGGGTGTCCAAGCCGATCTACCGCGTCATGACGGTGCTGCGCGAACGCCAGCCGGCCAGCATCGGCACGATCGCCGAAGCCGCGCTGACCAAACGTTCGACCGTCAGCCGGATCATCGACCGCATGGCGGAACAAGGCCTGG
>NZ_LQYA01000229.1 GCF_001531445.1 Sporosarcina koreensis
CGTATCGGAAGGTGCGGCTGGATCACCTCCTTTCTAAGGATAATTACGGAATATGAACCTCAGGTTCATACGTTGACGTTTTGCGTTCAGTTTTGAAGGTTCATCTTCTGATGACTTTCAAAACTTGTTCTTTGAAAACTGGATAAAACGACATTGTAGCAACAAAACATCAAGTAATCAACCGAGTCGATCACTTAGTGATTGAACAATACTTTTTTAACGATTATTAGTGCATATCGCTATGCATTGGTAGTCACCCGAGGATTGCGAGAAGCAAGCAGTGCTAGGAAGCGATGGAGAGAAGGAAGGAGCGTACTTCAGTACGTGACTGACTGATCGACTGAGCTGACAACGCAATGCGAAGCTTATCGAAATCCGTATAAAGGTTAAGTTAGAAAGGGCGCACGGCGGATGCCTTGGCACTAGGAGCCTATGAAGGACGGCACTA
>NZ_LQYA01000230.1 GCF_001531445.1 Sporosarcina koreensis
TTTTTTTCCCATACTTATTCTGGCTCGATTTATTCAAGGAGCTGGTGCAGCTGCATTTCCAGCACTCGTGATGGTTGTAGTTGCGCGCTATATTCCAAAGGAAAATAGGGGTAAAGCGTTTGGTCTTATTGGCTCCATAGTAGCTATGGGAGAAGGGATCGGTCCAGCTATTGGTGGAATGATAGCTCATTTTATCCATTGGTCTTATCTTCTGCTCATTCCAATGATGACAATTATCACTGT
>NZ_LQYA01000026.1 GCF_001531445.1 Sporosarcina koreensis
CTGATGACTTTCAAAACTTGTTCTTTGAAAACTGGATAAAACGACATTGAAGCAACAAAACATCAAGTAATCAACCGAGTCGATCACTTAGTGATTGAACAATACTTTTTTAACGTTTATCGTTGTATATCGCTATACATCGGTAAACACCCGAGGGTTTCGAGAAGCGAGCAGGACGAGGAAGCGACCGAATGAGGACCGGAGCGTGCTTACGCACGTGAGGACCGGAGTGACGAAGCTGACGAAGTAATGCGAAGCTTATCGAAAGCCGTATAAAGGTTAAGTTAGAAAGGGCGCACGGCGGATGCCTTGGCACTAGGAG
>NZ_LQYA01000231.1:0-4391 GCF_001531445.1 Sporosarcina koreensis
ACCCTGCGTCCAAAGCAAGCCATTTCACGTCCAAAGCGAGTCACCCTGCGTCCAAAGCGAGCCATTTCACGTCCAAAGCAAGTCATCATACCACGTCCAAAGCGAGTTACCCGGCATCCAAAGCAAACCATCCTGCATTCAAACAAGGCTTTCAAATCAAAAAAATAGACAAACTCAATCTTTTTTGAGTTTGTCTATCATCATGTCTATCACTTCTGTTGCGCCGCAATGGATTGTTCCAATTCGGCGATAGAGTTCTGGATTGCAGATAGTTCCTTTTCGAGCTTCAGTCTGTTCGATTCGGTCGAGAGCTGCCATTGTTCGATCGAGCCTTTAATTCCATTGACGGCTTCTGGAACCAATTCTTTTGCTTCCTTCGTCATATGTGTAATGGAGTTTTTCAACTCGGTGATTTTTCCTTTGACGTCGTTCAATTTATGCTTCATGTCAGTTGAAGCGTTTTTAACGGACGAGCGGATTTCGCTGCCTGTTTGTGGAGTTGAAAATAACACAGTGACAGCGGCTGTCACCGAACCTGCAAGTAGCCCAGCGAGAAATGTAGATGCTTTCATAGTGGAGAGCACTCCTTTCATATTGAATAGTATTCCTTTTCATAGATTTATTAAAACATGGCAAACTGTTTTGGGCAAATGAAAAAAGCTTCCCTCTGAAGGAAAGCTTTTTATTATCAATTGGACAATGCTGTTTTGAATGAAGTACGCTTCAACAAAGTTGTAATGATCGGGTAAATGATGAAGAATGCTAACCCGTTCATAGCGATTGCAGGAAGAACGACTGTGATGAACAAAAATCCAAATGGAATGTTCACGCCAATGACGAAAATGGCGACGAACAGGAAGATTGTTCCTGATAACAGTGTTCCGCAGCAAGCGATGATGATTGAAAGGATTAAATGGTTAGCGGCTTTCCTAAGTAGTACGATGACCGCAAACACGACAAATGCCGTGATGAACTTATCGATGACATTCGGGATGAATCCTCCTGGGAGGCTTGTGAAAATCCCTGATAGGACTCCGGTCGTCGCTCCAAGCAAAAAGACACTCTTAACGTCCGGGAATAAAAAGATGCCGATGAACATCATCGTCAGCATGAAATCTGGTTTCATGCCCTCGCCATACCCCGGAATGACCAAGTACAAAGCAGCACCCACTGATATTAGCAGCGCCATCAACGTAAGATTTTTCGTATTCAATTCTCATCTCTCCTCAACTAGACTCTAATTTTTTCGTTCTCCTGACGTATCCTCGTGATCGGCAGCGAAAACATACATAAATTATACAGGGGATTTTATGAACTAGCAAGTCCTGTCCCGCATTAACTGGCAGTAAATGCCCGATTCGTTCAACTAACACTCAGTGGAAAGAACCACTGAGTGAAGTTTTACTTTATTATTTACCGAACCGGCTTCGGATCTGCTCCGCAATCTCTTGGATCTGTTCTTTGGGGAACTCCTCCACCTTCGGATTCCAGTCCGATTGGAAGCCATCCGTTTGATCATAGCGCGGGATGAAATGCATATGGAAGTGGAAGACAGCTTGGCCGGCAGCCGCTCCATTGTTTTGCAGTAGATTCATCCCAGCAGGTGTGAATTCCTCTTTTAGCACATTCGCGATTTTGGGAGCAACCGAGAATAGACGGGAAGCTTCTTCTTCTGTGAATTCATACAGATTTTCACGATGCTTTTTTGGAATAAGCAAAACATGCCCTTTCGTTACAGGCATGACGTCCAAAATGGCGATAACGTGCTCATCTTCATAGATTTTCTCACTAGGGAGGGTGCCTTCTGCGATTTTACAAAAGATACATGATGTCATTTGAGGTCATCCTTTCCGATTCTACGTCTCCCTTTAGGAGAAGTATTCATTAATGACACAAGTGTAGCATATTTTCTGTTAATGCATGAAAGATGGACAAAGCATTCCGGTTCGATGTTTGGTAAAATGGAAACAAGAATGGAGGATGACTATGGCGATTCTTGAAGTAAAAGACGTGACAGGTGGATATACACGTAAACCTGTTCTACACGATTTATCATTTGAAATCGGTAAAGGCGAGCTTGTCGGTTTGATCGGCTTGAACGGTGCCGGAAAAAGTACGACGATCAAACATATTATCGGACTAATGAATCCGCATCAAGGCGAAATTGTAGTGAATGGCGTCACGTTTCGTGAAAACCCTGAAGCATATCGTAAAGCGTTCACATATATTCCGGAAACACCGATTTTATACGAAGAGCTGACGTTGAAAGAACATCTTGAATTGACGGCGATGGCGTATGGATTGGATCGGGAATCATTCGATGCGCGCACTGAAATACTATTGAAAGAGTTCATGATGGAGAAGCGGTTGAATTGGTTTCCATCGCATTTCTCAAAAGGGATGCGGCAAAAAGTCATGATTTTATGCGCATTTTTAGTGGAACCTTCACTGTATATTATCGATGAACCGTTTGTCGGGCTCGACCCGATCGGAATCCGTTCATTGCTTGACCAAATAGAAGAAAGAAAAGCAAATGGCGCTTCCGTATTGATGTCGACCCATGTGCTTTCCACTGCGGAGAAATATTGCGACCGGATTATTCTGCTGCATGAAGGACGCGTGAGAGCGCAAGGAACGATGGATGATTTGCGGAAAGCCTTCAACCGTCCGGGTGCCACTTTGGACGAGCTCTATATTTCAATGACTGAGGACAATGACCATGAACAGTTTGCGTGAAATATGGGGCAACCGTTTTATTCATTACATGAACGAACTCCAAAAATATATGCGGTTCGTTTTCACTGGCCATTTGGCGATTGTGTTGCTCTTTACAATCGGCGCGGGCGGCTACGCATACAGTGAATGGCTGAAAGAAGTGCCATCTGGCTTTCCTTCCGCAATCATAGCGGCAGCCGTACTTGGGGCTGTGTTATCAATGGGATCGCCTGTTACGTTGTTGAAGCCGGCGGATATCGTCTTTTTCCTGCCAATGGAAAATAAGCTGGAAGAGTATTTGAGGCGGTCGTTACGCTATTCTCTGTTTTCACAGTTGCCGATTCCTTACATTTTATTCATCGTCCTATTGCCATTGTTGGCAGCAACAGACGTCACCGGGAAACCGCAATTCATTCTCACTGCGATCGTCATATTCCTTGTGAAATGGCTGTATGTTGAGACAGAATACCATTACCGCCGTGCTAATGAAGGGGAAGGTATTTGGAAAGACCGTTTTGTCAGGTTCGTGTTGGCGGCGCTTCTTATTTATGTGATGCTAGCTGGCAGTCCCTATTTCATACCGCTCGTCGGTGTGCTGATGGCAGTCTATTATTTATTCTGGAAGAAAAGAAGTGCTGCAAATCCTTTCCCGTATGAACATTTCATAACCCTTGAGCAAAATCGCATGATGCGGTTTTATCGCTTTGCGAATTATTTCACCGACGTCCCGCATTTAAAAGGATCTGTCAGCCGACGTGGTTGGCTTGGCTTCCTCATGCGTCCTGCGCGTTTCGGACAAACGTCGCCTCAACGATATTTGCTGCGAAGGACGCTTATGCGCACGGATGACATATTTTGGTTATGGGTCAGATTGACGGCGCTGTCGGTGTTGGGCGTTGTCCTTATTCCGTTCCCGATTGTCGTCTATATTTTTATCGGTGCATTGGCATTTGCGTCAGCAATCCAATTGGTTCATGCATTACGGGCGGGAGACGACTTCAGGATGGATATGCTTTTCCCGGAAACGGACAATACGAGAACGCCTGCCATTCGTAAAACAGTTAGCGGTGTTCAATTGCTCCAGGCAATGTTTGTTCTAGTGGCGGGTCTGATTGCAATCGGTATATCAGTGACGCCAGTCATTATGGCGGCGATCGTACTCATCGTTTCTGAAGCGACAATCCGCGTTTCAAATGACAAAACGGAAGAAGTTTGAACGAACATCACTACGAAATAAAAATAGAATATTCTCAAAAACCTTGCAACTGATATCGGAATTTATGTATAATAGAAAAAAGGCATCAGGGGTGAGAGAGATGGAAAACAATTATTCATATGCCGAGTTTTTAAAAGCCGTGGGGAAAAATAGCACTTCGCTTCAAGCGGAGAGATTATTGAATGATATTTATATGGATCTATTCCTGAATCATATTCATCGGGAGCAAACGAAGAAACGTCTCTTGAAACTTATTGATATTGCGCTTGATGAAAAGGACGAGTACACCTTCAAAAGTCTGACGGATGAATTGGTGAAACTGGAGGAACATTAACCAACTTAAGCGGGCTGCTCGCTAATCGTTAACCGATTAGCTGTGCAGACCCGCTTTTTATATTTTTGATTGATGGCTAGTTCCGGCGGCCAGCTCCTCGCAAACGCAAAGCGTTACGAGCACATC
>NZ_LQYA01000231.1:4429-10857 GCF_001531445.1 Sporosarcina koreensis
ACTTGTCGGAGCTAAACGGCCGCCTGCACTTTTATTTTTGAACGTATGTTCTCTTATTTCTTTGGTCTTGCGCTTGTCTATGTTAAAATGAAGATAATTCATTTTGGGAGGGGCTTCTATGGTCCAGAAATTTGATTTAAAAGCTCCCTATGTTCCGTTAGGAGACCAACCTGCCGCCATTTCAAAGCTCGTTGAAGGCATCCAGGAAGGCAAAAAGCACCAGACGCTGTTAGGTGCGACCGGAACAGGGAAAACGTTCACCGTTTCGAACGTTGTAACAGAAGTCAATAAACCGACACTTGTCATTGCGCATAATAAAACGCTCGCTGGACAGCTATACAGCGAATTCAAAGAGTTTTTCCCGAATAATGCTGTCGAGTATTTCGTCAGCTTCTACGATTATTACCAACCGGAGGCTTATGTGCCGCATACGGACACTTATATAGAAAAAGATGCGACGATCAACGATGAAATCGACAAGCTGCGCCACTCAGCAACTTCAGCTTTGTTTGAAAGGAATGATGTGCTGATCGTGGCATCTGTTTCTTGCATTTACGGCCTTGGTTCGCCGGAGGAATACGGAAAGCACGTCGTCTCGCTCCGGACAGGCATGGAAATCGGCAGGAATGAGCTGCTGCGCCGATTCGTCGATATCCAATATTCAAGGAATGATATCAATTTCACAAGGGGGACATTCCGTGTCAGAGGGGACGTCGTGGAAATATTCCCGGCCTCTCAAGACGAGAACTGTATCCGCATCGAATTTTTCGGTGATGAAATCGACCGTATCCGTGAGGTGGATGCCCTGACGGGAGAAATCCTAGGGGAGCGCGAACACGTGGCCATCTTCCCGGCATCCCACTTCGTCACTGGCGAAGAGAAAATGGTGAAGGCGATTGCGAATATCGAAAAGGAATTGGAAGAGCGCCTTGCTATATTGCGCAAGGAAGATAAGCTTCTGGAAGCGCAACGGCTTGAGCAACGCACTCGTTATGATTTAGAAATGATGCGGGAAATGGGCTTCTGCTCAGGAATTGAAAACTATTCGAGGCATTTGACATTGCGACCAGCAGGAGCGACTCCTTATACGCTTCTTGACTACTTTCCGGATGATTTCCTGATTGTCATCGATGAAAGCCACGTCACCTTGCCGCAAATCCGGGGCATGTATAACGGTGACCAGGCACGGAAACAAGTGCTTGTCGATCATGGTTTCCGACTGCCTTCCGCGTTGGACAACAGGCCGCTCATGTTCGATGAATTCGAGCGATATGTCCATGAAGCCATTTACGTTTCCGCAACACCCGGTCCTTACGAAATCGAGCATACGCCCGAGATGGTGGAACAGATCATCCGACCGACCGGCTTGCTAGATCCAATCATCGATGTACGGCCGATCGAAGGGCAAATCGATGATTTGATCGATGAAATCAATGAGCGTACAAAACGGAACGAAAGGGTATTGATTACAACATTGACGAAAAAGATGTCCGAAGACCTTACTGACTATTTGAAGGATATCGGCATCAAAGTCCAATATTTGCATTCAGATATCAAAACATTAGAGCGGATTGAAATCATCAGGGAACTAAGATTAGGTACCTATGATGTTTTAATCGGCATCAACTTGCTACGGGAAGGGCTCGATATTCCGGAAGTTTCCCTTGTCGCCATTTTGGATGCAGATAAGGAAGGGTTCCTCCGTTCCGAACGTGCTCTCATCCAAACGATCGGTCGAGCGGCGCGTAACTCCGAAGGAAAGGTCATCATGTATGCAGACCGTTATACGGATTCCATGAAGAAGGCAATCGATGAAACGAAGAGACGTCGGGAAATCCAAAAAGCATACAATGAAAAGCATGGAATCACTCCAACGACGATCAAAAAAGCAATCCGTGAAGTCATTCGAGCGACTCAAGTCGTTGAAGAAGATATTTCAGCTTTGGAAAAAGTGACGAAGGGCAAGAAATTGTCGAAGGACGATAAAGTGAAATTGCTCGCGAATCTCGAGAAGGAAATGAAAGAAGCGGCAAAAGCGCTTGATTTCGAAAGGGCTGCCGAATTGCGCGATACGATATTAGAACTGAAGGCTGAAGGGTGAAAATGCGATGAAAAACACGGAAATAGTCATTCAAGGGGCAAGGGTTCACAATTTGAAAGATATTGATGTCCGCATCCCGCGTGACAAGCTCGTCGTCATGACCGGCTTGTCAGGCTCGGGGAAATCGTCTCTTGCATTCGATACGATTTATGCGGAAGGGCAAAGGCGGTATGTCGAATCGCTTTCCGCTTATGCGCGACAATTTTTAGGTCAGATGGACAAGCCCGATGTGGACGTAATTGAAGGGCTATCGCCTGCGATTTCGATTGATCAGAAGACGACGAGCCGCAATCCGCGTTCCACAGTCGGAACCGTAACTGAAATCTATGATTACTTGAGGCTGCTATTCGCGCGGGTCGGCAAGCCGATCTGTCCGAATCATGGGATTGAAATCTCTTCCCAGACGATCGAGCAGATGGTCGATCGGATTATGCAACTACCCGAACGTTCTCGGCTCCAAATCCTGGCGCCGGTCATATCCGGCAGGAAAGGGACCCATGCGAAGCTGATCGAGGATATTAAAAAGCAAGGTTATGTCCGGATTCGCGTCAATGGGGAAGTGATCGACCTCGATGACAATATTGAGTTGAATAAAAATAAAAAACATACGATTGAAGTCGTCATTGACCGGATTGTCGTGAAAGAGGGGATTGAAGCCCGATTAAGCGATTCACTCGAGTCTGCTTTGAGATTGGCCGAGGGGAATGTGCTGGTTGACGTAATCGACGTGGAGGAATTGCTGTTCAGTGAACATCACGCATGTCCGATATGTGGATTCTCCATCGGTGAGTTGGAGCCGCGCATGTTTTCTTTCAACAGTCCATTCGGGGCTTGCCCTGATTGCGATGGCCTTGGGACGAAGCTTGAAGTCGATCCTGAACTCGTCATCCCGGACAAATCGCTTACTTTGAAAGAGGGTGCGATTGTACCGTGGATTCCGACGAGCTCCCAGTACTATCCGGAGCTGTTGAAAACGATCTGCAAACATTTCAAAATACCGATGGATGTGCCAGTGAGTGATTTGCCTGATGATGATCTGAATATCATTCTCTATGGTTCGAAGGATGAAAAGATCAAATTCCAGTATACGAATGAATTCGGCAACACTCGGGTGAACAACATCTATTTCGAAGGCGTGCTCGCAAATGTGGAGCGCCGCTTCAAGGAGACATCTTCCGATTATATACGTGAACAAATGGAGAAATATATGGCGAGCCGCGCTTGTCCTGCCTGTCACGGCTACCGTTTGAAAGAGGAGACGCTCGCAGTTAAAGTGAACGGGACGCATATCGGGGAAGTAACTTCATTGTCCATTACGGAAGCGGACCGCTTTTTCAATAATCTCGTCCTATCCGAAAAGGATATGCAAATTGCGAGGCTCATCTTGCGGGAAATCGCCGAGAGACTAGGATTCCTCATTAATGTCGGGCTAGATTATTTGACGCTATCAAGGGCTGCAGGCACATTGTCAGGCGGCGAAGCGCAGCGTATCCGGCTTGCTACGCAGATCGGCTCCAGATTGACCGGCGTCCTGTATATATTGGACGAGCCGTCCATCGGTCTCCATCAGCGTGATAATGACCGTCTCATCGGGACGCTGCAAAGCATGCGGGATATCGGGAATACGCTTATTGTCGTAGAGCATGATGAGGATACGATGATTGCGGCGGATTATTTGATCGATATCGGACCTGGTGCAGGAGCAGCAGGTGGGCAGATCGTGTCTGCCGGCATACCAGAAGAAGTGATGAATGATCCGAAGTCATTGACTGGCCAATATTTGAGCGGCAAAAAGTTCATTCCATTGCCAATGGAACGACGGAAATCCGATGGCAGAGTCGTGTCCATCAAAGGTGCGTCCGAGAACAATTTGAAAAATGTCAACGCAGACTTCCCGTTAGGCCAATTCATTGCGGTGACAGGCGTTTCAGGTTCGGGGAAAAGTACGCTTGTGAATGAAGTGCTTTACAAAGTGCTTGCCCAGAAGTTGAACCGTTCAAAACAGAAGCCGGGACAATTCAAGTCCGTTACTGGCCTTGAAGAGTTGGAAAAAGTTATCGATATTGACCAATCTCCTATCGGACGTACCCCAAGATCGAACCCGGCAACATATACAGGAGTCTTTGATGACGTTCGGGACGTCTTCGCGATGACGAACGAGGCGAAAGTGAGAGGTTATAAAAAAGGGCGTTTCAGCTTCAACGTAAAAGGCGGCCGCTGTGAAGCTTGTCGTGGAGATGGAATCATCAAGATCGAAATGCACTTCCTTCCCGATGTGTATGTCCCTTGTGAAGTGTGTCACGGTAAGAGATATAACCGTGAAACGCTTGAAGTGACGTACAAAGGGAAGAATATCGCCGATGTCCTTTCCATGACTGTCGAAGATGCACTCGAATTCTTTGAGAATATCCCTAAGATCAGCAGAAAACTGCAAACGATTGTCGATGTCGGTTTAGGCTATGTTCAACTTGGGCAACCTGCCACGACATTATCCGGCGGGGAAGCGCAAAGGGTGAAGCTTGCGTCGGAATTGCATAGACGATCCAACGGGAAATCCTTTTATATATTGGACGAACCGACGACAGGTCTCCATGTTCACGATATTGAAAAGCTGCTTCTCGTATTGCAGCGGCTCGTCGACTCCGGAAATACCGTCCTCGTCATTGAGCATAACTTGGACGTTATCAAAACTGTCGACCATATTATCGACCTCGGACCGGAAGGCGGGGACAAAGGCGGTCAGATCATTGCGATGGGAACTCCTGAGCAAGTGGCTGAAAATGAAGTCTCGTACACCGGCCGCTATTTGAAACCGATTTTGGAACGCGATCGGCAAAGAATGAAAGAGCTGATTGAAACTGCCGCTGGAAAAGAATGAAACCTTCTGACAGATGATTCGTATATATAATAAGTGTTGAAGAAGTCTCCATCGGTTTTGAAAATGGCGGGGACTCTTATACGAAAAGAAAAACTCAAGCATACCTAGGAGGCGGAAAGATGCAGAACGAACGCAAACGTATCTTGACAATGTTGGAAAACGGCACAATCTCTATGGACGAAGCCTTGACCCTTTTGGAAGCAATGGAAAAAAAGCAGACTCCGACTGACAGTGGAGCGGATCAAACTGTGGAAAAGAAAATCTTCACAGAAGAATCCCAGCAAGACGACCCACAAGACTTCTCTGGAAAAACGAAAGACAAAGATCCAGCGATGGATGACTTCATTGAAGATATCCGGAAAGATTTTGTGACTGTTGGAGATCGTTTCATGCAGTTCATGCAAACAACTGTAGAAAGAATGAAAGGATTCGATTTCGATACGCCATTTGGCGGCAGCTCCACATTCCATCATACGATCGTGAAGCCAGCAGACGGTTTGGAAGAAATCCTCGTTGACGTCGATCATGGAAGCGTCTCGATTCAGGCAACAGATACGCCAGAAATTCGCGCGGAATTCACAGTGAAATCTTTTAATGGAAGATCGGAAGAAGACGCGAAAAAAGAATTTCTTGATAAATTGATTTTCCTGAAAGACGACGGGAAACTGCGTTATTTAAGCGATTTGAAATTAAGCCAGGTCAAAGTGGACCTTTTCGTGCCGAAACAGGATTATCGTAAAATTTCTGTACGGTTGCTGAATGGGAATTTCAACGTGAAGGACATTGCGGTCGAACGGCTCTATACGAAAACGTCGAACGGAAAGGTCGATGCCGAGCGGGTTGACTTCAAAGAGGCCGAGCTGGAAGCGGGCAACGGATCGATCCGTTTGAATGAAAGCACAGGTGAAACGTTAGAAGCTGAAACAATCAACGGCCGCGTCTACGTTTCGGGTAACTTGAAGGATGTCGAAGCGAAATCATTGAACGGCCATGTTGTTGTGACAACAACAGATGCCGCGGCACAAAAAATCGATGCCAAAACAGTGAGCGGCTCCGTCGAAATCTATATTCCGTCTGATGTGCCATTACGTGGAGAAATCTCGACGAATATGGGCCGTCTAGATTTACAATTGAAGGATGTCAATAAAACGGCGGAGCAGGAGCAGTTCCTGCATCGGACTCTCACGTTCAACAAAGATGTGGAAGGCGATTCAACGCCGCTCTTTGTTCACGGAGAAGCGAAAACAGGATCTGTCATTGTTTGCTATAACGTTAAGCATAATTAATGAAAAAAGACTGCCCAGGAAGTCAGTGAAAACTGACTTCTGTGGCAGTCTTTTTCATGAAATGCGTGGCGCGCTCAAAGTAATCCATCCCGCGCTCAAAGCAAGTCATCCCGCGCTCAAAGCAAGTCATCCCGCGCTCAAAGTAATCCATCCCGCGCTCAAA
>NZ_LQYA01000232.1 GCF_001531445.1 Sporosarcina koreensis
CACACTATACTTTACATTCGTAAAGGTGTGCTCTCCGAGGGTCAGAACAAGAACCTGGCTCATGCCAGATTCCCAAAGTCAAAGGCAAAAAAATCACCGCTTGCAGCTGTTGCTTTTTCCTAGTGCAGAAATGACATTTTCACCTTTGCGTTTTTCTGCAACGGTTGCAAATTCATTCCCAAAATCAAGCCCAAAAGATTAAGACCTTGCCCCTTTTTGAAAAGGGGCAAACACCAAAACAGC
>NZ_LQYA01000233.1:0-16916 GCF_001531445.1 Sporosarcina koreensis
CGGAAATTCCTCACTTCCGATACTGAAAATAAAGAAACGATCATGCGGAAAATCTTCAAAACGGAAGATTATCGGGAAATCGTCAATCGATTGAAGACGAAAAAAGACAAAGCGAACGAGCAATTGATGGATGAAAAAAGGAAAGTGGATGGATTTATCCAGCAAATTGCGAATTTGGTTCCGCATAGGGAATCGCTTCTCTTCCAGGTTTTATCACAGGAATATGTAAATACTTCGCAAGTGATGGATGGGCTTGACGAGGAAATCGGGCATTATGCCGTGAAACGTACCGAAGATGAATCGAAGTATACAGCTGCCTATCAACAGCATGCGGCAATGTTGGAGACGTACCATACGGCTAAAAAATGCAATGAGCAATTTGAACAGCTAGGCCAACGCAAAATGGCACTTAAAAAATTAATGGAAGAGATTCCATCTATTCAGTTGAAGGAAAAGCGGATCGCAGACGCCGAACGGGCATCGGTCATCCATGAAATCGAGAGCCAGTTCAGAATGTTGGCCGAAGAAGCGAAGTCGAAAGGGAGTGAACACCAAAATGCAGTCGCTGCGGTACAAAAGGCGACGAAATGGGTAGAAGAGAAAAAGCATGCTTATAAAGAAGAAGAGGGGAACGAGCAAGAAAGGGGAGCACTTGCAGAACGGCTCATCCGATTGCGTGACCACCTTCCTGCCGTAAAAGACTTGGCAGCAAAGGAAACGAAAGTAAAGAATGTAAAAGTGAAGATCGAAAAGATGGAAGGCGAATTTGTTGAGGCGTCTGAAAAGGCGGAAGCGGAAAAGAAAAAAATTGCCGATCTGAATGAGCAAATCGAGAAATCTGAACAGATGATTGCTCCTTACAACAAGCTGTTTGAAGAATTGAACATGATTAGATTGCATTACAAGGTTGTCCGTGACTTTGAAAATCTAAAGAAAGAACACGCACTTTGGATAGAAAAGAAAGAGATGGCATCTACCAAGTTCATTCAAACGAAAAATGAGTTCGAGATTATACAAAATGCGTGGTTAAATGATCAAGCCACACATTTAGCGCAAACGTTGAAGGATGGGGAACCATGCCCTGTCTGCGGAAGTGCCCATCACCCGGCTAAAATTACCGGCCATGATGCGAAAGCTGTTTCCCGCGATGAGCTTGAGTTGAAAAGGTCAAATTTGGCGGAGGTTGAAAGTGCATTCCGAACTGTAGAGGCGAGATGTGAAAGCGTACTAAATCAGATTTCAGAGAAAGAACAAGAAATGATCGAACTGCAAATCATTGATGGGCTCGAAGTTTTGGTTGCAAAAGGGCAGCAAACAGCTGAGAAAGTGGAACAGTTAAAAAATGTACGAAATGAACTTGTTTCATTGAAAGAGCGGCAAAAGAGAGCTGATAAGGTATCAACTGAATGGATTGCGCGGAAATCGGAAATCGAACAGGCATTGTTTGCGCAAAAAACGTTATATGCGCAGGAATTTGCATTACTGGAAAGGGAGCTATCTTCCATACCTGAAGGGCTTCGGGATCTCGCGCATCTTCAAGCGGAAATCGATGAAACGGAATTGCGCAAACGCCAAATGGACGAGGCATGGCAACTTGTGCGGAAAAATGTGGAAGAAGCAAAGGAACGACTTGCCACTTCCATCAATTCCGAGCATCATTTGAAAAAATCCGTTGATGAATGTGTTGCCAAAAGAGATCAAGCGGAGGATAGATTCAAGAAGGCTTTGCAAGCTTCTGAATTCAGTACGGAAGAAGAGTACCGGCAAGCAAAAATGTCGGAAGGGGACAGGCTCCAGCTGAAGGAATACGTTTTGCAGTTCAAGCAGCGCCTTCACACGATGAAAGAAGCGATTGATGAGCTTGAAGCTGGCCTCGTCGGAAAAGAGAAAACAGATCTGGATGGCCTAATGGAAACGATTCAATCATTGAAATCGGCTTATGAAAAAGCGTTCGCGGCATGGAATCATTCCATCGAGTGTGAGAAAGCTTTGATCCGATTGAAATCAGATATCGAGAATTCAGCAAAAGGCGTGGCGGATCTTGAAAGGCAAGTCGGTAAAATAACGGGGTTATACGATGTCATCCGTGGCCAAAATGATCATAAGCTATCATTTGAACGTTTCATTCAAATTGATTATTTGGAGAGGATCATCCAATCTGCGAATGAAAGGCTGCGATCTCTTTCCAACGGACAATATGAATTGATCCGCAGCGATCGCCAGGAAGTCCGGGGAAGACAAAGCGGCTTAGGGCTGGATGTATACGATGCTTACACCGGACAAAACAGAGATGTGAAGACGTTGTCCGGAGGGGAGAAATTCAATGCTTCACTCAGCTTGGCACTAGGCATGGCGGACGTCATCCAAAGTTATCAAGGTGCAGTGTCCATCGAAACGATGTTCATCGATGAAGGGTTTGGAACATTGGACGAAGAAGCTTTGCAAAAAGCGGTTGATACACTCGTCGATTTGCAAAGGTCCGGCAGAATGATCGGCGTCATATCGCATGTGGAAGAATTAAAAACGGCCTTTCCGGCAATTCTTGAGGTACAGAAATCCAGGGAAGGGCATAGCGTCACTCGATTTATTCTGAAATGAATAGGGCAGGGGGGTTCAACCTCCTGTCCTATTTTAATACTCATAATCACTGAATTTAACTAATAAATCAATATATTTTAAAGATATTTTACTATTGCATTTATACACGTAGAGGTTTATTATGAAAAAACGCGATATATTGCATACATCATAAAGCGCAATTACCAACATGAAGGGGTTCAAAAACCATGCAAAATAAACTATCCTTTTCTTCTTTTCTTTTAATAGGAATTATGTTATTCGCCCTTTTCTTTGGTGCTGGAAATTTAATCTTTCCCGCTCAATTGGGACAATATGCTGGAACGAATTTGTGGCCGGCAGTCATTGGCTTTCTTATTACTGGAGTAGGATTGCCGCTTCTTGGCATACTCGCCATGGGCTTTTCAGGAAGCCGAAACTTACAGGACTTGGCGAGTCGGGTGCATCCCGTCTATGCAGTTTTATTTACCTCTTTATTATATTTGACGATTGGTCCGTTCTTTGCAGCTCCGCGGACAGGGGCGGTCGCATTTGATATCGGGTTCTCCGCATTCATCCCGGAGGATTCCATGCGTATCGGTTTGTTCATCTTCACACTTATCTTTTTCGGTGTGACATTATGGCTATCGCTTAACCCGGCAAAGATCGTTGATCGTGTCGGAAAGATCATGTCGCCGGCTATCATTGTTTTATTGCTCATCCTGCTGGCCATGGCTTTCATCAATCCGATGGGAGCAGCCCAAGCCCCTGTGGATGCGTATGCGGATGATGCATTCATGAAAGGGTTCATGGAAGGATACAACACGATGGATGCTTTGGCGTCGCTTGTCTTCGGCATTATTGTCATTAATGTCATCCGTTCTATGGGTGTGACGGACAAGGTTCAAATCCTGTCGGCAACAGCAAAAACAGGTTTTGTCGCAGCGGGATTCCTTGCACTTTTATATGTAGGGATCGCCTATCTAGGTGCGACAACAACAGAGAAATTCGGTCTTCTGGATACAGGTGGGCCTGTGTTAAGTGGCGCAGCTTCTTATTATTTCGGAACTTTTGGATCAGTCATGCTTGCAGTGATCATTATCCTTGCCTGCTTGACGACGAGTATCGGGTTAGTCACTGCTTGTGGTGAGTATTTCCATACGATCATTCCCAAGGTGAGCTACAAATTTTTTGTCATGATTTTCACGGCATTTTGTTTCATCGTGTCAAACTTCGGATTGTCCAATATCATTACGTATTCGATTCCGGTCTTGATGTTTTTATATCCGCTTGCTGTTGTGCTCATGTTGCTGACGTTCACGTCGCCGTTGTTCAATCATTCGAGAATCGTCTATGTTAGTGCAACGGTTGTGGCATTATTGATAAGTGTTATAGATGGAGTGAAAACTCTATATGGTACGTTGGAGATTGCTGAAGCGGATTGGCCAAACTGGCTAAGCAATACTGTGACTTTCTATGATACTATTTTGCCGTACTACAGTGAAGGCCTCGGGTGGCTTCTTCCGGTTGTGATCGTAATGCTTATTACGGGTATCATAGCCAAGTTGTTTCAGCCGTCTGTGTAATAATGAGCACTCCAATTTAAAAAGTAACCGCTGAAAATGGCTTCTGATACACTGCATTGCGATTATGGAAACGAATTATCGTTTCCATAATCGCTCTTTTTTAGCTTGGAAGCCGTGGATTTCCGTTTTGGCAATCCTGCTCTCAACGCTATGCTTTTGTTCGCAAACGCCGTTCTTCGTGACGGCGATCGCAGGAGTCGGCGCCTGCACTCCAAGCAACAGATACTCCTAGCCAAATAGACCTGACGAATATTTTTTTTTTCGCAAGGTCAGATGTGCTATAGTGGCCGAATATGTAACCGTTTTTAGAAGGAAGATAGATTTTCGAAAGATTTAGGGAAACTTATGCTAAAATAAGCTAAAGGGTTGTGAAGATTCAGTTAAAATATTCTCAATAATTATTATGCAACAAACGGGCCATTTAGTAAAACAAGGAGGATATGATATTAACCGTACTTATACATTGAAAAGGATGATACTAAATGCTCGGAATAAAAGATTATAATCCTAAAATTTATACTAACCCATCCGGCATATTAAAAGACCATAAAGCTCAGCTGGAAAGGCTAAAAGGGAAACATATACAAGAAATTTGGGTTGCTTGGGAACAGGCTAGCGATGAATGGTTTAGGGATTGTCCAGTTATTATTCGTTTTGAAGAGTGTCAAATAGAGTTATGTGCCTTTAAGTGGGATGAATACTTTATTACATTTGATGAGATCTCTGTTTTACAAGATATTGAATGGTATGGAACAGATTTACCGATTAAATGGGAAAAGAACAAAATAAACGGGCTGAATTTTGCGATTAATAAACGCATAAATGATATTGAAATTATTGAAAGATGTGAAGGGAAAAGCACCGAGTTTTGTTATTTAGATGGCATAGGATTTCAATTAAATGATGGTTATTTTGCTGTCTGCAATGGATTGGATGAGAATTTAATTATCACTGACAGAAAAGAAGGACCGAATTATAAGAGAATAAATATTTGAGGAACAACTCTTTAGCTATCGAGCGTTTGCAGCATAGAGGATTGCACCTACTATCCCGCATAAGGGCCATTTAATCAAAATCTGACAGGGAGAGAACTTAAATGGAAATTTATCAAGCTGGGATTGAAGACTTAGAAGGAGTATCAAATTTATTTAATGCATACCGTATGTTTTATAAACAAACATCTAATTTAGAGGGTGCAAAAGGTTATATAAAAGAGCGTTTAGAAAATGAAGACTCCGTAATATTTATTGTTAAGAACAATCAAAAGTATATAGGATTCACACAACTTTATCCAAGCATTTTTCATCAATCTCGATGAAAAATGCTTGGATACTAAATGATTTGTTTATCGATCCAGAAGCCAGAAAACAAGGAATAGGAGAAATGCTTTTACATAAGGCGAAAGATTATGCCATTAAAACAGGTGCCAAGAGCATAAGTCTAAGTACAGCACCAGACAATTTTTCTGCCCAAAGACTGTATGAGAAAAATGGATATGAACGGGATTCACAGTTTTATCACTATGAATTAAGTTTAACTTAATAACAATTTTCGACAATCGGGCGCGATTGTAAAACAATACGCTTGTCATTAATACATTATTACATCAACAAACGCTCAAACTTCTAAGCGTTTGTTTCTATTTCTGCTACCGATTTATTGTGGAGATATTTGCTGAATATATTGTTATTTAAATTGTTTTGAATAGGTTCCGTTGGTGGGAGCGAAAGGCGGCGACTCCTGCGAACGCCGTTACGAAGAACGGCGTTTGCGACCAAAAGCGAAGCGTTGGGAGCAGGATGCCTTAATTTCTGCAAAGTGCGCAGAAATTAAGGCCAATCGAACCCTTCGCTGTTCGATTGGCTTACCGCCCGCCCTGCGGAAAGCGTCCGCCCGAAGCGCAAATCAACAGTGTTTCAAGTGAATCATGACTTTAAAGGGCTTTTTAGTCTGTTTTCTTGGAATGAAATTCATCGATGGCACGGAGCCAGTTTTCACGCATGATCGACGCTGCTTTTTCTCCATTGCCTTCCTTTAGCAGCTTGATAATATCTTTATGCTCTTCAATTGACTTTTCTGTCAAAATGATTGAGTTATGGAAGAAAAGCCGGCGTACATGAGTTTGCAACGAAGCGACAATCGTATGAATATATTGGTTTGCCGCTTGGTCGACGATAATTTGATGAAAGTCTTCGTCGATCTTCAATGCTGTAAAATAATCCTCTTCCTGAACAGCCTTGGCGAAACGAGCATTTGTCTCTTCCAATTCTTTTATAACCTTTACATTCAAGTTCGGAGCTGCGAGTTCCGTGGATAAAGCTTGCATGGCGGCTAAAGGAGGCAAAAGGTCATTGATCGACTCTTTGTCCACCTCTGTTACCTGTGTCGCTTTTCCAGGATACATTTTCACGAACCCTTGGACCTCCAGCAACTGAAGTGACTCGCGGATCGGAGTTCTGCTTACGCCGAGCGCTTCCGCCAATTCGATATCGTTCAATTTTTCCCCTGGCTGCAATGTACCATCGATAATCCATTGCTGTAATTGAGTGAATGCACTTTCTTTCGCTGTTATCCGTGTCGGCCGTTGATGTTCCGAAGGTATCGGCATTGCTGATCACCATCCTGCTTGCAATTTGACTATCCTGTCCTGCATCATTTCTAGTACTATTAGTATACATGAAATGGATGAACGAGGAAAGTAGTGATATACAATATATCGGATTCAGATCGGACGGGTATAGACGAGCGAAATGTCTTTATCCTCCACTGCCGCTCCATATGAAATCTCTTCACGCTTGAATGAGAAGCCTTTTGCTTCATAAAAAGGGATTCCATACATATTGCCTTTTGCGACTGAAACCCATTGCCGATCAGCCCCGTATGTATGCTTTTGTATTTTTGTATAAAAACTGAGCAGTCTTGAACCGATCCCGTTTCCTCTTGTGTCTGGGTCGACATAGAAGACGTAAATTTCTGCATCAGTCTCATTTCTCATTCCCCCTCCGATGACTCCGAGAAGAGTTCCTTTCTTTTCAGCGACAATATAGCCGTGCCAGCTTTTGTCGATTGTTGTGACTTCCTGTTCGATGCGTTCGACATTGTAATAATTCTCGATTAACCGCACAATATAGGCGTCTGTAAACAGCTCTCCGTACGTGAACCACTGACATCGTGAAAGCAAGTCAGCAATGGTTTTTGCTTCATCTCTTCTTGCCGATCTTACTAAAATTTTCGCCAAATCGATCTCCCTTTCTGTGTAATAATCTCTCTTCTTTTGTAATGAGAATGGCTGCAAACTGTAACATCCATGTAATACTTCACTGCTAATCTATGGATAGACTAAAAAGGTGGGGAGTAGAAAACTTGAGAAAACATATTGTGACGGTTATTTTTACAGTAGTTTTATTGATCGGTAGTTCGACCGAAAGTTTTGCAGCCTCTTCAACATATAAGGTCAAAAAAGGTGACACACTTTATAGTATCGCTGCAATGCATAATGTCACCGTAAAAGAATTGAAAACATGGAATGGCATGAAGTCTGAGGTCATTCATCCGAACCAGAACTTGAAGATTGTGAAGACCGATACGGATGTCAAAAAACAATCGCAATCCAATGTTGCTAAAACACCATCGCGATCCGATGATGACAATGTAGTAAAGGAAATCACGGTTTCCGCAAGTGCTTACACGGCGAATTGCAACGGTTGCTCTGGCATCACCTCGACAGGCATCAACTTGAAGCAAAATCCTGACGTCAAAGTGATTGCTGTTGATCCGTCCATTATACCATTAGGCACGAAAGTGTACGTGGAAGGATACGGATATGCCATAGCTGGAGATACTGGCGGCGCGATTAAAGGAAATAAAATCGATGTCTTCTTCCCAAGCAAAAGCGAAGCGTATAAATGGGGAAGGAAACAAGTGAAGATAAAAATATTGAAATGACGATAGCAGGCCAATCCCTTCAAGTTTTGAGGGGGTTGGCTATTTTAATTCATCCGCTCTCACATCCATCATGATAAACTATTGTAAAACAAGGGGAATGGGGAGTGAAGATGGAGAAAAGAAGATTGATCATCGGGGTAATCGCAATTCTTGCTATCGGATTGTATATTTGGATTGCTTATTTCGAAATTCCGTCAAAGGTGAAAAAAGGGGAAGATAACCTTCAAGAGGAATCGTGGATGGGGGAAATTTATACTTATCAGAAGGGGGAAGACAGATGAATGTTTATATTGTTACCGGTGCATCGAAAGGAATCGGTTTTGAATTGATGAGTCAATTGAAGAGGAGAGCGAACAAAGTAATCGGTATCGCCAGGACGAATGAAAACGAAGTCGCTGACATGGTGACTGCGGATCTTTCGCGGACCGATCATTTGGCTGGCATCATTGCGAATGTAGTGGAAGAGAACGTTTCATCCGCCACATCGTTCACATTGATCAATAACGCGGGTACAGTAGAGCCGATCGGTTTAGTCGGCACGATTGACGAAACGAAAATGGCGCAAGCGCTTGCTGTTAATCTGACCGCTCCTATGATTTTATCGAATGCCTTCATCTCTATTCTTGAAAAGTTTGAGGGACGCAAAAGGATTGTAAATATATCTTCGGGGGCAGGACGGAATCCATATGAAGGCTGGGGCGTTTATTGTACGACGAAAGCAGGACTCGATCATTTTTCGCGGGTCATATCTTTGGAGCAGGAGAAAGCGGAATTCCCAGTCGAAATCATTTCGATTGCCCCTGGAATTATCGACACCGACATGCAGGAAACAATCCGGGCAAGCAATGCGGATGATTTTCCGTTGCACGATCGTTTCGTCGACTACAAGCAGCAAGGGCATTTAAGCAGTGCGGAAGAGACAGCAGGCAAGCTGATTGCCATAATGGATCGCAAAGACTTCGGCAAGCTGGGGCCGATTGCGGACATCCGGCAGATTATAGAATGAGAAAACGCTTGGACCCAAACGGTTCCAAGCGTTTTTTTACTCCTTCACCCGTACAACTTCATCAAAATCCCTCACTTTTTCAATTGCAATCAAAAATGGGGGATTTTTACGTTGGTTTAGCAATTCATAGCGGGCAACGTGAACATCAGCCTGATGGAGAGATTTCACATATGCGAGCAATGCATCCCGCTCTTCCTTGCCGCCATCATGACCATCATAGACGGATATCGTAATGATCCCACCCTTTTTCAACATGCCGAGCAGCTTATCGATCGCTTCGATTGTGGAGTCGGGTTTTGTAATGATGGACAAATCTTCACTATATGGAAGATAACCTAAATTGAACATTGCACCTCCAATCGACTTCGTTATATATTGATCCACATTGGCATGGCTGTCCAAAATTAATGTGACGCGGTCGTTCAGTGTATCCAATCTGTTGGCGGTCGCTTCGAGTGCTGCTTGTTGGATATCAAAAGCGTATACACGGCCTTCTTCACCGACGAGTTCCGCTAAGAATAATGTGTCATTCCCGTTTCCCGCAGTCGCGTCGACTACCGACTCACCTGGCAACACAGTTTCACTGATCAAACGTTTCGAAAATGGTAAAACCCGGTGCAATACAATTTGACTCATATGCGTTCAACCGCCTTTCCGAAAAACTTTCCTTGGTAGCTGTCACGGCGTTTCAATTCTCTATCGATGCCGTTCAGCACATCCCACTTCGAAGCACTCCACATCGGACCGATCATCAACTCGAGTGGTCCGTCTCCGGTAATTCGATGGACAATCATGTCAGGTGGAAGAATTTCAAGCTGATCGACAACAAGGTTGATATATTCATCCATCTCTAGGAACTCGAGCATGCCTTTTTCATATTGTTTCACCATCGGCGTTCCTTTCAGCAAATGCAATAAATGAATCTTGATGCCTTGTACATCTAGTTTTGCCACTTCTCTTGCCGTTTCCATCATCATCTCTCTATCTTCGAGCGGCAGACCATTAATGATATGGCTGCAAACCCGGAGGCCGTGCTTCCTCAATTTTTCTACGCCTTCTACGTATGTCGCATAATCATGCGCTCTATTTACGAGCTTGGCCGTTTTTTCATGAACGGTCTGCAAGCCTAATTCCACCCATAAATACGTCCGTTCATTCAGCTCGGCCAAATAGTCGACGACGTCATCTGGAAGGCAATCAGGACGAGTGCCGATTGACAGCCCAACAACACCTGGTTGGGCGAGTGCCGCTTCGAACTTCTCCTTCAAAACGGGAAGCGGGGCATGTGTATTCGTATATGCTTGGAAATAGGCGATATATTTGCCTTCCCTCCATTTCTGGTGCATCTTATCGCGGATTTCCGCGAACTGGACATCTATCGTTTTTGCCCGGTCTCCCGCAAAATCTCCAGAGCCTGCCACACTGCAAAAAGTACAACCGCCATAAGCGACTGTGCCATCGCGGTTTGGGCAATCAAATCCTGCATCCAGTGCGACCTTAAATACTTTGAATCCGAATTCGTCCTTCAAATGTCTTGACCATGTATGATACCGTTTCCCCTCTGTCGGAAACGGGTAACTGAAGTCTGCCATCTGTTTCAACTCCTCTAATCGTACATTGTATCATGTCGGATTCAATCAGTGTCATCTGAATTGCGGAACATATTCCGTTTTTGTTGTCCAGAACCGGAAAAAGGCATACACTCGAAATAGCTTTTGACAAGTAGGAGAGAAAGATCGGAGGCGATATGAATGCCTAAAAAAGTTTGGCTTCTCATTATAGGGATGTTTGTTAATGTCATAGGGAACTCGTTCCTTTGGCCTTTGAATACAATTTATATGCATGACTACCTTGGCAAATCGTTGGCGGTCGCAGGGCTTGTCTTAATGGCGAACGCCGGAGCAGGTGTTGTCGGGAATTTGCTCGGTGGATTTTTATTCGACAAAATCGGAGGATTCAAATCAATCATGGCGGGCATTGTCATTTCGATTTTGGCGCTTGCCTACCTGGTTTACGACCATAGTTGGTATCCTTATATCATTCTGCTAACCATATTGGGATTCAGTGGCGGCGTCATCTTTCCGAGTATGTATGCAATGGTTGGCACTGTATGGCCTGAAGGCGGCAGGAAAGCGTTCAACTCGATCTATTTAGCGCAGAATGTCGGAGTTGCCATCGGGCCGGCACTGGCAGGTTTGATAGCTTCAGTTCATATCGATACTATTTTCTCTGCCAATTTGGTCTTTTATGTCATTTTTCTTTTCATTGCCTACTTCGGGTATAAAAAATTGGAAATCGCGCCTGATCGCCATACGGATGTCATTCGTGAGACAGCGCGAATCAAGAATAAAGCGCCTTTCTATGCTTTGCTCATTTTAGTCGGCGGCTATTTAATCACGTGGCTCGTCTATTCCCAATGGTCGACGACGATTTCCACGCATGCCTTATCACTAGGCGTGACATTGAGGGAGTACAGCTTCATATGGACAATCAATGGATTGCTGATCGTTATCGGACAGCCGCTTATCAAACCGCTCATCAAACGGCTTGAGAAGCAGCTGAAAGCACAGATGATCATCGGGACGGTCATCTTCATCATTTCCTTTATCGTCGTCAGTTTTGCTGGTTCTTTCCAACTATTCATCGTTTCGATGATCATTCTTACTTTCGGTGAAATGATCGTATGGCCAGCTATCCCGACATTGGCGAGCCAGCTTGCACCGAAAGGGCGCGACGGGTTTTACCAAGGAATCGTCAACTCCGCCGCGACGATCGGACGTATGATCGGTCCTTTGGCGGGAGGTATCCTTGTTGAAATCTACGGGATGAAAATGATGCTTTTGCTTCTGACGAGTCTCATGGTCATTACAATTGTCACAACTCTACTATACGATCGACCGTTGAGATCAGGAGAAAAACCGGAAATCCAATAGGGGATTTCCGGTTTTTCAGTTTAGAAGATTGCGCCCCATCAAATAGTTTGATTAAATGAAATGGAGGAGAGTTGTAATTTTTCTGAAGGATTCAAAGGGGGAATGTTAGATGAAACCGATTTATTCAACAGCTATGGAAGCGATTTCACAAATCGAGGACGGCTCGACGTTAATGGTCGGGGGCTTCGGACTTGTCGGAATCCCGGAACAGCTCATTTTGGCACTCGTCGAAAAAGGCGTCAAGGATTTGACGATCATTTCGAATAATTGCGGTGTGGATGAATGGGGCCTCGGCCTTTTATTGAAAGAAAAACAGATTAAAAAGATGGTCGGCTCGTATGTCGGAGAAAACAAGGAATTTGAACGCCAAGTGCTGTCAGGCGAGATTGAGGTTGAACTGACTCCGCAAGGAACGCTCGCTGAAAAGATCCGTGCTGGGGGTGCAGGGATCCCTGCATTTTACACACCTGCTGGAGTAGGGACGACAGTGGCTGAGGGAAAAGAGATCCGGGAGTTCAACGGCAAGGAATATGTCCTTGAAGAAGCGCTCGTCGCTGATTTTGCTTTGGTCCGCGCAGCGAAGGCGGATAAAATCGGGAACTTGATCTATAACAAGACTGCCCAAAACTTCAATCCGATGATGGCTGCTGCAGGTAAGATTACGATTGCGGAAGTGGAGGAAATAGTGGAGACGGGGCAACTCGATCCAGCGGCAATCCATACGCCGAGTATTTACGTGCAAGGTCTATTGCAAGCGGAACAGGAAAAGCGAATCGAGCGACTAACGACTCGATAAGGGAAGGGGATGTTCACGGTGAATTTCAGAGAAAGAATTGCAAGACGTGCGGAAAAGGAAATCAACGATGGCGACTACGTCAATCTTGGCATTGGCATGCCTACTTTAGTCGCAAACTATATATCTGATGATAAAACGGTCGTCCTTCAATCGGAAAACGGACTTCTTGGCATCGGTCCGTATCCGACGGAAGACCAAGTCGATCCTGACTTGATCAATGCGGGAAAAGAAACGGTGACGACGATCCCAGGCTCTGCATTTTTCCATAGTGCGGAATCATTCGCGATGATCCGTGGAGGACATGTCGATGTAGCGATCCTTGGCGGTATGGAAGTGTCTGAAAAAGGCGATCTTGCCAACTGGATGATTCCAGGCAAAATGATTAAAGGAATGGGCGGCGCAATGGATCTCGTACATGGCGCGAAAAAAATCATCGTCATCATGGATCATGTCGCGAAAGACGGTTCGGCAAAAATCAAGAAGGAATGCTCTTTGCCGTTGACAGGAAAAGGTGTCGTCCATAAAATCATTACAGAACGCGCCTTGATCGACGTGACGCCTGAAGGTCTTGAATTAAAGGAAGTGTTCGAAGGATTCACCCTCGAAGACGTCATTAATTCAACCGAAGCGGATTTGAAAGTGAATATTGGTTGATTACTACATGCCGAGTCCTCGTTAATAGGCTTGGCATTTTTTTATCTATCGAATAAGTGGAATTATCTATTGAATCTGGCGACTTATCTATCGAATCGAAAAAGTTATCTATTGAATATGTGAAGTTATCTATTGAATCCGAAAAGTTTTCACCGAAAAGGGACCTTGGACTCATCTGATTCCTAGTGACTTCCATCAAATTATAAGACATCTAGTTGTAATTTGTAACACTTTCGGGTACACTACAATAAACTGAATTCAAATAGCGTTGGCATTGAAGAGGAATTAGTAATCGGTCCGGTCGATTGAAGAGAGCAGGCGGTTTGGTGCAAGCCTGTACGACTACGATGAACTCGCCTTTGAGCCTGCATCGGTGAACGAAAAGTAGCCAGTGCCGTTTTCCGCGTTAAGGAAACAAGTTGGACGGCATTGTCGTCAATTTGGGTGGCACCGCGGGAGTACATATACCTCTCGTCCCTTATCTTTTTAAGGGACGGGAGTTTTTTTATTTCCGCAAAAAGCGATTTGAATGTAATGGGAAGGAATGAAAAGTGATGAGTTACAAACACGTAGAAATTGAGAAGAAGTGGCAGCAGTATTGGAAGGACAATAAGACGTACAAAATGGTGAACGATGAATCAAAGCCGAAATTCTATGCGCTTGATATGTTCCCATACCCATCCGGAGCTGGACTTCATGTCGGCCATCCGCTTGGCTATATCGCAACGGATATCTTAAGTTCATTTAAACGAAAGCAGGGCTATAATGTTCTTCACCCGATGGGATGGGACGCTTTCGGATTGCCAGCTGAGCAATATGCGATTGATACGGGCAATGACCCTGCTGAATTTACAGCGAAAAACATTGCGACGTTCAAGCGTCAAATGAATGATCTTGGCTTTTCCTATGACTGGGATCGTGAAGTAAATACAACAGATCCGAAATACTACAAATGGACGCAATGGATTTTCATCCAATTGTATAAAAAGGGCTTGGCATATATCGATGAAGTGCCTGTCAACTGGTGCCCGGCACTTGGAACGGTCCTTGCGAACGAGGAAGTAATCGATGGTAAATCAGAACGTGGCGGTCATCCGGTTGAACGCCGTCCGATGCGCCAATGGGTGTTGCGCATTACAGAATATGCGGATCGCCTACTTGAGGATCTTGAAGATGTTGATTGGCCGGATAGCTTGAAGGATATGCAACGCAACTGGATCGGCCGTTCAGAAGGTGCTCAATTGACGTTCGACATTGATGGAACTGATCTTTCATTTGAAGCATTCACGACACGTCCGGATACTATTTTCGGTGCAACTTACGCAGTACTTGCTCCCGAGCATAAGCTAGTCAACAAGATTACGACAGCCGAGCAAAGGGAAGCCGTTGATGCTTATTTGGATAAAGTGAAAACAAAAAGCGACTTGGAACGTACTGACCTTGCGAAAGAAAAGACGGGTGTATTCACGGGCGCTTACGCGATCAACCCTGCGAGCGGCGAGAAAATGCCGATCTGGATTGCGGACTATGTACTTGCTTCGTATGGAACGGGTGCTATTATGGCAGTTCCTGCGCATGACGAAAGGGATTATGAGTTCGCGGTTGAATTCAATTTGCCAATCATTGAAGTCGTTGCAGGTGGAGATATTTCTAAGGAAGCATATATAGGTGATGGCGAGCATATCAACTCCGATTTCTTGAACGGACTAGGGAAAGAGGGAGCAATCGAAAAGGCGATTGCGTGGTTTGTTGAAAATGGCAAAGGCGAGAAGAAAATCACGTACCGCCTTCGCGATTGGTTGTTCTCCAGACAACGTTATTGGGGGGAACCGATTCCGATCATCCATTGGGAAGACGGCTCGATGACTCCAGTCGATGAATCTGAATTGCCATTGATGTTGCCGAAAACGGATAATATCAAACCGAGCGGAACAGGTGAGTCTCCACTCGCGAATATTGAAGAGTGGGTCAACGTCGTTGATCCAGTCACTGGCATGAAAGGCCGTCGCGAAACGAATACAATGCCGCAATGGGCAGGCAGCTGCTGGTACTATTTGCGCTATATCGATCCTGATAATGACGAAATGCTAATTGATCCAAAGCTTGCGGAACGCTGGTTGCCGGTCGACATTTACGTTGGTGGTGCGGAGCACGCGGTACTTCACCTTCTATACGCACGCTTCTGGCATAAAGTGCTTTACGATATCGGCGTTGTGCCGACGAAGGAGCCATTCCAGAAACTGTTCAACCAAGGAATGATTCTCGGGGAAGGGCATGTGAAGATGTCCAAGTCACTTGGCAACGTCATCAATCCAGACGACATCGTTCATTCACATGGTGCAGATACACTTCGACTATACGAAATGTTCATGGGACCTCTTGACGCATCCAAAGAATGGTCAACAAATGGCCTAGATGGATCACGTCGCTTCTTGGACCGTATTTGGCGTCTTTTTGTTAATGAAGACGGCACACTAAGTTCGAAAATTGGCGGCGAGCCAGGCGGTGCACTTGAAAAGGTATACCACCAAACTGTGAAGAAAGTAACTGAGGACTTTGAAGGAATGCGCAACAACACTGCCATTTCTCAAATGATGGTATTCATTAATGAAGGCTATAAAGTTGACTCGATTCCAAAAGAATTCGTTGAAGGCTTTGTCGCATTGATTTCACCAATCACTCCGCATCTTGCTGAAGAGCTATGGAAGATGTTAGGCCATCAAGAATCGATCGCATATGCTGCATGGCCGACATACGACGAGTCGAAACTATTCGATGACACAGTCGAAGTAGCTGTACAAATCAACGGAAAAGTCCGTGCGAAAATCGATGTCGCAAAAGACATTACGAAGGAAGAGCTTGAAAAAGTGGCTCTTGCAGATGAAAATGTGAAACAATGGATCGATGGGAAAGAATTGAAAAAGGTCATTGCAATTCCAGGTAGATTGGTCAATATCGTGGCGGTTTGATTAAAATAAGATAGAAATCCGAAGAAATGGATGCGTCCATTTCTTCGGATTTTTTAATTGCGTCCAAAGCGGGCCTTCGTGCGTCCAAAGTAAGCTACTCCGCTTCCAAAGCGGGCCGCTGCGCGTCCAAAGTAAGCTACTCCGCGTCCAAAGCGGGCCGCTGCACGTCTAAAGTAAGCTGCTACACGTCCAAAGCAGGCCGTTGCGCGTCCAAAATAAGCTGCTACACGTCTAAATCAAGCAGCATCACGTCCAAAGCAATCCTCTTCCAAATTAAAAAAACACCAGAATCCTTGAATCTGGTGTTTTAAACGTATTAACCTTCCTTCGCAAATGCCCCTGCATTCATCCCTGCAATCCGCCCAGTAACGAGCGCAGAAGTAATATTATATCCGCCGGTATAACCATGGATATCCAAAATCTCACCACAGAAGAAAAGCCCGTCTTTTTTCCGGGAAGCCATCGTTTTTG
>NZ_LQYA01000233.1:16957-21690 GCF_001531445.1 Sporosarcina koreensis
CGGGAAACCTTTCAGCACCCCCGCAAGTTTGCGTATCTTTTCATTTGAAAGTCCTGCACCGATATCAGCTTCATCGATGCCTGCGCGGTCAAATAAAAACAGCAGCCATCGCTCTGGAGCGAGTCCTTTCAAACTGTTTTTCACCGCTTTTTTCGGGTCCTCTTTCAACATGGTATGAATCATTTGAAAAGCCTTTTCTTCATTCATCGAAGGAAGGGAGTCAATCCGCATTTCGACGGGCTGTTTTCCATTTTTCATTTGCTCTTTTACGACAAATTGACTGCAACGTAAAATTGCTGGGCCGCTCAAACCGAAGTGGGTGAAAAGCATGTCCATCTGATGGGTAATAAGTGTCTTCCCTTTAGCATTCAAAACGGAAACAGCAACATCGCGCAGTGCGAGACCTTGCAGTTCCTTTGATTGGATAAACGGTTCATCGGATAGTAACGGCACTTCTGTCGGGTAGAGCTCGGTCACTGTATGTCCAGCTTTTTCCGCCCATGGATAGCCATCTCCTGTACTTCCGGTTTGCGGGACCGCCTTGCCGCCTACCGCTGCAACGACTGCGTGAGAACGGATTTCTTCACCATCTTCAAGCCGCACGCCCAAAATCCGTTCATCGCCCATCAGTAGTTTTTTCACGCGGGTCGTCAACCTGACTTCCACATGCAAGCGATCCATTTCCGATAGCAAAGCATCCACAACATCCTTCGCTTTATTCGAAACAGGGAACATTCGGCCGTGATCCTCTTCTTTTAACGGAACGCCAAGCCCTTCAAAAAATGCGATGATATCCTCATTATTAAAGACAGAAAACGGACCATACAAAAATCTACCGTTTCCGGGAATATTCTTCACGATTTCTTCAAGTGGAAGCCGATTCGTTACGTTGCATCTGCCGCCTCCTGATATCGATAATTTATTCCCGAGCTTCTTCCCTTTATCCAACAGGAGAACTTTGCCTCCATGTTCAGCCGCAGCGATTGAGGCCATCAGTCCAGAGGGACCCCCGCCGATGATTATGACGTCATACATATATGGAACCACACTTTCTGTTTTTCTCTATTATACATGGATAAGCCAATCAATTACGCCTTGGCGTAATTGCGTCCAGATTTTTTTCGAGCTTGCTCGAAAAATTCCTTTGAAAATCTGTGACATCCTCCGGAGGATAACTGAGTCCAGCTTGATTTTATCCTCCACTAAATTCAGGGGGGATATGCATTTATCTCGTCATTGCTTGAGGCAAGGGTAATCAGGCTGGATTCAGTTAATCATTGTGAAAAGCAGCGCAGGGGGGTAAACTGATAAGTAGCTTTGTGGAGTAGTTCTTATGATTGGAAGGATCAACTATGTCATCAAATCTTGTAAAAGGCACGGCCATTTTAACCATCGGGCTCTTCTTATCGAAGGCGCTCGGTCTTTTATACGTTATACCGTTTTATGCGATTGTTGGGGAAAAAAATATTGGGTTATATCAATACGCATACATTCCTTACAATTTGGCGTTGGCAGTCGCTATTTCTGGCGCACCACTAGCCATTTCGAAATTTGTTTCTAAATACAATGCTATGGGCGATTATGCAACTGGCCGGAAGTTGATGAAATCCGGGATGCTTGTCATGATCGCCACTGGAGTTTTATCATTTTTGGTATTATTTTTCATGGCAGAACCGATAGCGCATCTTGTCATATCTGATGACGACGAGGACTTTACAATTGCAGAAATCACGTCTGTCATTCGTTGGGTGAGCTACGCATTGCTTGTCGTCCCGCTTATGAGTATTGTCAGAGGATATTTGCAAGGCAATCAGAAGTTCGAGCCGACTTCCGTTTCACAGCTTATCGAACAAATTGTCAGGATTATTGTCGTGCTACTAGGAGCATTCATTGTAGTGAATGTTTTGGATCTATCTCCTAAGATAGCAGTTAAATTTGCTGTGTTTGCCGCGTTCATAGGGGCGTTGGCGGGGCTAGTTGTTTTATATAAATATTGGTTGAAATATAAGCCCGAGTTCAACCAATTGTATCAAAGCAGTCCACCGGCAAGCGATATTACTTTTTTTGATATGTACAAGGAAGTTATCGGTTATACAATCCCGTTCGTCCTTGTTGGCGTCATCAATCCTTTATATCAATTTGTGGATATGATCACATTCAACACTACGATGAAATCAATCGGTCTAAAAGACGTTTCCAATATGTATTTTACGATGCTCAACTTTTTGACGCATAAAGTTGTCATGATACCTGTAATGGTTGCAACAGGGTTTTCAATGGCATTAATTCCTGTCATTACAAGTTTCTACACGAAAAAAGACCAGAAGGGAATTACCAGGTCGCTCGACCAAACATATCAGATCATGCTGTTTCTGACAATTCCCATGGTACTTGGACTGATGGTTCTTTCAAATGAAATCTATAGATTTTTCTACAGTGAAAGTCCAATCGGGGCTGGTGTACTGACAGCATATGCGCCTGTTGCAATCCTGTTCGGCCTATTCACAGTAACAGCCGCTATCCTTCAGGGAATCAACAAGCATAAATGGATTGTCTTCACTTCGCTAACGGGCCTCTTATTCAAAATGATCTTGAACATCCCGCTCATTAAGCTCTTCGAAGTGAACGGCGCTATTGCTGCGACGGCGATCGGCTATGCAATCGCGGTCGGAATCAATATTTATGTCATTTCGAGAGTCCTTCATTACCGTTCGAAGATGGTGTTTAGGCGCTTGATCCTTATCGGGATTTTCAATGTGATCATGCTCGTTTCCGTGCACTTTACATTAAAGGGTCTGCTAGCAATCAGTCCTGTCGACGGTAAGATGCAGGCGCTGCTCTATGTTATGATTTGTGCGGCTGTCGGAGTAGTAGTCTATGGGGCACTTTCGTTGAAGTCGGGGCTTGCGCAAAAGTTGTTCGGCGACCGATTGACGAGAATTACCAAGAAGTTCGGTTTTGGAGGGTGAACGATGCGTTTAGATAAATTACTTGCGAATATGGGCTATGGCTCCCGGAAAGAAGTCAAGCAACTATTGAAGAAAGGAGCCGTGCAGGTTAATTCTGAACCTGTAAAGGATGCGGCGCTTCACGTCGATCCGGTGAAGGATGAGGTAACGATCCTTGGTGAGCAGGTCGTCTACAAAGAATTTATATATTTGATGTTGAATAAACCTCAAGGGGTCATCTCCGCAACGGAGGATGATCGTGACCGGACTGTCATCGATTTGCTGATTGGAGAACATCGTCATTTCGAACCGTTTCCTGTAGGAAGGCTCGATAAGGATACGGAAGGTCTTTTATTGATTACGAATGACGGCAAGCTAGCGCATGAATTACTGTCGCCGAAAAAGGAAGTTCCGAAAACGTATTACGCCCATATCAATGGGCGGGTCGATGAAACTGATATTGAAAAGTTTGCGGCAGGGTTGACGTTGGACGACGGCTACTTCACGAAACCGGGACAGCTTCGAGTTTTGCAATCAGGCGAGACATCGGAAATCGAGCTGACGATCACTGAAGGCAAGTTCCATCAAGTGAAGCGGATGTTCGAAGCGGTCGGGAAGCGGGTCGTCTATTTGAAACGCCTATCGATGGGACCTCTGGAATTGGATAGTGCTTTACACTTAGGGGAATATAGGGAGCTGACCGAAGAGGAAGTCGCCATGCTCCGAAATGAAAAAGGCTGAACCGGATTGTCTGGTTCAGCCTTTTCGTATCTTGGTAACGTCTAGACTCTGGGTGGCAGTTAGCTGCCACCCTTCGCTTTTGAAGTGATGTCATGAGGGTAATTTAACTTTTTTCTGAGTTGTCGTCCATTTTCCGCGGGCCGGGCTTGTGATGAGCTCGTTGTATTCTAGGACGTTCAAGTCCCTTTGCGCTGTGCGGTTTGTGATGCCGAATTCTTCAACAACATTTTCCGTTGTGACAATACCCCTGTCAAGGATATATAAATATACATCCTTGATGCGGGTAAGCATACGATCAGTAGCTGGATTCAACTGTGGAACCACTCCTTCATCTTCATTTTCCAAAACGATGGGCATGAGACTATTGAATGTACCGTGTGTTAGTTGAATTGCCCCCGACAATGCACTCCTTTCATCAGAACGTTGCGTCAGATGCAATGTTCTGACAATATAAGTATAACTCATTTTTAACAATAATACATGAATTTTTTGTTAAAGTTCTGTAAGAAATGTTTTGCTCTTTATTTTCTAAGCTGAACATGTAAAAATAGGGTATTAGGAAAGAAGGTGCTTGAATTGGTGAATTGGAGTGAAAAAGTGTTAGAAAGAGAAGAACTTCTAATTGATGATTTAAAGCAATTGGTTTCCATCCCGTCCATACTTGACGAAAGCACGGCAACAGAGGAGGCACCGTTTGGAACGGAGCCGAAGCGTGCACTTGATTGGCTTTTGGAGGAAGGCAGGAAAGCCGGATTCACTGTTAAAAATATCGATAATATGGCTGGCCATATTGAAATGGGAGAGGGCGACGAGCTGCTTGGCATCCTTTGTCACGTCGATGTTGTGCCTGCTGGCGGCAATTGGAAGTTCGGTCCGTTTGACGGGACAGTGAAGGACGGAAAGTTGTTCGGCCGAGGTGCGATTGATGATAAAGGGCCGACAATCGCCGCTTGGCACGCCATGAAAATGGTGAAGGAAGCGGGCATTCCTTTGAATAAAAGAGTCCGGCTCATTATCGGTACAGATGAAGAAAGCGGTTTCCGC
>NZ_LQYA01000233.1:21743-24877 GCF_001531445.1 Sporosarcina koreensis
CGTTATTTTGAAAAAGAAGAGATGCCGACGATCGGGTTTGCGCCGGATGCCGATTTCCCGATTATCAATGCTGAAAAAGGGATCTCCACATTGGTTTTTAGCCAAAAAACGCAAGAAGCCGATGGGCAGCTTCTTCACTTCAAATCGGGTGATCGTACGAATATGGTGCCCGATTATGCGGAAGCCCGTATCAAAGGTTTTGATTCTGCGGACGTTCATAACAAATTTGAAAGCTTCATGAATATGCATGACCTGGCCGCATCTATTGTTGAAAAAAATGGCGAAGCATTTTTATGTTTTCATGGCAAATCCGCCCACGCAATGGAGCCGGACAATGGTGTAAACGCGGCTGTTCTGCTTGCAACTTTCTTGAATAAGATCTTTGAGGAAGGTGAATCGAAGGATTTCACTCAATTCATTCTTGACGCATTCGGGACTGAAACTCGAGGACGCTTTCTTGGGCTTGCCTACAATGATGAAATTTCGGGCGATACGACATTGAATGCCGGCATCGTTTCCTTCACCCCGGAAGAAGGCGGTCGGGTGCAAGTAAGCATGCGGTATTCCGTTACCTATCCTTTTGACGAGAAAATCGGAACGTGCACGGATCGACTCAGGGATTCATCATTTGCGGTGGAAGTGAAGTCCAACTCGAAACCGCATCATGTCGATGCAAATGATCCATTCATCAAAACATTGCAAGAGATTTACACGTCTTATACAGGTGAAGAGGCTGAACTACTGTCAATTGGCGGTGGCACGTACGCGCGTGTGCTTGCTAAAGGGGTCGCTTTCGGCATGCTATTCCCTGGAAGGGACGATGTCGCTCACCAAGCGGACGAATATGTATATATAGAGGACTTATTGAAGGCGACTGCCATTTACACGGAAGCGATCAGTCGTCTTGCGTCCTATAATGGGGAAGGGGAAAACCAATGACTACTTACTTTATCGATGGCCAATTCACAAGCAAGGATAGTTTGAACATCTCGATTGATGATAGGGGATACTACTTCGGCGACGGAGTTTATGAAGTCGTCAAAGTGTATGATGGCGAATTGTATACGGCCGAGGAACATATCGGGCGCCTTTTTCAAAGTGCATCAAAAATCAAAATGACAATCCCTTATTCTGAGCAGCAGCTGATTGACATAGCGAAGGAATTAATTAAGGTGAACGACATTAGAACCGGTCATATTTATATGCAAGTGACACGAGGAGCTTCTCCGCGGGTCCACCAGTTCCCTGAACTTGCAGTGACTCCTGTCGTGACTGCTTACGCCATCCAAAATCCAAGACCTTTGAGCAACATTGAAGGCGGAGTCTCGGCGAAAACGGTTGAAGACGTCCGCTGGCTTCGCTGCGATATTAAAAGCTTGAACTTGTTAGCCAATGTATTGGCGAAACAAGAAGCGTATGAGGCAGGTTGTGCAGAGGCGATATTCGTCCGTGATGGAATTGTCAGGGAAGGGTCATCTTCCAACGCATTCGGTGTGAAAGACGGTGTTGTTATCACACATCCGGCAACCAATCTTATTTTGAACGGTATAACACGCCGAGTCGTATTGAAGCTTTGCGCTGAGTTGGGCATTCCTGTCGAGGAGAGAGGATTTACACCGGACGAAATGAACGCAATGGATGAATTTTTCATTACGTCGACGACAGCTGAAATCACGCCAATCGTGTTAATTGATGAAAAAGCGGTTGGGTCCGGTACACCAGGAGCGGTAACGAGAAGATTGCAGGAAGCATTTGCGAGGCAAATCCCGTTATCCGTAGCGCGGGATTGATGAACATTGCCTTACTGATCGGAGTGGATGAAATTGGCGCAGCTCGTCAAACTGCTTGATTATGTATCTCGCTACGAAAATGATTTATCACGATATCCAACACAATATATCCGATTGAAAAATTCGCAATGGAAACGGATGAAAACCCAATGGGAGCATGGAGCCGACCTTTCCGAATGGAGGCATGCCCATGAGGAGCCGGAAGAGCAGAATGGGGAGGGGAAATGGTATTCCCCTCTATTCCGTCTCTTCGGCAATCGGAGAACGGCTTCTGAAGAAGCAGAACCGTATGAAGCGAATCAGGACGGACAGGATGAACTAGATGTATTAGATTTTAATCCGAATATCATTTACCAGCCCGAAAACGAAAAACAGCTTCGAAAACTTTACTTGGATCAGTTATTCCATTTTCAATTGAAATGGGCAAGTTCTACGATGATGGAAAAATCCAATCTGGATGCCGGGTATATGAGGGACTTACTTCTTAGGAGCTTCACTCAGCAGCTACCTGATAGCTATCTTCTTTTTTATTACCCGATCCTGAAAGTGAAAAAAGCACCTGTCGAACTCGATATTCTTCTTATCACGCCGATTGAGTGCTTATGTATAACGGTGTTGGAGGGAGAGAACGCAGCGGCGTTTATCGGCGAGGGAGAAAGGTTTTGGACGAAAAAATTCGGAGACAAGGAATCTAGAGTATTGAATCCATTCATCGGATTGAATAGGATGGAGAAAATAGTATCAGGGGTTTTTGCGGCGCAGGACATCGACTTCCCAATAAAGAAACTGGTCATATCAAGGAATGGCTATATCGATTATCCAGGAGTGCCATTCGATACGGCTATCATTGATCGAAGAACGTATGAAGAATGGTTCGCTACCCTACGGAAATCTACTGTCCCTATGAAGTTCAACCAATTCAAAGCCGCACAATCGATTTTGGACATTGGACAAACAACTGCAATGAGCAGACTTTTTGAAGAGCAGATTAATCAGGACCTACCTGATAATAATGAATAGAAATGAGTGTAATTGATTATGCGGCTACGCAATAAACCATGGGCAAAAGATTTCATGGCAGAGCACCCTGAGGTATTGATCCACGAAGAGGAAGGTACAACAATCGATTGGAAAGCGGTTTTCGGCAATGAAAACCCGATACATGTTGAAGTCGGGACAGGAAAAGGGCAATTCATCATCGGAATGGCTCTTGCCAACCCTGATATTAACTATATCGGAATCGAGCATTTCGATAATGTGATTGTATCCGCCTTGGAAAAAGTTATTGAAGCGGAGAAGCCTTCCAATCTACGGCTTCTTAGAGGAAATGGCGCTAATTTGGAG
>NZ_LQYA01000233.1:24898-25837 GCF_001531445.1 Sporosarcina koreensis
AGAATTGGACAGGGTCTATCTGAATTTTTCTGATCCTTGGCCAAAGTCCCGCCATGCAAAACGGCGGTTGACCCACGAATCATTTTTAGCCCGCTATGAGAAGGTGCTAAAGAAAAAAGGGGAAATACATTTTAAGACAGACAACCGGAAGTTGTTCGAGTACTCGCTCGTTTCCATGTCATCTTACGGAATGATTCTCCAAGAAGTGTCACTCGATTTGCATGCAGAAATGCCTGAGGACAATATTATGACGGAGTATGAAGAGAAATTTTCAGCAAAGGGACAGCCGATCTACCGGTTGGAAGCAATGTTCGATAAGTAAACGTGCGAAAGGGGAGGTTTTGTTTGGATACATATAATTTTCACGATATGAAACTTGCATGGCTTGATGGGGGCGTCAATTTTCTAGATGGCGGTACGATGTTCGGGGTCGTACCGAAAGCGTTATGGTCGCGGAAGTATGAAGTCGATGAGAACAACTTGATCGAGCTTCGGACTGATCCGATCTACATTTCTTATGAAGGTAAACATATTCTCATTGATTCGGGGATCGGGAAAGGCAAGCTTACGGACAAGCAAAAGCGCAATCTCGGTGTCCGTTCGGAGACGAAGGTGGAGGAAAGTTTGGCGGAGCTCGGATTGACGCCAGCTGATATCGACATTGTTCTCATGACGCATTTGCATAACGACCATGCTGCAGGATTGACAGGCTGGGAGGGTGAAAAGCTGGTACCGGTTTTTCCGAATGCCGAAATTCACGTTTCACAAGTCGAGTGGGATGAGATGAGAAACCCCAATATCCGGTCGCGGAATACGTATTGGAAAGAGAATTGGGAACCCGTGCAGCATCAGGTGAAAACATTCGAAGGCCAGGTGGAGGTTTTGCCAGGCATCGAAATGATACATACCGGTGGCCATAGTGACGGACATAGCATCGTC
>NZ_LQYA01000234.1 GCF_001531445.1 Sporosarcina koreensis
AAGATGTTGTAAACAGCATAAAAAATACAATGCCCACTGACATTAGTATAATTCCTACAATATCAAAATGACCTTTTATCCTTACTTCTTTTTTCAACAATTTAATAAGGAACGGAACAGTGATAATTGTCATCATTGGAATGAGCAGAAGATAAGCCCAATGGATAAAATGAGCTATCATTCCACCAATAGCTGGACCGATACCTTCTCCCATAGCTACTATGGAGCCAATAAGACCAAACG
>NZ_LQYA01000235.1 GCF_001531445.1 Sporosarcina koreensis
ACACGTACAATGGACCTTTTCTATCAACAAGTAATCCACCAATGTAACCGAAGATAATAACGCTCATTGTTCCAGGGAAAATAATCACACTGCCAATTGCAGCAGTACTTAGTTGATGTACATCTTTCATCATGTAAGGAACCATAGAGATAAACCATGCTACTGTACCAAATATAAGTCCTCCACAAAGGACACCAATTATAAAAGAAATATTTTTCCCCAGTGCAGGTTCAACAAAAGGTT
>NZ_LQYA01000236.1 GCF_001531445.1 Sporosarcina koreensis
CTTCCAGGATCTGACGCTGGAAGCCGGCATCCGTTACTCGAAGTACAGTGTCGATGCACCCTCCAGCCCCGGTTACAACACCACGACCTGGAAGGCTGGCGGTAGCTGGACTCCCGTCGATGGCCTCAAGATCCGCGGTAACTATGCTCACGCCGTTCGTGCGCCCAACATTGACGAGCTCTTCTCGCCGCAGAACACGCTGCTGACCAACCTCGGCACGGATCCTTGCTCGGGTTCGGCTCCGCTGGCCAATGCCAACCTGGCGGCGGTCTGCCTTGCACAGGGAGCGCCCGCCAACACCATCGGCGCGATCACCAACGATCCGGCCGGTCAGGTGAACTACACCGGCGGCGGTAATCTCGCCCTTGGCCCAGAAAAGTCCAACAGCTGGACCCTGGGCGTCGTATGGCAGCCTGACTTCTTCCGCGGCTTCTCGGCAACGGTTGATTATTACAACATCAAGATCACCGGC
>NZ_LQYA01000237.1 GCF_001531445.1 Sporosarcina koreensis
GAATGGGGCGGACGAGGGGAATCGAACCCCCGAGTGTCGGAACCACAATCCGATGCGTTAACCACTTCGCCACGACCGCCATAGTAATGGGTTGAAACAGAAATGGCAGGGGCAGTAGGAATCGAACCCACACCAAAGGTTTTGGAGACCTCTATTCTACCGTTAAACTATGCCCCTGTAAAGATGGTGGTGGGGGACGGATTCGAACCGCCGAACCCGGAGGGAGCGGATTTACAGTCCGCCGCGTTTAGCCACTTCGCTACCCCACCATGAGAAGCATATGCCGGCGATAGGAGTCGAACCCACGACCTACTGATTACAAGTCAGTTGCTCTACCAACTGAGCTACACCGGCATAATATTAAAATGGTGGCTCAGGACGGAATCGAACCGCCGACACAAGGATTTTCAGTCCTTTGCTCTACCGACTGAGCTACTGAGCCACATAAATGGCGGTCCCGACCGGGATCGAACCGGCGATCTCCTGCGTGACAGGCAGGCATGTTAACCGCTACACCACGGGACCTTTTGGTTGCGGGGACAGGATTTGAACCTGCGACCTTCGGGTTATGAGCCCGACGAGCTACCACTGCTCCACCCCGCGATAATATTAGTTGTAGAAATTTCAAATCCTACGCATTTTGTTTTACTCTGGGACTTTGTTGTAATTTCCTTTTAGGAAATTACACAAATCACATTCTTCGTGATGTGACTTGCTCCTCCCCGCAATAATATTAGATGCAGGAATTTCAAATCCTACGCATTCTGTTTTGGTAAAATGGTGGAGGATGACGGGTTCGAACCGCCGACCCCCTGCTTGTAAGGCAGGTGCTCTCCCAGCTGAGCTAATCCTCCGGGTTTAAAGTGTGATAAGCTGCGCATCTCTTTGTCAGCTTCTTTCACTCAGTCGGTCACGTACTTTGGTACGCTCCCTCTTTCCTTCAATCGCTTCCGCGACCTGCTTGCTTCTCCCACTTTAAACGGGAGTTGCGATAAGTCGTTTTAATAAAATGGTGACCCCTACGGGATTCGAACCCGTGTTACCGCCGTGAAAGGGCGGTGTCTTAACCGCTTGACCAAGGGGCCATATGTAAGTAGGTGATAAAACTGGCGGAGAGCAAGGGATTTGAACCCTTGATACGCGGTTAGCGTATACACGATTTCCAATCGTGCTCCTTCGGCCACTCGGACAGCTCTCCAATTGGCTCCGCAGGTAGGACTCGAACCTACGACCGATCGGTTAACAGCCGATTGCTCTACCACTGAGCTACTGCGGAATAATTCAGCAATGAGTTTTTTCACTCATTAAGTCATTTTGGAAATGACAGCCCAGCGACGTCTTACTCTCACAGGGGGAAGCCCCCTACTACCATCAGCGCTGAAGAGCTTAACTTCCGTGTTCGGTATGGGAACGGGTGTGACCTCTTCGCCATCATCACTGGACTATTTTCTTCACAAGACAAGATTTATTATATCATATCTGGTGAATAAAGCAAGCGTTTTTTCAAAATAAATAATTTTGTTCGCTCAAAACCGGATAAAACCAACATTGTTGCTGAACGTCAAGTCCAACTGTACTCTTTAACTTTTAAGGTTAAGTCCTCGATCGATTAGTATCCGTCAGCTGCACGTGTCGCCACGCTTCCACCCCGGACCTATCCACCTCATCATCTTT
>NZ_LQYA01000238.1 GCF_001531445.1 Sporosarcina koreensis
CTCAACGGACTCGACATTCCGCGCCATTATGGCGGCCCCAGCGACGGGCGCGGCTGTGCGATGGTGAGCAAGGAGCATCGCTGGTACCCGCACGGCACGGTGCGCTCGGGTATCATCTGGCGCAGCCGCGATCCCGGCAGCCATGATCAGGCGCTCATCCGCGCCTCGGTGCCGCTGCTCGACCTCAGCATCCCCTTCGGCAGCCATCTCGATTATTCGGTAAACGGCTATGATCTGCGAATCTTCAGCGGTGGCGCGGGCAATGAAGGTCAGGCGAACGGTTTCGGCAATATCCGCGTGATCCCGTGGAAGCAGAGCGATTACCGCACGATGGTCGGTCGTGTGGGGCGGACGCGTGATCCCTATCCGAGCCTGCTCTACACGGCCAATTCGATGGCGGCGAACGCCGCGCTCTGGCTCGAATATACGCCTTTCAACATCCAGGGCCGCTCGCCGGTCACCGGATCGGGCGGAATCCGGGACGACCGACA
>NZ_LQYA01000239.1 GCF_001531445.1 Sporosarcina koreensis
CCTGAGGAAGGCTCGTCCGCTCAGGGTCAGTCGGGACCTAAGTCGAGGCCGAAAGGCGTAGACGATGGATAACAGGTTGATATTCCTGTACCACCTCCCCGCCGTTATCAGCAATGGGGGGACGCAGAAGGATAGGGTGAGCGCGCTGTTGGTCATACGCGTCTAAGCAGTGAGGTGTGGAACGAGGCAAATCCCGTTCCTATAACATTGAGCTGTGATGGCAAGGGGAATTATCCCCGGAGT
>NZ_LQYA01000240.1 GCF_001531445.1 Sporosarcina koreensis
GTAACCCTTACGGGAGCCAGCCGCCGAAGGTGGGACAGATGATTGGGGTGAAGTCGTAACAAGGTAGCCGTATCGGAAGGTGCGGCTGGATCACCTCCTTTCTAAGGATATTTACGGAATATGAACCTTGGGTTCATACGTTGACGTTTTGCGTTCGGTTTTGAAGGTTCATCTTCTGATGACTTTCAAAACTTGTTCTTTGAAAACTGGATAAAACGACATTGAAGCAACAAAACATCAAGT
>NZ_LQYA01000027.1 GCF_001531445.1 Sporosarcina koreensis
GGATTATTGGAATGATTGTTTTAATGATTTACATATCTTGAAACCAGATTGGACTTCGCCAGAAAAATTAAATGAACAAGCAATGGTTTACATGTTAATTCATGAAGAAGGCAAATGGGGAGAATTGAATAAGAGAACTAAATATAAATATAAAAAAATAATCAAAGAAATATCTCCAATTGATTTAACTGAAATAATGAAATTGACTTTACGAGAAAACGAAAAACAATTGCAAAAGCAGATTGATTTTTGGCAGCGTGAATTTAGATTTTGGGAGTGAAAAAACAATGAGGACTGAAAAAGAAATTTTAAATTTAGTTTCTGAATTTGCTTATCAACGAAGCAATGTAAAAATTATTGCTCTCGAGGGTTCAAGAACTAATGAAAATATAAAAAAAGATAAGTTTCAAGATTATGATTTTGCTTTTTTCGTATCAGATATTGAGTGTTTCACACATGAAGAAAGTTGGTTAAGTTTATTTGGAGAATTATTGTTTATACAGAAACCAGAAGATATGGAATTATTCCCACCTGATTTAGATTATGGTTACAGTTATATAATGTATTTTAAAGATGGCATAAAAATGGATATTACATTAATTAATTTAAAAGATTTAAATCGTTATTTTAGTGATTCTGATGGTCTTGTAAAAATTTTAGTTGATAAAGATAATTTAGTAATTCAAGAAATTGTTCCAGATGACTCAAATTATTGGTTAAAAAAACCAACAGAACGAGAATTTTATGATTGCTGTAATGAGTTTTGGAGTGTCTCAACGTATGTAGCAAAGGGTGTTTTTAGAAGAGAAATATTATTTGCTTTAGATCATTTCAATAATATTTTACGTCCTGAATTATTAAGAATGATTTCTTGGTATATTGGCTTTAATAGGGGTTTTGATTTTAGTTTAGGAAAGAATTATAAGTTTATAAACAAATATTTAACTGATAAAGAATTCAATATGTTTTTAGCTACTTTTGAGATGAATGGATATAGAAAGACATACCAATCTTTTAAGCTTTGTTGTGAATTATTTAAATATTATTCAAATAAAGTAAGTTGTTTAGGAAATTATAACTATCCAAATTACGAAAAAAATATTGAGAATTTTATTCGTAATAATTATGAGAATTAATTTTATTAGCAACCACATTTTTGGTTGCTTGGGTTTAGGTTTTGAATTTATGGGCTGACTTGTTCAGTCCATTTTTTGTGCTTGCACAAAAACTAGCCTCGCAGAGCACACGCATTAATGACTTATGAAACGTAGTAAATAAGTCTAGTGTGTTATACTTTACTTGGAAGATGCACCGAATAAAAAATATTGAAGAACAACTAGCAAAAGATTTTAAAGAGTTATTTTATTTCAAGGTTCACTTGACCGTCAGATTCCACTTGCATAAGCAAGCCCTAACGATAAAGAGACTTTCTCGACATAAAATTTCTGTTTCACGAAAAAGGTTTTTCCCCTCCATTTTTTTGGTTGAGGGGGTGCTTTTCACTGCGAAGATTTCACCTGGCACATGAAAAATATTTGGTCGGCAAGTTTGACGGTTTTTCGGGCGACAATTGAAAGGCAAAATCCGATATACAAAGCTCCATTTTTTCGTATATCGGGGGTATGACCGATACACTGCCCGAAAAATTTTCGATTGCAAGGAGGAAAGGGTGGAGATTTTTCAGCGTAGCGTTTTGAAAAATACTACCCGATCCTTGCGATTGAAAAAGTCTTTTTGGGGTGTTCGGTTTTTGGAAAAACGGAATGGCTGCTAATCGTAAATTAACGATTGGCCACCATTCTGTTTTTTGCTTTTGACCTTCGGAAACAATGTGCGCTCAGCACGTTTCCGGTCGGGCGATTAGCCCGAAACAGCCCTCGGCAGAGCACGTTCTCTCGCTTGCGAGAGTATAACGTGCTATACTCTTGGCAAATAAATTTGCTAAGAGTATCGGGGGTATCACTCACATGGAATTGGCTTGGAACACACAAAAAAATTACATTAAAGATGTCAAAGGCAAAGAGATGGAGCAAGAGCGAAAAGGCAAAATTTCGAACAAAGATATTGATTCGGACCGAACAAAAAATAATATGGAGCTGGTTGATTCGGATAAAAATTTATACCAGCGTGTCAAAGATCGAGTAGATGATTTAAAAGCGAATGGCTCTCGTGTACAAAAAAATTCTGTCGTCATGTACTCCAATATTTTGACTGTGCCTGAAGAACAAGCGAAAATTTGGGGCGAGCAAAAAACCGATGATTATTTCAAGGCTTGCTATGAATTTTTCTGTGAGGAATTCGGAAAAGAAAATGTCGTAAGTGCGAAAATTCATAAAGACGAAACGACACCTCACATGCATCTGCATTTTGTACCAGTGAACAAAGAGAACGGCAAACTGCAAGCTCGTGTTTCCATGAACAAAGTGAAAATAAATTACATTCATGATGAATTGCCGAAATTTTTACGTGATCGTGGTTTTGATGTGCAACGTGCAACTGGGAAAACAAAAGAAAATAACATCGAGGACATTCATGAATTTAAAGAGGTCAAAAAGCAAATTACGGAAAAAGAAATAGAGTTGCAACAGCTGGATGAAAAAATTGAACTCAAGCAAAAATTACTCGAAAAAATTCCGACTGGAACATTTAATATCAAAGCAGAAAAAGAATTCAAAATCGAAAAAGTGAAAACAGGGCTTTTCGGTACAGAAGAGAAAAAAGTGGCAACAGGGAATTTTGTAGTTAGTCCTGCCGAGTTAAAAAAAGTAATGGAAATTGGAACGGCTGCGTTAGAAGTCAAAGACGATTACAAGCGATTATTAGCTACGGATCTTGTGCGAGAAAATAAAAAATTGAATGCTGAAAACAGTGAATTCGCAAATACGATAGGTGAGTTAGTCGATGAAAACGAAAAGCTTTCGCTGGAAAACCGTAATTTAAAGGCTCATATAAGCGATTTAAAGGCTGAAATCGGAGAGATATATAAATTCACCAAAGACTTCTTAAAAGCCCGTACAAGCGATTTAAAGACGTTTAAAAGCGTTTTTAAGGAGTTTGTAGGAAAAGTGAAGGAAAAGGTATCAGCGGGCGAATTTGAGCGCCTAGAAAAGCGAGAGCAGGCTCGTGAGCGTAATAAAGATTTGGGAAGATAGAAAAAATATATAAAAAAATATATACTTTGATTTTTTTATATAAAAAAAACCCCATTTTTTTGGGGGTTTTTGTTTTTGGGAACGGAAATTTGCGGTAGCAAATTGGAGTTCTTCTTATCTTGATACATATAGAAATAACAAGATTTTTCGAAAGTACTTCAAAGGCTTGATGTGACTGGGTTTGTGGCATTTTTAAGTGTTGAAAGAAAAATATACAAAAAAATCCCAACGTGTTATGATTAAGGTGTCGAATCAAAATCAAATAACATAGGGATTTTTGTACCCTTCAGGAATCCTGAAAGGAGATTTTTATATTTACATGTGTACCCATGATAACATGGATTTAGACCAAAAAACAGTACTTTGTGATAAAAAGGCAAACGGGAAAACTCAACCTTGGAAAGAAAAAAAGCTAGCGAATATTGGTTATTTTGAGTTGTTAGAAATATTGCATTTTAAAAAAGCAGAACGGGTTTCCGGTTGTGGTGAAATTTTAGAATTTGATATTACATATGAAGGACGCATGAAATTAGCAAATGCATGGTTTTGTAAGTCACCGTTATGTCCGATGTGCAATTGGAGGAAGACGATGAAGAGAAGTTTACAGACAAAAAATGTTGTAGAAGAAGTGATTCGTCAAAAACCGAAAGCCCGTTGGTTATTTTTAACGCTGACAGTAAAAAACGTATTTGATGGTGAAACATTGGATAAGAGTTTGAAAGTAATGGCACAAGGTTTTAATCGTTTAATGAAATATAAAAAAGTATCTCAAAATATGATTGGCTTCATGCGATCAACAGAAGTAACCGTAAATAAAAAAGATGGTTCGTATAATCAGCACATGCATGTTTTGCTATGTGTTGAGTCGAAATATTTTAGAGATAGCGAAAATTATTTAGCGCAAAAAGATTGGACAAGCCTTTGGCAAAAAGCCATGAAGCTGGATTATGTGCCAGTCGTTCATATTGAGGCTGTAAAAAATAAAAAACGTAATAAGGAAAAAGAGTTCACTGCGATTCAAGCAGCGGTGCAAGAAACTGCAAAATATTCGGTTAAGGATTCTGACTATTTGACTGGTAATCTAGAAAATGATTTAGAGGTTGTAAAGGACTTGGAAGAAGGATTGTATCGAAAACGCATGATTTCATATGGCGGATTGCTGAAAGAAGTGCATAAGCAATTGAATTTAGATGATATTGAAGATGGTGATTTGGTACGAGTGGATGATGCGGATTCAGATGTTGAAGAAAAAGCGTATTCGATTGTAGCTCAGTGGAATTGGAAGGCGCAAAATTATTTTATTGGTTAATAGAATTAATATAACAAAAGAGGGGGGGTTGAATTTGGTATTTGTTTTTATTAGAATTTACAATAAAAAGCAAGAACGTAAA
>NZ_LQYA01000241.1 GCF_001531445.1 Sporosarcina koreensis
GCCCGGCATCCACCTTCACTGGGATCACTGGCACGCAGCCCTTGTCCTCACCCAGCGCATGACCGGTCGTGAGCGATATGTTCCAATTATGCAGCGGGCAGGTGACGATACCATTATGTACGATGCCTTGTGACAGAGGCCCCCGCTTGTGCGGACAGCTGTTGACAAGCGCATGGAAATCGCCGCTGGCAGTGCGAAAGATCGCGATCTCCTCGCCACCCTGCACTGGCAGGGTGCGGGCGTTGCCGGGGCTGATCTGGTCCACCGGACCGATGTCGAGCCAGTCTCCAATCATCATACGGTCTCCATCGGGCGCACATGTGCGATATGCTGGTGCAGTTCGGCATGGGCGCCAGCGGCGCGCGCGGCCCAGGGGTCTTCCTGCGAAAAGCTCTGCGAGAGAAGGAAGCGACTGCGCAGGGCTTCGCGACCCGCATCATCGGCGACGATGCGCGCCTTGATATACTCGATGCCGACCCGCTCGATCCACGGCGCGGTTCGCTCAAGATAGTGGGCTTCCTCGCGGTAGAGCTGAATGAAGGCGGCGCAATAATCCATCGCCTCCTGCTCGGTCGCAACCTTGCAGAGCAGGTCAGTGACGCGGACATGGATGCCGCCATTGCCGCCGACATGCAA
>NZ_LQYA01000242.1 GCF_001531445.1 Sporosarcina koreensis
CATAGGCAAGGCTACCGCGCTTCGTCTCGCCGAGGAAGGCGCACAGGTGGTGCTGGCCGAGCGAGACCAGGATCGATTGGCGGAGGTTGACGCCCTGCTGCGGAGTGCCGACCGTCAATCGCTGGCGGTGGCATGCGACGTGACCAACGAAAGGAGCGTGGCGGACCTGGCCCAGGCCGCCGCCAAGCTTGGTCCGGTGTCGATTCTCGTGAACAATGTCGGCGGCGGCCGTAGCGGCCGGGTGACCGATCTGTCGGTCGCCGACTGGGACCATACGATGACCCTCTCGCTGCGATCGATGTTCCTGTGCACGCGGGCCTTCGTGCCCGGAATGCGGGAACAGGCCTATGGCCGCATCGTCTGCCTGTCGTCGGGGGCGCGCAACGGAACCGTGTGGAACGCCTTCCATGTCGGGGCAAGCGCCTATTCGACGGCGAAGGCGGGGGTTACCGGCTTTATCCGCGCGCTCGCGATCGAACTCGCGGATGACGGGATCACCGTAAATGCGGTTGCTCCAGGGCCGATCGATACCGAACTGGCCGGCCCCTTTCTTCGGAAGATGCACGAGGACGGCCTGGAATATTCGCCGATTCGGATGACCCCGTTGCACCGCCTCGGCACGGCGCGCGAAGTGGCAGACGCCGTGCTGTTCCTGGCATCCGACGAGGCCAGCTACATCACCGGGACTACGCTCGACGTTACCGGCGGACGCTGAACCGGGTTGCCGGCCCGAAGCAGAGCGAACTCTTCCGACAGGCGGACAGAGACACATTATGTCAGTCCCCGGCGCGCAAATGTCGTCATTCTATAACAAATAAGAGCTGCTTTTCGGCGCCATATCGAGGGACTTAGCCAGATGACCGCTGACCTGACTCGTCGTTCCCTGATGTCCGCTCTACCGCTGGCGGCCGGTCTGGCGGCCGTCCCCTCGTTCGCTGAAGCTGCAAGTGCCAAATACGCTCGACCAGTTTCGCCCGCCATCTCGGATGCCGAGGCCATGGCGCGCCTTGCAG
>NZ_LQYA01000243.1 GCF_001531445.1 Sporosarcina koreensis
GCCAGGCACGGAGCGGAGCAAGTGAAGATCTGGCGCCGATCGTTTGGCATCCCGCCGCCGCCACAGCAGCCAGGGGACCCTATGATGTCACCGGCGATCGCCGCTACGCCGGCATCGCAATTCCGAGCGCCGAGAGCCTGAAGGACACGATCGGGCGCGTGCTGCCCTATTGGGAGGCAAGGATCGCGCCGGAGCTCAAGGCCGGCAGAAGAGTCGTGATCTCGGCGCACGGCAATTCGCTGCGCGCGCTGGTGAAGCATCTGTCTGGCATCCCGGACGATGAGATCCCCACGATCGAGATCCCGACGGGTGAGCCGATCGTGTATGAGCTCGCGCACGATCTTACGGCAACAGACCGCTATTATCTGTACGAGCGGTAGGGCGACTACTGAAATGCCACTCGGAGCCCGCCTGTCGCGTGGAGCCCAGCGCGGTAGCCGATCCAAGTCAGCGCAGCTTGGGGCGATCCGAACCCTTCGCGGAAAAAGGTGCCGGCCTTGTCCCGCCTCCCTTTCTGACCGGAGTTCGTTCGCTCCATTTATCGACCCAATGCGTGCCATTGCCGGCCATCGCGGGCGATCAGTGCGTCGGCGGCGCGAGGTCCGGAAGTGCCTGGCGTATATTCCTCCAGCACCCCC
>NZ_LQYA01000244.1 GCF_001531445.1 Sporosarcina koreensis
CTTGAAACCCTGTATGACGAGGCCGCGTCCCTTGACGAGCGCCGGTTCGACGATTGGGTCGCCTATTTGGAGCAGGATATCATCTACACCGCTCCGCTGCGCCTGACCCGCAACGGTCCCAACAAGGACCGCGACGTCGTACGCACGATGAAGCATTTCGACGAAAATTACGGTTCGATCCTGATGCGGACCGGTCGCCTGTCGAAAAGTGCTTGGGCCGAAGACCCGCCTTCGCGCACACGGCGCTTCGTCACCAATGTCCGTATTGCCGAATGCGAGACGGCGGGTGAATATGAGGTGGTGAGCTATCTCTATGTAGAACGCAGCCGCTTCGACAATCCCGACAATGAGTCGATCACTGCCGAACGCCGTGACATCTGGCGACTAGTCGACGGCGCTTATAAGCTGGCCCGCCGCGAAATCATCGTCGATCAGTCAACGCTCGGCATGTCCAACTTCGCAATCTT
>NZ_LQYA01000245.1:0-21682 GCF_001531445.1 Sporosarcina koreensis
ATACGTACACACCTAGTGAAAAAAATTCAAATTCACAAGGTTTATTTAGTATACGCAAAAAGACTAATATCATTAGATTTCCATCCGCCCCAGACTATATAATTTATATTCACAAATAAAGTGTATAAAACTACTTGACTGAACGTAAGAAACACCCCGTCTCCCTTAAGGAGTCGGAGTGCCGATCGGCATTATGCTCTTGAAACGTATTCGCCTTCTTCAGTGTTGATGATCAATTTATCTCCGACGTTAACGAAGAATGGAACTTGGACCACGAGACCTGTTTCCAATGTTGCAGGCTTCGAACCACCGCTTGCAGTGTCGCCTTTGATGCCTGGTTCCGTTTCCGTCACTTCTAGAGTGACCGTCACTGGAAGCTCAACACCGAGGATTTCGTCTTTGAATGAGATGATATGGATTTCCATGTTCTCTCTCAAGTAGTTCAATTCCTCTTCAATCTGTGCTGATGGCAATTCGATCTGCTCGTAAGATTCGTTGTCCATGAAGACATGGTCATCACCGTTTGCATACAAGTATTGCATGCGACGGTTATCGATTTGCGCTTTTTCAACCTTCTCACCTGCACGGAATGTCTTTTCATTCACATTCCCTGTACGCAGATTACGCAGTTTTGAACGGACGAATGCTGCACCTTTTCCCGGCTTTACGTGTTGGAAATCGATGATGCGCCAAATGTCCCCTTCAAATTCGATAGTTAGACCTGTTTTAAATTCGTTTACTGAAATCATGCTTTTTCCTCCATTTTGTTCGTTATAGGATGATTAATTCTTTAGGTGAATGCGTCAAACGGACATTGCCGTCTTCCGTGATCAGTATATCATCCTCTATACGTACACCGCCGATTCCAGGTAAGTAAATGCCCGGTTCGACAGTGACTGTCATGTTCGGCACAAGAACCGTTTCCGAACGGAATGATAATGCCGGACCTTCATGCACTTCCAAGCCGATGCCGTGTCCCGTTGAGTGTCCGAAGGCATCCCCATATCCTTTGGATTTGATGTAATCGCGGGCAATTGCATCCGCTTCTATTCCCGTCATACCCGGTTTGATCTTTTCTAAAGCGAGTACTTGCGCCGCAAGAGTCACTTCATAGATCTCCTTCAGCTGTTCGGAAGGTTCGCCTACCGCGACAGTCCGGGTGATGTCTGAAATATATCCATTATAAAGCGCCCCAAAATCCAATGTGACAAGTTCGCCGGATTGGATCACTTTATCTGAAGCGACGCCATGCGGTAATGCACCACGCTCCCCTGAAGCTACAATCGTATCGAATGAAGAGGAAGTTGCACCTTGTTTTCTCATGAACATTTCAAGTTCGTTTGACACTTCCAGCTCAGTGACTCCCGGTTTAATGAAAGTGCAAATATGCGCAAATGCATCATCCGCAATTTTCGCCGCTTGTTGAAGAATCTCGATTTCATCAGCTGTTTTCACCATACGAAGCTTTTCGACAATGCCGGATACTGCCTTCAGTTCGGCATCCACTTTGTCATTATATAATTCGTACGTGCCAAAAGAAACATTATCTTTTTCAAAGCCTAATTTTTTGATTTTCATTTCCTTCACTTGATTGGCGACTTCTTCAATGATTGTTTTTTCATGTTTGACGATACGGAATCCTTGTACTTGCTTGGCCGCTTGTTCCGTGTACCTGAAATCGGTGATGAAAACCGCATCTTCAGCTGAAACAACTGCAACACCCGCACTTCCTGTAAACCCTGTCATATAACGTCTGTTATATGGATTCGTCACCAATAGCGCATCTAAACCGTTTTCTTTCAATGCTTCCCGCAATTTTGCCAATTTCATAGCTTTACCCCTTTTCTTCGGAGAAGGAAAGCCCGGAGAGCAAGCTCATAGCCGTTTGTACCAAAGCCGGACAATTGCCCGATGCACACCGGTGCGAGCATTGAAGTTTGTCTGAATGGTTCCCGACTATGTATATTCGAAATATGGACTTCGATGACCGGGACATCGACGGAAGCGATTGCATCTCGCAATGCAACACTCGTATGTGTATAAGCTCCAGGATTGAAAATTATTCCGTCGCATCCTGAATCTTCGGCTTCGTGGATTTTATCGATTAATGCACCCTCCACATTCGATTGATAAAAAGAAATGTCAATGAGCTCTTCTGTAGCAATCGTTTGTAGATTATTTTCAACATCCGATAACGTTTCTGCGCCATAGATCCCAGGTTCCCTTTTGCCTAGCCGATTCAAATTCGGTCCATTCAAAACAAGCAGTCTCACAGCTACACCATTCCCCTCACCATTTTCTTCCCCATTTTATCATATCGTTCCAGTGGCGCAACCTATTTATAGTTGTCAATCAAAAGTTTTCTTCATATAAACCGCAGTACCCGTAATGAACCGAGTAACGATTGCGATAATTGAAAAGAAGGGAATTGACAATTTCTTTACCCCTTCTGTAACTGTCTGCGGAGAATAGATGATCCATTCGATAGCAACAGCAGCAATAATACTCACTGCGATAGCTGTAACTGCCGGGGGGATATTAGAAGCGGCTCTTGACAGTCCATAGAATAGACCAAAAACAATGAAGAGGATGATGAATAGGATTGCCCACTTCCACCCTTCATTCGAAGACCCGAATAATAGCCATTTTTTGCCCCAACCGACCGGTGACCATTTGATGAAATTGAAAAAATGCAGGAATTTCAATGCTCCTATAGTAAATAATGCTGCCATGATTGTCGTCCATACCATTGTTTTGTTAAACATCTCGACTCCTCCTTATGAAGAGTGTCGGGAAATCGGTTCTTTTTTAAACCTTAATGGTGGAGTCGACAACCGTTTTTTTGTACAATAGTAAGATAAGTTATTTGTTATATTGTTATTGCGTACATCCTATTTCACATTTTGCTTTTCATTTGATAAGAGAAGGTGTTGGTAACCCATGACTAAAAAACAGCAACCGCCAGCGTACGGTGGGCAGGCGCTCATCGAAGGCGTTATGTTCGGCAGCAGAAACCATACAGTAACAGCTATCCGGCGCAAAGATGATTCCCTCGATTATTTCTATGTCCCTAAGGAGCAGAAGCCGATCTCCACGAAATTAAAAAAGATTCCTTTTGTGCGTGGAATTGTTGCTTTAATCGAATCAGCAGGCATCGGATCCAGACATTTGACGTTTGCGAACGAGCGTTATGACGTCATGCCTGGCGAGGAAGTCCAAGAGAATGGCGAGGAGACATCTAAACTTGCCATGGTCATCGGGGTCGCGGCGGTCGGCGTCCTTTCATTTTTATTTGGCAAGTTCGCGTTTACGCTTGTGCCAGTCTTTTTAGCGCAAATGCTAGATTTCATAGCACCTGGAAAGACTGCTCAAATTTTGCTGGAGAGCTTTTTCAAGCTCACATTATTACTGTTGTACATTTCCCTTATCTCCATGACACCGATCATTAAGCGTGTTTTCAAATACCATGGTGCGGAGCATAAAGTGATCAATGCTTATGAGAATGGCCTTCCGCTAACCGTTGAGAATGTCCAAGCGCAGTCCAGGCTCCATTACAGGTGCGGAAGCAGTTTCTTGCTGTTTACGGTGATTGTCGGGATGTTCATCTACTTCTTAGTTCCGACTGATCCTTTTTGGCTTAGAATTGTCAACCGGATTCTATTGATTCCAGTCGTGATCGGCGTATCTTTCGAAGTGTTGCAGTTTACGAACAGCTTGCGGAACATTCCTGTATTGAAGTATTTAGGTTATCCAGGCTTATGGCTTCAGTTGTTGACGACGAAGGAACCTGAGGATAAGCAGGTAGAAGTGGCGATTGCCTCTTTCAATAAGTTGCTTGAAATTGAAGAGCAAGGAATTGAGAATGTCGATATTTTGAAGGCAACAGATCAGAAAATGAAAGAATCGACTGTTCCCGCGAATTAATAAAAGGAAGTGCCCCGATTAGCTGGGGCACTTCCTTTTTTATTGGAATTGTGTATAACCCGTTGATTTGCGCTCCAAACGGCATGCTTTCCGGAGGGCGGGCGGTGAACCAACCCGTTCGCTTCGCTTCCGTCGGTTGTTTCACCTGTCCCGCTGACCCTCCCGGAGTCGGCCGTCTTCCGCTCCACTCAACTAAGAGCCTACTAATATTTTGGATTCAATTGTGCCCGATTGTGGTTTATAGTAACACTTTTTTAAGGATTGATAGATTTTTCTCCAGAAATGATGCGTTCTTTTCAATTCCACGGCGTTTACACCAGCCAATACTATTAAAAGCATCTGTAAATTGATAAAAAGGCAACACAACCTCCAAATCAATTAATGGTCTTAAGGTGTTATAGCCTTCTTGATAGGACTGATACAAGCTAAAATTGAAGCTTAAAAAATCACGATACAGTTTGGTGAAATCGATTTCTGTTGAGCCAAATCGTACACTTTCAAAATCGATCATGCCTGACACCTTATCTTCATCAACAATTATATTTGCTGGACGAAAATCCATATGTATAAAGCTCGGGCCATCTGAAGAAGGGAGTTGTAGTTTCATATTTTCGAACTTTTCAATGGCCTGTCTGTATGAACTTACATCCAAAACTCCCTTTACATCCTCAGCAAAACTATAAAATTGGCGTTCTACAAAATTAGACCAGTCCGGAAATTCATCTTGTATGCCAGATAACTGTATCGTAGTAGGCGGCTGAATTTGATGCATAGAGGCATGAAGGACCCCAACCTGAAACGCAACTGTGGGTAAAGCCTTATTTGTTATCGGTTGTCCTTTAATTCGGATAATAAGAACGCACCGGGACACTCCTCGTCACCAGACCAATAATCCAACATTTTAGGAATAGAAACTCTATCTTTTAAGATTTCATAGGCTTCCAACTCTCGCTGACACTTCAATTTTGTGTAAGGTATTTTCAAAAAAAATTTTCCCCATTAAGCAATTTGCATTTATAAACTGTTGAACTATGGGAATCTTCAACTTCATTAATTGATAACACATTCAATTTGAATTGTTGAATGACTCGATTTAACATCCAACCCCTCCTTTTTCTTTCAAGAGTTATAATGCGCAGTGCATATTCAACACTGTGCTCATTTCTTGAATAAAAATCCTTATACCCCAATATCTCAGACCTGCTTCGAATGGTCTTTACCGTATATAATGTAATTCTACAAACTGATTAAATTTTCTTACCCCCTTTAATGAAAGGTCTAATTGAAAATCGCCCTCCCTGAACAATGGTATTCCTTTACCAATAATAGTTGGAGCAACCGTTATGATAAATTCATCAACTAATTTTTCTTGAAGAAAAGAGTATAGTAACTCTCCTCCACCAACGATCCAAATGTTCTTCCCTTCCTTGTCTTTCAATTTATGGACAAAATCGGTTACATCGTCATTAACAAACCTAACATTTTCGGTATCTTCAACAACCGACCTTGTAAATACATAGCACTCCTTGTTTTTATATGGGAACTCCTTAATATCTTGTTTCATTACCCAATCATAAGTTCTTTTACCCATTATAACTGTATCAACTGTTTCATAAAACTCTGCAAAACCGTTATCTCCTTCACCTTCAACTTTGAATAACCATTCTAGAGATTCTTCTTTTGTAGCAATATAGCCATCCAAACTTGAAGCAATAAACAATACTAGGTTACGTTTTGGGGTCATGATTTACCCTCCTACATTTATTCCATTAAATGGACCTATTCTAGAAGATGTTGTTTCACTCATTTATCTTAAACTTAATTTCACTAAACCATTTGAAATCAAACTAACAGCGTCCTTTAAATCATTCGCTATGTAATCTGGTTCAACAGTTTTCCCTTTCTCACTGTGTGTGGTTAGCTAACCATCTCTTGGCTCCAACTAAATCAGCAGCCACCATTTCTGAAGCCCCTGTATCGCCTACGATATAGCCTGATTGCTTTGCAGCTATCGCAGTGGTTTCCCAAAGACGATATGCCAATGTAGATGTTTGGAATCCTGATAATCTCCCAAGTTCGTTATAACTCTGCAAGCTCCATTTTCTTCTGTAACAGTCGTTGCAACCTTTTTAATTACCCCGAGTAACTCGAGTAATAATCCCTTGTCACTTTCTTCTAACGTGATTAGAGAAGAGATGTGTTTCTTTGGAATTGCAACAATATGAACTGGATAAAAAGGTTTTGTATGGTGATAAGCTAGTACATTTTCTGTCTCTAATACTTTATTTACTTGGGTTTTACCACTTAATACTTCATCACAATAAAAATCTTCAGTCATAATATCCCCCTATTTAACTTTATTTTCATTCCTATTTGCGGAACAGCAATGAATTCACTATCTTATTTATTATATCAAACTTTTCAATTGTTCGGAAAAATTATAAGCAGATAGAAAAAACAGGCAAGGAATAACATTTGTTTTTCCTTACCTGTTTTATTTTGCAGACTTACTAGACAGTCCGCTTTTTTATTATAATCCACATTTCAACTGCGCATTACAGTTTGTGCATGTGTTGCAGCCGCCCATTTCCTCGACGGTTCCTTGTCTACAGACAGGGCATGTATCGCCGACTTCTGAACCGATCGTGACGTTGGTTGAACGCAAGTCTTGAATCGTATTTACGAGTACTACTTTTCGTTGTTCGATAGTCTCTTCTACATAATCAGAGTCCATCTCGTTCTCTTCGGCTTTCAGCGTGAGCACTTGCGAGTCACGGCTGCCGTCCACATACACTGTGCCGCCTTTCGCTCCACCTTTATAAAGACGTTCATAGACGCTTTCTACCTGTTCGACTGTATAGCCGCGTGGTGCGTTGACCGTCTTCGAAATTGAGCTGTCAATCCAGCGCTGGATGATGCATTGTACATCCGCATGTGCTTCCGGTGCAAGGCTCATTGATGAAATGAACCATTCAGGAAGGTTTTCCGGATCCGCTTCAGGGTGACGTTTTAAGTATTCTTCTACGATGCCCGCTTTGACCTCGATGAATTTCCCAAGACGTCCACTACGGTAATAAGTAAAGGAAAAATATGGTTCTAATCCGGTAGAAACTCCAACCATGGTTCCCGTGGATCCAGTTGGCGCCACTGTTAATAAATGAGAGTTTCTAATACCGTGTTCCAAAATTGACTCACGGATATCTTCCGGCATTTTTTTCATGAATCCTGTATTGATGTATGCTTCGCGAAGTGCTTTCGTTTCCTCATCCGTCTTGCCGATAAGGAACGGGAAGCTCCCCTTCTCTTTCGCAAGCTCGATCGATTCTCGGTAAGCAGTTGTCGCAATCGCTTCGAACACTTTGTCGACAAGCTCGTTGCCTTCTTCTGAGCCATATTCTTTTTCACAATAAATTAGTAGATCGGCAAGCCCCATAACACCAAGTCCTACACGACGTTCGCCGAGGGCTTGTACTTTATTTTCCTCAAGGAAATAAGGTGTCGCATCGATGACGTTGTCCTGCATACGGACACCTACACGGACTGTTTCCTTTAACTTCTCGTAGTTCACTGTTTTTGATTCTTTATCTGCAAACTCAGCAAGGTTAACGGCAGCAAGGTTACAAACCGAATATGGCGCTAATGGTTGTTCCAATTTTGTTATCCTGAAGGCTTTTTATCCTTCAGTTCTTACAGTTCAACTTCCTGTAAGTTCAGCATACATTTTGACTGTTTTATAAAAACAGCCTTGCGGTCTCGTGCCTGGATTATAGTCTGTTTTATTATTAAACAGGATCACCAGGTATGCGTTGCCCCTGACTGAAGCTTTACCTTCAGCCTTCGGTTCGGATTGGCATTCTCAGCTTCCCCGCTTCATCCCGCAATTTTTAACGTGAGGCGAAGTCCACCACACGGGTTTGTTGCTACGACTTGCTGGCCGTATGCTTTAGCGTTCGTTTCGTTGTTTGCATTATCGATAAAGAAAATGCCTGGTTCTGCAGAGTACGTTGCACAAATATTAATAAGATCCCAAAGTGCACGCGCTTTGATTGTCCGGTAAACACGAACTTCATATCCAAGACGCTCCCATTCACGCACATCTCCGACTTTATGCCACTCCTCATTATAAGCAGCCATTTCTTCAGGGGAGTATTTTTCTACTGCTGGGAAACGAAGCTCGTAGTCAGCGTCCTGTTCGACAGCTTCCATGAAGTCGTCTGTCAATGTGACAGAGATATTCGCGCCCGTCAGGAACTCAGGATTGTGTACTGAATACGTTCCTCCGTCACGTAGTTTCGTCTCTGCATCTTTCAAGATAGCTTCGTTGAAACCGCCCATTCCAGGGATTGTGCGATAGTTGAGGATCCCTTGGTACATCGCTTCCTCTTGCGTAGTGAGCGGTTTGAATTTCAGTTTTTCATTTGCTAGCTTCTTGATCATTTCATCTTCTGTATGCTCTAGAAGATAACGGAGAATCCGCGGATTCTGCATTTTGGAAATGATGAACTCGCAAATGTCAGGGTGCCAGTCCGCCAGCATGATCATCTGTGCGCCACGTCTAGACCCGCCTTGTTCGACAAGATGTGTCAATTTCGCTATGTCATCCAGCCAAGATACTGATCCAGACGATTTACCATTGACGCCGCGTGCTAATGTGTTGCGTGGTCGTAATGTGGAACCATTCGTTCCAACACCGCCGCCACGGCTCATAATTTCCATCACCTGTTTACGGTGATCGGAAATCCCTTCACGGGAATCCGCCACGAACGGCATGACGTAACAGTTGAAAAACGTCACTTCTGTATCCGATCCAGCCCCGTATAATACACGGCCCGCTGGAATGAAGTTCATTTTGGACAGTTGTCCATAAAACTGGTCAAACGATGCCTTGCGTTGCTCTTCCGTTTTCTCGACCGATGCGAGCCCTGTAGCATTCCGTTTTGCAATTTGCTCATAGAAAACCTCAAGCGGCTTTTCAATCACATCGATCGGTCTTGTAATAATGCCTGTTTCCTGGTTTTCAGGATTATCGATTGCACTGCGATATTCCTTTTCAATCCAAATATCCGCTTTTCGGTTCTTCTCATCAAGTGCTGTGATGAACCCTAATCCCCTTGCCGGGAACTTCGGATCTTCCTTTACCGTCAAGACGACAAAATCACCGACTTTCAGGGTTTTCTTTTCGGTATCTTTGAAAGAATAACGATCAATCATAACGAGACGGGATACCCCGCTATGCTCGATTTTCATGTCTTCTGTAATTGGATGCACTTGCGGGAATTCGGCAATATCCGAATTTATCCGCGCCTTGTCCAGAATTGGCTCCTGATGCTTTGAAACAATTACCATTAACGCATCCTCCTTCTGGTATATTTTTTATCAACACAACATGTTGTGTTAAATCTCTTCCCTAATCTACTACATATTGAAACCTGCCGCAATGATAAGATTTCGAACAAAAAAAACCGAAGTTGATATTATGCGGTTCACTGTAAAAAATAGTTCGAAAGAGCCAGCCTCATTTTTTAAACGTCCAGTCTTTGTTCGCATATTTCCGCTGTTCAATTTCTTCGACATAAAGCAACTGTTCTTTCGTCAATTCCATTGGTTGGAGGACGATATCCAGAGCTGTTTCGAACCCTTTCGCGAAAGCTTCGACACATTCCCCCACGGAAACATCCCGATCGGTCAGTCGATCGATGGCAACCGCTTTTTCCGGCAGGCTTTCGCGCATCCTCTTCCGACTTTCCTCGGACTCAAACTTGAACAAGGATACAAGCTTTTCCTCATCCAACCCCAATAGGATTGCTCCGTGTTGTAAAATAATACCTTTCTGACGGGTTTGCGCGCTTCCCGCAACCTTCTTCCCTTCCACGACGAGTTCGTACCAGCTTGGTGCGTCAAAACAAACAGCACTTTTCGGCTTTTTCAAGTTTTCGTTCTGCTCCTTCGACACGGGCACTGAAAATTCGGCATGCAGACCTAGATTGCGGAAACCTTCCAACAGACCGCCGGAAATGACCCGATACGCCTCTGTGACAGTTTCCGGCATCCCAGGATATTCTTCTGTAACGATAACGCTATATGTAAGTTCGTGTTCATGCAGGACGCCTCTTCCGCCAGTCGGGCGGCGTACAAAACCGAGTCCGTGCTTGTCGACTGCATCCATTTCGATTTCCTTTTCCACGCTTTGAAAATAGCCGATCGACAAAGTCGCGGGCTCCCATTCATAAAATCGAAGAACCGGGCCGATTTCTCCCCTGCTATGCCATTCCAATAGCGCCTCATCAAGCGCCATATTGTATGATGGAGAGCATTTTCCTGAATTAAGAAAACTCCAAACTGTCTTCGCCAAATCTCTTCCCCCCTTACCCACAATGCATATCATTTTATCATTCCCATTGAACAAGTGCTACTCATTCTTTATAATGGAACTATAGAAAGAAAGGGGAAAATCGGTTGTGGATTATATTATTCTTGGAGCGGTAGTACTCGCGATCATTTTGTATTTTGTCATTACGATGCTTCGCGTCAAAAAAGCGGTAACAAACTTAACACAAGAGCAATTTATCGAAGGTTATAGAAAAGCGCAGTTGATCGATGTGCGTGAACCGAAGGAATTTGAAGCAGGTCACATTTTAGGCGCCCGCAACATTCCGTATTCACAATTCCGTCAGCGCTTTAAAGAAATCCGTCCGGACAAGCCAGTCTATCTGTATGATCAAAACGGGGGCAAAAGCTCTCGGGCTGCTTTGTATCTGAAGAAACGGGACTACACTCAACTTTACCAGCTGCAAGGTGGATTCCGTACGTGGACAGGAAAAGTGAAAAGTAAATAATACTCTGCATAAGAAAGTTCTTCCATCGGAGGAGCTTTTTCTATATCACAATGAATAGGAGCCCTGTATGGATAACTCAACTTTATTACCAGTAGACGAATTATTTCACAATACAAATCCTAACTATGAAAATTATGCCTTCATAATCCGAAAGATCATGGATAGGTTAAACAAACGAAATAAACAGGATTGGAAAATCATCCAGGCCGAAGAACTTATTTCACACGCCGAATCCGTAATCGATGAGTTAATGAAGAAAGGAAAATTGCAATTCGAATCGCTGGGATATGTATATGGCACGCGGCCATCCGGGAAAGTGGAAAAGACTGAATCGGATCGAGCGTTTGAATTGCGCATTTCCGAAACGATCGAAAATCAACTGTTCTATTTTCCAGAATACGATATTGCCTTTACCCAAATTGTCTATTATGTCGATAGCGGTTCGACATGGCCGGAATATCATATATTCTCACCTTCATCTGAAAAAGCAATGCACTTCATAGAGACTGTTAACCGCTTGCAGCGGGAACAGATGAAACAAACCATCACTTATCTGGTCGACTCTGAGAGTGGTGTAATGAAAAAAAGTTTCGCACATGAACAGACGATTGATAGAGATGGTGTTTTTCTTGAAGATACGATAAAAAACGATATTTTTCGTTCTGTCGATGAGTTTTTCAAAAATGATGGAACCTTTTATAAGGAGTACGGCCTACCTTATAAGCGCGGCATCCTATTGCACGGCTCCCCTGGAAACGGAAAAACAACACTTGTCCGTTCGATCACAGGTTCTACAACAGCCCCAGTGATCTACTGGCAAATCACAGAACATACGGGCAGTTATTCCGTTGAAGAGGTTTTCAGTACAGTCGCAAGAATGGCTCCAGCAATTCTTGTCATCGAAGATATTGACTCTATGCCCGAACATACACGGAGCACATTTTTGAATACGTTAGACGGCGCAAGAGTCCGAGATGGCCTTTTCATCATCGGGACGACCAATTACCCCGAACGGATTGACCCAGCGCTGATTAATAGAGCTGGACGCTTCGACAGCACTTATGAGATCCCTTCTCCCAAGATGGAAGTGAGAAGAGCTTATTTACAACAACTTGATATTAAGAAGCTTTTCAATGATGACCAACTCGATGAAATGGCCATCAAAACAAAAGGTCTGTCCATATCTCAATTAAACGAATTGTACATGTCTGTTGCTATCGGATATCATTATGAAGGTAAGATTGTCTATGAGCGCAGAATCGAAGAGCTTCAGAAACAACATCGGCGGTCTTCAAAAGGTGAATGGGAACAAAATGGTTCCATCGGTTTTTCATAATCAGACTTAAAAAGGAGAGCCCTCTATCAAGGGACTCTCCTTTCTTTATTCCATCTTACGCATTTACAAGCTCTTCTTCTTTGATATATCGCAGTACCGGTTGACGGGCTGCTTTTGTCTCATCAAGACGGTTGATGACTGTCGTATGAGGCGCTTCCTGTACAATTTCAGGATTCTCTTCAGCTTCTTTCGCAATTTGGATCATTGTATCAATGAAAGAATCAAGCGTCTCCTTCGATTCCGTCTCTGTCGGCTCGATCATGATCGCCTCTTCAACATTCAGCGGGAAGTAGATCGTCGGCGGATGGAAGCCGAAGTCAAGCAGCCGTTTCGCCATATCCAATGTCCGGACGCCCAATTTCTTCTGGCGACGCCCTGACAATACGAACTCATGCTTACAGTGCTGCTTGTAAGGCAGGTCGAAATAAGGTTCCAGTCTGCGCATCATATAATTCGCATTCAATACCGCATTCTCTGTAACAGCTTTCAAGCCGTCCGGACCCATTGAGCGGATATATGTGTACGCGCGCAAGTAAATGCCGAAGTTTCCATAGAAAGGCTTCACGCGACCGATTGATTGAGGAACGTCGTATTTGAATGTATAACGGTCATCCTCTTTGACAAGGATCGGTTTTGGCAAGAACGGAGCCAATTCCTTCGTTACGCCGACAGGACCTGAACCCGGGCCACCCCCGCCATGAGGACCTGTAAATGTCTTATGCAAGTTCAAGTGAACCGCATCAAAGCCCATATCTCCAGGACGCGCCTTTGCCATGACAGCATTCAGGTTAGCACCATCATAATATAATTTTCCTCCTACGCCGTGAACAATTTCAGCCATTTGAAGAATATCTTCTTCAAATAGTCCCAGTGTATTTGGATTCGTCAACATAAGAGCAGCAGTATCCGGTCCGACTTTCGATTGTAGATCTTCGATATCGACAAGCCCGAATTCATTTGATTTAACAGTTACAGTATCAAAACCTGCAACGGTAGCAGAAGCAGGGTTTGTGCCATGTGCAGAGTCCGGTACAAGCACTTTCGTACGGTGGGATTCACCATTCGCTTCGTGAAATGCACGGATCATCATAAGAGCTGTCCATTCACCATGTGCACCTGCCGCTGGTTGAAGTGTCACTTCATCCATTCCGGTAATTTCTTCAAGGTGTTCCTGTAGGTCATACATCATTTCCATTGCACCTTGGACAGTCGATTCATCCTGCAGTGGATGAATGTTTGCAAATCCCGGGAATCTAGCCACTGCTTCATTGATTTTAGGATTATACTTCATCGTACATGATCCTAGTGGATAGAAACCGGTGTCGACCCCATGGTTACGATTGGATAATGCTGTATAATGGCGCATAATATCAAGCTCGGAAACTTCGGGAAGCTCAGGAGATTCTTCTCTGAGAAGACCTCCAGACAAATGGCTTGAAAGATCGATTTCAGGAACATCGAGTTCTGGCAAGCTATAGCCGATCCGGCCTGCTTTTGTTATTTCAAAAATGAGCGGTTGGTTATCTTTATGCATGGATAGCCTCCATTTCCTGCACAAGTGCATCGATTTCTTCTTTCGTACGCTGTTCTGTAACGGCAATTAATACATGGTTGGAAAGCTCAGGGTATGTCAACCCAAGATCATATCCGCCAATGAATCCTTTTTCAAGAAGCTTCGCATTCACTTCTTTAACCGGCTTCTTAAGTGCCACGACAATTTCATTGAAATGAACTCCGCCATATTTCACTTCGAATCCAGCTTTCTCAAGCATACTTTTCGCATATGCGGTTTTTGCTATATTTTGGTATGCAATTTCCTTTGTACCGGCTTTTCCTAAAGCGGTCATTGCAACCGAAGCTGCAAGGGCATTCAGGGCTTGGTTCGAACATATATTGGATGTCGCTTTGTCGCGTCGGATATGTTGCTCACGTGCTTGAAGCGTCAGTACGTATCCACGTCTGCCTTCTCCGTCAGTCGTCTCCCCTACCAATCTTCCCGGCATTTTCCTCATCAACTTTTTCGTAGTTGCAAAGTATCCGCAATGCGGTCCGCCGAATTGTTCGGAAATGCCGAACGGCTGCGCATCACCGACTGTGATATCTGCGCCTAATTTGCCCGGAGGCGTCAACACACCTAATGCTAGCGGATTCGCCGATACGACTAACAAGCCGCCTTTATCATGAGTGATGTCGCCGATTTTTTGGATGTCTTCCACTTGGCCAAAAAAGTTCGGATATTGGACGAGAACTGCTGCTGTATTATCATCGAGCAACTCCTCGAGTGAAGCCACATCCGTCACACCATCTTTTTGAGGGATTGTGAGGACATCAATAAATTGACCTGCCGCATAGGATACAACTACGTCTCGTGCTTCTGGATGGACCGTTTCGGACACAAGGATTTTCGTGCGGCGTGTATGCCCTGCCGCCATAGTCCCTGCCTCTGCCAGAGCGGTACCACCGTCGTACATCGATGAGTTGGAAATGTCCATGCCCGTCAATTCACAGATCATTGTCTGGAATTCGAAAATCGCTTGCAATTCACCTTGCGAAATTTCTGGTTGGTACGGTGTATAGGCTGTATAGAATTCGGAACGCGAAATGACATGGTCAACGATGATCGGCTTGTAATGATCATACACACCCGCACCTAGGAAAGATGCATATGTGCGCGCATCCGCATTTTTCGCTGCAAGTCGAGCAAGCTCCTTCGTTAATGAGGACTCCGATTTCGCTGGTTTAATATTCAGTTCACCTTTAAAACGGACTTTTTCCGGAATATCTTCAAACAGCTCATCAACCGTTGCAATACCGATTGCCGATAGCATTTCATCCCGATCCGTATCTGTCATAGGAATATAACGATGCTTCATATCAACATGTCTCCTCTTCATTCATTATCGTTTATAGAAAGGTGTCGCAATCAATACCGCTTTCAGACGTTTGCCGCGGATTTCGACTTCCACTTCCGTCCCTTCGGCTGTATGCTCAGTTGCCAGAAGTGCGAAACCGATGTTCTTTTTCAAAGTAGGCGATTGGGTTCCAGTAGTGACTTCCCCGATCTCCTCTTCGCCAATGAAAACTTTATAGCCGGTCCGCGGAATTCCTTTATCAATCATTTCAATGCCGACAAGCTTCCTCGGAACACCGTTCTCTTTTTGTGCAGCAAGCGCGTCTCTGCCGATGAAATCTGTTTCCTTATTCAATTTCACGACAAATCCCAGACCTGTTTCAAGCGGGGAAATATCTTTCGACAATTCCTGACCGTAAAGCGGCAATCCCGCTTCGAATCGAAGAGTATCACGAGCCCCTAAACCTGCTGGCACTATCCCTTCCTCTTCTCCAGCTTCCAATATTGCCGACCAAAGAGCGACGATGGATTCCGGCGATCCGTAAATCTCGAAGCCATCTTCGCCTGTATATCCCGTGCGAGATACAAGAACACTGTGTCCGGAAATATCCACATCTTCTTTGAAACGGAAGAACTTGATTTCATCCAATGGTTCAGAAGTCAATTTCTGCAATACTTGTTGCGCTTTCGGACCTTGTAAGGCGAGCAGGCCAAATTCATTGGAACGGTCATCAATGACCACTTCTCCCACTGCATGCTGCTTCATCCATTCGACGTCCTTTTCGATATTGGAAGCATTCACAACTAGTAGATAATCATTCTCTTTCCTTTTATAGATGAGAAGATCATCCACTGTACCACCATTCTCATAACACATTGCAGTGTATTGTGCTTGACCGTCCTTTAATTTCGAGACATCGTTTGTAACCAACCCTTGCAGGAAGGCAAGTGCATCTTTGCCTGACACAAATACTTCACCCATATGCGAAACGTCAAATAGGCCAGCTTTCGTCCGAACAGCTTCATGTTCAGCCTTAATGCTTGAAAACTGAACAGGCAATTCCCAACCACCAAAATCAATTGTCTTTCCGCCGTACTCTTGATAACTATCAAAAAGCGCGGTACGTTTCAAAGTTCCTGTCAAAGCCATATCCCCCTTGAAATAATTGATAAAAAAAGACAGAGGTCCCCTTGAAATAAGAGAACCTCTGTCCGTGTACCTGAAAGTTTGACCTTACGGCTTTCCTCTTTGGTGGCCGACAATGTCGGCACTCTCCAGAGACGCGTCATGAATGAGTCTTTTTGCCTGAGAGATTCATAACTTCCGTTACTTGCTCCTTCGGCGACGCCCAATGCGTGCTCTCCCCATCCAATCATCCGCCATATGCAGTTTAAAAATAATATGAGTAAAATTCGGACAAATAACTGCCCTTTCGCCTTACATCTTAACATTTCATTTTTAAAAGCGCAATCTTTTTTCAAGTATTATTCAATTCACGAACAATTATTTGTCTATCACATCAGATAGTTCGTTTTTTAATCATCGGATATTTCAGGACACCAATCAGTTGTTCCTCAATCTTAGAATCTGCGAAGCGATATACTGTGTAATTTCATTTAATGTCCTATTTGTCGTCTCGACTTTGAAATGGGCGCTTTGCAAATAAAGCTGCTTCCTATTGTGAAAGAGCTTTTCCAATTCATTTCTTGAGGATCGCTGAACAATCGGTCTATTGACGTCAGTCGAAATTCTGCGCCAAATATCACGAAACGTGGAATTCAAGTAAAAGACAAGACCTGTCCTTCTCATAATCTTCCTGTTCTCCTCCTTCATCGCAACGCCGCCGCCGGTCGCAATGATACAATATTCGTCGGGAAAGTTGCACAGGAACTCCGTTTCCATTTCCCGGAACCCTTCTTCACCATATGTTTCGAAAATTTGTGGAATCGTCATGCCTGTCTGGTTGGCAATTTCAGTGTCCATATCGTAAAAAGGCAAATTCAACAACGTCCCAAGCCGCTTGCCAATCGCGCTCTTTCCGCTTCCCATGAAACCGACCAAGTATACTCTTTTCATATTTTACCCGCCTTGCCTCATTAACTTTGTTGTTTCTTTCTCGTAATGGATTTCGATTGAATCGAATGTTCTGTATAGATTAGTATGCCACGAAACAATAGTAAAGAGAAAGAGGCTAACGAGAAATAATAAAATTAGCGATGCGGCTAAAATGGTTCCTTCCTCATTCCTGGCGAATCCCAATTGCAAAACTCCTTTCCCGCTTACTTCCGTCAAGCATTGTCACTTCCACGTTGAGCTCATACCCATCATGGGTAAAGATCACACTTGAAACATTTGTGAAAAGCGTGATATGACCTGCCGAATAGACCTGTTTGCGAATAACATAATTATGCTGGCCAATAGTAATTTCCCCTCTTTCATTGGTAAATGAAATGGCCCGATCGCCCATCAAAACGCTGAAATCTTCAACTTCAACCAACAATGCTTGTAGATCGATCGCAAACAGTTCCCATTCAGTTGCATAATAATCTTGTAACTGACGCTCAATCGGAAGTTTCCAATAGAAGAATAGGATGATAAAATGAAGGAAAATGCTCATGATAACTAATTGAAACAAAGCTTCCATAAGTGTGTATCCTGCTTCATTTCGGTATTTCAGTACGCTATGCATTTTACGAATTCCCGTTCAATATAGGTATAGGTTACACAGATGCCTTCACTTTCAACAGACCAGTTGTATAAAGTCTTCTCTATATGGTTCGTCCCCGCCATCATCCCGTATGCATTATGGAGAATTGCCCCGTGATAGGCAGATTCCGCAGCATGCATGCCGAGTTTCTTCATTTCCAGACGCGCTGACATATGTGAATAGAGAGGCAGCAGCGTTCCGAAAACGACCGTAATTATGACTAGGGATAAAATTGACTCCGGCCAAGAATACCCTCTTTCATTAGTCATAGACGAGCACCCTCCCGTGCTGGAATTGCAATGTCAATCGCTTGTCTCCTGTAGAGGTCCTCAATTTGATTGTTCCCGGATTAATGATATGGCCATTCGGATGAAATTCGACCGGACCGCCGCTTACCGAGTACATGCCTTCCGGAAAATCGATGGTGCTGTATGTCTCTGAACTAGGGGCAAACAAACTGTAAGACCTCCCGGAATTTCTAAATCTGATTGCTGTATAGGTTTCGTTAGCCATGGCATATGCCTGGGCATGATGTATCGTCGCAATGAATGTGTACAACGCTTCTTCCTCGCTCTGTTTCGTTATCCAGCGATCGCCGATTGGCAGAATGACCGCTGTCAATACTGCGATGACGCTTAACACCAAAAGCATTTCCAAGAAAGTAAACCCGTTTTCGTTAGTCGTCTTCATTATTGCTACGTGCGATCACGATTCCATCATCAATTGAAATCTCTGTGCCGTCCGGACATTTGGCATCTTCCGGCAAGTAATTGTCAGCTGTCAACTCTTCAATTGTTGGAATGGTATGATGCTCCATCTTATATGCTTCTACTTGCCCCTGAGCCATTTTAACAAATGCCTGGCACCCTTTTTCATCAATCGACTTTGAATGTTTTGTCACATTCGGTAAGGCGATCAAAACCAGTACAGAGATGATAAGCAATACGATCATCATTTAAAGCACCTTTTTCCGTCATTTTCAGGATATAAATTTAGTTATCAAAATGCGGTGTATTGCGTTTCGTCATCCCTTTTGTTTTCTGTAAGTTTCTGTCGTTGTCAATTTTCGTGATTTTATGCGTGGTTGAGTTTTAAAAAGACCACATTTCAATGATCGAAAATGTGATTCGTTTAAAAGCAACCACAATCGGATGAAAACCTTCTATATAATATTCCGTCTTTCTCGTTGTGTCTTAAAACGAAAAAACAGCCGCACTTCATTGAGTCTGCGGCTGTTTTCATATTGATTTTCTGAAGATATGTTAGAGGAGGCATGAGCCCCCTCTTCTTTTTATTTCTTGTTCTTGAGTTTTTCAAGCAGGCTGCTCACTTTCTTTTTCATATCTTGCGTTTCTTGTTCTAACACTTCGACGATCATATCATTTTCGATGACGACAATGTCACCTTCTGCAAGCTCGCCATTGTATTTATTAACGGGAATCAAAAGTTGCTTTTCTTCATTAGGATAATCCAATAATACATACATCTTATTTTCGATTCGATCGAGCGTATACTTATTTGTCATCGTTCACACGCCCACCCATCTTTATCACGGTCCATTTTAGGTTGATACGCTGGATGATCTTTGCTTACACCTTTTGGATAGACCTTACGCAACTCGGTACAGTTTTTAAAGTTCGTTTGCGTTACTGGTGCAGGTTTGGTCACTGGCTTTGGTGCAGGTTTAGCAGGTGGCGCTGGCTTGGCTACCGTTTTGCCGCAGCTATTGGACACTGAATGCTTTACTCCATCTGTCGTCACTGTGATGTCGCAATCAACAGCAGTTTTATAGGTTTTGGCTCCGACATTTTTCAAGCGCGCTTCAATGGCCGCATTTGGATGGCCGTATGAATTATTTTTGCCATATGACAATACAGCAACTTTAGGTTTTACATTGCTGATAAATGCAGCCGAGCTGCTCGTATTAGAACCGTGATGACCATTTTTAAGCACGGTTGCCGATACATCATACTTATCACGGATATAATCCTCGATTGCTGTGTCCGCATCACCCATTAATAGAAATGACACTTTGTTGTAAGTTGCTTTCAAGACAATTGATGCATCATTACTATCCTTCGCATTTTCATCCGTATAAAGCACACGAATAATCATGTTAGGATCTAATGCAATCTTGTCCAACTCTTCAGCGACGGAAAACTTGATGTTTTTCTTGTCGATCAAGGTAAGTAGTTCATAATACGTTTGGGACGTATGGACATAGCCTGAATCAACAAAACTGCTGACATTGAACGTGTTCAACACTTCGATTAATCCACCGATATGATCGGCATCTGGATGCGTCGCTACGACATAGTCCAGCTTTTTAACTCCTTTAGCCTTGAGAAAATCAACGACATGCTTCCCTGCAGACTTAGGTCCGCCGTCCACTAGCATGTTTTTTCCATTGGGTGACTGGATCAGAATTGCATCGCCCTGCCCTACGTCAATAAAATGCACCTTTAGTTCTTTTGCTGCTGCATCGGCTTTTGGTATAAAACCTACGATCAATATAAACGCCATCAATACCGAAAAAAGCCTTTTCAATTTCAATTGTTTCATTATATCCCCCTCCTATTGCCTACATTCGACACAGTATGCTAAAGTCCTTCTTATTTCACTATCAAAAAAAGACCACTCACAAGAGTGATCAGTCGATGCATCGAGCAGATATGATTTGTTCGATCGAGATTCGTTCATCGCCGAACGGATCAGCAAGCAGGATTGTCTTGTTATGTAGATCGATTTTTTCTATAGTGCCTTGGTGTTCAATAATACGTCCTTCGCGCCAAGTTTTGATTAAGGTTTCGCATTTTCGCTTATACGCTATTTCGATTTCTTCCTGGATGGCTACCAAATCCCATTCAGTCAGTTCTGGCCGATTCGTCAGACCATCCTCGACATACCAATCCCTTAGCATTTCGGTGTACTCAGGCAACATCATCGCCGTCCATTTGATACGGCCGCGGTCTTTTATATCGCCCAATACCCTCATTAAATAACCCTTCTTTCCTTAACAATCACAGGGACAATCGCCAAAACATTGCCGATAGTAAAAGTTCGTTTGGACTTCCGCAGATAGCAGTATGCCCTGAATGAAACTTCTCCGAGCTGTAGCACCTTTATACGCCGTTCGGTAATTGATCCATCGTTCGCTACATACACCATATCCAAGACATCGCCAAATCTTACCGACTTCTCCAATGTTCTACGCACACTTGTTCCCTCCTTTATTCTTATTATAGAGAATGAATGTTCGTATGTAAAGGTAAGAAAAAAGCACCTCATTAGAGATGCCTTAAAATCACGAGATCATAAATTCATCGATATCGTGAGCGTCACGTTCAATTACATTGCATAACTCGATTACCTTGTTATGTTCATCTAAGTCTAATTTATGAATTCGTTCTCTATTCATGTTAGCGAAATAATCAATTACTTCATAAAAACCATCTTTATCGTTGATTTCTGAAGAACGATATAACAGATGGACCTTTGCATCAGAATCGATATTATCAAACATAAATTTTGTTTTAGCGTACCATTCAGTATTTTTACTAGGACCAGTCAGTTTAGGAATAGTTTGCATATAATTCCAAACTCCATTTTTGTAACCAAAATCAACATTTATTTTAATTATGTTATCTAGATCCTTGAAGGGTTTAATCGTAAAATCTTGTACCACTTTCTTATCCAAAAGATTTTTTTCTTCAAAGACTTGCTGTAAATATTTCTTAATGCTCACATGTTTATTTGCTTGATCTAAGTATTTTACACCAATATACGTTTCAAAAATTTTGTTAAATAAAAGTTTGTAATTTGAAGTTATAGAAAAACTCGGCCTAGAGAGAAATAATTTTTGATTTTTAAACTTCTCAAACAATTTCTCCAGAAAGTCATCTTGGGCAGGTGAGCTTATTCTTACATCTCCCACCTCTCCAAGTAAATTATCCATACTGTGTGTCAAATAATATTCCAGCTTATCTTTATATGATTTATAAAGATTTAAATCCCTAGTTGAGTTTGT
>NZ_LQYA01000245.1:21692-22650 GCF_001531445.1 Sporosarcina koreensis
CTTTCATCCAATAGAAGGAATTTTGTCTCTACAGTTTCATTATAACTATGCATAATAACGCCAATATTTACTACTTCACCCGTCAAATTATCAGAACAATAGCGCACTATACTATACGTACATTCATTGCTTTTTTCCACTGTAATTCACCACCCAAATAATTAGTAAAAGCCATTTTATCAGCCATTCTTTGAATAATAAATCTAACCAGATCTTTTTGTGTTAAAATGAACCTTTTGTAATATGCCAACTGCGCATCTCTATCTGATTTCACAAACCATTCGTCCGGTATTTGATTAAACCAATCATCAACTAAGCCTTCCGAGATACTTTCGATTCGATCGACTACATTTAGAAAAGAATGTTGTTGAAGATTAGTTAAATCAATCTTCTGTTCAATCGCATCAAATACAACCCCTAGACCATTTATAAGACCATTTTTAATATTGTTCCCAAATGCAATATTAATAAACTGATCGCAATATGCATTTGTATTATTTGGTAATCTCATTGCATTTACCTTGGAGGCATGCCATATAGGGCCAAAAAATGCATGCCCATGGTCAATCGCGAAAATTTTTCTTCCTTCTGTTGTTTGAGCCACTAAAAGGTTGCCATCATTTCCATAGCGATCAAAGTTGGCAATTAATAAATCAAAAGCGATTACATTTGCTATATCATTAATATTTTCAACATTAGAGAAAAATGCATTCCAAGTTCGAGAAATGTAAGGCTTTTTCATCTGGATCATTTCTTCGTAATTCTCAAGCAGATTGTCTTCTTTTTCTAATTCCAGACTAGCGAAGAGGTTGCCTTCATAAAATCTGTGAACAAATGTTGCGGTAGGATCCTTTTCGAGAATTCTTTTATCCATATATGCAATTGCCGATTCCGGAACTGGTACACCTAAATATTTGGCTATCTGATAAGAGAGTAATTCGTTTAGAAACATACAATT
>NZ_LQYA01000245.1:22671-72461 GCF_001531445.1 Sporosarcina koreensis
CAGTTTCCCTTCAACAAATACTTTTTCAGTTTTTAATATGTATCTTTCAAAATCATCACCAATAATTAAAGCGGGATCACTAATTCCTTGCCCCAAGGATTTTAGTACCGCACTCACATTTATTCTATGTATCAACCTCGCTAACCTCCCCATCAATAAACTATCATTTAGTCTATTGTATGGTTTATAGGTTTAAAACTCAATATGATTTCACGAATAACAATAGGCGACCACTCAAATCGGCGCGAGTAGTCGCCCTTATATTACTTATTCGCTTTAATCAAAGCTCCAATTGCAAGCATGGCTATATCGCCGTCAGATGCTTTGCCCTCTTCCAAGTCCTTAATCCACTTGGCGTTGTAACCTTGTTTTACAGCTTCCCTGACAGCAATTTCGCGTTGGGCTTTGCTGTTTAAAAACGTTTCAAATTCCTTTTTGAGTGTACCGCTCGTAAACTTCAAGTCGCCGTCCTCCTTTGCCGGTGTTGACGTTGATGCATCTTTTTTCTTTAGATCAAATGCTTTTACAATACCATTTACATGGCCAAGGGCGACTCGATTGAGAAACTCATCACTCTTTAATAGTTCGGAGTCGTCTGGACTATCAATAAATCCTGATTCTGTAAGGATTGATGGCATATGCGATTCGCGGACCATGTGTAAGTTCTTTCGTTTCTTACCCCGATTAATAAATTCCGGAATCATTTTTGTGATTTCAGAATGAAGAACTGCTTGAAAATCTATTGTTTTGTTGCTAACCTTTCCATTGAAAATGAAATCTTCATAGCCCTTTCCACCACCTGCATTGATATGCACAGACAATAAGAAATCTGCTTTCCAAGCGTTCGCTGTATCTGTCCGTTGCTTAAGCGAAAGAGTTTGATCAGTGGTACGGCTCAATTTGACTTGGACACCTTCATAGTCCGTGAGAAGAGATTCAATTCGCTTGGAAATAGCCAAGGTCAAATCTTTCTCTTTCAGGCCATTACCGACTGCTCCTGAATCTGTTCCACCATGTCCAGGGTCAATAAAAATCTTTACCATATCGATTACCTCCTTGTCATATTTAGTCAATCCATATTGTTCGATACGTTCATTAAGCTTTGCCGCATACTTGATGTCCGTCGCATAACCAGCCGCATGAAGGGCAGCAGTCGCTTTACGGTAATCTGTCTGGTTGAGTATGGCCGCATAGCGGTTGTGGTCTTCCCATCCGGTGCCGTGAGTGTATTTATGGACTAGGTCCATTACACAGCCTTCATAGGATGGATACTTTCTGAAAGCCGCATTGATGTAGTAGACATTGCCATCCTCGTCCTGCTCACTTGTCCTTTTAGTGTATGTGGGGCCCGTCCATCCCGAACCGGCTTTTATACCGAAGAGGTTATTGGCGTTTTTGGCAAGTTCCGATGTACCTGAGCCGGATTCAAGGATACCCTGGGCAATTATTAACGACGGTAAAACACCGTTTGCAAGTCCGTGTTTGACTGCAAACGGTGCTAGTTTGTCGACAAAATTCATCGGGTATCATCTTTAGGCCGGTCATATCGCAAGGCTTGTCTACTATCTTTTAGCCCCTCTGTCGTAGGGTCCACTACAACCCCTAGGATGACAAGCAATGAAAATACAGCATTGATAAAATTAGTCGCTTCCATGCCGATCAAATCAGCTGCCAATGCAAATCCGAACCATCCTGCAACGATTTGCGCAACCAACAAAACAGTCGGCACCATAGCCAGCCAAAACATCTTATTCTTGATCCTTACTTTCCAATTGATTTTCATCTGTTATTTCCTCCTTTTTCTTCTGTAGCTGATGGAGCAGCGCCTCATTCTCTTTCAACAATTCTTTCTTGTCGATACGATCCAACATAGGATGTCGGGCAAGTCTCTGCTCCTTACCCGATGGATCCCGATGCATCTTTTCAAGTGCATTAAAAAGGACTGCCGGAATAGGCAGCCCAATTTGCGCGCAGTTTTCTAGAACAGAAATGCCCTCATTGACAATAAAAAAAGACGTGACGCCTAAAAGCATTAGTCCCTTTGGGTCCTGTCCGACAGACATTATCATAAATTCGATTGATGCAGCCATTCCAATCATGATAAATATGCCGACCTTTTTAACGATACCGGAAAAGCCGATTGTGCTGTCCCATGACTTTGTCACCCACGATCGTAATAAGCCGGTGATGACGTCCAACAACATGAAAAAGACGAGCACCACAACAGCCTCATTCACCACATCAATTAAATAAATCAAGAAGCTGATAACTAGCGCTCCAATGCTTTTAATTCCCGTAACTTCCATACGAGTCACCGGTACTCTCTCCCTTCTGCATTCAAGTACCCCCTTCCCTTTCTCTTTGTAAGAAAATAAAAAGAACGTCCGTTTAAGGACGATCTTCTTCATCTTTGTTCACTATCGATTAACGGATCTTCTGTTTCGATTATATTCGTACTTGATAAATTCTCTCTAGTAAAAATTCTTGAGTTTGTCAAAATTACCAGAAAGACCAAAAGCAGAATAACGAAAACTATATAGAAAATTGCTTGCATTATCCCGCTGCTAAAGAACACAAAAATAAGTGATATTAAATCAAAAATAATCATAGCCCAAAGTATCTGGTTTAGATATCTATAAGTATATATACTTTCAAGAAAGGCATTACTCACTGCAACTTTTCTATATCTTCTTTGCTTAAAATTATCTATGAACATATATATCCCTTCAGATTCTGCCAGTATATGTTTACCACTTAATTTTATTACTCGATAAGCATCTTCATTGTTTTCGTTTACAATATAGTAATCATATTTAATATTGAATAAAGAGAAGATGAAATTAATAAAAATTTCAAGCAAGAAAATAATAGCTATAGTTATTATAAAACACGCTAACCATACAACATAAAATACCTCACTGTTTTTTATACTTATGATGTTTTGGTTTTTAAGGATCAAATTAAATATCGCTATAAAAGCTAATCCTATAAAGAAATATTTTGACAGAGCAATTTGGAATTTTTTAAAGTTACTCATTAACAATCTTTCTAATTCTGTAGATTCATAATTGTCAATAGCGATTTTGACAAAATAAGCTATTAACGGAAACAATGCAGCTGTATAGTATGATGTAGAACCGGGTAATTTTTCTATAATCTCTAATACTTGCTCATCCATGAGCTCCCCTCCTTGTCTACATATTTCGACAGAAAGAGAGGGAACTCCTTCAATTCACCTAATACTATTTTCCTTCTTTTTCGACCTCAGCCGCCAAATACTCGGCAACTGGCACTTGATACTGCTTAGGCAGGCTGTCAATCTCACGCGCACTGGCTTTGACCAATAGACCGTACACTGGCACCATGTATTGATAAACCATCATTCAGCACCCCCTTTCAATCGGTCGATTTCTTCTTGCTGCATCATTATCTGTTCCTGCATCCCAGCGACAGCTTCATACAAAATAAGCATATTTGGATCCATGTTCTCCGGCACTTCCGGGAAAGCCGGCTCCAACGGACCATACGACCCGTCTGGCTGTTTACGTCTTACCATAATCATTGCGTCAACGCCCCTTGTATCTGATGGATTGGCTTATCGCCTGTCCATGATATTTTGATTGCGATTTTTTCTGCAGGAGAACTAGCACGGTATTTGAAGAAGTCCTCTACCGTTCCTATTTCGTCTGGACCGCTTGAATCGAAGTCCATAGGTACGAAATTCTCCGGCTCAGTGCCGTTCGTCATGGATATTTCAATGGATACATCTTGCGACTCGTCCCGTTTAATCCAGAATAAAACGCCTTGTGCAGATCCGGCAGGAGGATTGATGGTCCACCGTTGAACGGATTGCAATAAAGGCGTTAAGTTTTCTATCCGATTAAGTTTTATTGTCTTAGAATACTTAAAATCATACGTGTCAGAGACTTCTACGACTATGTCGTTGATGCCATCTTTTAACTTTGAAACAGATACATCAAACGAAAACTTTCCGGCAGGGCCGTTATGAATTTCAACATTGATGCCATTGTTAATACGATAGCGTACCACTACATCGTTGCCATCCGCATCAAAGGATTCTCCTGTTACAGTGACCTTGTCTGCATCGATTAGTCCAGATTGGTAATCGATCGGATCAATCGTTAAGGAAGGAGGACGATTCGGCACGACATAAAATGTACGCGTCTCAATTTCTGATTTACCGCCCTGGTTGTCAGTAGCCCAAACTTCCAATGTATGAGGCGTGCCGTCTGCTAGGGCGCCGGTGATGGCCGTTTCGCCTTTGTATAGCTTGCCGCTCTTAAACGTCAGCTGCTCGTTAAATGGTACAGGCTTACCATCAGACACCTTAGTTTCGAATCCTCTTGCTGTACCACCGTTGATACGGTAGTAGACAATTAAGACGTCGCCAATGTCCGGCTCTAAGGCTGTACCTTTGATGACGAATGCGTCTTTTTCGTACAGCGTTTTATTGTTTTCGGTTTCGAGCGTGATCGCCGGAATTTTATTGTGCTGGATAGTGAACGCCTCGGAATAAACGTAGTCTGAATAGACTCCGCTCGTATTCTTAGCGCGTACCCTGAACTCGACTGTCGTCAATGTTTTATCATCCGTCACGGTAAATGCACGTGTTAATGCGTTGGTATGTGTTCCGACATTTTGCCATGCGCCACCGTTGTATCGGCTTTGGACCTCGTAGGTGCTGATTGCAGATGCTGTAGATGCGCCGAATGTTAGTGTTAAGGCTTGCTTTGGTTCCAATATTGCTCCTGATGATGGCACTGTAAACGGAGCTGGTGGAGCGATTGATTGGTTGACACGTGATCCTCTTACATAATAAAAGCCGTCTGAATGCCTGCCGTCGTTCGGGTAGGTTCCTTCTATTGCTTGAAGTCCTGATTGGACCAAACTTCCACGAGAATAAATAATTTCTTCTACTGCATTTTTAGTACTGGCATCAAAATAATACCAATCTTCAATTCCAGAATAAGGGCCATCTACTCTTTTGACCCCTTTACCCCCGCTACCCTCCATTCCGTAATATCTACCAAGAGCTGGCGTCGCCACATGTGCTCCACTAGGGGAAAATTTACCCGTCTTTGTATCAAAGGTATATGCCGGATAATAGAAATTAGTATTATGAACACTTGCTCTGCCGATACTAACCCATTCACCCTCTTTAAATGAAACCTCTCTAATGGCATTATATTTACTCCAATAATACTTCGGCTTGGTTACCGTAAACGTTGCACTATCACGATAACCTGATTCAAGTCCGCCGGAATCCACCGCTTTAACGCGCATTCTTAGCGATGTTGCAGTAGGAATCTTATACGTCAGGCTTGGCGTTGATGTTTCGCCAACTTTTGAAAATGCACCCCCGTTAATGGATGCTTCCCAAATATATTTGGACAGATTTCCTTCCGCGTCTGTAGAAGCACCCACCGAAAATACTTTTGAATCGCCGATTTCTAATTCGCCGGTCGGTTGCGTAAATGCGCCGGGAGTTGTTGGTGCTGTGTTAGCTAAAGAAGTTCTAACGTACCAATTACCGTCAATGTGAGGTCCGTTTATTGGATATGTCCCGTCCTCGGCTTGTACTGTATTTTTATATAAACCGCGAGTTCGGACTTGTGTCTTGTCTTTGTTATAGCGTATTTCCCTATCGCAAGTAACATCCGCATCACCATATTGACCTGTTCTACTAGTGTACTTATCTAAATATCCGTCTGCCTCGGGACGATAGTGGTAAGCGACGCTTCCCGCCGGTATATAGTTGTAAGGGTCATAAGGGTCGGAAAGTACGTATTTACCTTCTGTCGAATTCCATTTAGCAGTTTTATGAAGTCCTCCTAATCTAGTACCTATTGTCCCGGTGGCGCCTATCGGGGGTTCTCTCCATGAATAATTAATACTGTACCTATCATAATTATACTTGGCCATCTCACATCACCTCTACTTCCGAAACAGAATAAGTACCCCAGCTACCTTGACCCATCCGGCCATCTTTAATCTCCGCATTACTACGGGCGATGATCGCGCCTTTGACGTAATCGTTTTGTAACGATTGGACAGTGATTGTCGATGCCGTTACGTCCGTGATAAGCACGTCTTCGCTGTTGGTCCCGTCGTAAATAGTGACCTCGGTGAACGCTTTGAATCCGTCCGTCTTATCAACGTTAAGGACCGTCGTGCCCGCCGATCGTGGAGCTGTCAGGACTGCACGGGCTGTCTGACGCACCAGCTTGTTAGGCTCGCCGTCAAACGTATCGGCAAAGGTTCCGGAGTTGCCTGGGGCTTTGCCGTCGAGTTCCAATTGGATTTTGATGCGTAAGAGCTCGTTGTCATGGCCGTCTAGGCGTTCGTGAGATTTAGCGATACCTTGCTCTTGGTGGTTTTCACGTCCAGCAGAGTGCCGGGTCCCATCTTGTATTAATTTTGGTTTGGGAATTGGATCTTTTGTAATCGGATGTAAGATTAAATTGCCGAACTGATCTGATTCATAAACAATTTTTCCTTCTGCATCCTTTTCGTAGACAACATTACCAAACTCGTCTAATTCGACAATTCGATCCAGCCAGTGAAATGGCACGTATACATATGGTTCACCCAACGCTAACACCTTCCTTCAGTTCCAATTCAAAAAAGAACGTGACCATAATCCCGTCCTCATCTTTTCGGATATTCATAGTTTGCTCCCAGATCCGACGTCCGTGCTGATCATGGACGTAAGCATGTGTAACATGGCCGGATTCGGATTCAAGATATACGAATTTCTTTAGCATGTTACCCTCTATATACGAAGACTCATGGATTGGATAACTTTGCTCCACTCCGTCGATTGTCACTTTAGCACCGACGATTAATCGGTCCCAAAATTTCAGCGTTTCATCTTCCAAAAGTGAAACCATCTAATAACCTCCTTCCGGTGTACAATAAAAAGTCCCGGTCACTGGGTACGGGACTGAGTTTGCATATGCTTTTGATTCGGCTGCCATAGTTGCTTTGCTCGCTACTCCGCCGATTGGTGCCGTGTGAAATGTGCCGGTGACCGGGTAGGGGACTGGGAAGGTGTATTGTTTGGCGCGGATGATTGCCCTCAATTCATCAGCCAAGACAGAAATCATATACGCTAAATGTGCAGGCTTTGCCTCTTCGACATCCCTGTGAATATCTGCAGTAATAATCAAATTTTCCGATGGAATTTGAATCGTAAATGAGTATTCACCCCTGTCCTCAATAACTTTCGCATCTCTATTTTGGACATGAACATTCACGATTTGCTCCATTCTCTTACGAGTAATCGGGAAGTACTTATTCAGTTCAAAAAGAATCTTCTGGACACGCTCAGCATCTGAAAGGTTCTTGTTTGTCTTTATATTCAACATGCTCTCCCAATAACCAAGAGTCCAGCTGGCGTGTTGAGGAAACATCTCGTGCTTTAGATCCTTAATAACTTTCCTGATTTCATCCATCACACGTCCATTTGCTTCAAAAACCGCCAGTGCTAATTCATCGTTATTGTAAATCGGCGTCACAGACTGAAGCATATCTCTACCAGTTTCCGTAGTAATTTTAGTCGTCACGCAGCTATCACCTCTCCTATAGCTGCCCTTTCACCTTGGTTTAACAAGATGTTTTCGGTGCTGCCATTCAATAGTAAACCGCTGTGATCTGCTACACCTTCCGTTCCTACAATGACGGCTACCGCCTCGGACCATTTAATGATTTCTCTATCTGCGAAATATAAATTGAGATTGCTTTTAATACTATCTAAAATATCCTCAAGTAGATAGTTTTCTTCCAAGACTAACGACATTTCCACATTTACTAGAACCAATGTAAGTGTGTCTACAGTAACCACAGCGCCTATCGGAGCGACTCCTTCGCCCATACCGTCAACTGGATCAATGTGATTCTTGACAGCAGTAATCAATTCAGCAGAAGCAAGCTGACGTTCGCTATCAGTAATCAACACCTTCACCGTTTTAGGACCATTCCATAGAGGGATGACAATAACATCACCAACGCCCGGTACTTCTTTCGCCCATCGTTCATAGTCGCGTCTTGCACCGCTCAAAGGCTTGTTTCGATGTCTGTCCAGGATCCGTTCGCGAAATGAATCGTCATCTTCTTGGTCAGCACCGTCTTTTGTCGGTTTGGTATTGTAAATATTGGTAAGGCCTGAAATAGATTTTGTGATACCTTGTATCGAGCCAATCGGCACATTCCCAGACGAACCTGGCTCAACTGCATTAATTTGTAGGGTGATCAAGCCACTTTCATCAATGACACCACTTTCGATCACTTCGTAGAGAAGACTTGCCTCGTTATCATCACCAATCGTTGTAACAACCGTCCCAACTGGAATGAAGGTACCTAACGCCCCTTCAAACGTGGCCTCTCCAATTGCAGGGACAGCTGGACGTCTGTACACTCCCACAGGGTCGCCGTGTAAATCAAGGAAGGGTCCGACAGCAAATTGTGGAAACTTCATCATTAATGTCAAGGTTAGCTCATAACCAACAAGTTCGTCCTTAACTCGCGCAGTCGGTCTCGTATGGTCCCAATATAAAGCCCCCTCCGCAGTATCAATATTCGGAGGGGCCATGCGTATCATCTTTTGATGTGTTTCTTCTTCGGTTTCTTGCAAAAAATCAGGCAGCACGAATTCTTCCACTCAATTCACCACCCCTTCTAATTTCGACATAATCTGTTCCGTACACACTTTCCAAGCTTAAATTAATCCAACATGAGTCACCCTCCCACTCGAAACTGAAGCCGGTAACGGAAACTGTTCTTTCATCCACCATCAATGCTTCCGTAATCGTTCGTTTTATCTCACTCTCCGCTATTGGCCGAGGATAGTCAGCCGCCATAATCGCTTCAAACTCAATACCGAAGTCACTACTATACGATCGATATTTAAAGCGCTCCGTTATGCAACATTTGACGGCCCAGAATCGATAAGCATCTATTTGGTCGCCTTTAACCGCTTTTCCCGTCCCTGTGACGACAAGCTTCTCGTTTTCGTAATCGAATTTATAAGCATACACATCTTGAAGCGTTTCGACTTCCTCGTCCGCCATCAAGTCGGGGGCATCAAACGAAGGATATAGTTGATTGACCATTTACATCACCTGCCCTACAACCACGAAAGTATGGCCATCTTCAATAGGAATGCATAAGACGCGATCACCAGGACGTAAAAGGAGCTCCAAACGGTAGTCTTCGACAAACGTGTCATACTCCTCATCCGGCTGCTGGAACATATTGACGACAGGCTCAATCACCTCGTATTCCTTTTCAGGTATAGGCCGGCTGAATCCATCAACAATTAAATTTAAATCGTCATCCAACGTCCCGAGCACAGGATATCGGATGGCTTCATTTGTGGCATTTTCAGATGTATCTGTCATGATCGCTGCTAGTTCGTTCACAAAAGAATATCTTACCATCCTCATCTCCCTCTCAGTTTCAAAGTCATCATTCGAGATTGCGTGTTTCGTGAAACGCTCTCAACGATACAATCACCATTGATTGTGCCGGAATTGATTTTTATTAAGTCGCCTTTCCGTACCCATGGAATATCAGGGTGCGTAAGAGGACGATTGATTTCCGGTTTTCCTTTTTCATCTAGTATCTCTTGAGCAGCCGCTTTCGCAGCCGCCATATTGTCGAAATTCGAACTATACAAGACTTCCTGAATAACGCCAAACTTTGTATCACCATTAACAGTTACACTGATTTTCGGTCGTTTATCCTTGTTAGGATCTTCTTTCTTCGGCGTTGCCGCCAATACCGTTTTGATTTTGGCTTTTTCCCTCTTCTCACCTTTGGCCAACTTCTTCTTTTTCTTAGGTTTCGGCTTCGGCTCATTCCCATAAATCTTAACTTTGGTGATAAGGTTTTCGATAGAACGTTCATCAGAACTGCTATTGACGGTTAAATCGGTAAGTTCGTAAACCGTTTTATTGGAGCCCTCCCGTACAATCTCAAACTTTCCTGCCGTTGAACGGGGAATGAACCTTCCACCGCCCTTCAGTCTTGTTTCTTTCAAACGGCCACCGATTGTATCCCCGATATAACCGTTATACATTTTCCTAGCAAGCGGGATACTTGGTCCATCAATTTGTCCAAGTGGAATGCCTTGTTCCACCGCGATTTGCTTAATACTTGCATCAGCTTTCATCCCTGCTGGAAAGAAATAATGCTCTTTTGAAATCATTGCATTGAACGATGGGTCATATGCCGTAAATTCGACTGTATGATCTTCAGCAACCGTTTTCCACCTTTTTATGGATCCGCGGAAGATTTCTTTCCAGCCACTCCCGTCAGTCGCTTCCAGTACAATGCGTTTATCAAGAAAAACGTGCTGATGAATCCATCCATCGGCACGTTTTACATTTTTCATTTTCACGGACACTCTCGCGGCCATTTCGCCATCCATTTCTTCATGTGTACATGAATCAATTAGATTGGTGATGTCAATTTTCGAGCCGTTTGGGGGCAGCAAGGTAAGTCGATAATCAACTTTGGTTAAATCAATCATTTCAACCACCCCGACGGAATGGTTAGAGTTTCTCCAGGATAAATAAGATCAGGATTTCCACTCTTCAATTTCCCTTTATTAGCCGTCCAAAGCTCTAGCCATTTACTCGCCGAGCCTCCATAATTTCGAGCAATCGCAGACAGCGTGTCGCCTTTTTTGACTGTGTATGTTTTAGGCTTCGGTTTTATCTCACGAACCTCTTTCTTTCCGGAGGTTGCCGAATTTACTTCTTTCACTGTGAAGTCTCGCCATTCGGTCAGATCGAGCGTGTATTTCACATCCCCGTATCCATTAGGTGCACTCGGTCTAAAGTCCAAGAGGAATACAGGGATGTTCCAGTCCGTTTCCGTTACGATAAAACGTAGCTTTTTTCCATTTGCCCCTTTCGCTTCCGCCCATTTTTGAATGGTTTTACTTATCTCGTTAGGGCTCATTTCGTTTTCTCGTTCCGGAATAGCTGCCTGCTCTAATCCTGGCAACAAACCTTCCAGTGTAAATTTTATCGGCAAACGACCGCGCGGTAATTCAATTGTTCCGAGTGCGATTGGATTAAATGTCAGTATCTTAGTTCCTATCACAACCTCCATACGAGAAGGAGCGATAGGAAGCACAAGCGCTTTATTCGTAACTGGATCAACAAATGAAAATTGCATCCCTGCACCTCCTTATGCATACCTATTCACCAATGCTTCACGCAATTGAGGGATAACCGCATTCCCAAATTCCTCAATGACTGCGTGTATGATACTATCCACGTCGCCATTACCGCCATTTTCTACAGAAACGCTAACCGGCCCAAACGAAATTGATGGATTAACGCTTGCTGGCATAGGTCCAATAGGTGCCGGGTAAGTCATTGAATTAACAACTGGTTCAACCGGCTTTCCAACTAATCCCCCGCTAGCATATGGACGGATGCCGAGCATACGACCAGTTCGCTCGAATAGTTCCAGAGCTCTGTTCCGACGCCCTGACGATAACGGAATTATCATTTCAGGACCCGCTTCGCCGACAAGTCCCATATGAGGACGGTTAATATAGCCGCCGTTTGCGTATGCGGAAGCTTTTTGTTTACTTGTTTGCAATCCTGTCTCTTCAGAACCGCGCCTAGTAAATACTTTAAAGCCGGCAGAAATTCCCTTCTTTGCAAGATTGCCTTTTTCTGAAATGGCATCACCTACCGAGGCCGCACCAGTTTTGATAACGTCTAGCTTTTCTGAGAACCAATTCGCGACAGCTTCGACACCCGTCTTTAATGGCCCCCAAACGTTTTCTTCGAACCATCCAGATGCCGCTCCCCATGCCTCTTTTACAACACCGTATCCATCATCAAATTTTTCACCGATCCAACTGCCAACGACTTCGACCCCAGTGGATACGGGAGACCAGACATTTTCCTGAAACCAATCAGAAACTGGACTCCATGCCGCAGAAACAATACTCTTACCAGATTCGAACTTCTCGCCTAACCAGTTCCCTACCGCTTCGACTCCTGCTGATACCGGTGCCCAAACATTTGTCTCAAACCAATCGCTGACCGGTCCCCAAACGAGACCTACGGCATCTTTGCCATAAGACCACATACCCGCTACAAAGTTAACTGCGTTGATAGCCCCGTCGCTGATCGGCGTCCACACAGAATCACCAAACCAACCAGAAAAACCGGACCATTTATCTTTGATCCAGTTTCCCGCCTCGCCCGCTTTTTCTTTGATTGTGTCCCAATGACTACCGATCCACTCGCCGCCAATTGCACCTCCGATTCCGCCGATCAGACCGCCTGCAGCTCCTCCGATAGCCGTGCCGATGCCTGGAACAACAGAACCCAATGCAGCACCTGCTAATGCTCCGCCTTTTGCACCGGCAAGTCCTCCGGCTACGCCCCCGATAACCTTTGGCCGATCATCCTTTGCAGCAGTTGCAATAGCAGCTCCTCCTAGAAGTGTGCCAAGTATAGGGATTCTGCGTATCAATCGCATTCTGGCAAATCCTCCGCCACTGGGAGTTGATGGTTTAGGCGCAGGTCTTGGTTTCGGTCCGCCAGATGGTGGTAATGGTTTGCCGTATTGGTCCAGGATTACAGGCATTGGTTTCGCCGGAGTTGAAGGAGCAGACGGTTTCGCTGTCGCAACAGTAGGCGCCGACCCAGTGCCTTTGACTCCTTGCTTTCCGAACTTACCGATATGCCCCCCGACCCACTTCCCGCCTTTCAACAGTCCTCCGCCTGCTCTTAGGAAAGGAGAGAGAAGCATACTTCCAACCGCTCCTGCTAACACGGTTGCAGTTGCCGCCCCTCCGATGGATTTAGCTGATGGATCCTCGAATGCATTTTGCCAAAGACCGCCGATTGAGCTAAGGCCTTCCTTGATACCAAGAACAATACCGTTGAAAATAGTTTTCCCAATCGACAACCCTGTTTCTTCGGCCCATGGCTTACCAGATGACTCCCACCACGAACTGACAGCGGGTTTCCCTTTATCCGTCCACCATTGGTTGATATCACCCATAATAAAACCGACTTGGCCTTGGAAATTTAAGTTCCTGAAATCATCATTGTTCAAGTATCGGTCACGAATATAAGAGAAGCCTGTTTCTATCTTTGAAAAAGCCCATTCAGATGCACCCTCACCGGCGCTACGGACCGTTTCTTTCCAACGGCCCCAAGTTTCTTGGTTATTTTCAAGCCATTTATTAATCGCATCAAGGCGCGGTTTCATTGGTTCAAGAAAACCTGTTCCGAATGAACGGAAGATCGAACTGCGATAACCTGATAACGTAGCTAGGATACCTGCAGACGTTTTTGCGAGTTTACCCGCTCCGCCTTCAAATTTCTTTGTTAGTTCATTGATAACGCCAGCATAACCGATCTTGTCGAAATCCTTTTTCGAAAACTTCACGTTAAAGGCTTTCAGACGTTCCATCTCGCCCATTTGAGCATCTGCTAACGCCTCCATGGCATCGGAAACCGATGAGCCCGGGGTTAGCGAGGACATGTCCGAAGCCAGGCGAAGTAGTTGTTTCGCTTGATCAACATCGCCATTAGAGACTCCGATTCCTCGGGTTAATGCAGGAAACAATTCAACCGAGCTGAATGGGGTTGTATCAGCGAATTGCCCCATCCATTTCACAAGCTCTTTTGCCTGTGTGACGTTTCCATTTAACCAGTGGGTCATTGAGACTTCGTACTGCTCGAAACTCATGGCAGCCCCTACTGTTGCATCTTTCAATTTACCGATGCCAACGACTGAAAGGGCGATTGTTATGACGGCAGGTATGCTTGTGATCATACGTCCTATGTTCCGAATGGTGCTTGTAGCCATATCGACAGCTCGAAGCGTAAAACGATAACTGCGGCTTGCTGTGCGGTTAATGAATGACGCTACTCGAGATGCAACGCGGGAAGCTTGGTCTACCGCTCGTAAAGTTACGGACCACCTGCCGTTTGTTAAGTCATTCAAGCGCTTATTGACTCGACGAGTTGTCTTTTCGATTGCCCCTTCAAACTTTGTAACTTGCTTTTCAGCAGAGCGGATTTCCTTGCTGTAGCCGTCTGATGCTTCGATCGGTATATCAATACGATAAACCTCTCTTTTGGCCATTCAGTCACCTCCTGCCCGCCATGCTATTTATAGATTTCCGTTCTTCTATTTCCTTTTCCAACTGATATTTCATTGACTCGAAAGCAAATTTTTGAATGCCATCCGGTTTGCTCATGATTTCATCAGGCAAACGTCCTGTCCTTTGAAAAATCTCATGCAGGAGAGTTAGTTTTCCTCCTGCTCCAATGAGTTTTTTATTAATTGGTCACTTTCGGTCCCGAATCCAGACAAGTCATCAATTTTATCGATGATTGCGGACTTTTCACCTGCTTTCAATACTTTGTCGATCAAATCCGGACCGTTCAGCACATTCAGTTGATTCCACGCTTGTTTGTTATCCCAAAGTTTCTTGCGGTGCTCAGGAACAGTTGCATGATAAATGAGCAAGCTACGGAATTTTGTAATGTTTGTTTCCTCTGCCACTTTGACACCGCCGAGGTTTTTCGCCTTTTTGAATTTTGTAGCGCGATCCTGTAGGTCGTTGTACTCCTTTTCAGACAAGCCGCGGATATCGAATGCGAAGAACGTCTTCCCTCCGCGTGCAATCTCGATTGTCACCGTGTCGTCTTGGTTATTTTCATAAGCACCTAAAATACCGCGCAGGACATCTTCCTCCACGGCCAACAATTCATCTTGATTCAATTTTTCTTCAGTCATCTATAATTCCCTCCGATTATGCAGCGTCTGTACGAAGCACGCCTGTAAAGTTTAAGTTCGCACCTTTTGAACGATCTTTTAATCCGGTCAGTGCTTTTTGAAGCATGATTGAATCGCGGATAATCGTTTCTGTGAATGTCAAAGTCAACGAGTAGTTCGTTGGGATAGCCCAAGTGATTTTTTTACCCGCTGGATTGTAGTCCGTATTCGTAAAGCTAACCGACATCTGCCACGTGTTCACTTCCGCCAGAAAGTTGCCATCCTCGTCATACAACTCCCCGTCTTTGCCCGTCAGGATGTTCCGCGGATCGAATTCGCCCGCATCTAATGCCTCCTGAATTTCAGGTGGCAAGTTTGCACGAAATGTCCAATCCCTGTTCAAAACTTCACCGGGAGTGACGTTAGCAATTGTCACGTCTCCATCTGGCACACATGATCTAAAAATATAGCGTCCATCCATTCTTCATTACCTCCCTATCAATACTGGAATCCGAATGCAAGATAAGCCTTCTCAAGCCCGTCCAGATCGACCAGATTATCAAATTTGAACCACGCGGAATCACCTTCTGGAGCTGTATCCGGATCAACAATCATTTCACCCGATAACAGACCACCTTCTCGGGTCATTTGCCCGATTTCGCCGTTTGCCAGGGTGATCAAGAATTGTCTTCCGTCTGGACTGTTGTCCACGTTATTAGACATAGCTCTTGAAATTTGTGTTGTGATTCGGTCAATCAGCTCATAACGCGTCCTTACACGGCGCAACTTCTTCCATCCTTCATCCTCATCTTCGCCAAGCGAGACAAGCGTGTTGATGCCGTAGTCAATCTGAGGGATGCCGTCTGCATTGAGTGAGAACACCATCATGCCGTTTCGGGCCGCTTCGTCGTACTGAGAGGCTGTCAGCTCCCCTTCGATGCCTACACCGCCCGTAATGATCCTTCCTGTCAAACTAGATTTGTAGGAACCAGAAATGAATTCTCCAAGCACACGAGCCGCCGCTGTCGCGCCCACTAGTACGCCTGTGGTCGTTTGTACACCATTTCCGATATAAGCAACCGCGAAGTCGTTGAAAGCCTTTGCGTGAGAAATGCGAGTATCAAAATCGACTGATGGCTTCTCTCCTACAAACATCGTCATGCGATACCCTTCACCAATTTTCCGGCGAACGAATGCATGAAGTGCTGCATGAATGACAGGGTCTTCCGAATCAACTGTAATCGAATCATAGAACTTCGTTTCGGTTTTCCCGAACGATGTCGTATAGTCTTCAGCTACCGTCTCCAGATCCGTCCCACCTGTCAATTCTTTATTGATGGTTGCTTTCACAACTCCTGAATCAGTTGCAGTTGCACTCAGGTACTTACTTCTCGCAGTCACTTCTGCAACAAGTGCTGTCGCTTCCCCTTCACCTGCATCGAACGTCAATGATTCGATTTGACGACCACCTTCAAAAACAAGGAGCTCTTTTTGTGACGGGTCGAGGGCGTCCCTGACAGTTACGAAAAATTGTCGGGATGTCGGATATTTAGTCTTCAATTCCAACGACCCTGTCTCCCCAACTGTTAAACTAGCTGTCGAAGGGCTTCCACCAGTACCGATACGAACGGCATGAACAACATAGGCTCCGCCTTCGAAAATCTCTCTAACAACATCTGCACCCACTCCAGTTCCAATCTTTTCTTTCACTTCATCTCTGTTTTCAACCGTGATGATTTGTCCGATTGGTCCCCAATTGGCTTTAATTACAGCAGCACCCACACCAAGCGCTCTCGCAAATCGTGAAAAGCCACCCGCGTTATACCATCGGGTATATACACCAGGACGGGATTTCTGCTCGCCTAGCTTAAACATTGCTCCAATCATCTATTTCACACCTTTCTTTTCTTGAATTGTTCAATCGCTCCTTGAACTTGAGAGCGTGACAGTTTTTCCCCTTCAACCAACGATAAAGCGCCCGCCAACACTTCCGGCAGTACGCCAAAAGCAGAAGGGGACGCTTGGATTTCTTCTCTTGTATAAAGTGTTTCAACCGCAAATGCTTTGTTCGATTCTGACTCGGCCTTCACTTCAGGCTTCGGAACTACCGCATTTGCCACCTGCTCCGCAGTCACTTCTGGGATCTTGTTTTTTTCATTCGACATGGACCTCTCCACCTCTTTTCTCATCAAAATAAGTGTGTTTCAAGAACGGATACACTTCCAGTTCTCTCAGCACGCCGAATCTCACTGTTAATCTGATTTGCCCATCTCTAAACGGGTCGTAGCCGTCATCTGCAGACACTTCCAAGAAACGCATCTTTGATTTATCCGACATCCACGCCACATGATCTATCGCCAATTGGCGAGTAATCCTGTCAACGTATTGTCTACGAATTGATGCATCAGGCGTGATCACATGCCCGTTAAGTTGCATAGTGATCCATGCACCCCAGTTCATCGGTTCGACTCTTGTTGTCGCGTCTGTCCGCCAGTAAAGAGCCGGAGTAACATTGGACGGTGACCATATCGTCGGGTCGAGTTGCAATGACGGGAAGTTCTTCATCGACCATGCTTGCATCGCTTGCACGGGATCCGGCTCAATCGGTTGATGCAGCAACCATGCCAGTGAGTAGATTTGAAAGCGCAAGCCACGTGTCAGTGCGTCCCATTCATCATCCACGATGTCCTCTGACGCTGTTCCAATGTATTCGGCATAGTGAGGAACACCGTTTACATCAAAACGCTTCTGATGAAGCGCTGAAATGACTTCTTTCGATACGGCATCTACTTGTTTAAACGTCGTGCGTCTGACATATGGCCACACTTCATATAACGACGTGTAATCCGCATATGCCTGTCCGACGTCCTGTGACGCTTCTCTCAATACTAATGACGGTTTCGGAAGGTCCGGCCCAGCCGCGGACGGCTCCCAAACCTCGCCATTGACCATCGGAACATTCGCAACAAGGATATTCCTTAATTCATCGCGCATTATGTTCCCTCCCAATACTTCCGGACAACACGCTGAATCTCCGGCCACTTCTTATCTGCTGTCGGTCGGATAATCGGCTGCGCAGGCATCCCTTTGGTTTGTTTAGCAAACACAACTTTTCCGCCCATCGTGAAGCGCATTGCTTGAGCACGAACCGGAACGATAGGCGTCCGGTGCGGACCGTATATCCCCGTTCCTTCCTCCAAGTACGTTCCTACCATGGAACCATGGGCGAGGTACGCAGTGGCACCTTTTTTGGTCTTATCACCGCCACCGTGAATAGCACGCCTGGTATTACCGGTGCGATCCGTCCACGCTGCGTTCATTTTCGCTTCGGATTCCAAGGTTTTACCAATATTTATAGCTAACAGGTGCAATCCTGCTCTTTTGCGGTCAATGTATTCTTTTGTCTGTTCTCCAAAGGCCATTTCACATCACCCTTTCGAGCTCACCCTGATAACCGACTATTTGACCGTTGATCGTTTGGGGATAGATTGCTTTCACAAGGAACTTCATCCCCATCGCTTCAAACTCATCTTTGACAGTCGTTCCCGCTTGGATATCTGCTTCGAAATCAGCCAACAAACCAAAGTAGCGATCCACCTGTTTTTCACCTGCAAGTGTCACAACTTTTTGGTTTGTATTGGACTGCGAAACAAAAATACGAACAACAAAAGGGCCAACATCGCTTTCAACTTCTTCGATGTGGCCTACACCTTTTCGCTTTTCGGTTCGATGAATCAAAATTTCGGATGGGTTTTGTTCAATGTTCCATTTCGTATGCTTCCGTCGCATTTCAACAAGGTTTTTCATTACATCACATCCGGAGTGCGGAATTTGAGAATGAAACTACCTGCACTTTCTTCCTCTTCCTCATCAACCAACCCTGCCGCTTTCTCCGCATATTGTTTCGCCATAGAAAGCGCATGAGTGTAAAGATCTTTCATGGAGGTAAGATCGTACCTCTCGTTTCCGGACGAATACGATTGGATATCGCCTTGGATTAACCCAGCCTTAATCGTCCAGATCTCAGCAGCAAGCGAGAAAATGTTGTCATATTCAATAAACATCAAAGTTAGTTCTTCATCAGTAAACAAGGGCGCTTCCCCCGCCCCAACCGGAGCAGGGTCATTCACCATGAGCCGCAACCGTTTGAGGTTCAATACTGTTGGCTCCATTTATACCACCGCCTTATTGTCCAGGAAGGGTAATTTCTTGAACATTTTCCTCAACCGCAGCGAAAACTCCACGCCAGAAGTCACCCACAATCTGCGCTTGGACCAAACGGCTGAGATCTCCAATTGTAGAATTGATTTGCAGTCCTTGTTTCACCAATTCTTTAAAGCCACGTTTAGGTCGGATCAGGTATGCTTTGCCTTGTGGCACACCTTCATAAGCGTACGACTTACGCGCAACGTCTGTTTCCCATCCATCGTAGTAGATGATATCCGTAATGCCTGCTGTCGCTCCGTACGGAGTAGCCTGAAGCGTCATGCTGCCAAGTGCTTCTTGGATGTCTTCTTTATCTGCTGAATTCGCAAGAAGAATCGTACCCGGGCGTTTAGCTGTACGTGTATCTTTCAAGGCTTTACGCAAAGTACCACGCAACGAAAGCATATAGTGCGCGTCTGCTTGCGTGCCTGTATTGCCATCAGGCTTCACATAAACAGGTGCAGTCTTGTTAGCCGCCTTGTAGCCATATTGAATGATTGGACCAAGATGCAAATGGTTAAGCAGTGCGTTGTGCGCTTCGCCAAAAGCTTTATTCAGCATCTCGAAATTGAACATCTGATTAAAGATTTCCATTTCCTTCGTGTATTCGAAACCAGCTGCATAACCTTTCAGACGAGCGATTGGACCGCTTTCCGCTTGAAGGGAACCGAATTTCACTTCTTCACCTTCTAAGTGTTCGAAGAAGATAACCGTTCCTCTTTGCGCCCATTTCGCTTCAAACTCTTTCGGGAAATTAGGGTCGGTTAATGTCTCATAGATCGGTTTGTAAAGCACAGGGACTTCCTCTCGCCCTAACTCCACGTCCAATACCACTTTCTGAACTAGCTCTTTTCGAGATGTTTCAGATGTCATCATTTCTCCAAACGGTTTATCAATATCAATGATTTCCATTTCTCCATTGACAATCTTTTTCGGAACAGTTTCCTGTTTCCCGTTAAAAATAAAAGGAACCTCGGTTTCGATGGTCCCTTTACGGCGCTGTTCTTTTAGGCTTTCGATTGAATGTGTTCTCATTGTTTATCTCCTCCCCTTAAACCTGTGGTCCTAGAATGAACCAGATAACGTTATTTTGGTCTTTACCTTGTGTTACACGCCCGACAAGACGGTTAGGTGTTTCTGCTGCACCTTCGTCAGGAGTGAACTTGCCACCAGTGAAATAAATTTTATCGCCGACTTTGAATGCTTTTGTCGTTTGAATTTGATCGGTTTCATATTCCGCTTGTTCGATGTTCAGAATTGCTTCAGAAGTCTCTCCCACCCCCGTAGTCACAGATTGAAATGCAGGACCGAAAAAACCGTCCATTTCATAGAACTGATTAGCGACGACTGTTGTATTTTCAGGAACCTTTACCCGGACACTTTTTCCATCAGATACTTTCGCGCGGTACGATTGATACGTTGTTGTTGGATATGCTCTTGCTTCTGGCATGTGTGTTCTTCCTCCTTAAAGCGATACACGCTTAGTTTTTAATTGGTTGGTCTTTTGGGGGCCGGATACGCCGCCAAGTGAAGCAGGCTTATCAGTATGATAATTGCTGATAATGGACTTCACACTCTCGTCAGCAAGGAAAGCGTCCATTTCACCGGCAATCTTATCATCGGCCATATCAGGAGTAATTCCTGCTGCATGATACGACCACAACTTGCCAATGACCGTCTTGTCGTCTTTGATGTCCTTTTTGATTGAATCAGACTCGATTTTCTTATCTATCATTTCACCGACGACCTTGTCGAAGTCAGCTGTTTTCTGAGCTTCAATCGCTTTTGCTGCATCTTCTGAAACTTTCACGATATCCACTTCACCGGAGATGCCGAGTGCTTTTTCAACCTTTTTCAACGTATCAACTGATGTAGTGATTTCTTTCACCCACTTCTCGTCGATATCCGCCGCTACTTCTTCTGGCTTCCATCCCATTTCGCCAGCAATCATCGGGACTGTTAGTTGTTTGTTTCCGAGCATTGTTTTCAATGCTGCCAATACTTCTTCTGGATTCATTGCTTTTCCTCCCTTATCGTCTTTCATTTCTCCTGATGGTCCTTCACCGTCTAGGTCCCACATTTCACCACTCATCGCAACTATGCGAGTGCTCATTCCCGCCCGATCGAGCGGCGTCCAGTCAATCGACATCGGTTCATAACCAACTACGTTCGTTTCTTTTCCGGATCGCTGCAGCTTTGGCATACCAAAAATGGATACCTGCTTGATTCGTCCCGACTTGATCCAGCGCTTTAAATCAGTCGCCGCCGCATCCACAACTCCACGAAAATAAGCAATCTCTCCTACCATCTTCGCGCCGACCCAATGGGTGACCGGAGGCAAGAACTGATTGCTTACATCCTCGGGTTTCTGGTGACCGAGGAAACCATTCAATGTGCTGCTGTTTACCGTATCTACGATATTCTTCAATGAGTTAGCCGTATAGTTCCATCCGCGCTTAGACTTTGAAGCAGGAATTTCTACCACCACCTCTAATGGATCCGAATCCCCTTTCTTCAATTCGTCGATATTGACGGACGGAGCAGTCGGAATATCTTCGATTCTCATTTCGCCAGCCAGATTGCCGAATAACTGAAAGATTTTCTTTTGATTTTGCGACATTTCGCCGCAGATGATTGGTTTGTTCATGTTCTCACCTCCTTTTGGTGTGCTTTAAGAGAACAAAAAAGAATACAATTGCATAAATTCGCTCAAGCAATCTATTTATCATGAGATCATGCCGCCTTTATAAATGTTTTGATACCACCGCTCAATATCCTGATGTGCCAATGGATTATGATTCCACTCAATCAAGCGATCAACAAAGTCGTCCATATCCTCCACAACCTCAGACAACACGCAAAGGCAATTCGGATGCGCGGGGTAGTCCGGCAATTCATGGAGCTGATACACACCAGGACCAAGTCCGCTGTCATGGACTGCAATGTCTTTGCACTTGTCACAAGTGTTCCCGCCGTTTGATGTGCTCCACTTCATTCCAGTGTTTGACGGATTCACTTCCGCCGCCTGTCTTGCCGCTTCGCCGAAAGCCGCTGCCATTTCAGTCCGAGCCAACCGGAGGGATTCGTAAGACATATCCATAGGGATATTGCCTTCCAAGCGCTCAATCATATTAGGGTACTGTGACACTAAGGTTTTGGCGCCATTCCTGACATAACCTTCCAGCATTTCTGCCACCCTATATGGATGCTCGCCTGCCGCTATTGCTTCTTGAATGATTGCGCCCATCGATTGCCTAGCGACGCGACTCTGCCCCCATATGCGGTCTGAAAGAGTGAGCCCTTTCAAGACTCGTGTTTGCATCGTTTCAATAGCAGCAGTGTGTTTACGGAAGTACACCCGCTCAATCGGCTTCCAATCGATTCGGGCTTTGTTCAGGATCCGGAGTGTTGCTTGTTTGGATTGATGCATGCCGGCTTCGACACTTATTTCGAATCCTTCATCGAACAACCTTTTCAAGCTCGCTTCAATTTCTGCTGCGTTCTCGGCCAGTTTCGTTTCTAATAATGCTGGAATACGAGATGTTTGCCCTGCCTGCTCAAGTCGCCTGATTTTTTTCGCCAAATCATCGGCTGCCTTCTCGAATATTTCACGAATTTCTTTGTCCTGCCTCAATAGCAGTTCTATTAGTTTCTTTCGCGCTTCAAGAGCCAGTGCTGTGTAGACGGAAAACTCGGTTACATCCACGCGTTATCCCGCCTTCCTGTCCATCAGTTTATTTATCTCGTCCAATTGACTTTGCAAGTCAACGCTATCCGGCATCCGCAGTCGATTGATTCGCGTCTGTTGGATGCGGTCCTTCTCACTTTCGCCTTCCTCGGCTTCATATTCGTTCATCGTGTCGATCAGTCCGGCCAAATAATTAATAGCTGACTTCTCACTGATGATGTTGTTTCCAAGTGCAGTAACTAGCGCATTCACAACGTTCAACAATTCCTCACTGATTTCTTTCGATGTTCTCGGGTCGATGTTCACCCATTGCAATTCAGTCGCAAACGTCTCGAATGATTTATTTTCCGATTGTGAAGTCATAGCTAGGACGATTCTCGCAAGCCTTTGCCAGTTGTCCGCGAAGTGTTCGCGTTTCCTTTCGATTGAACGGATGAGGATAGGCATCTGCTCTTTGACGGACGATAAGGATGACGGCGTATGGACACCGAAAACGAATTCAGGTGTTTCCGAAGTATCAACAATGCAATAAAAAAGAAGCTTCAGTAGCTCTTTGGCATCGCCTGTAGCTGACTTCGCTTCTATAAATTCTGCATCTTCTTCATCACCGAACATTAAGATTTCATGTCCGTCTAAGTTCAATGTTCCGCCTTTCTTGGCAAACTCCGCAGGATCGTTCACACCGAAGTTATTGCGGAGGAATCTCGTCACATCTTTCAATTTCAGTTTCAACCGCGGCGTACTGTGCATCTTGCTTCCTTTCATCGCATGAAGCATAACGTCATGATAGGCCTTTAAGAAGGGTTCAATCGGCTCCAAATCGGATTGACCGTAGACTCCCTCATCACCTTCGTTTTTAAAGTGAACGATCGGAATGAAGTCCCATGGCGTTGGTTCGATACCCGGTTCAACATCTGGTGGAGTATCACCATCAATCTCGATTTCCCGTTCACCCCTGCGTATCCGCTGTGTAATGGTCGCTTTCTTCTTATTACCAAGTTCATCCTCCCAATCATGAGAAGAGACGAGGACATATTCCTGCACAACGCCTGTCAGTGGATGCCTCACGATATCTTTCACTTGTCCTGGAGGGATGAAGTTATAAACCAGCCGGACTTTCTGCTCTGGATAAAGGGAAACATCCTGCTGTTCTTCGCGGGTAATCCAAACATAGCAATCGCCGTCACGCAAACTGTCCCGCGTTGTCCGTTGCATGTTGGATATGTTGGACTCGAAGAAGCCATCCAAGACTTCCTGCGCTTCCTTGTCTGTGCTTTTGTATGACGGAACACCCATGAAACTGACTGTGTTGTTGATGACGGATTTTGCGAACCCGGCACCAAGCTTATAATCGTCATGTGTGTTGTAGTAAAGCGCCTTGGATAACTCGTAGTCGACTTTACTGCTGTCCAATTTGTAACCAGCGCCAAGCGTCCCGGTAGTCATGCTTCCCCAACCGAACGGCAATAGAAGCCTTGAACGAAGCTTTGATATTTCACCAACCGCCTTGTTATACCATTTAGCCATGTACTCTCACCCCTCTCATAAGTGCTGCAGTGTAGTCGTCCATTCGAACGCCGTTATTTTCTTTCGTGAATATGCCATAACGCTCCGCATCCATGACGTGGTCGTTTTCCTTCACAGGCTTGTCCTCCCCTCGCATGGCCGCTTTTTCATCCCATACGTAGGATGAGCGCTCCCGAAGCAAGTTGACACAATCTCGATGCGTAAAGCACCTTAACTCCGAGATCAAACGAGAAACAGTTCGAATACCATCTATTACAGCGTTATCTGCCTTCGTAACAGATAGCACACCTTTTTCTTCAATCAACGCAATAAAAGACGCTGCAGACGGGTCAATGATCACCTCGCGGGTGTACCCTTCGCAAAACGCCTCTAAATCTTTGTAGTATGCATTATCGGTTTTTTGCTTACCTTCCGCGCAGCCATCGTAATAATACTCTTTCAGGTTGTAGTAGGTAGGTGTGCCGTCTAAATCATAATGAATGCCTTGCAGGACGAACGCTGTTGGGTTCTTTGTTCCGTAGTCGATAGTCACTTGGAATTCATGGATATCAATCGGCCATTCATCAATGACATGATCATCCTCATTGAACATGTCATAAATGATACCTTCCGCTAACACCCACATACCGAGAATGTAACGCTGGAAGAAAACGCCCGAATACATCCGGTAGAACCGTTCCTTAACCCGCTCTGATAAAGACAGGTTATCGTTCATTGTGAAATGGAGAACGAATATCTTCTTTTCCTTTGCTTTGTCGATAAACTCGGTCTTGAACCAATGATATGGTCCGGCTGGGTTACAGTTAACGAAAACCTTTCCGCCTTGCCCATCTGTTTCGGCGGAGCAACGTCCAATCGCCTGGTCAACAAATGACCGAGGAAATAATGCAACCTCATCGAGATATGCGCCTGCAGCTGTTAGTCCTTGCAATGTGTCCTGGCTAGATTCGTTGTTCGCCCCAAACAGATAGTAAGTGTTCGTGCCAATCTGAACGTATGGATCACCTGAACGATGGTAATGATAGTCAATGTCTTTCGCGGTTAGTATCTGAAACATTGGTTCTAGTACGTTTCGTTTGAGTGCCCCCATCGATTTCCCGGCAATAATGAAGTTCTGATGTCGATGTTTTGCAAGTGACCATGTAATGAATGAATCGATCATTGCGACCGTTTTTCCCGAACGAATGGATCCGTGACAGATAATCATGTCATAGTCTTTATAAGGACTCTTATCGGTCCACCACATCAGGAGCTTCTTTTGTTTGCGACTGAACGGACGGAATTTGAAGGAGGTAGACTTCTTACGCTTCATCGTCCGTCACCTCGTCAGCGAATACATCTTCTGTTTGAGCATTCAGTGCATCTTCGTAGCTGTTACCCTGATCATGCGGGTCGCCTTCCGTATCGCCGCGCAGATTACCGAGTTCGAGTTTGCTCTTTTCGATATCCAACTTCAACTGTTCTTCATGAAGTCGCTCTTTGTCACGAACAGATAACAAGTCAGTGTACTTCGCCAACATTTCCAACGCTTTCATCTTGTCCGCCAGCTTGACGGATATACCATCCTTACCTTTCTTAACCTCAGTAAGAATAGTCCCATCAACTTCCTCGGCATTCTTGAAGCTCACATAGTTATGAATATAAGTAATTTCCTTGCCGTCTTCATCAACTATCGGGACGCCAAACTCATCCCTGTGAACAACTTCCTCTGAACCAAAACCAACAAAGTCGGTTATGTCTGCAAAGGCTATGTCGATGTATTTCTGAAGCACGTCATCAATGCTTAGTTTCTTCTCGTTTATTCGTTCAGCTCGCATCCTGTCAATCTCTGCAGAAATCTTAGTATTTCTTAGTAAGCCATGTCCGTTAACCATCGCTGTCGAGTACGCACATCCATAAGCCTTCTGATAAGCCTTAGTCGCATTGAAGTATTTAATGTAGTAAATACAAAAATCCCGTTGTTTATCGGTTAGATCATCCGACTCTACAACAGGCTCAAATTCCTCTTTTTTCGGTTGCATCCTTTTCGTAGGGGTTGCAACCTTTTGCGTTTTGGTTGCATCCTTTTTAGGAGCACCCCTCGACCATCCATCACGGCTCTTTCTGCTCTTCAACGTTCCGAGTTTCACATCATGCTTATCAGCTAATGCAGCAAGCGTTATATTCGTTGTTTCCCATTCTCTTTGAATCTCATTCCAATTAGCCATATCTCATCAACACCACCTCCAGTAAAAAAAGACACCTCGTTGTAAGGTGTCTTCAAGATTATTTAAATAAATGAGCGAGAACATCATCTTCGTTTTGTAATGTTTTCGTTCCATTATCCATTTTCGAAGTAAAAGCGAAATTTTCCCGATTGTAACTTTTTATTTCGTCCTTGAGTTTCCGAATTTCAGAGTCTAGATGATTTATTTGTGCTGATAATATATCTTCTTCAACATCTAAACTTTGTAAATAAATAGTGACCGAAGGTTTTGGTGCAACACATAAAATTTCTATCGTTTTTCCTTCATAAAAAATTTTTATTGAGTGATCATAAAGGGAAACTTCTCCTCTAAGGTAACCTTTTTTGTAGTTTGCTACAAAACCATCTTCGAACTCTGTGTTTTTTTCAGTCACAGTTAATGAATGGTTTTCTAGATATCTTTGTATTCTACGTAGCATATTTACAGCTACTTCATGAAGTTTTTCGCTTTTAACTTCTTTTAAACTTTCCAATTCATTTTTCAGACTTTCGTGTTCTTCTTTTAAATCTTCTATTAATTTCAAGTTTTTTATTGAAATCATATCATCACCTCCCTCTAGACATTATTCGTCAAGAAAGGTGAAAATCCTCCTACAAAATACATTTAGACCGAAGGTCATAATACCCGTACAAATAGAAAAACGGACAGATGCGACTCTCGCACCTACCCGCCTCCCCGACCTGCCTTCCATGGTACTATATTTTTCCACTAACAAGAAATCTTCGTCGTTCTCGTCGAATTCGGCATTCTCGGCATTTCAGACATTTGATGTACGATGGAATCTTTTATCCTGCGAATGTGACGTTCCGACAATCCCATATGGCGCGCTATCCAAGAGTACCCCTTGCCCTCTAAAATCCAGTGGAGAACTTCCGACTCACGAACATCCGTAATTACATGAACCCGCTCTTGAATCATGTGAATTTTACTTTCATAGCCAATAATTCTCTCGTGATGCTTACTGCGTCTGACCACCTCACGATAAACCGGATCGCTTGTTTCTCCTTTCCCCTTCGGCATGGCCGCCTCAATGCCGTACTGAGCCGTCAATCCATCCCCCGCATCACGTAGATTCTCCCTCATGATCCTTACGCTGTTTATCATCCAGTGATAATCCTTAAGCAACCGCTCGATTTGTTTCTCCCTCATATGCTCGCCTCCCAATTATCTTCTCCTAAATGCCCCTCCAGGCCCTCGTCTGTAAGTGTCCCGATTAACACCCATGATTTCCTCCCAATCTCTCGCCGTGAACTGTTCTTCCCGCTTGCCCCTTGTCCTAGTAATCTTTCGGTCTATCTCTCGTCTTGCGACCTGTGAAGGACCTTTTTCTATTAACTGATCTTGCAACGTTTGCATTTACCTCACGCCCCCAATGAAATAAAAAAGGACACCAAAACAGCGAATAAGCTGCTAAGGTGTCCTCCAGTTAGCTGGTAGAACTTTAAAAATTCAATTTACGGATGTGTTCATTTAATTTATCTTCTATTAAGCTCATATTATTTTCTGAATAAAATTCATTCACCTCTTTTGGGTGATTACTAGTACTGAGCAGGAATGCATATTCCGTTGCAATATCAATTGTTTTTATTAATTCATATATTTCATTCAATGTATCCGGATCAATGTAATATACATTTGCACTAATAAAACTTCTTACACTGCTTAAATCTTGTTCAACCATTTTTATATCTGACCACTCACCAAGGAATTGATTTATTATATAATCGTTATCTTTAATACCCCTTACAATCCTAATCGGTCTATCCAAGAAGCTTTTGATAACTAATATAGTTCTCCTCTTATTAGCTCTTTCAGTTTCCAATTGACTTTTTTTAAAATGACTAATCTGTTTGTATGTTGCCAACAACGTTATTGTTCCAGCTATTAAAGTCCCGATAAACGCTCCGACTAAAGTTGAAATATCACTTACTGAGATTTCATTTATAAAATCTTCCAATAAAACACTACCTCCTCTTCCTTCCGTATCCTCTAAACCCTTCCCTGATGCGTCACAAATAATAAATACACCTTGCTCGATTATGAACAATCAATGGCACAGGGTTATGCTGTAATCAATCTTTGTACTCTGGTTAGCCAGGGTGACTAAATATTCTTTAAGTAAGTCATAGGGATATCAATATGGTTTACCAGTTCTTTGTTTTTAAATTTCAAGTCTACGGTATTAGAGATGAATTGATTACCTAGTGCATCAAAACCACGAATTTGTAAAAAGCCACTCTGAAAATCATCTTTTATTGGAGTTAAGGTTACAATTAATCCACTATATTCGTGTTTTTCGATTACTTCGTTATTCCTTGTCTTTTTGTTTGTAATCATGCCATTGAATTGCGACTCGACATTAACATCCGAAGATGTGAAACTGACATCCTCAATTCGATGAAAAACCTTATTTGTGTTCTCAATTACTAAAACTTTCGATTTTTCTCTTTGAGTAGTATAAATTATCTTGAAAACTGGTTGATGTTTGTGCTCCCATTGGCTTTGTTGGAGTTCTATTTGTCTATTGCTTGTCCTAATATTCAAAAATGCAAATATAGCCCCTACAGCAGCTATTACTGCCAAAACAAATTGAATTACATCACTTATACTCAAAAATTCTTCCACCTCCTTCCGTAAAATCACCTTTCCACTAATACGTCACAATTTAATATTCCCTATATTTGTGAGGACAACAAATGACATAAAGAAATGATATATTCAAATGCTGTCCTTTGGTTGGCCAGGGGACTATCTTATTCCAAGTTGGAGTAATTCCCAATTAGGTGTAAAGTTATCAATAACTCGCCATGAACCCTCTTCGGTACCCCTTGCATAAGGATTTTGTTCATTGTCTGAGTAAATAAGTCTAAACTTCTCCTCTCTTACACTAATTTTATCATTGACTTTCAAGTCGATTTGCACCCCGATTACTGTTATTGCAGGAGATTCATCTACTATTTCCAAAATTTCAAAACTGGAAATCTGAATGCATTTCAGCAACCCCTTTAATTCACCAGCCTTTTTCCCCTTCGTTATTTGTCTTGAATCATAAAATATCCTATCTACTAAATGACCATAATTGCTGTCATTTATAAATTTGAATACCTCAATTAAGCATCTTTCAGGCGTTCCTTCCTCAAATTCATCAACCTTCCCATTTATCGGAACCGTAACACCTACTTCAATCTCTCTTTTCTTCCAAGCATCGATCAAAACTTTCTGCTGGTCCAATCTTTCTTTGGCCACAAAAGTCTTTGACAATGAAGAAAATGTTTCCTCTAGAGTTGGGGGTGTATATACCTCTTTTGTCTCGCCCGATTTCATTTTATTTTTAGCTTGCTTCCAATCCATTAGAGAAAAAATGACGGCTAGTAATTTACTCGAAATAAAAGGGTTTGCATAATTCAAATCCCTTCCATGTAAAATACCATTTCGATAAGGCACTTTAATTTCTTCGACATTGGTTTTTCTTCTTGTTTTGGACATCAATTTTGATATTTCGTTTAATCCTGTCTCATGACCAACAACAGAATCCCATGCAATTAAATCTGTACGTTCCGCAAAAAAACCTGTTGCTTCTTCTTCGTTAACAAATCCATCAATAATCATAAAAAAGAGCGGGGTACTCGAATAATACCTCTTGTCAAAATGATCGTTTAGCGCTACTTCGAATAATGTAGCCCTCACACCTAAATTCCTCTTTGTTTTATTGCATAAATAACTTATTTTTTCTCTATCGGTATAAAAATTAACTAAAAATCCCTCTGCATTTTCTGTTCCCTTATCCGCAGCTAATTTAATGGTTTCCTCCATTATTTCAACACTTAAAGACTCATAAGCAATCCAACCTTTTTCTTTGAATGCTTCATTAAACTTGTCCGGTAAAGTAGAAAGAGACTCAAATGTTCTTTCAAACTTTCTAACATCACTAGCTAATTTCGCTTTTTGAACCGGTGTAAAACCGAGTGATTGAAGCAGTTTTTTATCTCTTAATAATTTTTTCATTTCACTAAGTTGAGCTCTTATCTCACTAATCGATGTGGAATTTACTATTTTATTCAAAAATCTTCCCCCTCTTCCCTCCGCATCCGCTTAACCTTCCCCTGATGCGTAACAATTTTATACTCCCCGTAATCTGGTAATTCTCTCACCTTTGCCTTGCCCTCCGAAATTACCACAACACAGTTAATAGGTAGTTCCATTATATCAATATTCAGCATTCCTTCACAGTCTATTTGTAGTTCTGGTAGTTTCATAGAAGGTCCCTCCATGCTATAATGTAATTGGCTCGATCAGGAGGGACACTCCTGGTCTTTTTTATTAGTTCATCGATTGGAGATAGAATCATGTTTGATGGTGTTGAATTTGATTGGTTGCCTATCATAGGGCCATTACTTGTTTTAATTGCAACCATGTTTGGAGTTGCCCTCATTTTTAAATTACTTTTCAGTTGGCTGCCTAAACGACTCTTCAATTTCTTGCTAGGCCCCGTTTGCTTGCTTGGACTATATATCTGGGCAATACCAATGAATTTAGGGTTTCACGAATTTTTCAAGTGACAGGAAAAGTCCTGTCTTTTTTAATTCCCAAATAACCCACCCGCTCGGGGCTTAATCTCACCCAACTCCGCCTGCTCCATCACAACGAGCGCAATACTCCGCTTGTTGGTATTAAACGCCTTTGCAATGTCCTGAATATGATCGCCATCGTTCCACATCTTCCGGAATTTCGCGAGCTCGCTCTCTTTCCACGTCCACTTGACTGTGAAACTGTCGAACAACACGTGAATGGGTTCATACTTGATGCTGACCATTTGTTTCTCCTGCTAGGGCTTTCTCCGCCCTCTTTCGAATTACATGACGCACACTGACGATATCTTCATCTTCCCAATACGTGTCTTTCCTAATTATCTCCAACGCTTCCCGTAGACGAGCGTTTTCTTCCCTCAGCATTTTATTTTCTCGTGAAGTTTGAATGCGGTCTTTTCGCTTTGCTAAATATTCATCTATCGCATCTTGATGTTTATGCATTCTGTTTCCTCCTCTCCATCAATTCCGAAACATTTCTTGCATACCTCAACTGCTGCCAAACATAAGGATCGTCATCATTACCGCCGGACATCAACCAATCTGCAATGCGATTGTCGATGTCCATGAGAACTTCCGGTGGTAGCTTATCGCCGATTGCGTAGATTTCTTGAATTGGTTTGCTCATGGTGTCCTCCTTACTGCGCTTTATGATCGTAATGTGGAATTATTTATTGTTACTATTGCTTTCACATTAGAAATAGATTATTATTTTCTTGAAAGGTAGGGGATGTTTTATGGAACACTTTTTGTTTCCATTTGTGTCTTGTCACCTTAAAGACACGTACAGCAAAACAGTAACCTCCTTTCTTTTCCTGAAATTATTTTTTCTTAGTATAAACAAACTTATTAGATCGGATTGTAGTGGTGAAGTCTTCCTTCTCTAGATGCCTTGAGAATAGAAGTCTTTTTTATTTTCCTCAAGAGCTTCATTTCAATTTTTCGTTTATTACATCAAGTTATTAATTCCAGCTGCACAGCACTCAATCGATTTTCCGCAATTATTATATACTCCGGATTTAGTTCGATCCCAACGAAATTACGGCCATACCTTAGAGTAACTAATCCGGTCGTTCCGGATCCAAAGAACGGATCAAGTACAACTCCACCCATAGGAGCGCCAGCTAATATGCACGGCTCGATCAAGTCTTGCGGGAAAGTAGCAAAGTGCGCTTCCCTTAGCGGCTTAGTTGATACACTCCATACTGATCGTTTGTTTCGTTTTGGCCGTATAGCTCGAAAAGCATCCTTTCCATACTTACCTTCGAAAGATCCTCGCTTTTTATCTTCCCGCCGATTTTGCTGAGGAGGACCGAATGCTCCTCGAGATCCCCTCGGAGGATCATCCACCGGACGGTAGATCGCTTCCTCTTTGATTGCCTCGTGATCGTAATAATATGACGGTGATTTTGATAACAAGAAAATATATTCATGCGCCTTAGTTGGCCGATCTGTTACGCTCTCCGGCATCGGGTTAGGCTTGCTCCAAATGATATCCGAACGTAAATACCATCCGTCGGCCTGTAATGCAAAGGCCACTCTCCACGGTAGGCCGATTAAATCTTTGGATTTCAATCCATTCGGGATGTTATTTATTTTGGTTTCGCTGCCTGTTGGACTTGGAACGTATACGTGCTTTTGCTTATCCTTTACAGTCCATGCACCTTTCCCACTCCCGGCATATGCATCACCAATATTGAGCCAGAGCGTCCCGTCATCTCGCAGCACCCTCTTAACCTCACGGAACACTTCTACAAGAGCCATCACATATTCATCGACCGAACGCTCCAGCCCGATTTGTCCATCAACTCCGTAATCCCGAAGACCCCAATAAGGAGGACTTGTAACAACTGTGTTTATACTTTCATTCGGAAATGTCTTTAGAACATCAAGACAATGACCTTGATAGATTCTATTGAACTCCAATATCCTCCCACCTCCTAACTACGCCTTATGAGTCTACTGCTGCGCACGCTCCAACAACTCTTCAACGTCAACATCTTCAATAGCCGGCATCGGACCTAACCTTTCGATTGCGACATCCCGCAACTTTTCGATTTGCTGATCTAAATCTTTATGCTTGCTGAGCCTCTTCACTAAATCCTCGCCGACTCGTTGTAGATAGTTAAGGAATCCCTCTTTATCTTCCGTTATCAACCATTCGATGAAGTTAAGCTGATATCGCATCATTCTTGCGCCGGATGTCACTTCTGATATATTGATGATTCCATCCATTGGGATGGCGCATAGTTGAATATCGCCTATTTGTATGCCGTGACCTACTGCCGCGAACCAATTATCCATTGCCAAATAAAAGCGTTGTGGTTGTTCGTTTACTTTGACTTTCATTAATATCCACGCTCCTTATATAAAAATCTAAGTCAGTATGAAAACAACTGTTTTGTTAAGACTAAACTTGTCTCCAACGTAGGAGGTGAATTGAATATGCCCGAATGGGTAAGAGAAGTCCTTAAATTTGTTGTAAGGCAACTGTTCTGCAATTAGTAACACTGCCTTCAGCGACAACCAATCCTAAAAGATTGGTTGAAGCTTGCCGTATTAGTAAAGTTAAACAAAAGGAATTGAGCTCTTTCACACCCGATCCGACTATACATTTTCACCCCACATGCTTCAGGTAATGCAGCACATACCCCTTATCACTCTTCACCCGATCGCACTCCATCATGAAAGTTGAATGCGGAATCGACTTCCGACCGCCCTTCTTGGCTTCTTCCCAATACGTTTCTAGCGATTTGAATGCTAGAAGGTATATTTCATCCAACTTATTAAAAGAGACAAGCAGGAAAGCGTGGGCGCCTTTTTGGTGCCATGATTTCAGCAGTTCGTATTGATGCTCGGAAATATTGTTGAGCGGGAAGCTCGTCTTGTTAGAAGTTTCTTTTGCGTCAAATACAATGGCCCTGCCGTCATGTACGCCCGAATAATCCACCCACTCCGGCTTCTGCGTGTATCCCGTCACCTTGCCGCGCACGTTGCTTTGTATCTGCACAGGCGTTGGAACCTTGCGAATGTCAGCAACACCCTTATTGCGATACTGCTTATTCGTCATATCCACGAGGCGCTCAAGCTGCGCCCCGCGATTTGCGTGTGATCTGCTGTAGGTTTTTCTCATGCTGCCACCTCAATCCCCATGACTACATAGCCTTTCTTTTGTGCATAGTCCGTCATGTAAGTAATTACTGCACTGATTTCATTTCCGGTGTATTCGTCGTCCTTATATTCCCTGAGCAATAATCCGTCTCCGATCTTATAATCCCGATCGTTCTTACGAATTTCAAAACGCTTCGCCTTGCTAGCTACTGCCTTGAAATACTCCGGCATGATTTTCAGATTGTGGACTCTTAGCGCATCGTCTATAGTGATCTGAATGTGCTTGAATTCCGCTTCTTCCGCTTCAAATTTCTTCATGCATGTGCGACCAAATCCTAAAGCGATGGATTTCTCGTCTTTCAACGGTCGCCCGCATCGCTTGCATGCATCCATTCAGACCGCCCTCCCTATCGGTATTCCGTGTCTATTCGTCTGCGGCCGATCCTCACGCCAGCCTTCTTTCCGCAATGCCGCAACTTCGTATTTGCTCAAATGTCCGTGAATGACCCGCCGCTCCCCGTCTATCGTCCGATATAGTGTCCTGAGCATGGCTTGTCCTCAATAGCCTGTTGCTTGCCGTTCGTGGTTGATTTCGTTCTTGGCGTAGTAGGCATCCTCTACCTGCTTCCACGAGAAGCGGAACATTTCGCCAAGGCCCAAGAAACAACCTACCAGTACTTGATATTCTGTTTTTTTGTTGGCGACGAACGCCATGCCAGAAGCGCGGTACTTGACTTCGTTAAAATGAACTGTCAATTCGTCGCCCTTGAAATTAACTGCTGTTTTTCTGATTGCTGGTTTAACATCCTCGCAACCTAATTCAATCCCAATCGACAAGATGAAATGCAAGCAGTCCACGTATTCCTCGAGGAGAGGGTTTGACTTGATGTACCTTGCTTCACCAGTTTTATCGAAATGAGCCACGTCTGGAATCCTTTTTGCCGTTCTCGGCTCCCTATCCTCACTCCAAAACTTAAACCCTCGCCATTCATTCGCCAGTTCACCAAGCTCCACTTGTAAGGCAAGAATCTTCATCGGCAGCAGGTCCTGCTCTATCAGCCCTTTATTTTCTAAAATCCGATCATCCAGTAGCCGTTGGATTTGAAATAGTCGTTCAAGATCCATACCTCAACCTCCACTCATAATTTCGATTCGCACATTTAAGACAAAGTCTATGTCTTGCACAAAAACTACCCTTGCAATAAATCCCTTTAGTTTTGCATCTCTTGCATGTAATTTGAGCTAAATCAGAACGGCAAGTCATCATCAGTCACCTCAACAGGTTGACTGTTAAACGGATCTTCCTGCGACGCTCCTAGTTGATTCTGTGGCGATTGACTATAAGCCGGTGTGTTTGTATCACTCGATGACTGACTACCTTGATTTGAGCCTCTAGGCTCTAAGAATTGCACGCTATCAGCCACAACCTCTGTCATGAATACTCGCTTGCCATCCTGACCGTCGAAGCTGCTCGTTTGGATGCGGCCTTCGATTCCGGCAAGACTTCCTTTGCGTAAAAAGTTCGCCGTGTTCTCCGCCTGTTTGCGCCATGTAACGCAGTTGATGAAGTCTGCTTCACGTTCTCCTGATTGGGTAGTGAACGTTCTGTTGACTGCTAGAGTGAAGCGACAGACAGCCACACCACTCTGTGTATACTTAAGCTCCGGATCCTTAGTCAACCGGCCGACTAAAACGACACGGTTGATCATGGTTTCGCCTCCCATCTATCAACACAAATTTCTACGTAATCAGCTGCAGCCTGATAAATTTCTTGTTCCGTGAACTTAGCCAAACGCTCGAGTATTTCTTGAGCCGCCTTCAAAGTTTGTAACTCTTCCCAAGTCATTGTGCCACTGCCTTTTTTGTTGCTAGCATCGTACGCAACGTGTGATAACTCCCTTGCTCCAACGGCTCACCTTTCAAATTTTCATAGATTCCAAGCTGATTGAGCTGGTCAATCAGGATCCTCTTCTCCGTCTCTCTTGACGGTGATACATACACAGCTTTCATGCGTTTTGCCTCCTCATAGATTCAAGTTTCTGCTCCAACTCTTTCCGTTTGGCTTCGATGTCCGGATTCGCTTTCGGTTCAGCCTCTTGCTGCTGGTTTTGCTGTTGGTTGAACCATTCTGGTATCCGTTCCACCTTCGCTCCAGTCCTGGCATAAGGTCTTGCCTGCTTACGTTGTCTATCCAATCCATTGCGCTCGTATGATTCTATCTGCTCCACAGTAGTCAATTTGTGATTGGACCACTCTTTCAGCAGATATTCAACAAAGCCGAAGTTCTTTTTGTTGCGATCGGCAGCGATCTTGATTGCCAAGTAAATAATTTCAGGTTGTTGGTTGAAATCATCGAACCACATTCCCAAGGACTCTCTTTGCATTGGTGAGAGCATGCATAAGTTCGCTTCGAAGGTCTGAACCACTTCTCCGTATCCTTGATCGAGTGCAAGCGTAGTAGAAGTAGTAGTACTAAGTTCTTTAAGTTCTTCAAGTGCTTTAAATTCTTTACATTCTTGTTTGTTCGTTTCTGATTCGTTTTCGATATGTTTCTGATTCGTTTCTGTTTCGTTTTCGTGTCGTTTTTCTTTTTCCGAATCATGATAAACCTCATACTTACCAATGGTTATGACCGTCTTTTTGGTGTCGCTTTTATAGACAATCATCTCGTCAGACTTTAGTAGCTCAAGAAATTTATCAACTTTTGAATTCGACCATTCCCAACGTCTTCCGAGTTCTCTTTTTGATGTTATGAAGCTGCCTTTTTCGATGGTGATCAACTCACCGTCAACGAGAGTTTTGTTGTCCTTGTGATTAGCCATCATAATCAAATCAAGCCAAGCTTCGTACCTAGAGAACTGCCTTTTTTCCTGGTATATCCAATGGTCTTGAATTTTCCTATGAAGCTTCACCCAACCTTTTTGCAACTTAATCCCCCTCTCTAAGGCACGTACACCAACTTTCCCGTTGCTGCCTGCACCGCTTGTTTAAACTCTTTTTCGTCGCTGTTACTGTCGCTTAGGTGCAGCAGATGGATCTCCTGCACCTTTGATAGATCATTAGCTTTCAAAAACTCAATAACGTTCTCCAAGCTGAAATGCGATTGCATAACCCGCTTTTTCAAACCTGCATGAATACGTCCGTTGTTTACGTTTTCAGTAAGAATCTTATAGCTGTAGTTACACTCAATCATTAAGTGAGTAAGGTCGTTGAATTTATATCTGCAGTAATAGGTGTCCGTTAGGAAAAGCAACTTACTACCGTTCGTGCTTGCCAACAAGAAGCCGAATGGCTCCGCTGTATCGTGTTCCGTATCGAACGGTAGAATAGTCCACGTCCCTAACTTGAACTGCTTCTTGTTTTCAACTGCTCGTATACGGTGATGATCAATACCGACAGCCGATTTCGTGCCGGGAGACATGTAAATGTCCAGTCCCCTGTCCGCAACCTCTCTGACAGCTTTGCAATGGTCCTTATGCTCGTGGGTGACTAATACTCCAGCTATATCGCTCGTGCGGAAATTAAGCGCCCTCTGAATGTTCTTGAATGATATGCCGCACTCCAACAGGAGGGGGGTGCTGCCGTCTGATATCCAGTAGCAATTCCCCGTACTCCCTGTTGCAAGTGTTTTGATCTCAATCATTAGAAGCCTGGTCCTTCACTGAATAAGTTAGCTTGTCCGCCTTGGTGAGCCGAAGACGCTCCTACGGGTTCAGTGACTGGCTCTTGCATAATTTCTCCTGTTTCCTCATCGACACTAGTAGGTTCGTTGCTCTCGCTGAATTCAGCATCGATGTATTCAGGAGTAGAAATAGGCTTATCATCCTGTTCAATATCAAGCAGTTCTTGATTAGCGTTCTCACGAATTTCGCCCATATGTCGTGCAAAGGATTCGTCTTCAGCTTGCTCATAAGTCATTTCTACAAAGGCATTTCCAAAGTCTTTCGGAATCTTTTTGACGATATTGTTTCGCATTTTACGGATAATCATGGATTCTCGGCTCTGCGGATCTTTCCATGCTGGGCTGATGTACTGTTGCAGATCTTCATCATCCAAAGCTTTCAAGCCTAGTTCCTGTACTTTTTTAAGGATTTCACGCTTCTTAGCATCGATCTGCTTCTTTTGGTCAGCTGAGGCATTGTATCGGTCTTTCGCAATTCCGAACGTCTCGTTCATCAAGTTGTTATTAATGTGAGCAATCAAGTTTTTGGCAACATCTTCTCGCTCAGCAATGTGATAATCGACTTGACCGCTGGATTTGGTGATCGGATAAACAACCCTAACAACTTCTCCTCGTCCAGTCGGCTCCCATTCCGGTGGAGCCATTTCTAAACCTTTGAATCTCGGATAGGTGAATTTATCTTCCGATCGCACTAACCAGTACTGATGCACCTCTTTCACACCACGCCCGAAGTTGGAGAGAATGGCATCGTTGCCATCCCCTTCAATCCCCATTTCAACTTGTTTAATCCAAACATCTTTATTGTCGATTTTCTTTTTCAGGTTTCTAATAGAGAAAAACACTTCTCTTGGATTAGCCGCAGCATTCAACTTCAGTGAAGCGATTGTCAGTAAGTTGGCTGTCACGTTGCTTTTATCTAATTTTTCATCGTTCCAACCGATATTTTTCGAATCAAGTACAGCGTTGATACTTGAGATGGCGTTCATGACACACTGTTTGGCGTAACTGTCCATTTGCAGACCATTGCCTGTCAGTTGCTCTTCAATCATCGGAAAGAATGTGTTGCTGATCTTGGTCAATCCTGTTGAATAAGTCTGTTTTTGTTCGGTCACTTGGTTTTGGTTAGTCATTCAAAATCCTCCTCGGTCGCTCGATTAATTTGATATCGAGTAATTGATCGATTGCGTTTCTAAGGTCCATAGCTTCAGAAATCGTAAGTTTAAAATTCGGAGTATCCTCATGGAAAGGGAATGCCATATCCACATGAGATGAATCCTTGTCAAAAATACGTAACACTATGCAGTCTGACTTTTCGTTTGCCGGATACGATCTGTTATAAATCGGAATCACTTTAACAGGCATTTAGATAGCCTCCTCATTGATATATTTGACTACTTGTTCTCCGGCACGGTCCGTTAAAACGCTCGCTGTGATTCCTGCCCCGTTGTATTCCTTACAAAAGTCCGCGAAGGCTTTACCTAAACCTGTTTGAATTTGTTCATCGGACGCATTCGAGACTTCTAATATCATTATTGTTTTTGTCATTTAGGCAACCTCACTTTCTTTGCCTGACTGCGATTCAACCCGCAATTGACCATACTTATTTTTCCACTCTGCTTCCGCTTGCTCGTAACTTCCGTGGATGGACACAAGTGCTTCTACTATTTCTTTAGGGAATTTCCCGAAGCTTTGCGGAACGATTAGACTAATGACTTGGGTATCCATTTCTATCAATTGAGTAACAGCTTCAGCGTTGTCCACAAAGATCGGCACTCTGAATCCGTAATGCTCCGAGAGCGTTTGAATGATGTCTAAGCCGACATTGATTTTCGCGGCATTGTTTAGTCCGGAGCCGTACGGAACACCGTTATACGTGGTCTCGCACACGTCAACCAATGTCCCATCTACCTGCTTATGCGTCAGTTTAAAGCGCGCGACTTTAAATTTGCTATTGATTTTCTCGTCCAACATTTCTACTTTGATTCGTGTAAACTCCTCGATGAGGAAAAGTTCTTTTTCAACTTCTTCAAAGTCTTTCGCAAGCTGTTCTTGTTGCGCTTCCAGTTCTGCAATCCGTTTAAGGGAAGCAACAAAATGATTATGCTGTGCAACCTGCTGATTGAGTTCGTTGCGCTTGGCACGCAGAGTGGCGATTGCACTTTCAATGCCCGCAACAGCAGTTTCAGCGTCTTCTTGTAACGATTTTATGACCTCTTTCAACTTTTCCTGTTCCTGTAATTTGGATTGATATTTAGCGTCTTGTCTGGCGTCTTTCACTGCCGCTCTGAGTGATTCCAATTCTTCCTCGAGTCTGAATATGACGTTATCCTTTTGTTCAATCGAGGCCTGTGTAGCCTTAACTGTCGCTGATAACTTTTCATTCTGCTCAAGTAGTTCCGTTTTCTTTTTATCACCTGCTTTTCCCGACGCCTGTATTTCTTCCAACCTTTGAGCTTTTTTTAAATTAAAAGCAACAAGCGCTTTTTCTTTCGCGGCTTCTACTTGATCCGAAGGTAATTCTTGTTCACAAGTCGGGCAGACACATTCAACTTCATGAGTAAATTCAGTTGCCACAAGCACGTTGTATTCTTCGCGGAGTGGGACAAGTCTTTTTTCAGTAGTCTCATATTCTTCTTTGTTTCGTTTTATTTGATGCTCCGCATCCTCTTTCTTTCGTGTGATAATCGAAATATTCGACTGCTCTTCATGAATCTTCGTCATGACTTTATTCGCCTTTTCAACCGACTCTGATTCCAGTTCTCGTTTAATGGATTCAAGATCCAGCACGACCTGTTGAAGTTCTTGTTGCTTTCCGACAATCGCTGTGCCGTTCTGGATACTGTTAATCTGTGTAACATGTTCGTCAATTTCTTTTTCAAGTACCGTTATTTTCCCCTCTATAGAAGCAACATCATTTTTTTCTTCTGGGAGCATATTTTTAATTTCGCTGATGCGTGTGGGGATGTTTTTGATTTCTTCGTTGATTTTCTTCTTCTTGGCAGCAATGATTTTCTTCCGATCTTCGATTTTCTTGCCGTTTAATATGCCAGTTAACTCTTGGAGAGTTTCATTAGCGTTGATGACTTCTTCATCCGTCAGGTCGCCGGTGATTTTCAAAAGGATTTCACGGCGTTTTTCCCATTTGAACTGTTCGTTAAAATAAGTAGGTGATGTTAAAAGCTTAAAAACCTCTTCATCGATCAGTGTCTCGATTGCTTTTTTGTATTGAGATTCAGGTGTCGGCACATCATCGATAAAGTAGTCATTTTTATGACCCTTGAACGTTTTTTCAAGTGCGTTTCTCTTTTGCGTCCAGTCCTCATAGTGAACCTTTTTGAGACTTAGAGGTTGGCCATCTACTAAGAATGAAGCTTCGACTTCATGCTCTAGGTTGTTCATTTCTTGACCATCTGGCGTAAGTGTTTTGAGAGAGAACTTTGTTTTGTTCTGACTGTCCTTGTTAAAGAGAAGCCACAAAAACGCATCATACAGTGTAGTCTTGCCTGTTGCGTTATCACCGAATACCTGGACATCGTGGCCGTTAGCATTCAATTCGAATTCCTTGACACCCTTGAAGTTACGCAGTTTTAGATTGATTAGTTTAATATCTTTCATCATGCTTCCTCCTGACAATAGATAGTTTCCAATGGTTGATTGTTTTTGAAAAAACCTTCTTCTTTGAAACCATTCCATTCTTTTTCGGTGTATTGAAAAGCCCAGTCCCAGCCAAAATGTCTTACCATCACTTCTCTAGCTGCATCTGGTGAACTTGCAACGATTACTTGGTGACGATTTGCCAAACTGCGAGATTGTCCAAATGTGAAATAATGTTTTTCCAACCTGCACCCTCCTTGTTTTTTAAGGGGTTCTGCGCTAAAATGTTCGTAAGTGAATGAAACAGAACCCCGAATCCGCTGCTACCAACAGCGGGTTTATTTTGTTTTCTGCACCATTTCTATTGCTTCCCAAATCGTATCCACTTTCATGTGTTGGATTTGATAAGCTTGCCGGGACTCGACCATTGCCTCTAATGATTCTGATTGCGCGATTCCGTGCGCTAAATCGTTCAGCTCGATTACTTCCGCATCATGCCAATCAGAAAGCTTTTTAATAACCTCTTCCATTCAAACGACCTCCTTGTAATAAATGTGTTTCGCGACTTTTTGCACCGAATGGATTTCTTGTTGGCCCCAAGTCTCGATGAATTTTGTAACTGCCTCTAACACATCATCGTTTTGCGTTTTAATGATGTAAGGATCTGCTTCTCGATCTGGGCGGAATATCCATTCGTACTCAACTGCACTCATTCCGGCTTCCTCCTTCCCATCCGTTCTACGAGCAGATAAACCATGACGACGTAAGGTAGAACGATGATAATGATGTCAATCTTCTCTTTTAGCGTCAGCACGCTATCACCCTTTCCGATGGTTGAATCCCATCAAGAAGCCCATGAGTTTGCCGTGGGGTAGATGATTGGAGGAAGACTCCGTTCATGGACTTCTTGACAGGAGCCAAAGCTCCGTCATTGTGTTATAATAAAAATGTGCAAATTAACATTTATCATTTCACTTCAGCCAATTGACGTTCCCGCGTCAGTCGGTTTTTTTATTGTCGTTACATCAATACCGGCCTGCCTCATCTTTTCTACAAATGCTGCCAATTCTTTGCGTAACTGTTTTTCTTCCAGTCTCATAACAACCCTCCTAATCTAATAAGACCGATTACTCCGTTGCCCATCGTCGATAGAATATTAGCCAAGATCGTCATACCCTCTATGCCAGCAATAAATGCAACGAGAACGTCTGACGAGTCAGTTGCCAATGCCCAACGTTGAAATAACGTCATCAGGGGCTCTCTTCTGTCGTTTTCGATACGTGATACATCCGCTTGTTCCATATGCAAAATGTCCGCCAACTCTTCCTGAGTCAACCCCTTGCGCATACGGCAAGCCCTTAAAATTGCACCATACGCCATTCTCATTTCACCCCCTTCGCAATATGTCAGATTGACATACTCATTTAACGAGGGCTGTTGTACTCTATAGATGTAGACCTCCAAAACTCCGCAACAACAACCACTTACAAAAACCTTTCACCTAGCCGGGGTCCCTCCCCCGGCCCACTTACGCCGCTCGCCGCGGTATCCACGCCTCCACGTATCAAATCGCAGCTTGTAAGTCCTTCCGAAGAACGTCTTTATATGAAGCAACTCCGAATCTGTCCTTAATTTCACGGTACAACTCACTAAACAATCGCCGTTTTTCGCTTTCATCCTTAGTAAGAGAGTAAACCCTAGCCCCTACCGCCTTTTGCAACCTGCGTTGCATCCCATAATCTAGAGTCATTTGGTTATCGATCTTGTCTTCTAGCTGCTCGACCTTGCCTTTGATTTCCTCGACCTCTTGAGCCGTTTCCAATGTCAATTGCATTGACGCCATCAACTGCTCTTTTGGAGACAACACTTTCGGCGCGTCTTGCCCTTGAAGCGTCTTCTCCATTTCCTCGAACTTTGTTACATAAGTAGCTGTAAACAAAACTCCTTTTTACCGGTCATTTTGTTTGCTACCATGTCGCACCCTTTTCGAGTAATCAGGAAGCTAGGTAATGTTCTGCCGGTTGAGTCTTCATAAGTGCTTTCAATGAAGAATTCACTGCGGGCGAAACCGCCCTGAGTAAGATATTGATGGTATGACCGGATACTTTTTAATAATGCGTTATGTTCACGTCCTACCATTTCCGCGACTTCCCTGCTATCCGTGACAAGTTGACCATCCATCGAAATAACCTTGAGTTGATTCATCGCACTGCCTCCCGACTTCCAAAGTTGTAAACCAAATCGTAATTGCTACGGCTCTTAATCCATTCAAGCAATTGATCCGTGACAATCTTTGCATGTCCAAAATCATGAGTGACTGGAAAACCTTGAATCTTCGATGCCCGGTAAACAGTTGTATGACTGACTCCCAGCAGGTCCGCTGCATCTTGTAATGAAAGTAAGATTGGTAGTTGGCGTTCTCGCAATGCTTCGCCGACCGCCTTTCTTACTTCACTTCCAATGATTTCTTGCAGGTCCGCTGCGTTTACTAAAGTGACTTCTGACATTTTGCCCCCTCCTTCGTTTTGCCTCTCACACCCATCAACAAGTGCCCGACATCTTGGCGTTACCTATTGGCGCGGCTTACTATCCTAACTGATAAGTTGTGGCCTGCTCCGCTCGTTCGGATGCTTGTTGCTGGGTGTGAGGATTCTAAAATTAAACGACTTCTTTCTCGCTACCAAGATTCGATATAACGCATTCCGTTAGTTCGTTATTAAAAAAAACTTCTATTTCTATATCGAGTGCTTTCGCAAGAACCATAAGTCGTTCAACGTCAATCTTAGTTTCCCCGTTTTCTAACCGACTATAGGTCATAGTTGTAACTTTCAAGCGTTTTGCTAAATGGGTTTGTGTTACCCCTTTTGCAAGTCTTATCTTTTTTAAATTGTTGTGGACCAAATTATTCACCTCGCTAACTAACGCTATCCGTTAATCAATACTATACTAACGTTTTTCGTTAATGTCAACAGTTTATATTAAATAATTCTCAAATACCGTTAGTTATGTATCATAATCCGTTACTAATTGTTATATTCTATAAAAAGGAGGTTCACTTGTGAGTATAGGCAAACGCATTAAACAGTTAAGAAAGAGCTCTCATTTAACACAAAAACAATTAGCGGATAAAGTGAACGTTTCGTCACAAGTGATATCTAACTGGGAAAGAGAATATACAGAACCGGGTTCAGATGACGTAAAAGCTTTATCACAAGTCTTTGATTGTTCGGCCGACTATATCTTAGAAGGAAAAGAAAAAACTGCTGCCGAAATAGAGGAGGAAGAATTTCAAGCTTTTGCAAATGATCCGGAACTTCAGCGCTGGTATAAAGAGCTACCTAAGTCTGATGAAGAGGATTTGCGGAAGCTGCGTGATATGTGGGAAATTATGAGAAGTGATCGAAAGCAGAGGTGATTATCTAAATGAATACCGTTGCATTTCTTTTATTGATCATTAGTATCGCGTCGTTGGTCGTCTTCTCAATTCTTTGGGTTGTAAAGGCGAGCATAAAAACTCCTTATTCAAAAAAGAGATATGCCATCTTTACGTCACTATCCCTTCTGGTTCTTGTTTCTTCTATAGTAATAAGAATTGCCAATCACGAACCCAGAGAGCGAATTTCGTTAGATCAATTTTCAGAACGAGGATCGCAGATAACCGGTTTAAAGACAACGGAGCAAATTGAGAAAGATAAGCACTTAGAGAAACAAGATGAGGTAATCAACAAAGTAGAGACTCATAAACCAGAAAATAAAGCTCCCGAAAAAACAAAGACAACTCCTGGTGCTACAAATTCCACACCTGAGCAGAAAAAAGTCGAGGCAGCAATGCGTGAATTAAACATCGAAGATCAGGCAAAAGAAGTTGCTTACAAGATTTTTAAGTTTGGGGATGACCCAATCAATGAAACCGTGCAAAACATTGAATTGGATAAAGATGATATGTCCCTCACTGTAGTAGTTAAAGGTAAGGACGGTTGGAATGACACGTCAATCGGATATGGATTTTACGAGGATTCGACAGCGCTTTATAAGGAACTATCTAAAATAGAGAGTTTGCAAGAAGTGTGGATTTCAATAACCTTTCCTATGCAAGACGTAAACGGAAATATATCAGACGATGAAGTAATGGGGACTTGGATGTCGAGGGAAACAATGAACAATATAAATTGGGATTCCTTTAGATCTGAAAATCTTTTGGATGTCGTAGACGGAAAAATGGTTTATCCGCAATTTGTGCAACGATAAGGAGGTTTAAAACCAATGACGATAACCGTTATCATACTAGGTTCTCTATTAATTGTTGGTGGTTTTCTAGGTTTGATAATATCTGTTTTCATGTTCGGGGATATTGGAATAGCCGCAGCGATTGGATCATTAAGCGGACTCTTCGCTGGCATTGGATTAGTTTTGTCCGGAATTAAAATTAGGAGTTTAGAAAACAAAATAAAGTGACTTGCCCGTAGCGGGCTTTTCTTTTAACCACACAAAGAACATATGTTCCAAATTACAACTTAGAGGGTGATTATCATTTATGCGTACAGTCACTTGGAAGATTTCATCATCGACCAATATAAAAAAATCGGTATAAGACGTCCTGAACAATTAAAGTTAGGCGATGTTGCAAGACGATTGAATATCATTATTTACACATTCGGCTGGCCGAGTGAAGCTGTATACGCAAACGGCCGGCAGTACATCTACCTTAATCGATATTTGACACCTGAGCAGAAATGGCAAGAGTTTGCACATGAGCTTGGTCATATCCTCCGTCATGCTGGTCATCAAAGAAAACTGCATCCCATGTTTGTCGAGTTGCAAGAATGGGATGCCGACAATTTTATGTACCATTTTTGCGTGCCGACTTTTATGCTGCAGCGAATCCGGTTGCCGCCAGATCGGAAGATAGCCGCGCAAATGATCGCCAAAACATTCAATGTTGAACTGGGCTTTGCAGAATCACGATTGGATCGTTACTTAGGAAAATTGCACGCAACTGGATTTAAAGTTGCTGAAAAACAACTTTCACACTGAAAGGGGAAATGAAAATGTACTGTCGAACATTGAGTAATGGTAAGTGGGTATGCACTGTGGATGCTACACCTAACCCATTAACAGGAGAGCGCCGGCAAATAACACGTCGGGGTGCCACAAAAAAGGAAGCAATGAGGCGCGCGCAATTAGCGGCTGATGAACTTTCAAAAGAACGTCAAACAGCCAAAAGGACGGTTAACGAGGTGTATGCCGAGTGGTTGGATGTGTACAAGGAAACAGTCAAAGCATCTTCAGTAAAAGCTAGAATGGTAGCTCTTAAACCGTTCGTGGACAAGCACGGCAAGCACTTGATAGCTAAACTTCAAATTAGTGATTTACAAAAGTTTTTAATAGAGCGACGTGATACTGGTATATCACATCATCATATCGCCGGTACTCGAACCGCTTTGAATTTAATGTTTGATTTTGCTTTCAAAAATGAATATATTGAAAAAAACATTGTGAAGGATACCGTCGCGCCGAAAGCTAACAAGAAATCACAATTACTTGTTAACGCAAAGAAAAAGTATCTGGAAAAAGATGAGATTCAAAGTTTCTTAACTGGTGTAAAGTCATCTGGCAGAAGGAATGCTTATCCAATAGCCCTCACAATGCTTTCTACGGGGTTACGCATTGGAGAGGTGTTAGCGCTCACTTGGAATGATATCGACCTAGAAAAGCATGTTTTAGTGGTGAATAAAACGTTATTTGAGAAGCCTGCTACCGAAGGTGGGTTTGAATTTGCACCACCGAAAACGGAAGACTCCAATCGGACTGTATCTTTTAATGAAGAACTAACAAATGAGTTAAAGAAAATGAAAGTCCAATACAATAAAGAAAAGTTGACTGGTTTGCGCGACAAAAAATCAGAATGGTGCGATTTAGTGTTTACCGGCAAGAATCAACAACCAGTTCGAGCAACAACGATTAGTTTTGTTTTTAATAAGATATACAAGGCGTATGGCATCAAAGATGTGAATGGCACGCATATACTGCGACACACGCATATTACAATGCTTGTAGAAGCTGGTGTAGACTTGCCTGTTATTATGGAACGAGTCGGCCACTCAAATATTAATATCACTTTAGAGATTTACACACACGTCACGAAAAAGATGCAGCAGCAAAGTGATGATAAAATCAATGAGTATTTCCGCCAATTTATCTAAAATGAAAATAAATGTGGTTTTTGTGTGATTTTCCGTTTGGCTCAATCAATCTTTAACCCATTTAAACACTGCGATTGAGCCGTTTTCAGTTTTGCACGTTTGAAATGATCATCATCTCTATCAGCGTGAACCCCTGTTCTTCCTTGACTATTTTCAACCCTTTCCTCCCCCTTATAAGTTGTCGAACGTACTGTAGACCGGCAACAGCAATGCCAAATAAGCCGCTAAAATACATACGGCCAGTATTGAGAACAAGACTGGCTGCAGCAGAGCAAGCCATCTTCCCATTTCCTCTTCGACCATGTCATGCAGATTTTCACTAAACAGCAGAAGCTCCTTTGCCAAGTGTCCCGTGTCAGAACCATGTCTCGCATATGCGCTCATTTCATTCCGCAGACCATCTGTCAGTTGGATAGCCACATCGAAATTTTCTCCATAAATGACATATCCTTTAATTGTCTTCGCAACTTCACTTAGAATCGGATCCACTTCTTGTTCCACCAACACTCCAAGTGCATCCTGCATGGATATGCCCGATTGAAGGAGGCCGCCTAGCTCACCTGAAAAGTCCCTCGTTTTCCATTTTGAAAATAATGAACCGACAAAAGGTATGGACATAAGAAAACGAATTTTTCGATGGGGCGGCAATCTTCGATAGACGGTGATTCCGATACCCGCAATTATGACGAGGAGTAAACCGCCAACAATCAAGATATCAGGGATCCTGGAGACAATGACCGGCAAAAGGGATACGAAGCCGGAAGCCGTGTCATTCCTCGCTATCACCATCGTTTGCAAATTCGGAAGGAAATGACTTCTGAAAACGATCAAAAAGATAGCAAGGAAAGAGAATAGAACGAATGGATACAGCAGTACATTCCGCAGTCTCTTCTTTCTTTCCTCCGATTGCTTCATTCTTTCCGCAATTCCTTTCAATGCATCCACCAATTTCCCATCCACTTCCGCGATGACGACCGGTAATAGGAAATTCGCGGAAAATCCAAGCATTCTTAGAATTTCTGTCACCCCAAGGCCTGCCTTCAATGCCTTTTCTGTCTGATCGAGCAAATCACTGTAGTTTTTTGAATGGTAAGGCAATAACAATATCAATCCATCATTGAATGTGTAGCCCTCTTGCATAAGCATTGAAAGCTTTCTTAAAAATGCAGGGCGATTATCAATGGTTCGTACAACTCGCCTCAATAAGAGATTTCTTTTTTCAAACATGGGATATCCCTTTTTCCATGCTATATTTCTTCATGACCGCTTCGATTGTCATTTCCTTTGGTACAGCCACTTGTTCGCCAGAAATGATTCCATCCGCAATCGCCTCCAGCAGTTCGCCTTGAACGATTTCAAATACTGCACCGAAACCGCCATCCTTTTTCCGAATGAGACGTTGCGCGGATATGCATACGATTGTTTGCCTCAGTTCTTCCGGAGTGATCCCGAAATCCATCATTCTATAGAAGCAGCCCTCCGGATCTTTTGAATGGACCGTCGTCAATACTAGATGACCTGTCAATGCAGCGGCCACGGCAGTTTTTGCAGTTTCAGAATCTCTTATTTCTCCGATCATGATGACGTCCGGGGAATGCCTCAGTATCGCTTTTAGCCCCGCAGCATATGTCATGCCGGATTTTTCATTCACTTGTATTTGCAGCAGATGCGAATGATTGTTTTCAACAGGGTCTTCTAAAGAAATCACATGCCTCTCAAGTTGATTGACGCAATGTGCAGTGATCGAATAAATAGTTGTGGTTTTTCCGCTCCCGGTTGGGCCAGTCAACAGAATTAACCCTTGCTGTTCTTCCGCTGCCCGCCGAAGTTTCTGTTCCCAAACGGGATCGATGCATAGCTTGTCCAAAGGGACAATTTGATCGTGTCTTTGAATACGGATGACGACACTTTCTTTCATTTGGATGGAGGGAATAGTCGATACACGGAATGAAAAGTTTACGCTGCGAATTTTTTTGTGAAATGAACCACTTTGGGGTTTTCGTTTATCACTTATATCTAATGAGGAAAGAAATTTGTAAAAGGAGATCATTCGGGCGGCCAACTGTGGGGGATATGTGCCGGACCGCTCTAGTTTGGAATTCATTTTGAAACAAATATCATATCGGTCTTGCATTGGAACGAGATGGATGTCTGTTGCTT
>NZ_LQYA01000245.1:72471-85152 GCF_001531445.1 Sporosarcina koreensis
TCAATCGCCCGTTCCAAAAGGTCAAAACACTTTTTCTCAACGAGATTGTCACGGTTTTCCATTGAACACCCCTCTTTCATTAAAGATGAAAGACCGCTTTTCACCTTACAATGAGTATACGTCGGATGAATTGAAAAAGGAATAGTTGTCATTGAATTCAATTTATAAGTGTTGTTTCTGGGATAAATTCAATTTTCAAAGGTCAATTTCGGTTCAAAAACAAATTTTACTGTAAGTCGATCTGTTTGCATTCCATGCATTTGTCACAATGTCGACTTGATAGGAGTTTACTTTTCGAGTTGCTATCCATTATAATGAGGAAGAGATCATTGTATTGTTTTACGTTAAGGAGGGACGCACTTATGGATAACATGTTCAAGCTATGCGGTTTTTGGACCGGCATTTTCGCTGTAATGTTTTTCGTCGGCGGTATGATGCCAGCGACTGTCATCTTCATCGCCAGCACTATTTTCTTCCTGTTGCTTGGATATTTGAATCTTACAGAGCGTATGTATATGTACATGTTTGGAGCTTACCTAATGATTTTCATGGTAGGATTCAGCTACTATGCAACATTCATTCACGTACCAGGTGCAGGACATTAATCGTCCTAAAGAAAAAAACAGCCAATCCGGCTGTTTTTTCTATTTATGAGAAACCGTTCAAAAATGGGTTCATATCCTTTTCCTCTTCAGGGGTTGTCGACGGACCATGACCAGGATAGACGGTGAATTCTTCATCCAAAGTCAAAAGCTTGTCATGAATGGACTGAAGCAAAGTCTCTGTACTCCCCCCGGGGAGGTCTGTTCTGCCTATACTGCCCCTAAAGAGTGTATCACCCACGACAGCCAAATGCGCCTCCTTGAAAATGAATGAGACACTGCCGGGAGAATGTCCGGGGGTATGACGGACATCCACTCTGAAGGATCCTATCTTCAACTCTCCCTCTTGCAGGAAATGATCCGCCGCCTTATTTTTCACAAGCGGCAAACCTGGGTACCTCGAAGAACCGTTCAAATGCGGATTTTCCAGCCACTCATGTTCGGCTTCATGAATATGGCAAGGGATGTCAAAATGATCCCTCACCTGATCGACTGCACCGATATGATCAAAGTGCGCGTGGGTCAAAAGGATAGCAAGCGGTTTGCCATTCAATTTCTCAATTTCAGCGATAATACGATCCCCTTCTTCTCCCGGATCAATCACCAAACATTCCCCATCACAATTTAGGATCAGATAACAGTTCGTTTGAATCGGGCCTAATGGATATGTACGTATTTCCAGCATTTATCACACCTCCTCCTTCTGATAGTAATGAACTTGCAAACGGATTTCAAACAATCGTCATTTAAATGCCTCGACAAAATATGTAGGAAACAGTACAATGGAGAAGGAATATTGCTTAATCGGCATTCATTTTTTCTCTGTTGAAAGGAGTGTCATCCACATGAACATCTTAATGGTGATTTTCGGACTCGTTGCGATCTTTGCTGTCATCGGTACTGTACAAGCCTTCAAAGAGCGTAATGTGTTGAGCATTTTGTTCAATCTTGGGGCTGCCGTTATATTTGGCGGTTTTACAATCGCAACGATTGTCTTCCAAGGATATCCTCAAACTCTTTAATCGTACCCAAAAACATTCCCCGCAATGAGATTGCAGGGAATGTTTTTTAGGTATCAAATTCAATCCATTTATATTTTTCTTTCGCTTCAATATCAATCAACTCATCAAACGTATAGCCACTTAAACAATATCGGCCGGACGGTGAACACTTCAATGGTCCCGCATCCAATCCTTTTATAAGCAATTCCGGATCGCCATTTTCAAAAAGATATAAATTAACCCCTTCTCCCATCTCATCGAGCTGTCCGCTCTTCTCTGCACCTTTTACAATCAGTTGATTTTTATTCAGCCATTCAATTGTTGGAACAACCCACTCCGAATAATTGCTGACCGCAGGCAATGTCCAGCTGGAAATAACAGTGCCTTCCAGATTTCTGACTGTATACGTGAAATCATCCAAGTTTTTCGTCTGGACAGCAACTAGCAAATCCTCAAACACATCAAAATAAATCACGTTTTCAATTCCAGTTGTCCCGGTTTCCCCTGCCTCCAATTGAAACGATTGAATTTCACCACCATCAAGCGGATGACCATCGACCAACATGCCTAGGATTTTGTCATTGCCCGCCCATTTAGGAAAAGGCTCGTCCAAATTCACAATGGAAAGACTATCATCCAAGCCATCAAAAGCAAACAAGTCAAAGGACCAGTCTTCATGAAAGGCTGTGAACAATACTTTATCCGGATCCACTCGATTCCATTCAATTGCAAGCTCCGTCGAATCGATTTCCACCTGATGTTGAACCGTGCCATCCATTTTGATCACTTTTACAACTGCAGAATTTGCTTGTTCGCTCGTATGTATTAATAAATAATCCCGTGAAGGATGGACGAGGACATCGATGATAAATGATTCATCCTCATACACCACCCCATATTCTCCCGTTTCAATATCGAAATATTTCACTTTGTATAAGCCTTCATTTTTCTCGACGTACAGAATTCGACTGTCATTCAGCCAATCTGCAATGAAATGAAAGTTCGAAGGGTCAGCTTGAAAAACCTGGGGGGTCGGCGGTTCAGCTGGCGGTTCTACAAGTTCGAGCGGTTCTTCGATATCAGGATGCACAGAAGGCGGTTCCTTCTGTTGAGAGCAACCCGACAAGATGAAGATGATCATCACAAGCAGATACAGTATTCGTTTCATATGCCATCCCCTCCCTTCGTCTTTCATTCAAAAAAATATCTGCACGGTAAACGAACCCGTGCAGAACTTAGTCATTTCGCCTGTATCGGCTTATTCCTCTTCCTTGTCCTTGTCCGTAAATCTGAGCAAGTCTCCATTGATGATCAGGTCGGAGTAGTTAAGTTCGGTATTGGCGCGGTCAATATAAGGTTCACACGCTTCCCCATCGGTCTCTTCCCCGGTTTTGATATCATAGCAAACTTCGTGAGCGTAAATATTATTCTCAGTCACCAAGCGTCCATCTCTAAAAATGACAAACGGTTCATGATCCGGTGAGAATATATCCGCACCCATCTGCATGTCTTCTTTTGTATCAATACCGAGCAAATGTAAAACTGTTGGTCTGATATCCAATTGACCAGAAAGCTCATCGACCGTTTTCCCTTTTCCATAACCGGGAATATGGATGAACATCGGTACTTTTTGCAATTCCACGTTATCAAATGGTGTGATTTCCTTATCCAAATACATACCCATAGCTTTATTATGATTTTCCGAAATACCATAATGGTCACCATACATAACAATAATGGAATTGTCATACAAACCGCTTTTCTTCAAGTCTTCGAAGAAGATTTTAATGGATTCATCCATGTAGCGGACTGTTTGAAAGTATTTATTCAACGTTTTCGAATTGGAGTCATAAGGTGGAATGATCATATCTTCCTCATCCAAGTCAAATGGGTGATGGTTTGTCAATGTAATCATTCTCGTTGAAAACGGTTGAGGCATCGTTTTCATGATTTCCACAGATTGTTCGAAGAATGGGATGTCTTTCATTCCCCAGTTGACGGCTTCTCCTTCTCCAATATGATAACTTTCAACATCATAGAATTTTTGTATGCCTAATGCTTGATACATAATGTCACGGTTCCAAAAACTTCGGTTGTTAGCATGCATGACACTTGTGAAATATCCATTCTCTCCTAGTCTTTCCGACATGGAGTCGAATGTATTCCCACTATTTGTGAAAAAGACAGCTCCACCGTTACGGCCGTACAACGAGTTTTCCATGATGAATTCCGAGTCGGAAGTTTTCCCTAACCCGGTTTGATGATAGAAATTATTGAAATAGAATGTATCTGGATCACGTGTCAGTTCATTGAGGAACGGCGTGATCTCATGTCCATTCATGTCATTATTGATGACGAAGTTTTGCAGTGATTCTAAAGAAACGAAGATTACATTACGCCCTTCCGCAACGCCGAACATTTTGGGATCAGCTTCAGCATAATTGGCATTGATATAGTTCGCCACCTCTGTCAGTTCACTGCCATCGGCAAGCGCTCGTTGTGCATGTGTTTTCGATTGGATGAACAAGTCATAAATATGATAATTGAACGTACCGATATTTTTCACGAGCAATTCCCTGTCGAAACTTCGGGTCAACAATTGCGGCCTTTGAGCTTCGGATAATCCTAGATTGACCATCAGCACTGTTGCAGCTACTACGAAATAGAGCTTACGGCCGATGCTTCGTTGGGTAAGGGAACTTTCCAACGTAGGGATGAATTTGATGGCCAATGCAACAATAATGACATCTGTGAAGAAGAAAATATCCCACGGATGTATATTGGCACCGACGGAAGACGATAAATCCCCAAAGTTGCTAGTTTGGAATAATACCGGCAGTGTGATGAAATCATTAAAAAACCGATAAAACACAGCGTTGCTAAACATAATGATTGATGTTAGCAGACTGATTGAAAATATATAAATATTACGTCGTTTCGCACTCTTCATAAACAAGGCCAAGCCATATACGAACAGTAGAAAACTGAGTGGGTTAATGAACAGGATGAATTCCTGCATAACATTGTCAATTTTCATATTAAAGCTAGTGATATAGCCAATGTACGTCGTTAGCCATGTTGCAATAATAGCAATGACGAGTACGGAATGTTTGGGCCAAGTTGCTTTTTTCATTCTGATCTTCCTTTCGTAATTGAAGCCTCTATTTATAAATTCACCCTATCATTTGTACATGCACTACATATAATAGACGGATGAGACGTAGAAAAGTTTCATTTTTAACTAAAAAAATGTAGGGAATTGGCGAGGAGTAAATATTAATTAGACCTATTGCCCAATTCCTTTTTCAAAATTAGCAGCGCGGGCAAATAATCCTCTTTCATGATCAACCCATTTTCATATAACTCTTTTACTTCGGACATCATCATTTCGATATCCGTTTTTTGATTCCCTGTATATATAAAAATGCCGAAACGTTTAAGAAGTTGCAGGACATCAAGGTAATGATTCATTTTGCCCCACGTACTTTCCGACATTGTATCACTCTATCTTCAGTAATAATCTTATTGACTGGAATATCATGTTCTTCAATGGGAACCTCTTGAGAAGTCTGTTCTTCAAACGCTAAAGATACTCGGCTGCCATTATAGTCAGCTAAATAGCGATCATAATATCCGCCGCCAAAACCGATTCTGAACCCTTCATCGGAAAATACGACACCAGGGACAATTTGGAGGTCGATTTGCCTTTTATCGATCGAAACCGTCCGTCCGACTATCGGCTCTTTCAAATCCATATAGACCCTTTCCAAGTCATCAAAGGATTTAATCAGCCTGAAATCCATTTCCCTCGTCTCGGGATTACATTTCGGAACAGCCACTTGCTTTCCGGATTTCCATGCAGATTCAATCAAAGGAAACGTATCCACTTCTGGAAAACGCGATATAGTAACGCCGATCGTCCGGGCTGAAGCATATTCCTCACATTTATAGAGTTGTTCCAAAATCGCTGTAGATTTACTTGTATGCTCAGAATGATTCATATCTTTCATGATTGTTATCATCAGCTTACGTTTGGACAATTTACTCATAGAAGTATTCCCCCCATTCTGAAATAAAAAACCAAAACCCGTGAAGAGTTTTGGCATGAGCGATTATTTCGTTTCACGGTGCAAAGTTTGTTTCTTTTCACGTGAGCAATATTTTTTCATTTCAAGACGTTCCGGATTGTTACGCTTGTTTTTCTTTGTAATATAATTACGCTCTCCACATTCTGTGCAAGCAAGTGTAATATTTACGCGCATTGTTGTCCCTCCCACTCATTGGCAATATAAATTAATATGAGCATGATTTATACGACTTTTCAATTGTATCATATCACACGTGTATGTAAAGAAGAAAGTTTCAAATTACATTCAGAAGATGCATATGATACTATGGGAACAAAGTAATCTATTCCCGGAGGTTGTTCAAGAGTGGATATTGAATTAGTTTTACTATCTATTGGTCTTATTTTCATCATCTTATCATTTTTCATTGGAAAATCCACCAAGAAAAATGAAGAGGAAATTGAAAACATTTCAATCAGCCTCCATCAGGAGACAAATCAATTGAAAAAGCGTTTAAAAGCCATTGAAGAAGAATTGATGATCAGTGTCGGACCGGTTGCACATGGCCAGCGACAAAAACAGAAACCGGTCCACGAAATCATCATCAATCAAATTTTATCCCTGAAAGCGCAAGGTTATTCAATCCCTGAAATAGCAAAACGCTCTTCCCTGTCAGATGCCGAAGTTATCGATGTATTGAAATCCCGAGGTGTCGCTTTATGATGAAGGACATTTTACGGGGAGTCGGAATCGGCTGCATCCTTGCAGGCGGTATCCTATATTTCACGAATAACGACTCCAACCCGTCTCATGCCGAGCAATATAAAGTCCAATTGGACGAGCTGCAAACAGAATTGGATAGCGTGAAAAAAGATTTGGCTGTCGCACAAACGCTTTCTTCTTCCAAAACCGAAAAAAACGACGGTAAAAATCCTAGTATCCGTGAAAGTAAAACGGAAACCGAAACGAATAGTGAATCGGCGTCAAAGCCGGTCACAAAAATAATATTGACGATCGAAGCCGGTTCAACATCGACGACTGTAGCTGAAAAGCTCGAGCGCTCAGGGATCATCGACAGCGCGAAAGAATTGGAACAATACTTGATTGACAACGAATTAGCAGGCCGCATTCAAATCGGCGTGCACGAGGTCGATACGACTATGGACCTCGGCACAATCGCAGGCATCATAACGAATACGAAAAATAGATAGGAAAAAGCTGCCCCGACGATTTTAGCGTCGCGGCAGCTTTTTTCATTTCTCCTCCGATTCTTTCTCTTTTTCGAACCGGCGATCTATTTTTTGGTCTGTCGTTTCCTCGGCATTGATTTTTGCACGTTCTTCTTTCAATTCAAAATAAGTGTCCAGCGAGGTTCTTACAATCTCATTCATCGCCGCACTTTGGGCGCGGTAATTGCCTCGATCGGTCGAAGCATTCGGAATGACAACAGCGTAGGCTACTTCCGGATTTTCGGCAGGTGCAAAACCGACATGCGTCAAGTTGACGGTAGCCATTCCATATTTACTTCTGTCATCCCCGTAATAGAAGGATTGAGCAGTACCGGTCTTCCCGGCGGCTGTATAGGAAGCTCCAGCGAGCAGGCTTTTCGGCGCTGTTCCATGGGCTCCATAATACGTATAATGCATTCCTTTTTTAACTTGTTCAATCTCTCTTTCCGTGTTGTTGATACGATTGAGGACTTTCACTTCTGTTTCCTCAAGCAGGGCTCCAAGTGTTTCTCCGTCTTTGGACGGCTCCCTGATTTCCTTCAGCACTTTCGGCGCTACCCTATATCCACCATTCGCTACAGTCGATACATATTGCGCAAGCTGCAGCGGTGTATACGTATCAAACTGACCAATAGCAAAGTCAAGCAATTTACCGGATCGAGTGTCAGTTCCTGTAAAACCTGGATATTCACCAGGCAAATCGATCCCCGTTTCCACCCCTAAGCCGAAGGAAGCATACGCGTTACGCAGCCTGTCGAAACCAGCGATGTCAATCGGAAGGGCCTTAAAAGGTCTGTAAACTCCATTTCCTAACGAAATGGCGATTTTGAACATATACACGTTAGAAGACCTGCCTAGCGCTGTTATATCATCGACGGCAACCCGTCCGTGCTGGTTGAAAAGGGATCTCTTAGGTAAACCAGCTATATTCATCGGTTCGTCGATTTTTACTTCACCGACCGACAGGACGCCTTCGCTATAGCCCGCCAAAACTGTTGCCACCTTGACAGTGGAACCGGCTTCATAAGCGGATGTGAACGTGCCATACGCATAATCACGAACTTCCCATTTACCTGAATCCTCATCTTTCACTATTCGTTTACCGACCATGGAAAGCAATTCACCGTTATTAGGATCCATCATGACAAGGAACGCCCTATCAAGCAATCCGGATCGTGGATCTTTTTTCATTTCAAGTAATTTTTCCGAAACCAGTTCCTCCATAGACTCCTGTAATTCACTATCCATCGATAGTACAAGATCTCTTCCTGGTTCTCCTTCTCTGACCGTTTTCGTCTCAATGACGCGGCCAGTCCGATCCTTCACATTTTTCACGATCGTTTTTTGCCCTCTTAACAGTTCTTCATAATATTGTTCGAAATAACTTCGTCCAATCCGATCATTCCGTGAATAATCCCTTGCCAAATAATAATCGAGGTGGGTTCGTGGAATCCCTTCAATCGGACTTGTCATCGTTCCAAGAATCGTACTGTCCGAGAATTTCACACGCTCCCAGTCAGTTGTCGTATTAACCCCTTCAAAGTCACTCAACCGTTCAGACACGGCTGCGAACTCCTCTTCGGTGACATTCCCACTTTTAATGATCTGAGGGGAGTAAGCATAGCCTGACATCATTTCCCGATAGATGGCCAGCACTTCAAGCTCGTGATCCGTAAAGGAATTCAATTCTTCCTCAGTAATTCTTTCGCGTGTCAAGCGCGTAACTTCCCGTTGGATTTCCTGTTTGGATAAAGTGCCGCTCTCGTTAATTTTCTCCAATTCCTTTTTGCTAACTTTTGCTTCTGCTTCATCGGGATTCAATAATATCCAGAAATCACGCTTATCTCCGATAGTCACCCTTTTCGTATCTTGGTGAATCAATTCGGATAGGTCTTCCGCAATTTCCAACATTTCCTGTGAGGTTGTGGAAGTTGTTTTTGTATACGTTATGGCATTCATAGGTTTATTGTCGACAAGCACCTTCCCCGTCCGGTCATAAATTCTACCTCGAGGCACGCTTGTGTTGACTGCAATTTCCTCTTTCTTCTCCAATTCTCTCGTATACTCTTCGCCTTTGACGATCTGTAAGTACCCAAGCCGGAAAATAAGCAAGGAAAACAGGATGAAAATTGAAAAGAATAATAGGTTCATCCTGAAGGCGATATGTTTCCGTTGACGGATTTTCGCTTGATCCACTTTGCGCATCGGCTTTTTCATATGTATTCCCCTTACGTAATTAGTCCAAATTGAATTATAGCATTCTAAACATAAAAAGCATATATCCTGACGAACAGGATATATGCTTGGTTGCATGAAAAATGGATTATTTGCCGTAATTTTTAGCAACTTCGTCCCAGTTGATGACGTTCCAGAATGCTGAAACGTAATCAGGGCGTCTGTTTTGGTAGTTTAAGTAGTATGCATGCTCCCAAACGTCAAGTCCAAGAATCGGAGTCTTGCCTTCCATCAATGGAGAATCTTGGTTAGGAGTCGACATGATTTCAAGCTCACCGTTATTCGAGACGAGCCAAGCCCATCCTGAACCGAACCGAGTTGCCGCCGCTTTCGCAAACTCTTCTTTGAATGCATCAAAGCTTCCAAATTTCTTGTTGATAGCTTCTGCAAGTTCTCCAGTTGGATTTCCGCCACCGTTTGGTGAAAGGATATTCCAGAAGAATGTGTGGTTTGCATGACCGCCGCCATTATTGCGGACGGCTGTGCGAATGTTTTCAGGAACAGCATCCAGATTGGAAATTAGCTCTTCAACAGACTTTGCAGCTAGGTCATCGTGGCCTTCCAATGCATTATTCACGTTTGTCACATACGTATTGTGATGTTTCGTGTGGTGGATGTTCATCGTTTCTTTGTCGATGTGTGGCTCCAATGCATCATATGCGTATGGTAGTTCTGGTAATTTGTAAGCCATTTTGTCCATTCCTCCTCGATTAATTCATAATTTATCCTACACTATAAACATTATCAAAATTAGGGAGGCCATTCAATTGAAATGAACTATCGGCAAAAGCGGAGGGTGACGTTTAACTGCGACAGGCATAAGGCAGATCCGCGAAACGGCGTTTTTTGCCGTACAGCGGAGCTGACTTATGACCCGAGCGGTTGTCACCCGAAGCTGGATGTGACATAGAGTATGAAAACCCCGATCATCAGGATCATGACTGCACCTTTGGCAGCTATCGAAGTGAAAAAGCCAACGATGGATCCAACACCGGTCTTCACGGACTGTTTCACTCCAGTTCGTGACACAATTAGTTCTGACAGAAATGCACCTAGGAAAGGTCCGATAAGGATTCCCGCTACCGGGATGATGAATGGACCAATGAGCAGGCCGATTGTACTTCCCCACATACCAGCTTTCGAACCTCCGAATTTCTTGACGCCAACAATATTCGCAAGCGTATCCGCACCGAACAGCAATACGACGAATAACGTTTGGATCACCCAAAACAACCAACTCATCTCTTCGAACGAAGCAATCAAACCATATAACAGAAAGCCACCTACGATAAAAAATACGGAAGGGATGATTGGATAGAACAATCCGATGAAAGCGACGATGAACATGACAATAGCCACAATCCAGCCTACTATCTCCATTCCCTTCCCTCCATTACACCCGTTTTCCTAAAATAGCTTCGGCAATATTTACAGCATGATCGCCGATTCGTTCAAGATTGGAAACTATATCGACAAATACCATTCCCGACTGTGCAGAGCAATGTCCCTCATTCAGACGGACAATATGATTTTTCCGGAATTTGCGCTCCATCTTATCAATCAAAGCTTCTTGCTCGGCAACTTCTCTTGCCAATTCAATGTCGTTCAAGTCAAGTGATCGTATCGACTTATCGACAGTGGCAATTGTCAGTGTGAACATTTCTGTCAGATCACCCATCGCTTCCTCTGTCAATTTCACCCGGTTCACTTCCCGGAAATCGATCAATTCGATAATATTTTCGAAATGATCCCCGATCCGTTCGATGTCTCGAACCGTATCCATTAGCATGACGTGTCTTGCGGATTCAACCGGTGAAATATTGACTGCGGAAATATCCACGAGATAATCGGTGATTTTACGGTCCAGATTATTGATGGCATCTTCAATCTGATAAGCCGTTTCAGCATGTCTCTTATTGCTCGTCTTTAAATACTCATACGTTTCTTCCATTCCTTGGACTGCGAAATCACCCATCCGGATAATCTCTTCCTTCGCTTGTCCAATTGCGACGGATGGTGATTGGTTAATGAAATTCGGATCCAAATGCTTCGGTCTATATTCAATCGTGACATCCTTGCCAGGAATGAGTTTCGTTACGAGTAATGCCCATGCGCCGATCAAAGGAAATTGTATGACCGTATTCAACACGTTGAAAGTACCATGAGCAAATGCAATCTGCATTTTACTTTCCAAATTCAACAATCCGGAAATCCATTCTACGTAAAGAGTGAACGGATATAGGAGAATCAAGAAAACGACTGAACCTACAACGTTGAAGAGGACATGTGTCGCTGCAGCTCTTCTCGCTGCCACGGATGCACCGATTGATGCTAAAACGGCTGTAATCGTCGTTCCGATATTATCCCCGAAAAGGATCGGCAAAGCCGCTTGAAGTGGAACAAGGTTTTCCGCGTACAATCCTTGCAATATCCCGACAGTTGCACTAGAGCTCTGGACAATAAGTGTAAAAACGGTTCCTGCCACAACTCCAAGTATTGGATGGTCAGCCATCGAAACTGTAAAATCTGAAAAAGCCTCCAGCGACCTTAGCGGCTTCATACCGGCACTCATCAATTCCAACCCTAGGAACAGGCCGCCGAAGCCGAAAACGACCTCTCCCACATTCTTGACACTGTTCTTTTTGAAGAAGAAGATGAGAAATGCACCAAGTGCCATGATCGGCAATGCATATGCGCCAACATCGAGTCCTATAATGAATGCTGTAATTGTCGTACCTATATTTGCACCCATAATGACACCGATTGCCTGACGGAGGGTCATGAAGCCCGCACTGACCAATCCGACCGTAATAACAGTCGTACCGGAGCTCGACTGAATGAGCACAGTCACAATGATTCCGACTAGGACACCCATGAACGGATTTGTCGTAAATCGATCCAATATGCTACGCAGTCTATCCCCCGCGGCTTTTTGAAGTCCGTCACCCATATACTTTATGGCGAATAGGAAGATCCCGAGACCCCCTATAAATTGAAAGATTACTTCCTGCCAATTCACTTCCATTACATCGTCTACCTCCATCACGCTTTATGTATTAGCATCCTTATTATGTTGACTTTATTAATGAAATGTAAATAGAAGCGGGCAAATCTTTACATTCCCTTAACAATCCATCCGGAAATAGTCATCATTCTGTCGAATTTGGTATTCGCGCTTACCTGCAGGAGTCATGATAGACTATCAATAAGTAAAGGAGGTCCCGTATTGAAGTTCTATCAATTATTCCTGGCAGCTTTTCATGAACCGAAAAAACTAGCGGCATTTCGCCTGCTACCGATCGGGCGTGTTATCCGCTATGCTTTCTTATTCATCCTATTGATGACCTTAATATCATTCACACGTTTTTCGCTCGGTGATGCAGAATTATTCGAGGCATCACCTGAGCTGACAGAGTATAGCGAAACGATCGGCGGGCTCATTTATCCGATGGCCTTCATTTTCCAATTCGTCATTGCGACATTTTACGTATTTGTCAGGATCAGCGTCTTTGCGGCAATCGGCATATGGATCGGCAAAATTATGAAA
>NZ_LQYA01000245.1:85256-90236 GCF_001531445.1 Sporosarcina koreensis
CCGTTTTCTTTGGCGAACGAGTGCCATCGCCATCACTGTTCCTTTATTGCTGACAATCCTTCTCGATTTGTTTCAGTTCTTGGAAACTTCCGGAATCGTTTTTTCGTCCTTACTCCATATCGGTTACTTGATCTTTGCTCTCAAGTATTATCCTAAATCAGCCAAATGAATACTTTCCAAATTCCTGCATATTGTGTGGGAAGGGGGAATGTTCATGCGTACTTTATTCGTAGCCGTAATTCTTTTTCTTACCTTTCACATCATCCGGATCGACTTGGGGGATGGGACAATCCCTCTAGCGTCATTTTTCGGAAATGAACAGCCTTGTACCGAGACAACCACAATGCAAACCATACATGTCACGACAATCCAAGGCGACACGATCGAATCCCTTTTTTCCATGTACCCGGATCCCGATACGACTTTTGTGGAAAGATTATCAGTTTTTTATTCCCTTAATCCCCATCTTCGAAACCAAGAGCTGATAAGTGGTCTTTCCGTACAGCTTCCGCTTTCGAAATCGGGTCAGGACATTTGCAAATGAATATGTTTTTAAGCGGTGTCCCTTGTCTTTTCATCTGAATGATTGCTAAAATAGAAATTAGTTATGAGTTTTAAGGAGAGAATAAATCCATGAGTGAAATAATACACAGATCCAAAACACGTCCTGTACGCGTCGGCAATTTGACGATCGGCGGCAGCGACGAGCTATTCATCCAAAGTATGACAACAACTAAAACACATGACGTAGATGCAACGGTGGAAGAGATTTTACGTCTTGAAGAAGCGGGTTGCCAAATCGTCCGCGTTGCATGCCCTGACGAAAGGGCGGCATACTCCATTGGGGCCATAAAAGAACGCATCAATATCCCGCTTGTCGTCGATATCCACTTTGACTATAAGCTTGCGCTGATTGCAATCGAGCAAGGTGCAGATAAAATCCGGATCAATCCGGGCAATATCGGCCGTCAGGAAAAAGTGGAAGCGGTCGTTAAAGCGGCAAAAGAAAAAGGGATTCCGATTCGAATCGGTGTAAATGCCGGATCACTTGAAAAGCATATCCTGAAAAAATACGGATATCCGACTGCAGATGGCATGGTTGAAAGTGCTTTGCATCATATTAAAATTTTGGAAGATCTCGATTTCCACGATATTATCGTTTCATTGAAAGCATCGGATGTTAACTTGGCAGTCGAAGCATATACGAAGGCAGCTGCCGCGTTCGATTATCCATTGCATCTCGGAATTACAGAATCCGGAACATTATTCGCGGGTTCCATCAAAAGTGCGGCGGGGCTTGGTACATTGCTTTCAGCCGGTATCGGGAATACGCTGCGTGTTTCATTGAGCGCAGATCCTGTACAGGAGGTAAAAGTAGCCCGTGAGCTTTTAAAGGTGTTCGGTCTATCTTCAAATGCTGCTACGCTTATCTCTTGTCCAACTTGCGGACGCATTGAGATTGACTTAATTTCGATTGCGAATGAAGTAGAAGAATACATTTCCACGATTAAAGCGCCATTGAAAGTCGCTGTATTGGGTTGCGCGGTGAACGGTCCGGGAGAAGCGCGTGAAGCGGATATCGGAATTGCAGGTGCTCGCGGAGAAGGCTTGCTCTTCATGAAAGGGAAAACTGTCCGTAAAGTTCCTGAGGAAACAATGGTGGAAGAGCTGAAAATGGAAATCGACAAGCTTGCTGAAGAGTACTTCGAAAAGAAACGCCAGGAAGAACTTCTTCTTCAAAGCGGGGCTACTGAATGAGGAAAGTCCGTTTCGGCATAGATATTGATGGAACGGTTACATGCCCAACTTCCCTTCTTCCACATATCAATGCGCAATTTGGATGCAACTTGATTTTAGATGATATAAAAGAATACGATCTGACGAAAGCTTTCCCGGTCGACGAGAAAGAGTTTTACGAATGGTACCGTCAAGCGGAAACGACGATATACGAAACATCACCTGCACAGGAATATGCGAAAATGATCCTTTCCGAATGGCGGGAGCATTACGAGCTCTATTATATTTCAGCACGTGGGAAGAACGTGGCGGATTGCACACTTGATTGGTTCGAACGGGAAGAAATCCCATATGACCATATCGAGCTGATCGGCAGCCATCATAAAATTGAGACTGCAAAAAAGTTCATTGTCGATGCATTCTTCGAAGATAAGCATGATAACGCGGTCGACATACATGAAGAATTGCAAATTCCTGTACTCCTTTTCGACACTCCATATAACCGCAATCCGATCCCGGAAGGCGTTATACGGGTGACGAATTGGCAAGAAGCCGACCAATGGATCAAAAAGCTGTTTCCAATTGAAGAAAAAGTGAATTAAATATAAAAAGGAGTAGGGTTGAATCCCCTACTCCTTTTTACTGTTCCACACAAACGGGACATTTCCCGTAGATCTCAAATTTATGCCCTTCTACTTCATAGCCCTGGAGATTGACCGAGATCGACTCCATTGGGCAATGTGCAATATTTCGTGTCTTGCCGCATGCCGTGCAAATGAAATGATGATGATGGACGCCATGATCGCACTGCATCCTGAAATGCCTCTCCCCATACAACTCCGTCTCTTCCAAAATACCAAGCTCTGAAAAAGTCGTCAAATTACGATAAATTGTATCAAAGCTAATGCCAGGGTTATCCAAAGCCATGAAATTCCGAACTTCCATCGCAGTCAAATAGCGATCATTTTCGGAAAAGAACGCCAAAATCGTCTCACGATTCTTCGTCCGCTTGAATTGACGCTCCTGCAAAATGCGCCATGCCTCATCAAGTGTCATGCAAATTCTCCCTTTCTTTTCCGAGTAGGTTTTTTGCCTTTCATCTTATTCCAACTTAACACAAGCAATAAAATGATGATAGACGTAATAACAATCGTCCCTCCTGGAGCAATGTCGAGATGAAACGCTGAAAACAGTCCAATGATAACAGAGAGCTCACCGATGACGATGGAGTAAACAAGCGCGCCCTTGAAGCTTTTGGCAAGCTGTATCGCCGCAGCAACCGGTATTGTCATCAGCGAAGAAACAAGCAAGATTCCGACGATCCGCATCGATGCACCGATAACTAGTGCGACGATGATCATGAAAAACATCTGAATGATTTTTCCGTTGATACCCGACACTTTCGCATATTCCTTGTCAAATGACAATGCGAACATTTCTTTATAGAAAAAACGAATAAACGCTATAACGACTATCGCGATGACGACGATGATCCATAAATCCTGTCTACTTACGGCAGATACCGAGCCGAATAAATAGCCGACAAGATCGGAACCGAACCCTTTTGCCAAGGAAATGAAAATCGCACCAAACCCGATACCCGTAGAAAGGATGATCGGAATCGCCAGCTCCTCAAAATTTTTATAGGCGCCTCTCAGCCTTTCAATCAATAACGAACCCCCTACGGCACTCGCCATCCCCAAATACACCGGATTAAGCGCGGAAAACATCAGCACTGACTGACTCAAAAAGAGGCTTCCTGCGATTCCAGCTAACGCCACGTGGCTTAATGCGTCAGCGATAAGCGCCAACCTTCTTACAACAATGAACAGCCCAAGCAACGGGGCGATGACGCCGATAATCAATCCGGATAAAAATGCATTTTGAAGAAATTCATATGTGAATAAAGCGTTGATCACGGTCATACCCCTTTCTGTTCTTGATGCACGCGCCGCACAGGGTGACCGTACCATAATGATATATCTGCATCATTCATCTTCTTGTAGTCTGCTTGTATCCCATGGAAGTGTATCGATCGGTTTAAGCAAGCGACATGTGATGCCAATTCAGTGACCAGGTCAATTTCATGTGTAACGAGCAGAATTGCGATGCCATGTTCACGGTTCAATTCATTGAGCATAGAATAGAACGATGCAACATTTTTCTGATCGATTCCAACTGTCGGTTCATCCATGATCAATAAATCCGGCTCACCTACCAATGCCCGCGCGATGAAAACGCGCTGTTGCTGGCCGCCGGATAGTTCACCGATATTATGAGAAGCGAAATCTTCCATTTTCACGATCCGCAATGCATCCAATGCTTTTTGTTCATCGTGTTTCGAAAAGCTTTTAAATAATCCGACCTTGCGAGTGAGACCACTTTTCACGACTTCAAGAACTGTGGCGGGAAAACCCGAATTGAACGAATTCGATTTTTGCGAGACATACCCGATTCGTTCACGTTGCTTGAAGGAATCCACATTTTGGCCGAATAGCTTTACTGTGCCTTGATCAGCTTTCAATAATCCTAAAATGATATTGATCAACGTGGATTTTCCGGAGCCATTCGGACCGATAAGTGCCCAGAACTCCCCCTCTTTCACTTTCAAAGAAATGTCTTCGAGAACGGTGGAGTTCTCATATCGAAAATTGACATCAGTACATTCAATTATCGTAGTTGTCATATAGTAAAATCCCTTTCTGTTGAAAAAATATCAATTACGCCTCGGCGTAATTGCGTTGGAGGCTTATCTTGATTCAGCAGGAGTTTGCCCCGCTAAATAGGGAACAAAATCGCATTCATCTCGCCATGTATAGAGATAGGGTCGTCTGCTGAATCGAGATAAACAGGAACGATTACGATTACTAGTAGAAGTATATAGGAAGAGCCGGTCGGACACAACTAATTAAGAAGGAATGGTGTAAAATGGATTATATGCAAATGTTGAATGAAATAAAGAGGAAAAGTGACGAAGAGGCAAAATCGCTGGCCGATTCGTACGGCATCAATTTATCAATCGCCGAAATTAGAGCGCTGCGACCATTGCTTGATGAAATTTCATTCCATTGGCTTTTTACCGGCATTCCGGAAAGCTTCATCGCGAAAGTGAAGTACGCTGTCGGAGATAAAAAAGGAGAGGAATTGTTTCGTCAGTACTTGGATATGATCTGATCTAAAAAGTTTCCCGCCAATGGAATGTCCAATTGGCGGGATTTTTTCATACTAATAGAAGTTGTCTTT
>NZ_LQYA01000245.1:90292-126400 GCF_001531445.1 Sporosarcina koreensis
TTTTTGGAATCGCCATGAATTCTGGATGATGCACGATATAGCTGAGAGCATCAAAACCGATATGACCATGTCCAATATTCTCATGACGATCTTTCATCGCCCCACGTTCGTTTTTACTGTCATTGACATGGATGACTGATATCCTGTCCTTCCCGACGATCTTATCGAATTCATCCAACACGCCATCGAAGTCATTGACGATATCATAGCCCGCATCGTGGACGTGACAAGTGTCGAAACAGACGGACAGGCGCTCATTGTTCTGGACGCCGTCTATGATTTTTGCAATTTCATCGAAGTTCCTGCCACATTCACTGCCCTTTCCTGCCATCGTTTCAAGTGCAATGCGGACAGTCGAATCTTCAGCCAAGACCTCATTCAAACCTTCAATGATTTTAGCGATGCCTTGATCCGCACCGGCGCCTACGTGAGCCCCTGGATGCAAGACGATCTGATCTGCCCCAAGTGCCGCCGTTCTTTGGATCTCCGACTGTAAAAAATCGACACCCAATCGGAACGTCTCAGGCTTCGTCGTATTCCCGATATTGATAATGTATGGTGCATGTACGACTATATTGGTTAAGCCATTCTCTTTCATATGCAATAGGCCCTCTTCAATATTCAGTTCCTCAATCGGCTTTCTACGCGTGTTCTGCGGAGCACCCGTATAAATCATGAAAGTCGTTGCGCCGTACCCTAACGCCTCTTCACTTGAACCTAGCAGCATCTTTTTGCCGCTCATCGAGACATGCGAACCAAGTAGCAATGGTTGATCATTTGTCATTTTTTCGTTTCAATCTCCTTTCCCTTTTCTTGAATTTTTCTATATCCTTGGCCATTTTCTTTTTATATCCAGGCTTGACCTTTGACGGTTTACGTACATATGAAGCTGCTTTACGATCAAGTTCATCCACCTCTTTGACGCGCTTCTTCCTAGCATGACGCTCCTTGACTTCAACCCACTCGCCTTTTTTCACATCTTCATGAATGAATGGAATGCCCATCTTTTCAATTTGTACAATTTTGTCATCCTCTGAAGGTTCATACATCGTAATGGCGATCCCTTCAAGGCCTGCACGGGCGGTTCTCCCCACCCGGTGGATGAAGAACTCCAAGTCGTCCGGTAATTCGTAGTTGACGACATGACTTACTCCAGGTATATCAATTCCGCGTGCGGCAAGATCCGTCGCAACGATATATTGATACTCGAGATCCCTGATCTGCTTCATCATCCGGGTACGTTCACGTGGTGAAAGATCTCCGTGGATCCGGCCCGCTTTAATGCCATGCTCGCCCAGGTAACCAGCGACTTCATCCGCATTTTGCTTCGTGTTCGTAAAGACGATCGCCAAATATGGATTAATTGCATTCAAAACTTGCAATAATTTTTTCTTGCGATCCATGCTGCGGACGGGAACAAGTGAATATTTCATGCCTTCCGTCAATGGCTTTTTATTGCCGATTTGCACATGGACTGGACTATCCATGTATTTGGCCAAGAAAGGCTTGAGTTTTTCCGGAATCGTTGCTGAAAAGACGTACATTTCCAAGTTTGTCGGCATTTTGGATGCGAATTTATCGATATCCTCTATGAACCCCATGTCAAAAGCCAAATCAGCTTCGTCGATAACCAAAATGGAAGCAGTATGGATTGCTAAAGCTCCCTCTTCAGAAAGATCACGGATCCTTCCAGGTGTTCCGACAATGATGTGGGGATTCGATTTCAGCTTGTCGATGGAGCGTTGCTTATCCGTTCCCCCAATTAATAATGAACTTCGGATTGCTGTATTTTCGGTCATTTTATTCAATTCATCATATAGCTGCAAGGCGAGTTCTCTCGTTGGTGCGGTTATAACCGCTTGCAACTCTTCCTTCCCTTCATCCAGACGCTCAAGAATTGGAATAAGGAAGCTGTGCGACTTGCCTGTTCCTGTATGTGCTTGTCCGATTGCATTGGATCCTTTAAGGATTAATGGGATCATTTCTTTCTGTATTGGTGTTGGCTGTTCAAACCCTAGTCGGGCGATTGCCTCCCTAAGGAAAGGTTTGAATTGATAATCAGTGAATTTAGACATTCATATGCCTCCTAACGTATTCCTATTGTAGCATGATTCCGTTCCGCAGTATGTTATTTTCGCATACTATAGATTGTGAAAGTTCACAATGACCAAATGAAAGGGGTTATCCATGAGGTACGAATCCTTCTATCCATTCGCGCGCACGCAAAACTCGCCGTTTGCAATGAGGCAGCCATTCCGCGGCCCACAGCAGCAGCCAAACTTTTCCCAAGCGCCGAGACAGCCTTTTCAGGGGTCTCCGATGGGAAATCAGTTCGGTCCTTCCATGCCGGGACAATTCCAAAATACATCCAAAATGGAAATGTACATGCAAACAGCTAACCGGTTTTTAAATACCGCCCAACAATATGCACCGCTCGTCCAGCAAATTGCACCGATGTTCCAAAACCTGCCCGCGATGTGGAGATTATATAAAGGCTTCCAGTCTCTTCCTTCCGCGGGAGGAGCGGCAAGCAACGCTGCTGGAGCAGCATCCGCTGCCGCAGCAAGTGCCCAAGCCGGTGTCTCCAATCCTCGGATTTTTCAGCCGCCCAAATTATAATTTTGAAACGAGCGTCTGACTCCGCTATAATGGATACAGATCCCTTTAGAGGAGTGTGGAGTGAATGAAAGTTCAAAAGATTTCCCCGCGCGGCTATTGTTACGGGGTTGTCGATGCAATGGTCATAGCAAGAAATGCAGCGCTCGACAAAACATTGCCGAGACCTATATATATATTAGGCATGATTGTTCATAATAAACATGTCACGGATGCTTTTGAGGAAGACGGCATCATCACATTGGATGGGGAAAACCGGTTGGAGATCCTGGAGAAGGTGGAAACCGGCACTGTGATTTTTACAGCCCACGGTGTATCACCTGAAGTAAGGGAATTGGCCCGCCGGAAAGGCCTTGTCTCCATCGATGCGACTTGCCCGGATGTAACTGTCACTCACGACCTGATTGAAGAAAAAACTGCCGAAGGCTATGATATCATCTATATCGGGAAAAAGTATCATCCCGAGCCTGAAGGGGCGATCGGTGTAGCGCCGCATGCGGTTCATTTGATTGAGACGCTTGATGACGTTGATGGTCTTAATCTCGATAATGAAAAGCTTCTTGTTACGAATCAGACAACGATGAGCCAGTGGGACGTTGCACACATTATGGATGCACTGAAAGAGAAATTCCCTCATATTGAAGTGCACAAGGAAATTTGTCTTGCTACTCAAGTGAGACAGGAAGCAGTCGCGGAACAAGCAGGAGAAGCAGATTTATTGATTGTCGTGGGAGACCCGAAAAGCAATAACTCGAACCGCCTTACACAAGTATCGGTTGAAATCGCGAATACGCCTTCCTACAGGATTTCGGATGTTTCTGAGATCAATATCGATTGGCTGAAAGGCGTCGAGACGGTCGCTGTCACTGCTGGCGCATCAACGCCGACATTGATTGTCCGCGAAGTGATCGGTTTCTTGGAAAGCTTCGATCCGGAAGATCCTGCTACACATATACCGGAACGCAAATTCAAACTGGAACGGATTTTGCCGAAAATCAAGAATCCGGAACCTGTTAAACGCATTGAACCTTATGCAATATCAGAATAAGTGAAAGGGCTGTTCCACCGTCGGTCACCGACACGGAACAGCCCTTTTTTCTTTTATTATACAAAACGGAACGGCTCGGTATCAATTTGGGATTCGATAAATGAAACATCATACCCTTTTTTCAAGCATGCCTGTTCCATATACCTGGCCACCCCTTCGATCATCACTTTTTCTACATGATGACCCGGATCTACAATGGCAAGGTCCATCAGTTCCGCGTCTTGGGCACTGTGGAAGTCCATATCTCCCGTGACGAATACATCTGCCCCTTTTCTTTTTGCAGCTCGTATATACTTACTGCCGCTGCCTCCGAGCACTGCAACCTTACGGACCGACTTTGATGCGTCGCCGACAATCCTAACAGCCGGGACGTCTAGAACTTTTTTGACAAATTGGGCAAACTCTTTAAGTTCCATTGCTTCAGGCAATTTTCCGACCCTGCCGAGACCGAACTCCTCCGTCCTTTGGTCAAGAATAAAAAAATCGTATGCAGGCTCTTCATATGGATGTGCCGCCAACATTGCCTTCAGAACTTTTGACCGAAGCGGGCCAGGCAGCACAACTTCAATGCGCTCTTCTGTAACCTCTTCCAATTTCCCGACTTCTCCTATAAACGGATCGGCACCTGCGGATGGTGTGAAGCGTCCGGTTCCTGTGGATGTGAAGCTGCATCCCGCATAATCCCCGATAGCCCCTGCGCCTGAGCGGGCTAATACTCTCCGTAACTCGTCAGCCTGTTCGACCGGACAAAAGACCGCCAATTTATAAAGAGGATCAGAAATTGTCGGTTCCATCACTTCAATGTCCGCCAGACCCAGCCGGGAGGCAAGCAGATCATTTACCCCGCCAGGAGCGACATCCAGATTGGTGTGTGCCGCATAGACGGAGATGTCATGTTTGATGCATTTTTCAATGAGCCTTCCTTGCGGCGTATCCGTCCAAATATGTTTCAAAGGGCTGAAAATGGGAGGATGATGCGCAATGATTAAATTGGCTCCTTTTTCAATCGCTTCATCTACCACTGCTTCGTTAACATCCAATGTGATGAGGACCTTTTCGACTGGGCGATTCAACTGACCGATATGCAATCCGATTGGATCCCAATTTTCTGCGAATCTTTTTGGCGACCACTGTTCAAAAAGCGTTAGTATTTCGTGCCCATTCACTCTTTTCAATGCGTCAAAACTCCTCCGATCAACTCAATTTTTTTTCGTAGTTGTTCCTTTTTTTCATTGATTTCATTCGTGTCCCCTGCATTTTCCAATGAAGACAGGACACGTTTCCATTCATCTGACTCTCGTTTCCATTTTTCGATGAAGACTTCTGATTTTTGTTTGAACAGAAATGGGCCAACCATTATTTCCAACTCATTGTAATCCGCTTGTCCTTTTTCTAGGACGATGATTTCATAGATTTTATGATCTTCCTTCAAAATCTGTTCGTCGATAATTTTCCAGTCATTTTGAAGAGCCCACTCTCGAATTGAGGAAGCATGAATATTCGGTTGCGTGATGATCCGTTTGACGTTTTGAAGCTTTTCTCTCCCATCGTTTAAAATGGATGCAATCAACGGTCCCCCCATTCCCGCGATGCTAATTGTATCAACTCCATCATCGTCATGAATGGCATCCAGTCCATTCGCAAGGCGGACTATGATTTCTTCGGCAAGACCTTTCTTTCGGACATTTTTCACTGCCGATTCAAATGGTCCCTTTACCACTTCCCCCGCAATCGCTTTCGTAATTCTTCCCGCCTTCACTAAATGACAAGGTAAATAAGCATGATCGCTTCCAATATCAGCGAGAGTGGCGCCTTGCTCTACAAACGCTGCTACCGATGCGAGCCGTGTGGATAATTTCTCAGTTTTCAATAAATCCCCGCCTTTCAGTTACTCTTATTGTAAGGGAATTTCACTATCTTTGCCAGAATTGAAAAAGCCATCGGATGCGTATAGTTAACGCCCCGATGGCTTCCGCTCTTATTTAAGTGATAGGATATACTCTGACAGTTGGTCGATTTGCTCATCGGAGATTTGGCTACCGAATGGAGGCATTCCGCCACTTGTACCGTTTTTAATGATGTCATGAACTTCATCTTGAGATAATGAAAGACCAACAAGCGATGGTGCCATTCCACCACCAGCCAGATCACCACCATGACAGCCGATACATTTTCCTTGAGCAAAGCCCTCAGGATCAAAGTCCTCTGATGCCGCTCCATCAGTTGTTTCTTCAGTTTTACCTTCCTCATCCGCTCCAGCGATTTCTTTCTTTTGCTCGATTCCGTACAAGGACATGAAGAAAATAAGTCCTAATCCTAGCGCAAAAATAAGGATATAAGGCACTACAGGATTGTTTTTCATCGAATTACCCTCCTTCACCAGGAATTATTCTGTAAAAGTATACAGTGCACAACTAATATTGTACTGTATCCGCAAGAAAACTGAAAGACTTATCCATATACATTTCAGACTTTGTGACAATTTGGACAAACTTTCCTATGGCATCCAGCTTCGAGTGCCCTACGCTTTTGATTTAACAGCCAATTTGTCTTGCGATGACCATCCGTTGCACTTCCGACGTCCCCTCGCCGATTTCGAGCAACTTCGCATCCCTCATATAGCGTTCGACTTCATATTCTTTCATATAACCATAGCCTCCATGAATTTGAATCGCCTGATCGGCAATCTCCATGGCAACCTCGGAAGCATACAGCTTGCACATGGCGGCTTCTTTCGTGAACGGGCGTCCTTGATCTTTCAGCCATGCCGCCTTGTATACCATATTTCTGGCCAATTCGATTTTCATCGCCATATCGGCGAGCTTGAACTGTGTAATCTGAAATTCTGAAAGCGCCTTGCCGAACTGCTTCCGCTCTTTCGAATACTTCAATGCTCGATCAAAAGCGGCTTGGGCAATCCCTACCGCCATTGCTCCAATGCCAATCCTACCACCATCCAACGTGACGAGAAACTGCTTAAAACCATCACCACGCTTGCCAAGCAGGTTTTCTTTTGGAACTCTGACATTGTCTAGCACCAATTCAGTTGTATTGGAGGCATGTAAGCCCATCTTTTCATAGTTGTCGATAATTGTGAACCCTTCTGCATTTGTCGGAACTATAATGGCACTGATCTCTTTCTTGCCATTTTCGACTCCTGTGATAGCTGTAAGCGCCAAATGTTTTGCATGGCTAGCATTTGTTATATATACTTTCGATCCATTAATAACAAAATCTTCGCCTTCTTCTTTCGCTGTCGTCTGCGTCCCCCCGGCATCAGACCCTGCATTCGGTTCAGTGAGCCCAAATGCGCCGAATGATTCCCCCGTGCATATTGGTGTCAAGTATTTCCGTTTCTGCTCTTCGGTTCCGAATAGATTCAGCGGTGCACCACCTAAGGAAATATGCGCTGAGTATGTAATACCTGTTGAAGCACATCCGCGGCTCAGCTCCTCAGTAACGATTGCAAAGCTTGTCGTATCGGCACCTGCGCCTCCGTACTCTTCCGAAAATGGCAGCCCCATCATCCCCATTTCGGAAAGCTGCTTGAATATCTCGATCGGAAACCTCTTTGTCCGGTCCCTCTCAATTGCTCCCGGGGCAACGACCTCGTCGGAAAATTCCCTCATCATCTTCTTAATCATTTGCTGTTCGTCCGTCAAGTCAAAATTCATTATCTTCATCCCCCTTGTTGTGAACGCTTACAATTTGATTATACCGAAATGATCGGCATTTTCAAAATCATTCTTGTAAAAGGATGCTAGATAACGTGAAACTTCCATTAGCGGGCGTTCTTTAGCCCTCATATGGTATCATATGATTCCTAAATAATTTTTCCAGTCAATTAGAGATTACGGATTGCATTATAAAGACAACTATTAAAACTAACCCCGCAGCTCCTGAAATTGTAAAATATAGTTGTTTTAATAGTCTTCCAGCCAGCAGCCACAATAAACAGTTCACAATTAGAAGTCCGACTAACAGCATCGTCTGTCCTTCGAAAAAGATTGTCCATAATTTCAGAGATATACCGAGCACCGCGAATGCAAAGAGTATGTAGAGCGATTGAATGAAGACCGCGCGTGTTTTTACCTTCTTTTCCTTTTTTGACAGGACAGCATCCGTTGCGCTGATTTCCTGTTCATGATCCCCTTGCGTATATAGTGTTAGCAGAAAATCGCAGTAATGCTCGGGCAGCAATTTATTTTGTTTCCAATAATTAATTTCTGCCATAATAATTTTTTTTCGCTGAGCATTCATCCTGTTTCTCCCCTAGTCATTATTCTGTATAAACTGAAAAGGCATCGGCATAATGTATGCCGATGCGGGTAATCACTCCAAAAAGTCCTTTAATCTCTTGCTGCGGGATGGATGTCTTAGCTTCCGCAGTGCCTTCGCCTCTATTTGACGAATCCGTTCACGCGTAACACCGAAGACTTTACCAACCTCTTCCAAAGTCCGCGTTCTGCCGTCATCCAAGCCGAAACGCAGACGTAATACATTTTCTTCCCGGTCTGTCAGCGTGTCCAGAACGTCTTCCAATTGTTCTTTTAATAATTCATAGGCAGCGTGGTCTGACGGTGACTGTGCTTCAGAATCTTCGATGAAATCGCCCAAGTGGGAATCGTCTTCTTCACCAATCGGCGTTTCAAGCGAGACAGGTTCTTGTGCAATTTTCAAGATTTCACGGACTTTTTCAGCAGTCAAGTCCATTTCCTCTCCGATTTCCTCTGGCGATGGCTCACGTCCAAGGTCTTGAAGCAATTGACGTTGAACGCGTATTAATTTATTGATCGTCTCTACCATATGCACCGGGATACGGATTGTACGCGCCTGATCCGCTATAGCTCTGGTAATTGCCTGACGGATCCACCATGTCGCATACGTACTGAATTTGAATCCTTTCGTATGGTCGAACTTCTCAACCGCTTTAATAAGGCCCATATTCCCTTCCTGAATCAAATCAAGGAAAAGCATACCACGTCCGACATATCTTTTCGCGATGCTGACAACTAGACGCAGGTTGGCTTCCGCAAGTTTCTTCTTGGCATTTTCGCCTTTCTCGACAATCTCCAATAATGCCGGGTCCGGCTTTTTCATTTCGGCGAGCTTCTCTTCCGCTTCCACGCCTTCTTTTATGCCAATCGCTAGTTTGACTTCTTCATCTCCGGTCAACAAATCGACACGACCGATTTCTTTCAAATACATGCGTACGGGATCATTGATTTTGACACCTGGCGGGACGCTCAGATCATTCAAGTCGAATTGTTCCTCATCCTTGGCATTCGCTTCTTCTTCATCTTTACGCTCCATCTCAATGCCAGCGGCTTCAATCTGGTCAAGGAACTCTTCGAACTGCTCAGGCTCCATCTCAAATACGGATAATTTCTCCGTTACCTCTTCAATTGTCAATTCTCCAGCTTTTTTTCCTGCTTCCAATAAACCTGCTTTCGCTTCATCTAATGTCATTTCGTGCTCCATTTCTCCAGATTGCTCTTTAGTCATAATACCCGTTCCTCCTTAATTCACCGGAATACGGCCTACATTGCCGATAATGATTTCCGGAGCTGTATAATTTCCCTGGCCAGCTCCAGCGCCCGGGTATGATTGTTCATTTTTTCCGCTTCTTTAGATTCGTGCATCATCTCTTCAATGCGCCTCACAATCCTTTGCCTATTGAGATGATGGATGCAATCTTCTATTTCCTGTTCAGCAAAGTCCGGATCTCTCTCAAGCATTGCCGCTTCCATGACGACCTTGCGCAGCTCACGATCCTCTAAGGACTCCGCAAATCTATGGAAATCAGGTGAGGTATGCTTTTCATAAAAACCGGCTAGCTTTATGAAAATCGCAACGTATTCTTCCCGAAAAAAAAGGTCCTGGTGGTCATCCCGAATTCTGTCGAATAAATTTCCATCGTTCAGCAGATGGCATAACAGTAATCTTTCAGCCCGTTCGAGGCTCGACATCTTCCTGTTGGACACTATCACCGGTACGGCTTGTCCTTCCGGTTGCATCGCCTTTTCCTGACTAGCCAGCTTGCCGACCTTTTTCATCAGTTGTTCATTGAGGGCACTCGGAGATACTCCCGTTTCAGCCGTCAGTTGTCTGATCATCAAATCCCGTTCAACCGGGGAGACTTTCTCTGCAAGCTCCTCCATAACTTCATGGATATATTGCAACACATCGTTCTCATGAGACAAATTTTTAGACCTTTTATAATAAGCCATTATAAATGACATATACGAATGTGGATTGCCGATTACCTTTTCGGCGAATGATTCCCCGCCATATGAAGAGATATATTCATCTGGGTCCATTTTTCCCGGTAATAAGGCAATTTTTGCATCCATTCCTTTTTGAGTGGAAAGGATTGCAAACCGTTTCGCTGCATCCCATCCTGCATTGTCGCCATCACAGCAAATGATCAGCTGATTGGCAATCCGCTTCATTTTGGTCAGATGGGTATCAGACAAGGATGTACCCATAACTGCAACACTATTCATAATTCCCGCCCGTTCGGCGGCAATTGTATCCATAAAACCTTCGAACAGTATTACTTTACCCGATTTACGGACATTAAGACGTGCGTTGTGAAAATTATAGAGCAATCGGCTCTTCTCAAAAATTGGTGTTTCCGGGCTATTCAAGTATTTGGCTTCCTCTTTCGACTCGGATAATGTCCTTCCTGAGAAAGCGACGACATTTCCATTATCGTCATGTAACGGAAACATAATACGTCCACGGAACCTATCGAAATACCCAGTTCCATCATTTTTCATAATGCAAAGTCCGGCAAGCTCCATCTCCTTCATATCAAACTTCTTGCGCATCAACAATTGGGTGAGCACTTCCCGATCATCAAGCGACCATCCTATACCATACTTTTCGATATGCTCACGGGAAAACCCTCTTTGCTCCAAATAATGTAATGCTTTTTCACCCTCCACTGTGTTCAGTAATAAATGACTATAAAAGTTGGCCGCAAGCGCATGGGCATCTAGCATATGCTGAAATTCATTTGATTTTCCGCTTTTGAACGACTCGTTGAAAGAGACTTCCAATTCGATACCTGCACGCACGGCTAACTTGGAGATAGCTTCTGTAAAAGGACTATTTTCAATATCCATGACAAAGGTGATGGCGTTTCCGCCAGCTCCGCAACCAAAACAATGAAATATTTGCTTATCCTCTGAAACGGAAAAAGAAGGAGTGTTCTCTCCGTGGAATGGACATAAGCCGAACCAGTTCCTGCCCCGTTTCGTCAATTGGACATATTCGCCGACCAGATCGACGATATCCGTTTTGGATCGGATCTCTTCGATAGTCTCTTCTGGAATTTTAGTCATCCTATCACCATTCTCTTCTCACATACTTGAATTCGAGACAGTTTTCATAAATCCTTCTTATTCGACAAAATAATTTCCTCATCACATCATTTTTTTCTAAAATATGATTTTGTTGCATTGACAATATACTATTGTACACAATCCGCAAAAGAAGAACCAACCATTTTTTACTGGGTGGTCCTTCTTTTGTGTATATTATGAATTGCGATTGGCTACTTCACTTAAAATCAAGTTAGCTGTCTCTTCAACAGCTCTGTTTGAAACATCGATCACATTACAACCGATTTTTGAAACGACCTTCTCAAAGTGTTCCAACTCTTGCTTGATACGTTCGATTCTCGCATAATTTGCATTATCCTTCAAGCCGAGCGCTATCAATCTCTCTTTCCTTATTGAATTGAGGACACTTGGAGAAATGACTAAACCAAAGCATTTCTTCGGATCAATCCTATACAATTCCTCAGGAGGATCGACTTCTGGAACGAGCGGCACATTCGCTACTTTAAATCGCCGATGTGCAAGATATTGGGATAAAGGAGTCTTTGAAGTACGGGAGACACCAACCAGAACGATGTCCGCCTTCAGGACTCCGCGTGGATCCCTGCCGTCATCATACTTCACGGCAAACTCAATCGCCTCGATTTTCTTGAAATAATCATCATCCAACTGACGGACAAGCCCCGGTTCCTCGAAAGGTTTTTCATCAAGTGATGTGCTGATTTCTTCGACAATCGGGCCTAACAGATCAATACATTGCAATCCATTGTTCTGGCATTCCTCTTTCAGTTTCCTTCGCATGCAGCTTTTCACAAGCGTATAGATGATGATCGCATTTTGACGCTTTGCCAAATATGCAATTTCACGTAGCTGGGATTCATCCTCCACATGTGAAAACCGTTTCGTCGAAACTGTTTCGAGATCCTGTCTAAATTGGCTCGCTGCTGCCTTGGCAACTAAATCCGCTGTCTCGCCGACAGAATCGGAAACGATGAACAATGTCAACTTTCTCATTGTATCACTCCTCTTTCATTTTGCTCAGAAAGGCAACCGCTTATAATTCATGATCTTCAGCTAACGAAAGGAATGCACGTGTAATATTCGTTTTTGTAATTCTCCCCACTACGTCCAGCCCCTCTTCTTTCACGATGACTACAGGAAGGGAGTCGATCTGTTGATCGATCATTTTTTTTGCTGCTTGTATAAGTGAATCCTGCTTCTTGCAATATGTAATATTCGGCATCCTTGTCATGATGACATGGACCGGGATTTTATCCAGCTCACTGTTTCCAAGGCTTGTTCGCAATAGATCCTTTCGTGACAGGACACCTGTCAGACAGGAGGATTTATCAACGACAAACAGCGTTCCGACGTCATCCAAGAACATCTGACAAATAGCGTCATAGACTGTCACGTTTTCATTGACGACTACAGGAATCGATTGGAAATCACCAACCTTCATTCCGATCATACCGTCAGCAACTGATTGGGTCGGTTTCTTGCCAGAATAGAAGTAGCCGACGCGTGGCCTTGCATCCAAGTAGCCTGCCATTGTCAGTATTGCGAGGTCAGGTCTTATCGTTGCTCTAGCCAAACTCAGCCTTTCAGCAATCTGTTCACCAGTGATAGGACCATCCATTTTGACAATTTCAAGGATTTCAGTCTGGCGCTTATTCAATTCCATATGAATCACCGCCCTAATCGTTCGATAATATATCCTTGCTTAGTATAGCATTTTACATCCATAATTCCTAACCCGACAGCTTCGTTTCCGTCTTGGCAGCTTGGATGCAGCTTGTTTAAGTATTGTGTTTGTGGGTGATTGAAAAAGTTCTGTGTACTGCTAACACCATTGATTTCCGTTCCGATTGGACGCTTTCCGCGGGCACGGCTTCAGCCAATCGAACAGCGCAGGGTTCGATTGGCCGTATTTCTGCGTTCTTTGCAAAAATTAAGGCAGCCTTCAACATTGCTCGCAAACGCCGTTCTCCGTTACGGCGTTCGCTGGAGTCGCCAATCTGCACTTCAATCAATTGGATTGTAATAATAAAAACACGTAGCTAAACACAGCATTTGAAAACGTAGGAAAAACAGTGATTTAGACTTGTTAAAAACCAATAAATCTAGACTGAAATGCTTATGATTCCATAAAAAACTCAATTTCAATTATGAAATCATTTATAGAAATGTTTCAGTTTATCTTTTTTTAAGAAGCAAGTTCTTAAACTTTCATCTATTACCTAAAAGCATACAGAAGTTATTATAGATGCAATAAAAAACATTTCATAGCTTCTACAGAATCTATTGAAATCTTGTAATAACATTTGGTACTCGAGTAGAAGTCCTACGATAAATACAAATCCCAAACCAAAGAAAATGTGGATAACGAAAGACGAAAATATTCGTTGATTATTTGTAAACTGTTCAGTTGATTTTTCAGCTAGAAAAGACACAGGAAGTTCATACAGTGTAATATAGCGGGTATTGCAATCGGACTTATAAAGAACGCCATTGGAAAAACAGCTAATAGCTCTTCCCCGTCTGCATAAACAAACCAAGCAGCAATAAGTATGATTGATAACAATGAGGCGAAAATAAATGTTAAAATTTTCTTTTCAGCATATTGTCACCTTACTCTATATCATATTACTAAAAATTGAAAGTGCACAACGTTATAATAACAAAAATCCTAGGGAAAACAGCATTTTGTAAAAGGAATTTCTGTTGAATGGAGTGCAGAGCGAAAGCCGTTACGAAGAACGGCTTTTGCGAGCATAAGCGAAGCGTTGCGAGCACCGTTTTAAAAGGCACTGCCTTAATTTTTTCGAAAATCATGTAAAAATACGGCAAAGCTCATCCTGCGTGATTCGCTTCGCTCGGAACGGATATCAACATGGCTTGGATTTCATTATAAAAATGAAAAATACAATCAATCTAACCTGTGAAGAGCAATATGGATTGCAGAGATTGAGGAAGCGTGCTACACTAATACTGAATTCAATAGGCGGAGATAGGTCAATAAGTAATGCCACTTTGAGCGAACGGGGAGAGTGAAAGCCCGTATTGGCATGAAACGGCAACCTGGAGCTATATTTCTTCAAGAGGGTTGCTTTGGCTGCCAATCGAGGTGGAACCGCGGGTCATTATGCACTCGTCCTCGGACTTCATGTCCGGGGATGGGTGCTTATTTTAATTGGAGGGATTTTACATGTACACAATGGAACAGATTGTCAATTTATCGAAACAAAGGGGCTTTGTATTTCCGGGATCGGAAATATACGGTGGCTTGGCGAACACTTGGGATTACGGTCCTCTAGGCATCGCGCTGAAAAATAATATCAAGCGTGCATGGTGGCAGAAATTCGTGCAGGAGTCCCCTTACAACGAAGGGCTCGATGCTGCGATCCTTATGAACCCGAAAGTATGGGAAGCTTCCGGTCATATCGGGAACTTCAACGACCCGATGATCGATTGCAAAAAGTGTAAAACTCGCCATCGCGCTGATAAGCTGATCGAGGATGCATTGGATGAAAAAGGAATTGAATTGGTCGTAGACGGCATGCCATTTGAAAAGATGGAAGAACTCATCAAGGAACATAACATTGTCTGCCCGACTTGCGGCGCTATGGATTATACCGGCATCCGCCAGTTCAACCTGATGTTCAAAACGTCACAAGGCGTTACCGATTCATCTGCAAATGAAATCTTTTTACGTCCTGAAACGGCGCAAGGAATTTTCGTCAACTTTAAAAATGTCCAACGGTCCATGCGTAAAAAGATGCCTTTCGGAATCGCTCAGATCGGTAAGAGCTTCCGTAATGAAATTACACCAGGAAACTTCACGTTCCGTACTCGGGAATTCGAACAGATGGAATTGGAATTCTTCTGCAAGCCTGGCGAAGATATGAAATGGTATGAGTATTGGAGGGACTTCTCCGAGAAATGGCTGTTGGACCTCGGTTTGACAGTCGAAAATATCCGACTGCGCGAGCATAATGCCGAAGAGCTTTCGCATTACTCAAAAGGAACAGTGGATATTGAATTTAAATTCCCATTCGGATGGGGAGAGCTGTGGGGAATCGCGAACCGGACCGATTTTGATTTGTCTCGCCATATGGAACATTCAGGCGAAGATTTCCATTATTTAGATCCAGTGACGAACGAAAAATATATCCCTTATTGCATCGAGCCTTCCGTCGGTGCCGATCGCGTTACTATGGCATTCCTTTGTGATGCGTTTGACGAAGAAGAGCTAGAAGGAGACGACAAACGTACAGTGATGCGTTTCCACCCTGCCCTGGCTCCTATTAAAGCGGCAGTCCTTCCTTTATCTAAAAAGCTTTCAGAAGGCGCAGAGGAAGTGTATGCTGAACTGCGTAAGCATTTCGCTACACAGTATGATGACTCTCAGTCCATCGGAAGACGTTACCGCAGACAAGATGAAATCGGAACTCCTTTCTGTATCACTTACGACTTTGATTCAGAGGAAGATCGCCAAGTGACAGTAAGACACCGCGATTCCATGGAACAAGTCCGTATGCCGATTGCGGATGTTAAGGATTATATCGAAAAACATCTCGTATTTTAATTGTAAAAAAACCGGAGGAAAAGGTCATTCGCCTTTTTCTTCCGGTTTTTCTTTTTGTGGCAATAATTCCGGGGTACGTTCCAACTGATCCAGGAATGACCGAGATTTCAATCGTACCCCTACTTGTTCATCATAAATTGTACGAACGATTTTTTTCATGAATTGCTTCGTCGCCTTTTTCAAATTCAAAGAACCGACCTGCTCGATCGGCACTGTGAAAAAGGTTCGAATCAGCCTCAGCTGTGTCGGTGTGATCCTGACAAGATACGGATCGATTTGGAAGCAGCGATGGCAAAGGAAACCGATTTCCTGGAACGAGAAGGCGAATTCCCCTTCAGTGGCCCCACAATTGGCACATTGATGCAACACAGGGTGGACACCTGCGACGGGCAGCATCTTCCACTCGACGAATAATGCAATTGCTTCGGGGTCGTATTGCTCGTTGATCGCATGCAATGCTTCGTACAACAACCCGAATACATTCGGTCCCTGTCCATGGTCTTCGGTCAACCGATCGATAAGCTCCACTATGTAGCTGGCGTAAGCCGTCGCTTCAATATCCTCACGGATATGCCTCATCGAATCGATCGGCTCGCCTTGTTCAAGCGACCCCATCCCACGCCCGGATCTTAGAAGATAATATCCGTGCGTGAATGTCTGGGTAACCGCTGCTAAACGGCTGGCGGGCTTTTTTGCCCCCCTCGCCATTGCTGTCATTTTTCCCGCCTCTCGCGTATAGAGAGTGACGATTTTATTCGATTCGCCGTACGGAATGCTCCTCAGGATGATTCCTTCCCATTTATTCAGCAAGGACACCACTCCTAATCAATATTCGTCTTCGCGGAATCCGAATTCCCGGAGTTGACCAGGTTTATTGCGCCAGTCTTTCTGCACCTTCACCCATAGTTCCAAGTATACTTTTGATCCTAAAAGCATTTCGATGTCATGTCTTGCTTTCGTTCCGATTTCTTTTAAGAGAGCGCCTTTTTTACCGATGACAATCCCTTTTTGGGAATCACGATCGACGATGATCGTAGCAGCCACATCGACCAGTCCGCGGCCTTCATCCCTTTCGATCTTCTCGATGACGACAGCGACCGAATGTGGGATTTCTTCCCGTGTCAAATGCAAAACCTTTTCCCGAATAAATTCGGAGATGATGAAGCGCTCCGGATGATCGGTCACTTGGTCGTCCGGATAATACTTCGGCCCTTCCGGCAAATAGTTCGTCAATGTTTCCATTAACCTCTCGACATTGTTGCCGTTCAATGCAGACAATGGCACGATTTCCGCAAAGTCATACTCTTTCGTATACGAAGTGATGGTCGTCAACAGATCGTCAGGGTGAACGAGATCGATTTTATTAATCACGAGGAAGACAGGCGTTTCCGTGTTTTGCAATAAATCGATGATGAATCTGTCCCCGCCGCCGATCGGTTCATTGGCATTCACCATGAACATGATGACATCGACTTCCTTTAACGTATTGCGTGCCGACTTCACCATGAAATCCCCTAGCTTATGCTTCGGCTTATGAATGCCGGGTGTATCAATAAAAACTAATTGGGAATTGTCTGTCGTGACAACGCCTTGCACTTTGTTCCTCGTTGTTTGTGGTTTATCGCTCATGATGGCGATCTTCTGGCCGACGACCCGGTTCAAAAATGTTGATTTGCCAACATTCGGTCGACCAATGATCGATATGAAGCCGGATTTAAAATTATTGCTGTCCTTCTGCATATTCAAGATCCTCCTTGGAGAACGCTCCAGGTAACAATTCCCCAACAGTCGTTTCTTTCACTTTTCCATGTAAATTCGTTAAATAGACCGGCATGTCCGAATCACAAAATTCAGCGATCACTTGTCTGCATGCACCGCATGGTGAAATCGGCCCTTCCGTATCGCCTGTTACTGCCAATGCTTTAAAATCCATAATCCCTTCTGAAATAGCTTTGAAGAAAGCTGTCCTTTCGGCACAATTTGTCATGCTATAAGCTGAATTCTCGATATTACAGCCATGTATGACTTGTCCGTCAGCCGTCAAGAGTGCCGCGCCGACGGGGAATTTCGAGTAGGGCACATAGGCTTTTTCACGTGCCTTGTTTGCTTCTTCCATCAATTTCACTTTATCCATACTTACACCTCAACATAATTTTTAGTAGAACCATTTAGGAATGAATATAATCAGACCAATGATGGCGGAAAAAATCGCGAAAATCAAAACGGCTCCTGAAGCAAGATCCTTCGCCTGTCCTGCGAGAGGGTGTATCTCATTTGTAATGAGATCGACAGTCCTTTCAATCGCCGTATTGATCAATTCCAAGGCCGTCATTCCGCCAAAGAGGATTAAAATGATGCACCATTCAGTCGCAGTGAGACCTGTTACAACACCTGCTGTCGTTACGATGACAATAGCAAGTGCATGGAACCTAAAGTTCCTTTCAGTCAGAAGGCCATGCTGTATTCCCTTAAACGCATACTGAAAAGATTTGAAGAAAGGATGCATCTTCGATCTACCTTTCCAGACCGAAAGAAGTCAGGATTTCCTTTTGTCTCCCGAACATCTTCATTTCATCCTCTTCAGTCATATGATCATAGCCTAGGAGATGCAGGAATCCATGCAATGCCAGAAATCCAATTTCTCGTCTTTCATCGTGGCCGTATTCCGCTGCTTGACTTGCCGCTGTCTCGACTGAAATTAGAATGTCGCCGAGGACGACAGGCATATCGTCTCCCTGGATAATAGCGACTTCCCCTTCCGTCATCTCCTCAAGTGCAAATGAAATCACATCGGTCGCCTTATCTTTTCCCCTGTATTCAGCATTTATTTTCCGGATTTCTTCGTCCGTCATGAACGTTACGGACACTTCTGGATTATCCGAAAGCCCCTCCATTCCCGCAGCATGATTCAATACTTCTTCTACAAGTCGGGTAATGTCTTCGGTCACTTTCCCCGTTTCGTCATTAAAATAAATATCCAGCAATTCTTTCGCCTTCCTTCTGATCAGTCCGGATACTCGATCCGGCTATGGAAAATGCCGTTCAACGTTTCACAAATAACATTTTCAACCGTTTTCAATTCTCTCATTGATAAATCGCATTCATCGAATTGCCCATCATTCAATTTAGAAGTGATAATCGACTTCACCAAATTTGCGATTCTTTCCGGAGTAGGCTCCTTCAAGGAGCGCACTGCCGCTTCGACACTATCCGCAATTGAAATGATTGCAATTTCCTTCGTCTGCGGTTTTGGACCTGGATAACGGAAATCATCCTCCACCACATCATGTCCCATTTCCTTTGCCTTTACAAAGAAAAATTTCAAAAAGCTTGTTCCATGGTGCTGCCTTGCAATGTTGATGATTTCAATCGGCATTTTATGCTTGGCAAGCAGGTCAGCTCCATCATTTGCATGGGCAATAATGATATCACGGCTTTTTTCCGGTGGCAATTCATCATGGGGATTTACAGAGCCATGCTGGTTCTCGATAAAAAATCCAGGCCGTATCGTCTTCCCGATATCATGATAATAGCTGCCTACCCTCGCAAGCAGACCATCTGCCCCTACAGATTCACATGCAGCATCAGCCAAATTCGCGACCATTACACTATGATGATATGTACCTGGTGTTTCGGTGAGCACTTTTTTCAATAGCGGATGATTCGGGTTTGATAATTCTATCAGCCTCATATCCGAGAGCAGCCCAAATGCGGATTCGAAAAAGGGCATCAATCCTATTGTCAAGGCCCCTGATATGATTCCCGAAGCCAAAGCGGCAATCAAGTAAAATACCAACTCGGAAAGTTCATACGTAGACTGGGTCATTAGCAAATAGAAACCTATGAAAAGAATATTAGAAGCCGCCACGACGAGGCTTGTCCGTAAAATATTCGACCTTCTTCCGTTATTCCCTAACACATAGATACTGATGATTCCGCTGAACAAAATATACAGAGCGATCTCCATCTGCATAATTGCAGCGAATCCTTCCTGAAGCATGATTCCAGCTGTCGAAGCTGTGATGATCGTCAGCATGAATGCAAGCCTTTCATTCGTCAACAATTTCGCAAGGAGGGGTGCGAGCGCTGTCGGAAATAGGAAAGCGACCTGCACATCGAACTCTTTATCAATTAAACTGATTAACTTCATCATGATGACGAGGATAAAAAAGATGGAATAGATAATCAATAATGATTTCTTTTTCTTATTATTATCTTCCCTCCATGTAATAAAGTGCATAAATACAATGGCTGACACAAAAACCACATAAAGCATGAGACCTGCCATCGGCTTGGTGGAGGACTGATTCGTCAAAAGACCCGTCAATTCCAATTGTCTATAAATTTCCGAGTCGATGAATTGCCCTTCCCGGACAATGACTTGTCCTTGTAGGATCCTAGTAGGCTCAACTGCACTCTTTTCTTCTTCGATTCTTTTGTCCGTCAATTCTTTATTGATCGTTTCTGTTTCAACGACAAGTGATCTTCCCAGTGTGATAAGCGTCTGTAATTCCGCTGGAGGAATCGCTTCTGACAAACGAAGCTTTCTTTCCACTTCGTAGCGGACTGTTGAAAGATCACCGCTCCGTACCGGCTTCGATAATTCCTCAACAATAATACTAGAAATTTCGCTCTGCATCTTGCGCAGAACTGATACATCTCTTGTCAACAAACTCGAAATCGCATCATCGGTCAATCTAAGGGCCGGTTCCTCTTCTTCCAGTTTCAAAAGTTTTTCTCTACTATCCTTTATCTGCTCGGTACGAGTTTTCACTTTTTTATCTGGATCATCGGTGTCTGGACCATTTTCCTGCTTTTCCTTTATGATGATATCGAATAGCTCGATCGCGATAGCAGCCCTATTCTTCGCGATATCTTCCGAAAACTGATAAAACGGAGTCACTTCGGATTCGATTCTTCGTTTTTCCTGTTCCGTTTTCACAGTGTCTTCAACAGTTTTTAACGAGCGGATCGTCTTCGGAGATATTTTGAATTCATGGAGCTCATACGTCTCCTGCTTTACATTGCCATACATAAGGGAAAATAATGCGATAGCTGCCAATACAATTACGAACAGTGATAAGTATTTGAATTTCAAGGATTTGAAAAGTTTAATGATGGGTGTGAACACAAACAACCTCCCCCTATCTCTCTTTATCTTTACACCGTTTTCAAAATGATGAAAGAGCAGTCATTTTAGGATGACTGCTCACTTTCATATGCTTCAATGATTTTCGCCACAATCGGATGACGAACGACGTCGCCCTGCTCCAAGTATTGGAAATGAATTTCAGGTACTTTTTTCAAAATCGCTTCGGAGGCAATCAATCCCGAGTCAACACCCCGTGGCAAATCGATTTGTGTCTTGTCTCCTGTAATCACCATTTTGGACCCGAATCCGAGTCGAGTCAAAAACATTTTCATTTGCGCTTTCGTCGTATTCTGAGCCTCATCAAGGATGACAAACGCATCATCAAGCGTACGCCCCCTCATATACGCCAAGGGAGCGATTTCAATCACCCCACGCTCTATGAGCCGTTCTGTATGTTCCGTCCCTAGCACGTCATGCAGAGCGTCATAGAGAGGACGCAAATAAGGATCCACCTTCTCTTTCAAGTCACCGGGCAAGAATCCAAGGCTTTCACCAGCCTCGACAGCAGGCCGCGTCAAAATGATTCTTTTTACGGACCCTGTCTTCATCGCCTGTACGGCAAGAACAACTGCGAGATACGTCTTTCCGGTACCCGCTGGCCCGATGCAGAAGACGAGGTCATTCTTCCGGATGGCATGTATATATTCGCGCTGCCCGATCGTCTTTGCCCGAATCGCCTTTCCTTTTGCTGTCCTGGCAATCTCCTCATCGTATAACTCAGCAAAATATTCAATCGTCCCGTTTTTCACCATTTCGATAGCGGTGGAAATATCGCGTAAATTGATATTGACGCCTTTACGAATTACTTTCAATAGTTGCTCCAGGAGATACTTCCCTGCAATAATATCCTGTTCCTCACCAGCTAGCGAAATGGTATCTCCTCTGGTGAGTATGGAAATATTCATGGACTCTTCAATCAATTTCATATTTTGATCGGAAATGCCTAGAAGCATGACAGCCTCATTCGGCTCCTCGATATGAAGTTGAATCAGTTGTTCGCTCAATAGTTTCAGTCTCCTTGGGATAACGGTCTTTTTATCGCTATATTCTCATTCATTAAAAATAATATAGTCCCCTCAACTGTATCATTTCCAAACGTCAAGTGTAAAATGTTTTCATCTTTTATTATGAGATCGGATTGGGTTTCCGTTAAAATCTTGTATTTTAACAATGGAAGGATGACATCTTCCTCCATGCCTTCTGTCAGCTCGAATTGATCGATACGATCTTCCCTGTCCCTTTCCGTCCAGATGAATGATTGAAGCTTCGGCATCCCTCCGCCCTTCCACACAATCGGCGATCTCCAATGGATAATCATATTTTCTTCACCAAGCAATTGGTAATCAACTGTTTTTGGTATTTTGAAAGAGTATTCCATCCAAAAATCGGCATACACCAAACCTTCTGCCCCGACGACTGTCCTTTTATTCCCTTGCTCCAATATGCCTGTCGCCAACAAATCTCCTTTTTTAACAGTCTGGTGTACACGAGCAACCCTTTCTCCCCTGCTCAATTGAAAGCCGGTGATGACTCCGCCTGTACGGGCAACAAGATCGGAAGGCGGGCCAGTTTTTTCAACACCGTCATTCAATTTCGGGGAGAGCATCGGAATGACCGTCAATGTACTCCCTGACCTTTTAAATCGCACCCAGGAAAGGGAAGGATCCTCTACCATGAGCGACCTCCGGATTTCTCCTTCATCCGGAATCAAGTGAAGCGGCCGGAACATGGTGATTGAAGTTTCCTCCAACTTGTTGCCGATCCGTTCCGCCACTTCAGGCACGTCGGTTTCAATGTCGATTTGCCAAAGGAACAAGGATGCGAGCAGCGGAATAATGCATGCAATAAGAAAACGGAAAGACGAGAATACCCTTTTTTCCACTGCACCTTCATCCGCCATTCTGATTGTTACTTTCATTTTAAAACGGCGCCTATGTTTCCTTATTACCTGAATGCCTTTTTTATCGGTGCGAAACCGTATCCCCTTTCCTGATTCCATAATTCCAGAAATCTTCACACCGGAGCCCACTAGGAAAGATAGGAATCTGGACGGATCCGTTTTGCCTGTGAGGACGACGTTAAATCTTTTATGAATCATAGGCGCCAGGTCCACTTTTCAATTCTTTGATGGTTACTGTTGTTAATGTTTCAAAAGAGAATACCGCCATTTCTTCCGACAATGTTTCAACGATGAGATCCTCACCCGTTGCCTCTACGACATGGTCCCCACTTCGGATCACAGCATAGTCAGGTCCCAGTTTCAATAAGGAATAAGGGCCTGTGATCCTGACCGAAACAAATTCTTCAATCGTTACAGATGAGTTCATTTTAAATAATTTTTTCAAGATAAAACCCCCTATCCAAGCCTATGATTTGGATAAGGGGTCAATGATTATTGTTTTGATTTGGGAGGGCCCAAAATTTCGGAGAAAATGATTCCTTTGATCAAGTCTTGTTCACTTGTTGGAATCATTTCAGTATGCTTCACCGGTTCTTTTGAAACGAGGGTACCCTGATGAGCCGATAATCGGCCACGATGCGGCTCCCGCTTCGATGTCCTGTCATTCCTCTTATCCGTGTGAACTGGAACTTCCTTTACCTGCACCCTGCTTTCAGCTTCTTTTGCCTTGGAAGGCAATGAAACGGCTGGAGCAGGTTTGTGCTCAGGTGACTGCCTGCTTGGCGGTTCATCTACTTCTGTTTGAAATTCACGCTGGATTTCCTTGTACATTTCCTGTGTCATTTCTTTCAATTTACGCATCGGATCAGGAGAGTCCGTCTGCGTGGTCTGTTGTCTCTTTTGTGTCTTCGGTGCGTCTTCCGGCTTTTTCCCTCTGAAGAGCATACTGATGATTCCGAGGACGACAAAAATCAGTATTTCCATCTGTGCATCCCCTTTCCGGGAATTATACGCTCAAACGTCACTCTTTCGTTGTGTCCGGTTTTTGCTGATCCACACCGATTTTGCTGATGGAATCGCGCATACCCGTGTCAGCCTGGATATTTTTGTAGTTCATATAATCCATGATGCCAATATTGCCCGTCCGAAGTGCTTCCGCCATCGCAAGAGGAACTTCTGCCTCCGCTCCGACCACTTTCGCGCGCATTTCTTGAACTTTTGCCTTCATTTCCTGTTCATTCGCTACAGCCATCGCACGACGTTCTTCCGCTTTCGCCTGTGCTATATTCTTATCAGCCATCGCTTGTTCAGTTTGAAGTTCTGCACCGATATTTTTACCGATATCAACGTCCGCGATATCGATGGACAAGATTTCGAAAGCAGTTCCGGAGTCAAGACCTTTCGCCAAAACCGTTTGGGAAATCAAATCCGGGTTTTCCAACACTTTCGCATGGTCGACGGAAGAACCGATTGTCGAAACAATTCCTTCCCCGACACGTGCAACTACAGTTTCTTCACCTGCACCACCGACAAGACGATCGATGTTAGCACGGACAGTAATCCGCGCCTTCGCCTTCACTTCGATACCGTTCATGGCCACACCTGCAATAAATGGTGTTTCAATGACTTTCGGGTTTACAGACATTTGTACCGCTTCAAGAACGTCACGGCCCGCCAGGTCAATCGCTGCGGCACGTTCGAATGACAACTCGATATTCGCACGATGGGCGGCAATCAAAGCATTGACAACGCGGTCAACATTACCGCCCGCCAAGTAATGGCTTTCAAGCTGGTTGATTGCAACATTCAAACCTGCTTTATGGGCCTTGATCAACGGATTGACGACCCTGCTCGGAATTACCCGGCGGAGACGCATTCCGATCAACGTGAAAATGCTTACACGCACACCCGCTGCTAATGCAGATATCCATAGCGTTACAGGTACGAGTGTGAAAAACACTGACAATATGATAATCGCAAGGATAACGATTCCACCTGTCACTAATAGACCTCCAGCTCCAGCTCCAGCAATTAAATCCATTATTCAATTTCCCCCTTTTCTTCGAATTCCCGAACGACTATCCGGGATCCTTCAACCTTCACAATGATAACATGTTTTCCTTTATCGATGTAGCTTCCTTGTGAAACGACATCGATGCGCTCGCCTTCCATTTCAATCGTGCCTGATGGTCGGAGTGGTGTGATTGTGCTTGCCTTCTTGCCAAGCAGATCAACCCTATTGACATTCGACACATATCCACTTTCCGTGTCAGTCGAATCCATCAGCACCATTTTGTTCAGCAAGTGCAGTCTCCTACCGAAAAACTTCATAATGATCACCATCCCGCTGACGGCCACTGCAATCGCGATCAGGACAGAATACGCCATGAACATCGGATTGGCACCCGCCAAAATGATACTTACAACGATAGCGACAGATCCAAGAACGCCCGCTATCCCACCCGCTATGAAAAACTCAAGTACAATGAGCCCTAAGCCGATAATGAAGAGAATCAATGTTTCATACCCAGCAAGACCCGCTATGAGATGACCGAAAAAGAATAGCAGCAATGCCGAAAGCGCCATCGTTCCCGGCACACCGAAACCCGGGGAATAGAGCTCTACGACGAGGCCTAATCCCGCAATCGACAATAGGATTGGAACGACGATCGGATTTGTAACAAATCGTGCAATGCCTTCCGCAAAAGTTACTTGCGTCTTAACAATGTCGGCATTTTCCAACCCGTTCTCTTTTAGAAGTTCCTCGAAAGAAGAAACAGTACCTTCACTATATTCGACTTCGAACGCCTCGTTTGCAGTCAGAGTCAGCAGTTCTCCGATCCCAGCATGATATTGGTGTAAATCGGTTGAATCATCGGCCATTGCAAACGCATATTGCGGGTCGCGGCCGGATGATTCTGCCGCGCTCTCCATTTCCTTCACCCAAAGGCTATGCGCCTTGCTTTCAACTGCATTTCCTGATCCGTCGACTGCTTGGGCCGCACCAATCTTACCATTCGGAGACATATAGATCTTATCTGCATGTAAAGCGATGTGCGCACCAGCAGAAATCGCACGATAATTGATGTAGGCAATTATTTCGGTTTTCTTCTTTGTTTCATCAATGAGTTGCCCAATTTCACCTGCAGCATCCGTAAAACCGCCAAGTGTGTCGATCTCAAGAATGATTGCATCGGCCCCCGCTTCCTCGGCTTCCTTGAAGGAACGCTTCAAATAGGCGTAAAGCCCTTTTTCCACTTCCTTGTTTAATTTTACGTGATAGACTTTTTCGGCTGCTGCATCCGTTGTTGCAAAAGGAACCGAAATCGCAGATAGGAATAAAATGAACAGGAGTAGCTTCCCTATCATTTTACGCATTCGTACATTCACCTCTTTCTTAAGACCATTATACCTTCTTTACGTATCTTCTTGCTAAAAAGTTTCATTTTAAACAGTACAAAAACCGGAAAATCCAAAAGGATTTTCCGGTTTCATTCATAACATGCTTATTTTTGTTAGTTAATATGGACAGATATTAGAATTTACGCTTACGAGCAGCCTCAGACTTCTTTTTACGTTTGACACTTGGCTTCTCATAGAACTCACGCTTTCTTACCTCTTGTATTGTACCACTTTTTGATACAGTACGTTTGAAGCGGCGAAGAGCATCTTCAAGCGATTCATTTTTGCGAACGACAGTTTTCGTCATATCTCTTGTCCCTCCCTCCGAGCACACTTCGAAACAAGGCGTTACTCCTTGTACTAAAAAATTATAACGCACTATGCGCGAGTGGTCAATAAAAAACTTTCAAAATATCTTTGGGAAATAGGAAAATTTCCTTTTACCGGACAAAAACGCTATCAATATGCAGAATCGCCTTGCAACCCTTGCATAATCTTCACGCCAGAACTTGCTCCGATTCTTGTTGCACCGGCTTCGATCATGTTTTTCATGTCCTCGAAACTGCGAACTCCTCCTGAAGCTTTGACACCCATTTCAGGACCAACAACTCCACGCATAAGCTTCACATCTTCAACAGTTGCTCCGCCTGTGGAGAAACCAGTTGATGTTTTGACAAAGTCAGCACCTGCTACTCGTGATAGTTCACTTGCTTTCCTTTTCTCTTGTTCAGTAAGCAATGCAGTTTCAATAATCACTTTGACGATTGCTTTTCCTTTTGCCGAATCGACAACTGCCGCAATATCATTTTTAACGAGTTCGTCATCACCGCTTCGTAATGCTCCTATATTGATGACCATATCGATTTCACCTGCACCGTTTTCAATAGCGTCCTTTGTTTCAAACGCCTTAACTGCGCTTGTAGATGCACCTAAAGGAAATCCGATAACTGTGCATACTTTTACAGATGAGCCTTTCAAGATTTCCGCCGCTGTTTTGACCCATGCCGGGTTGACGCAAACTGATGCGAATGAATAGGTTTTCGCTTCTTCACAAAGTTGAATGATTTCATCTTTTGTCGCATCCGCTTTCAGTAATGTATGGTCGATGTATGCTGCGTATTGTTGGTTCAAAATAATTCCTCCTCCAGTTGTACGTACCTCATACATCATAGCAAATAAAGGTTTTCTTCGCATTAAAAAACAGTTCACTCAATACTGGGTGAACTGTTTTTCTACTATCTCACTTATGCAAGCACTTCTTCCGCCTCTACAACTCGGACAAATTGGCCTTCATTATATGGATAGCCCGCTTTTGTAATTTTCACTTTGACAATTTTGCCGACCATCGACTCGTCTGCCTGGAAGACGATCTTCAAATAGTTGTCTGTATATCCTTCATACAAACCGCTCTCCGGATCAAGCTTATATTTCTCTTCCGGGATTACTTCAAGCACTTCGTCTTCAAAATCAGCTGCATATTGTTTCGCCAATTGGTCGTTCAGCTCAATTAAACGATGGACGCGTTCGTTTTTCACTTCTTCGTCGACCTGGTCTTCCATTCTGGCTGCAGGCGTTCCCGTCCGCTTCGAATAAGGGAAAACGTGCAACTCGGAAAAACGATGATCCCTGATGAAGTTGTATGTGTCCATGAATTCTTCTTCCGTCTCACCTGGGAAGCCGACGATAACATCGGAAGTGATTGCAAGATGCGGCAATGCTTCCCGTAGACGATCAAGACGCTCTGCGAAGAACTCCATTGTGTATTTCCGTCTCATTCGCTTCAGTACCGTATCGGAACCGGATTGAATCGGAATATGCAAATGCCTTACAACCTTAGTAGAATTTTTAAGCACTTCAATGACTTCATCAGTCAATTGACTTGCTTCGATGGAGCTGATTCGAAGTCTTTTCAGATCTTTCACCTTTGTTTCAAGGTCGCGCAACAGGCGGGCAAGATTATAGTCTTTCAAATCCTCACCGTATCCGCCTGTATGAATTCCCGTCAGCACGATCTCAAGATAGCCTGCATCAACCAATTGCTGAGCTTGCCGGATCACTTCCTCAGGGTCTCTTGAGCGCATCAACCCACGAGCCCACGGAATGATACAGAATGTGCAGAAGTTATTGCAGCCTTCCTGTATTTTCAATGAAGCTCTTGTGCGGTCTGTAAAAGCAGGTACATCAAGTTCTTCGTATACCCGGTTCTTCATAATGTTCCTGACAGCATTGATCGGCTGGCGTTCCACCTTGAATTCATTTATCAATCCAAGCAATTTCGTACGGTCCTGTGTACCGACAACAATATCGACTCCTGGAATCGCCATGATTTCAGCTGGAGAAGTCTGTGCATAACAACCGGTGACACAAATGACCGCATCTGGATTTCGCCGGACGGCTCTCCGGATGACTTGGCGGCTTTTCTTATCGCCAGTATTCGTGACCGTACATGTATTGATAACGTAGACGTCTGCATTTTTTTCAAAATCGGAGCGCTCATATCCAGCATCCTTGAAAAGTTGCCAGATTGCTTCCGTTTCATAATGATTCACTTTGCAGCCTAATGTATGAAAAGCGACAGAAGACACTAGCTGCTCACCTCTTTCATTCAAATTCGTATGACATGGCGGACAAGAAATAGAGCGGAGCGGTTTCCGTTCTTAATATGCGCGGCCCCAACGAAACCGATAGGAAGCCCGCAGAACGCATTTCCTCGGCTTCTTTTCTAGATAAACCGCCTTCGGGACCGAAAACTACGAGCACCGTTTGTTTATGATACACGTTTTTTAATCTATCTGCAATCTTGTTGGGATCGGTGCCTTTCGCGTCTTCTTCATCTGCAAAAAAACAGATATCAAAACTTCGGGATGCCTGCATCAATTGCTTGAAAGACAACGGGACCGATACACCTGGAACTATCGTCCGGTGACACTGCTCCGCCGCCTCCTTCGCAATCTTTTTCAGCCTCTCCACTTTTTTGTCGCCTTTTTTCGAATCCCACTTGACGATGGACCGTTCCGCTTCAAAAGGGATAATCGATGATACACCAAGCTCTGTCCCTTTCTGGACGATGAGTTCAAGCTTGTCGCCTTTAGGCAAGCCGCAAGCGATCGTTACATTGACCGGCATCTCGTTTGAACGGAGCGGGCCTTCTCTCTTCCCGATAGCCGTGCCGTTCGTGTCAATGCTCAGAATTTCGGAAATGAAAGCTTCACCATTGTCTACCGCAATGATGAGATCACCCGCTTCCATCCTCATCACCTTGGCGATATGCTTGCCATCATCGCCTGAAATGAAAGCATTCCCTTCTTCGTCGAATGGTGTTTCGAGGAAATAACGCTGCAAAATTCACACGCTCCTTTTGGAAGCGATCATTGCCACCCATTCTTCCATCAACACAGATTCGATGATTTCAAAGCCTTTGCTTTGGAGGTCTTCCTTCACAAGATCCCGTTTTTGAGCGATGATTCCTGATACGATGAAGAGCCCATCCTCTGGTAGGATGGAGTAGGCATCTTCAGAAAACGTCATGATTACTTCCGCCAGGATGTTCGCCACGATTATGGATGCCGGCTCTTTTACGGAATCTAGCAAGTTGCCATGTGTCACTTCTATGACATCGCCTACTCTATTCAAGCTGATATTTTCATTTGCAGCCCGTACAGCAACTTCATCCAGATCAAGCGCATGGACATGCGATGCTCCTAACAGCGCTGCACCGATTGACAATACCCCTGATCCTGTTCCGACATCTATGACCGAGTCGCCCTTCTTCACATACTTTTCCAATGCCTGCAAACACATGACTGTTGTTGGGTGGGTCCCTGTTCCGAAAGCCATGCCTGGGTCAAGTTCAATGATCAGTTCATCTGAATCCACAGGCTCGTATGTTTCCCATGTAGGAACAATTGTGAATCTACCCGATATCTTGACCGGGTGATAATATTTTTTCCAAGCCGTTGCCCAATCTTCTTCATCCACTTCGTTTGTCTGAACTTGGTTGAGCCCCACATCTAAACCGTACTCAACCAGTTCATTGACAGACTCGCCGATTTCTTTTACGGTTTCAATCAAAAAGCTGTTGACTGGCAAATAGGCTTTTACGATAACACCTTCTGCAGGAAAATCTTCTTTCTTGAGCTCATAGATTTCGCCGAAACGATCTTCATGAATCCGATCAGGCTCTTCGGAATCCTCGATGATGACTCCGCTCGCCCCCGCTTCATGCAAAATATTGGCAACAGCCTCGGTTGCCTCATGTGACGTATGGATGGAGATTTCAGACCATTTCAACTACGTTCATCCCTTTCAGTCGCCTTTTATTGTTCTTTTGATTTTATCAAAAAGTGAGCTCGAATACTCATCTGGCGAGTTGCCTTCGATTGAAGCGAATTCACGGAGAAGCTCTTTCTGTTTTTCCGTCATTTTTTTAGGCGTAATTACTTTAACGATGACGTGTTGGTCACCTGTTCCATGTCCGTGGACATTTTTGACGCCTTTTCCACGAAGTCGGAAATTCGTTCCCGTTTGTGTTCCGGCAGGTATTTTTAATTTGACATTCCCTGTTACAGTAGGCACTTCGATTTCGTCACCTAGCGCCAATTGAGGGAATGTAAGCGGCAATTCCAAATAGATGTCGTCGCCTTCACGGATAAAGCGGTCATGATCCTTCACTCTAAAGACGATATACAAATCTCCAGCCGGACCACCGTTGATGCCTGCTTCCCCCTGACCTGACACACGTAATTGCTGACCCTCATCAACACCTGCTGGAATTGTCACTTTGATTTTCTTACGTTTCGTCACACGGCCCGAGCCATAGCAAGTTCCACATTTTTCAGGAATGATTTTCCCAGTTCCTTGACAATGTGGACATGCTCGGCGATTCACCATTTGACCAAGCGGCGTATTTTGTGTGACTGAAATTTGTCCAGATCCGCCACAGTGGGAACATGTATTTACCGGGGTGCCTTTTTTAGCCCCTGTTCCGTCGCACGTGTCGCATGTTTCTTCCCTAGGCAGCTCGATTTCGGTCTCTTTTCCGAAAACTGCTTCCATGAAATCGATTGTCATGGAATACTGCAAGTCATCACCTTTCCTAGGTGCATTCGGGTCCCGGCGTCTCGAACCGCCGCCAAAAAACGTGCTGAAAATATCTTCGAAACCGAAACCGTCGGCTGAACCGCCACCAAAGCCTCCGAATCCTTGGTTGGGATCTGCATGGCCGAATTGGTCATATTGCGCACGTTTAGTTTCATCGCTCAACGTTTCAAACGCTTCTGTCACTTCTTTAAATTTCTCTTCCGCTCCCGCTTCTTTATTCAAATCGGGGTGATATTGCTTCGATAATTTCCGGTAAGCTTTCCTTATTTCCTCTTTGCTCGCTGTTTTCGACACGCCGAGTACTTCATAATAATCACGCTTGCTCATCATTCCACTCTCCCATAACTCATTGACATCTCATTGTAACATGCACAGAAAAAAAGTGACAAAAGTGCCGTCAGCCTGAATTCGATTGGCAACAAAAGAAAAAGTCAAAGCCGGAATATCGGACTTTGACTTTTCCGTCAATCAATCGTTCAATTAGTTTTTCTTGTCATCGTCCACTTCTTCAAAGTCGGCATCGACAACACCATCATCTTTTGGTTGGTCGCCAGCTTCGGCTGAGCCGTCTTGCGCTTGGGCTTCCGATGCTGCTTGCTCATATAGTTTCATCGTCATTTGCTGAACGATTTCTTCCAATGCTTCTTTCTTCGTACGCATCTCATCCAAGTTTCCAGCTTCGATCGCCGATTTCAACTCTTCTTTAGCATCTTCGACTTTTTTCACTTCGTCTTCGGAAACTTTGCCTTCAAGATCTTTCAATGTCTTCTCAGCCATGAATACGAGCTGATCAGCATCATTTTTCAAATCCGCTTCCTCTTTGCGGCGCTTATCCTCATCCGCGTTCGCTTCTGCGTCCTTCACCATGCGATCGATTTCATCGTCAGAAAGGCCAGAGCTTGATTGGATTGTGATGTTCTGCTCTTTTTGTGTTCCGAGATCTTTCGCTTTTACAGTTACAATACCGTTTTTATCAATATCGAATGTAACTTCGATTTGCGGGATGCCTCGTGGCGCCGGCGGAATATCCGTCAATTGGAAACGGCCGAGTGTTTTATTATCAGCAGCCATCGGACGCTCACCTTGCAAGACGTGAATATCAACAGCAGGTTGGTTGTCTGCAGCCGTTGAGAACACTTGCGACTTGCTTGTCGGGATTGTCGTATTTCTTTCAATCAATTTCGTAAAGACGCTTCCCATTGTCTCGATTCCTAGGGATAGTGGCGTCACGTCAAGTAAAACGACATCTTTTACGTCTCCACTTAGAATAGAACCTTGAACAGCTGCACCCATAGCAACAACCTCGTCAGGGTTTACACCTTTGAACGGCTCTTTGCCAGTTTCTTTCTTGATCGCTTCCTGCACAGCCGGAATACGAGTGGATCCACCAACAAGGATGACACGGTCGATTTCAGAAGCAGATAGTTCTGCGTCTTTCATCGCCTGACGAGTCGGAACCATGGAACGCTCGACCAGATGAGCTGTCAATTCGTCGAACTTAGCACGAGTCAATGAAATTTCAAGGTGCAAAGGTCCAGCTTCTCCTGCGGTGATGAACGGCAAGGAAATTTGTGTGGAAGTTACACCAGAAAGGTCTTTTTTCGCTTTTTCCGCTGCGTCTTTCAAGCGTTGCATTGCCATTTTATCCTTCGAAAGATCAATTGCATTCTCTTTGCGGAATTCCTGTACTAAGTAATCGATGACGACATCGTCGAAATCGTCTCCACCCAATTTATTGTCACCCGCTGTCGCACGCACTTGGAATACGCCGTCGCCGAGCTCTAGTATCGATACGTCGAATGTACCGCCGCCTAGGTCATAGACGAGGATTGTTTCATCTTCATCCGTCTTATCAAGACCGTAGGCAAGAGCTGCAGCAGTCGGTTCGTTGATGATCCTTTCTACTTCAAGCCCCGCAATCGTACCGGCATCTTTCGTCGCTTGACGCTGTGCGTCGTTGAAATATGCAGGAACAGTAATGACCGCTTTTGTAACTTTTTCACCTAAGTATTCTTCCGCATAGCCTTTCATATATTGAAGGATCATTGCAGAAACTTCCTGTGGTGTATATTCCTTATCTTCAACTTTCACTTTATAATCAGAACCCATATGTCTTTTTACAGACATGATCGTGTTAGGATTTGTGATGGATTGGCGTTTCGCTACTTCCCCGACTTGACGCTCTCCGTTTTTGAATGCTACAACGGATGGAGTCGTACGGTTGCCTTCCGGATTCGGAATGACTTTCGCCTCTCCGCCTTCATATACTGCCACTACCGAGTTTGTTGTACCCAAGTCGATACCGATGATTTTGCTCATGTGAATTCCTCCTAAATTAATGCGTCTTCAACTAATCTACATATATTATTCGTTTACTTTGACCATAGTTGGTCGCAGTACGCGATCTTTCAACATATACCCTTTTTGGAGCTCCTCAAGCACGATACCTGATGACTTTTCGGTATCGTTACCTGTCATGACGGCCTGGTGGAAATTCGGATCGAATTCTTTATCCAATGCTTCTATTTCAACAAGACCTTCCCCTTTGAGGGCTTCGATAAGATTACGATAAATCATATCCATTCCAGTCATGATTGATTGGGCCTCTTCCACTTTGACTTCTACAGCAAGAGCTCGTTCAAAGTTATCTAAGACGGGCAAAATGGCTGTTAAAAGGCTCTGTGCCTTATACTTGACAAGTGCCTCCTTATCAAGGGCATTCCGTCTTTTGACGTTTTCGAAGTCTGCAAGGACGCGCAGAAGCTTGTTTTCCTCTTCCTGTAATTTCGTCTCCAGCTCGCTGATTTTCTGATCCTTCTCGTCCACCTCTTCAGCGGCTTCTTCTGAAGCATTGTCTTCATCAACAAGTGTTTGTTCGGTTGCAGCTTCCTTGTCAGCTACGGTGTTTACTTCTTCATGCGCAGTTTCTTGTACGTCTTCTTGTTCAACTGCTTCATTTTTATCCGTCACTCATCGTTCCTCCTATCCAATCCGATGGTCATTTTCAATAATGCTTGCGATAAGTTTTCACTCAGGATGTCAAGCATCGTAATGACCCTGCCATAATCCATCCGTTTCGGTCCGATAATCGCTATGGAACCAGCAATATTGTCGCCGGCAGAGTAATTGGCAGTGATGACACTGCAATCCTCCATCGCGTTATGTTTGTTTTCTGAACCGATCCGGACATGAATACCCTTTGAGTCATCTTGGAAAAACGTCATCGCAGGCGCTCCGTTTTCCATCAACTCGAAAAACATCTTCATTTTTTGAAGGTCGTTGAATTCCGGCTGTTTCATCATATTCATTTTGCCGCCGAAATACAGACGTTCTTCAGGCTTGATTGTCATGGCCCTTTGGAATGAGGCGAACAGTTCCCCAGCATGATGGACATGCTGTTCAAAAACCGTTTTCGTCTCGTGGGCAAGCTTGTTCTGCAGGAAGCTCAATGGCGTTCCGACAAGCCTTTCATTTAAAATATTGACCATCTTTTCAATATCCGAAGCAAGCATGCCTTGCGGTACATCGAAGACCCTGTTCTCCACATGTCCATTATTGGTCACAATGATGGCAACCGCTTTCGTATCATCCAGCGGCACGATGGAAAACCGCTTCACCGAATGCATGGACATGTCCGGGCCTAAAAGTATAGACGTATAATTCGTCAATTCGGATATGATTTTTGCGGAATTCCGTATCAGTTCCTCCGTCTCCATGACCCGATCCTGAAAAATGGAACGTAATTGCATGTTGTCCGCCAATGTCAGCTTCTCGGGTGTCAATAAATGATCGACATAGAAACGATACCCTTTTTCGGAAGGCACTCTGCCGGATGAGGTATGGGTCTTTTCGAGATAACCCAATTCCTCCAAATCGGCCATATCATTCCGAATGGTCGCAGGACTGTATGGAGCTTCCGGTTTTTTAGATAACTGCCTTGATCCGACAGGTTGGGCGGATTCGATGAAATCGTTAACCGTCAGTTGCAAAATAAGCAATTGTCTGTTTGTCAACATAATCATCACTCCTGTTAGCACTCTTTAAGGATGAGTGCTAATACTACTCATAATTTAACAAATCGTATTGTCAGTGTCAACGAATTAACTCTCGTTCATTTGAGAAATTGCTGGAATACTTCATTCCCTCTGAAAACGCCTTTCCGTGTCAATTTTATACTACCCTCAGATTCGGAAATCAGTCCTTTATCGGATAGCTCTTCGAGAACATCTCCATACACTTCCTTGAGGGGTTTGCCGAATTTCATTTTGAATAACTGAAGGGAAACTCCCCCCGATTTTCGAAGTCCTAAAAACATTTCCTCTTCCATCGCTTCGGTATTTGTCACTTCATGCTCTTCCATGACGGGTCGCAATCCGGTTTCCATGGATTCCATGTACTTTTTGAGGGGGCCGTAATTCGCATATCTGCGTCCTTTCAAATATCCATGCGCACCAGCGCCGATGCCCGCGTACTCGTCATTATCCCAATAAATAAGATTATGGATTGATTCATTACCAGGCGTTGCAAAATTGCTGATTTCATATTGCTGTTTTCCTGCTGCAGCCATCCGGTCGATCAGCATGGAAAACATCTCTGTTTCGATATCCTCACCAGGCAACGGAAGCTTGCCTTTATTCATCAAATTATAAAAGACAGTTTTAGGCTCAACGATCAGCGAGTAGCCTGAGTAATGCGGAAGATCCAAAGACATCGCTTTATCGAGCGTGTCTTCCCATTGCTGGATGGATTGGTCAGGCAATCCATAAATAAGGTCAATGCTGATGTTTTCAAAACCGATTTCACGAGCTTCCGTGATGACTTTCGTTGGAGTGTCAGCTCCATGCGTCCTTCCGATTCTTTTCAATAGTTGTTCGTCAAAGGATTGGACACCGATGCTAAGCCGCTCCACTCCGCCGTTTCTCAGGACGGACAATTTTCCGCGGGTCAACTCATCTG
>NZ_LQYA01000245.1:126434-131326 GCF_001531445.1 Sporosarcina koreensis
TCGCCTCTGTCGAAAATTCCCGCAACGCACGGACATTGACGTGCTGATGGATAAGTTCAAGTAATCGATCCAATTGTTTTTCTGATAATGACGTCGGTGTTCCTCCGCCAAGAAAGACTGTTTCAAGCCCTTCGAATGAATGGCCTTCATTTGCCATGATTGCAAGTTCGTTTCCGATCGATTCGATATACTCATCAACTGGTTGGTTTTTAAAGAACACTTTATTGAAGTCGCAGTAAAAGCATATCTGGTGGCAGAAAGGAATATGAATATACATGCCTCGCATTTGTTATGTCCCCTTTCTTTCGGCAATGCCGGTCGTGCAAAAAGGAGCCCGAAATGGACTCCTTTTAATTTTAGATATCAATCTTCATCCAGCTCCGGACGCCAGAGACTCGGGGTCATAAGACAAAGCTGCTCTGTGGCAAAAAGCGCCACTCCGCATCTTTGCCTTATGCCAGTCGTCTCTAGCAGGCGCCCTTCGCTTTAGTCTTCATCCATCTTAAGAACAGCCATAAACGCTTCTTGTGGGACTTCGACGGATCCGACTTGCTTCATCCGTTTCTTTCCTTCTTTTTGTTTCTCAAGCAATTTACGTTTACGGGAGATATCTCCGCCGTAACATTTGGCAAGAACGTTTTTACCAATCGATTTGATTGTCGAACGAGCAACGATTTTTTGACCGATGGCAGCTTGAACCGGCACTTCGAACTGTTGACGCGGGATTAGGTTTTTCAGTTTTTCAACAATCGCCTTCCCACGCTCGTAGCTGAAGTCACGGTGGACGATAAAGCTAAGAGCGTCGACTTGCTCACCGTTCAATAGGATGTCCATTTTGACAAGCTTCGATGTTTTATAGCCGATCAGTTCATAGTCAAATGACGCGTAGCCTTTCGTTCCTGATTTTAATTGGTCGAAAAAGTCATAGACAATTTCTGCAAGAGGCAATTCATAAATGATATTGACACGTGAAGCGTCCAAATAATCCATTGTAATGAAGTTCCCACGTTTTTGCTGACATAATTCCATGACAGATCCGACGTATTCGTTCGGTACCATGATGGATGCTTTCACATAAGGCTCTTCGACGTGGTCAATCTTTTGAGCATCCGGCATCATGGAAGGATTGTCGACTTTCAATTCTTTTCCGTCAGTCGTAACCACATTATAAATAACACTAGGTGCTGTTGTGATCAAGTCAATCTTAAATTCACGTTCAATCCGCTCTTGGATGATTTCCATATGGAGCAATCCAAGGAATCCGCATCGATATCCGAAGCCAAGTGCTTGTGATGTCTCTGCTTCATATTCCAAGGCTGAGTCGTTCAGCTCAAGCTTCTCAAGCGCTTCCCGCAAATCGACATATTTTGACGAGTCGATTGGATATAGTCCGCAGAATACCATTGGATTCAATCGACGGTAACCAGGTAACGGTTCACTCGCTTGGTTTTTCGCGTTCGTAATTGTATCACCAACCCGCGTATCACCCACATTTTTAATGGCTGCAGAGAGGAACCCAACATCGCCGACCGACAATTCATCGCGCAATGAAATATTCGGTGTGAATACTCCCGTTTCAATGACTTCGAATTCTTTACCAGTCGCCATCATACGGATTTTATCGCCAGGTTTAACGGTCCCTTCGACAATTCGAATATTGACGATGACGCCTTTATATTGATCATAATGCGAGTCGAAGATCAATGCTTTCAACGGCGCTTCCGGATCTCCCGTAGGCGCAGGCACTTTCTCGACAATTTGCTCAAGGATCTCTTCGATGCCGATGCCGGCTTTCGCCGATGCATGGACTGCCTCGGAAGCATCCAAGCCAATGACATCTTCGATTTCCTGTTTCACTTTATCTGGATCTGCTGCCGGCAAATCGATTTTATTGATAACGGGCAAAATTTCCAGATCATTGTCTAACGCTAAATAAACGTTTGCCAACGTTTGCGCTTCAATTCCCTGGGCCGCGTCAACAACAAGGAGCGCCCCTTCACATGCTGCAAGGCTTCGTGACACTTCATACGTAAAGTCTACGTGCCCTGGAGTATCGATCAAATGGAACGTATACTCCTCGCCATTTTTCGCTGTGTATGATAATTGCACTGCGTTCAATTTGATCGTAATTCCACGTTCGCGCTCCAAATCCATGGAATCCAATGTCTGTGATTTCATTTCCCGCGAACTCACTGTTTCGGTTTTTTCTAATAATCGGTCGGCCAACGTCGATTTCCCGTGATCGATATGGGCAATAATAGAGAAGTTTCTAATGTTTTTTTGACGTGCCAATCTTTCCTCATGATTCATCTGTCAGTTCACTCCTATATAAGCTATTTGCATTATAGCAAATAACTGATAAACATGTTACATTTTCTTATTCCCGGAAATCAAATAATGAAAGCATCCATTTGACTTATCAAGTCTACCAGATGAGTTCGTTTTGATAAAGATTGGTGCTAATATCCAATACAAAAAAGGCTCCAAGGTCAGTCCATGGAGCCGTGACTTTATTTATTTCTCTTCAATTTCATCATTTGCCAACATTTCCATAATCACTTCAGAGATGACTATTAGCGTTCTGTTCAACTCTTCCTCTGAGTTCCCTACCCCGCCAAGTTCCATCAAAACGAGGTTAGGGTGAAGGTCTTGGTTATATTTTCCATCCACACCTGCTCCGCCTTTTGATATGACATTTCTCATAATGCCCGGTATTCTTTTTTCCATTTCCGATTTGAATTTGTTCGTAATCGCTTCATTCTTTTTGTATGAAGGGTTGTTTTGCCCTAGCACAAACGCAACTTTCGCGTAACGCTCCCCTTTATATCCAATTGTCGTCGCTTCAGGTCCGGCTGAATCCCGATGGATATCAATGATTAAATCGTACTCGTTTTCAGCAAGCTGCTTCTGGACGAATGGTCTTATATCCTTATAAGCACGTGAGTAAGACACTTTCTTTTTCAGCGTGTCAGTTTCCACACCATTGATTTCAAGTAAGCTTTTAAGTTTATCACTCATCTTCACTACGTTTTCGGTCTGATGTTGATCAACGGCAAGTTTTCCATCTACTGCTTTTGTAATCGGTTTGTATGCCTCGGTGGAGTGGGTGTTATAAAGCAATACTTTTCCAAGTTTACTTTCTTCATTCTCGGTTTCGGTTTCGGCTTCAGTTTCACTTTCGATTGCAGTTTCAGGAACCGCCTCATCTTCCGCTACAATGTTGGATGCGTAAACGATAAGGGCATTTTCTTTGACGATTTTTGAAGTCGATATTTTGGATTCCTCCGGTATGAATTGAATGAGTACCGGGAAAAGGAAAAGAACGAATACGATTGCAGTCCAGATTTGCAGATTTTTCTTCATGCGACATCCCCCCGTCTTCAACTATATGCGCGGGGGGAAGTGTCAATGACTCGTTTTTATGTCCTCAATCCACTCACTGATCGAGTCGGTCAACGTCTCCGCGTAAAGAGCTGCCCAAGAATCGATTTCTTTTGGTGAAATGAATGTATTCAAATCGTGGTTGGATAATACCTCTTCGAATAATTGAACTCTCTCTTCATGCGGCCATGAAGTCCAATCTCCAAATATAGGGATTAACTTCGTCCTATCCGCTTCCTTGTTCGGCTGATGCAGCCACGGTGAAACGGACAGACGGGATGAAGGATGGCTTTCTTCCTCAATTTTGGAGGCGATATAATTGAACAACGTATTGATGGCGTCTGCTATCAATACTGGACCATCAACGACAGTCGGGATGCCGATTGCGATGACCGGGATGCCCAAGGTTTCCCTCGATAACTCTTTTCGACTATTTCCTACTCCGGAACCCGGATGTATACCTGTGTCCGTCATTTGAATTGTTTTGCATAATCTTGAACTGTCGCGGGCAGCTAATGCATCTATGACGAGCAGGAGATCAGGTTGGATTTCAGTCACCAATGCTTTAACGAAATCGGCCGTTTCGAGTCCAGTCTGAATCGTCACACCAGGAGCATAGACGAATAATTCGCTCCCTTCGTCCGAATAATATAGAGGGACAATCTCTTTCAGACGATCCATCGTCAGCGGCCCGACAGCGTCTGGAGTTACTTCTCGATTTCCAAGTCCGACCATTAGGATTTTTCCTGTTTTCAAATTCTTTATCCCTGAAGTCAGTTCGGTCAGCTTCGTTTTAAGCATACCAGCCATCTCTTGGAGTCCTTCACGATCGGTATGATTTAGCGTAGGGTTCGTCAGCGTCAAATAAGTGCCTCTTTTCTTGCCGATTTTCTTTTCCCCTTCAGCGTTGATTTTGACTGACGTTAGAATGACTCTTCCTTTTCGCTGCTCGTCAAATTGTATGCCTTCAGAATCTTTTAATTCCTGTTTTTCTTTTTCTGTCCGATGGCGTACCATTTCCTCGTTTTCGACGAGGAGGTCCGTTCGGTAAAAATCGTATTTATCCATTGTCATCACCTCAATATGCAGTTTGCACGTTGTGTCAAGGAAATATTCTTTGCATATTTTTATTGCGTTAAAGCTAGGTTTTTGCTAAAATGTTAATGTTGTAAAGAGATATCCGAATAGTATTATGGAAACACTCTTGCCTTACCTGAAATTGGAGGTGAATGGAATGCCAAACATCAAAGGTGCAATCAAGCGCGTTAAACAAAGTGCCGCAGCGAATGAGCAAAACTCACAATACAAAGCTGCAATGCGTACTGCTGTACGTAAAGCTGACACTGCGCTCATCAATAAAGAAGAGAACGCTTCTGAACTTTTGAAAGACGCAGTCAAAAAATTGGACACAGCTGCTCGTAAAGGTCTTATCCACAAAAATACAGCTGCTCGTCAAAAAGCACGTCTTACGAAAAAAGCTTTGTAATAATCAAAAGCGGAGGGCGGCGGTT
>NZ_LQYA01000246.1 GCF_001531445.1 Sporosarcina koreensis
CATAAATCCCGTCAAGCGCTCATAAAATTCAGAATGGCGCTCATAAATCCCGTCAAGCGCTCATAAAATCAGAATGGCGCTCATAAATCCCGTCAAGCGCTCATAAAATAAGATTCCCACGCATAAACGCGCCCCCCCAGACTTAATCCTCTTCATTCACCATTTCGTCATACGCCATCTTGACCGCCTCATACAAAAAGAGCGCGGCCAACAGATGCGGCTGAACAATCCGGCTGCCGAGATCCTCGCCCGGCAAAATCCCTTTCATAACGCCGATTGCCATATACGTATACGCCAAATCCGCCAGATCGTTATCCTCCGTCGCCTTCTCGCTCGCAACGACCGCAAACGGAATGAACTTCTCCGCAAGCATTCTTGCCAATTCAAGCGCCCGCGTGTCTGTTGCCGAACGAGCAAATAGCCAAACCCTGTCCGCAGAATGGATTTCCATTCCTTCTTCATAACGGACTGCGCCCCGGAAAGGCTCCGCAGCAAACAACGCGTTCACTCCAACAGCTTCCATTTCGTCGAATCCGACGAAAATTACGCGACCTTCCCCGATTGTCGCCTGGGCCAACAACCGCGCCGTCTCTTCGACAGTCTCTTCATTATTCGAAGCGGCACGCTGCAGCAGCCCGCCGATTTGCGTCGTCAATATCTTCATCTAAACCACCTCGTTCCCATTATATTTACTCCTAGGAATAAAACCAAGTGTTCCAGTACAGCTCTTGAAATTAAAGCAATGTTGCAATAATAATTTAAAAAAGAAGGAGATTCTACTTCTTTGTCAAATTATATAACTTCAGGGGAGAAATAAATAAAAAGGGGTGAGCCTTTTGAAGAGTTTGCTAATCGTCGACGATCAAGCCGGAATACGACTGTTATTGAATGAAGTATTCACAAAAGAGGGGTTTGAAGCGAGGTTGGCCGCAAACGGTGCGGAAGCTCTCCAATCGGTTACAGAGAAAGAACCCGATTGCGTCTTGCTGGACATGAAAATGCCGGGCATCGATGGAGTGGAAGTGCTGAAAAGGTTAAAGAGAGACTGGCCTCATATCCCTGTCATCATGATGACTGCCTACGGGGAGGTCGAACTGACGGAAGAGGCAATTGAAAATGGGGCAGAGAAATATTTTACGAAACCATTCAATATTTATGAAGTGCGGGACGCGGTAAAAGAAATTTTGCTTCAGCGGGAATACTAAATAACTTAATTTGATAATGCACCGCGCCCACAACCCAGACAGTAGTAAATACTGTCTGTCAGACTGTAGACAAACACCTTGAATTTTGGTGTTGCCTGCAGTCTTTTTCCTTTTAAAATAGAGATAAAGTTAGAAATGTTGATT
>NZ_LQYA01000028.1 GCF_001531445.1 Sporosarcina koreensis
AAAGTTTCAAACTTTTTTCGGAGCGATACGGTGAGCAAAATATCGCTTATGCGACGGTTCATCATGACGAAAAAACACCTCATTTACATATTGGAGTTGTTCCGATGCGTGACGGAAAACTACAAGGAAAGAACGTTTTTAATCGACAGGAATTGATTTGGATTCAAGACAAATTTCCTGAGCATATGCAAAAACTTGGATTTGATTTGGAGCGAGGGGAAAAGGGTTCAAAGCGTGAGCATATCGAAACACAAACGTTTAAAAAACAAA
>NZ_LQYA01000247.1 GCF_001531445.1 Sporosarcina koreensis
CAGGAAGCAAGCTTCCTGGTTTGGGCTCTTCCCGTTTCGCTCGCCGCTACTAAGGGAATCGATGTTTCTTTCTCTTCCTCCGGGTACTTAGATGTTTCAGTTCTCCGGGTGTGCCTCGTTCACGCTATGTATTCACGTGAACGTACTGCCCCATTATGGGCAGTGGGTTTCCCCATTCGGAAATCTTCGGATCACAGCTTACTTACAGCTCCCCGAAGCATATCGGTGTTAGTGCCGTCCTTC
>NZ_LQYA01000248.1 GCF_001531445.1 Sporosarcina koreensis
GCGAGAGGATGTTCTTCAGCGTCAGATCGTCGGTCAGCTCGATCTGGGTGCGGTTGGTGATGCCATAGGCCTTGTTGCGGTTATAGACGGGCCGGCGAGTGAGATTGCGCCGGACGCCGATCTGCCGCTGCAGCGCCAGCGCGTCCTGGAATTGCCCGGGCGTCAGGCCCGACAGGCTGAAGCCGCCATTCGCCCCCGCGACGAAGGCCGCCACCGCTCCGCCGAAGGGACCGGTCGGGCAATTGGGCAACGCCACCGACAGGCAGGCAATCGGCGTCGGTGCGCCGGCCAGCAGCGGGATGCTCGCGGGCAGGCCGAAGCCCTGTTGCAGGGCATCGGGCACAGGCAAGGCACCCAGCTGCGCACCGGGATTGATGGCGCGCAGGACGAGGCCGTTGCCGGTGTTGTCGCGGAAATTATAGTCGACGATCGTATTACTCTCGATCGCGTCGGTCGGGCGCAGCAGCAGCGATACGCGGAAGGCGTCGTGATTGCGGCTGTCGGCGCGCTGTCCGGTGTAGATCGACTTGGTGAAGCCTTCGCGGCGCGACCAGGAGCCAGCCAGCCGCAGCGCGACGCGGTCCTCGACGATCGGCAGGTTCACCATGCCCTCGACCTCATGATAGTCGAGATTGCCGACGCTGCCCTTCACATAGCCTTCAAGATCGAAGGTCGGGCGGTTCGGCTCGAACAGCACGGCGCCGCCGGTGGTGTTGCGGCCGAACAGCGTGCCCTGCGGCCCTTTGAGTACCTGGACGTTCGCCAGGTCGT
>NZ_LQYA01000249.1 GCF_001531445.1 Sporosarcina koreensis
ATCTAACGATGCGGGCGCATCGAGGGTCCTTGCCCGCAATATCTCGGGAAAGAGGCGCGCCCACAAGGCCGCCACCATGATGGTACCAACCCCGCCCGCGACGACCGCCGCGACGGGACCGACCAGCGCGGCCAAAAACCCCGATTCCGCCTCGCCCAGTTCGTTCGAACCCGAAATGAACAGGGTCGACACCGCCCCCACCCGGCCCCGCATCGCATCGGGCGTGTAAAGCTGGATCAGCGACTGACGCACATAGACCGACACCATGTCGGCCGCGCCCAGCAGCGCCAAGCATGCCAGAGCGAAGACCATCGGGTCCGGTGCCCGGTATGACAAGCCGAAGGCAATGGTTCCGACACCGAAAATGGCGACCGCGATCAGCAGCTTGAGCCCGACATTGCTTCGCAGGGGGAAGCGTCCGAGCCAGAAGGCGGTGAGCGCAGCCCCCACTGCGGGGGC
>NZ_LQYA01000250.1 GCF_001531445.1 Sporosarcina koreensis
CATCATGCCCGCATGGCTGGTCGTAACCGCTAAGCTCAAAGATCGCGACGCCTTCATGGCCTGCGGCTATTCCCAGAAGGCTGCCGAGATACTGGAAGCTCATGGCGGCCGCTATGTTATCCGAGCGCCTGGGGCGACGGTCCTTGAGGGTAATGGAACCGATGGCGCGTCGGTGGTCGTGTCGGAATGGCCGAACCGGGAAGCGGCTCTGTCCTTCTACAACTCGCCCGAATATGCGGCGGCCAAGCGCCTTCGCGAAGGCTTGGCGGACATCGACATAGTGCTTGTCGGCGCATGAACCGGGCTTGAGCGGGAGGGGGAGGACCGCGGACTCGATCATCGACGTGGCTTTCATCGCTGGCGCCAAGGCAGTGATCGGTAGTATTGTCCTAATGTTGATACAAATCAAATATTCTCGCGCTCGAGCCTGTGAGTTTCCGGTCGTCGAGGCCCACCTGTCGACCCGTGGGCCAGCCGACGACCTTGCGAAACCAAGGAGGCCTTGTGAACGACACGCTACCGCCACCCTATACCGCTCTGCAGCGACACCCGATGATGCCGGAGGCCTGCCATGACGAGGCCGCGCGCTTCAACTTTCTGACCCTGTTCAATCGCTACCTCGCCGGAGATATCGGGCGCGGCAACCGTATCGCCTATGAGACGCGCGTGCTGCCGGCCTTTCGGGACATTCATCGCCGCGATCCCGAGACACGCGAAGAGATTCGCCTCGCGATGAACCAAGACCCGTTCCACCGGGTCTGGTCCGCCCTCAAACGCAACTCGATGGAGATGCGTCAGCAGAATGGCCGGCAGATCGTGCTGCGCCAAATCGA
>NZ_LQYA01000251.1:0-2385 GCF_001531445.1 Sporosarcina koreensis
CTTTTCTCCATCCTTCAAAAGATAAAAAAGGATGAAAGGAACTGTGACAATCGCAAGTATGAATCCGGTCAACGCTGAAATGAATGAGGTGATGCCTGAAGCGATCCCACCGACAGCGTCTGTAAAGAATTGACCGATATTCCCTAAGCCATTATCGAGGATGCTGTTAATATTAATATTCAGATCCTTATAATACGATTCAAAAAACGATGTTCGCAAAAACATGTCAACTTTTATAAGCATTTGATTGAAATATGTAGGAAACTCGTCAATCAGATTCGCAAATTGTCCCTTTAAAAAAGGATATATGAGAAACACGATTAATGTGATCAAGCCGATGAGACCTACGAATATGATGAAAATTCCCCATATCCTCGGGATTTTTATCCGTTCCAATAATCGTAGAATTGGTCGCAATAAATAATATGCAATCGTGGCCAATATAATCGGCAGCACGACAGTTGAAAAGAATACTTTAATAGGGTAAAAAATGAATGCAACATGGCTGAATACTAATATGATCAACCCAATCAATAGTATGGAGAGGAGGACAAACATCGTTGTTCGTCCTCCGAGGAAACGAATGAGCCGCGGTGTATTAGTATTCAAATCGCTTTTACGTGCATTAGAGTTACTTCCTTCGTAATCCATTAGCTCCCCTTCTTCCCTTATTCAAGTTTCAAATCAAGAAATGCTGCAAGTGCCTCTTTATTTTTATCTATGTCAAGTTCAATGACCGCTCCTGCATGTGAATAGGAGTTGAACCGGTATGTGCCTTCGACAGGAATTGTCATTGTTTCAAGATCTGCCTTGCCATTCATTAGAAGTGTGAATGCCTTTGAAATTTCGTCCTTCGATGTCAAATCGGTCTCGATGAAACCCGATAACGCGCCGGACAATTTCGGGACATGAAGAAGCATTCCAGGTCTCAAAGCCTCGTCTTTTAATGCTGAAATGACCTCCTGTTGCCTTGCCACCCTGCCGAAATCCCCTTCTGCATCAGCGCGGAATCTCGCATAACCAAGCAGTTCCTTTCCATTCAAGCGTTGTTCACCTGGCATGAGGGTGACACCGATTTTCTCTGACATTTCTTTTTTTACATCTATTTTTATGCCAGCCGGAAACGCGATATCAATAATTGACTCGAAATTGTCAAAATCCACAATTGCATAATGGTGAATTGGAATACCGAACATGCCCGTGATCGTATCCTTTACGGTCTGAACGCCATTCAAATAGTATGCGGTATTTAGTTTATATGATTTATAGCCCGGAATATCCGCGTAAATATCCCGCATGAACGAAACAAGACGGATTGAACCTTCCTGCTTATCCCAAGAAAGGACCATCATTGTGTCTGTGCGCGACTTTCCACTTCCGTCGTCGTCAATGCCCAATAGGAGATAATTTTCGACAGATGGATTTTGGGGATCAATGACGTCCCCATAGAATGGACCTGGGTCGATGACATTTCCTTTTGCCAAGGCTTGCCCTTCCTTATATTGAAAGTAAGAATAAAGCCCCGTCACAATGAAAGCAATGAAAAGGATTGTGAAAAACAATCTGCCGATCCGTAATTTTCTTCTTCTCCTTCTTCTCCTTGGCACCGGGCCTTCGTACTGGTCTTCGTTCAAATTCGATTCCTCCAAATACTAAATTCATTTATAGGACGATTGTTCAATATCATTGGTTGCGTATGTATATCGATAGTATATCATGTCATGGCTCCAAAATAATGTCCCATGCTATGGTCGATTCCCCATGCCCCCATAGATGCAACGCATAATCTATATTGAAGGTGGTGGTAGTAATGGGACGTGAATACGGGGGCGGAAGCGGTTTTTCTTTTGCTTTGCTAGTTGTGCTTTTCATCCTGTTAATCATTATTGGTGCAAGTTTTATCTATTAATCGATAACATAATAAGCACAACCACTCATTGGCACTTCGGGGGAAGGTTGCACTGCGGTCACTGGTCGGCTCGTAGGCAACCTTTCTTTCGTATGCTACAATTTACATAATGAATGGAAAGGGGTTGGTCGTCATGACAAATAAAACATTTGAAAAAGCGGCGTTCGCCGGCGGTTGCTTCTGGTGCATGATTAAGCCGTTCAAGGAATGGGAAGGTATTGAGGATGTCGTATCCGGCTATATGGGCGGACATGTCGACAATCCGACCTATGAAGACGTAAAAAAAGGAGATTCCGGACATTTGGAAGTAGTTGAAATTACATTCGATCCTTCCCTCTTTACATATGAAAAACTTCTTGAATTGTATTGGCAGCAGATTGATCCGACAGATGCAGGCGGACAATTCCATGACCGCGGGCACTCGTATACAACCGCCATCTTTTATTATAATGAAGAGCAAAAGAAAGCTGCGGAGC
>NZ_LQYA01000251.1:2445-18005 GCF_001531445.1 Sporosarcina koreensis
GAACTTGCCGAAAGTGGAAAGTTTTCAAAACCGATTGTGACAGATATCCGTCCCGCGGAAACATTTTACCGAGCGGAGGACTATCACCAGGACTATTATGAAAAAGAACAGGAACATTATAAAGAGGACCGCGCTAAATCCGGTCGGGACGAATTCATAAAAGAGTATTGGCAATGAGTCTCTTAAACAAAACAGGTGAAGAAATTCTTTATCTCCAACTATAGACATAGGGCTGTCCAGAAAGTAAGTGGAAACTGACTTTCTGTGACAGCCCTATTTTAATTGGCCTATCAAAAAGTACTGTTGATCTCCGCTCCAGTCGGACGCTTTTCCCGCTACAATCAACGGAGTTCCTTAAATCAATAAATACACTTAATTGAAATTGTTGTTTTATATCTTTCATTACGATATAATCGTTATGAAAGATATAAAGGAGTGGTATTTTTGAACAGTACAGTTTCACTAATAAACGAATATTGGACAGATATTTATTTCCATTTACATTATCTCCATAAAGAAAAGATTTCCCATCAAGTAGTCCGCATTCTTCAACTTGTCGATAAACAGAAAGAGGTTGGAGTAAGTGAAATTGCCTCATACATACAAGTTTCTCATAACACTGCCTCCGAACACGTTAAGAGGATGATTGAGAAAAAATATTTAATAAAGACGAGAGATCCACTTGATGAAAGGAAAGTAATCCTTTGGTTAACTGATTTTGGTAAAGAAGTTTTACACAGAAATACAAGCCTAGATGAAGAAAAATTAGCACAAGTTTTGAATCAACTAGATAATAATGAAAAGAATATAGTGGAACAAGCCCTAAAAATCTTAAGTGAGCGAGCAAAACAATGTATGTAATAACAAAAATAATTGCTTCAGCAATCGTTATCGGTGTTGTTACAGAGATTTCAAGAAGATTTCCTTCATATGGAGGAATAATAGCTGCTCTTCCTCTCGTAAGCTTGCTCAGCATTATATGGCTATATGTTCAAGGGGAACAAACAGCAACATTAAGCAAGTTTGCACTAGGGGTACTTTGGGGGTTTCCTGCAACTGCGGTTTTGTTAGTAATTGTTTATATTTCTTTACAAAATTCAATTCATCTATTTATATCTATAGGTTTAGGAGTATTTGGATGGTTGACATTTTTATTTGTTCAAGATTTCACCTTAAAATACGTAAGAATTATATTCTTCAATTAATATTAAGTGAATGAAGTGTACTGCCTGTTGTGTTTATATTCATCATATGTATACTCACCTAGTTATAGCAGACACCGTTGATTTGAGCGAAGCGCGGCGACTCCAGCGGGAACAGCGAACGGCGTTTGCGAGCAGGATATTGTAGGCTGCCTTAATTTCTGCAAAAAACGCAGAAATACGGCAAATCGAACCCTGCGCTGTTCGATTGGCTGAAGCCGTGCGCGCGGAAAGCGCCCGCCCGTAGCGAAAATCAACATTCCTAGTATTTTATCTATTTTATTAGAAAAAAACCGTAGGCAAAAACCATTTTTTGGAATTCGCCTACGGTTTGGGGAGATAATCCCTATTCTACTTTTGTCTCCCGTTCACCGATCAAGAACGTCAGACCGATCATCGCAACGAACAATCCCGCAAGTATCAGCAATGTGTAATGATGATTGCTGGTCCAATCGTATAATAATGCAATCAGTAACGGCAAAAAACCTGCGATGAGATAGCCGCCCGTTTGCATCATAGCGGTCCATGTATTGGTATCTTCAGCCGTTTCAGTGGCATCCAATGGAAATAATAATGCGATCGGAAACAATCCTGCAAGCGGGATGGCCATGAAAAATGCACTCGCCCACATAAGGGTACTGATCCCACTTCCTAACAGCGCGATTGCAATTAACCCCATCGTTAAAAACAGAAAGAGCCAGAATTTCCTTTTTGGAAAACGTTCATAAAGAAGCGGAAATAGGAGATTCAATACAATCTGGATAGTCATCATCAGACTCAAGAGCATACTCGCTTGCACAAGAGACATTCCTGCGTCTGTAACTACCGGCACAATCCACGTAATGATGCAAAAGAAACTGGACGCCTGTAATCCAAAAAAGAGCAGATGCAGCCAAGCTTTTTTTTGACGCCATGGAGAGACGGCACCAGTTTTCCTCTGTTCCGTTATGACTGTTTCCTGCTGGCGGACACGGATGTTCCCCTTCATTGATAGTTTCCAAAACAAAATACCGACAATCGTTAAAACTGCCCAAATTCCAAGTGAAAATGAGTATGATTCGGTAGATTCAAAAAATATAGCAGTAAGACCTGCTCCCAATGAGGAACCGACTCCCATGCCGAATGAATAGACACCGATCACGCTCGTCGATCGTTCAGGGAAATTTTGTTTAATCATTGCGGAAAGAAGTGGTCCCATGATAGCAATTGCAATTCCGATAAAAATTGCGGATATGATCAACAAAGCGTAATTCGAATAGAAGCCCCTTAGCATGGTCATAAAGCCAATGGCAAACAGCATGAGATACATAGAACGATTCAAACCCAGCCTCCGATTCAGAACAGGTGCCATTGATGCGAACAGCCCCATGCAGAAAACCGGCAAGGCCGTCAAAAGGCTCACTTGTGCATTTGTCAATGAAAGATCGTCCCGTATAATATCAAGCATCGGTCCGATGGATGTTATAGCCGGCCTCATATTGACCGATACAATAAAAATAGTGATAAGAAGCAAAATGACGCTATGATTCAAAGTACGTTGTGACATTCACAAACTCCTTTTTAACTAATCTTCCGAACTTGTATTCTTTCCCATTTACAACTACAATAGTCTTGAAAGGAAGATGTGCATGAGGCTTCTCCATTGGGAATATACTCGGAAGTATCAAGTAAAATGTATTTTTGATGAGTTCCCCCACACTGTTTTCATTTTCCGGAAAGTGAAGGATTATTATTTCCTGTTTTCCATGTCCGGATTGGATAAGCATGCAATCCCGGCGAAAAAGGACTATGTGCGGATGGAATATTTATTGAATAAAGAGCTATGCTTATTGGACACTTATCGGCAACGGAGCGTTTTTAAATGTTGATCCCCCAGTACGGGGATTTTTTTGTGGAAATGATACGAAGGTAGAATGGAAGTACAGGATGCAGGAAAACTTCCCTATCAATGATACACGAAAAGTGCGGAAAAAGTGGAAGAAACGAATCGAACCCATACCACTCCTGAAAGAATCCATGTTATAATAGGAGCATTGTGAATTTAGGAGGATTTTTTATGATAGCAGTCAGTAATGTAAGTCTTCAATTCGGTGACCGCAAACTGTTTGAAGATGTGAATATACAGTTCAACCCTGGTCATTGTTATGGATTGATCGGAGCAAATGGCGCCGGTAAATCGACATTCCTTAAAATTTTGTCAGGCGAACTGGACCCTCAAACGGGCAACGTCATCATGAACAAAGATGAGCGCTTGGCAGTCCTGAAGCAAAACCATTTTGAGTATGAGGAAAATGAAGTACTCGACACGGTCATCCGTGGACATCAGCGTCTATACGATATTATGACCGAGAAAAATGCCATATATATGAAAGAGGATTTTTCTGACGAGGATGGCATGCGCGCAGCTGAACTTGAAGGAGAATTCGCTGAATTGAATGGTTGGGAGGCTGAATCGGAAGCAGCCATCCTTCTTCAAGGATTAGGAATTCCGGAAAGTCTTCATCATGTGAAAATGTCCGAGCTGAGCGGTTCGGAAAAAGTGAAAGTGCTTCTTGCACAAGCGCTATTCGGAAAACCTGATGTTTTGCTATTGGATGAGCCGACGAACCACTTGGACTTGAAAGCGATCCAATGGCTGGAAGAATTCCTCATTAATTTTGAGAATACGGTCATTGTTGTTTCCCATGACCGTCACTTCCTAAATAAGGTTTGTACGCAAATTGCAGACCTTGACTTCTCGAAGATCCAGCTGTACCCAGGAAACTACGATTTCTGGTATGAGTCCAGCCAATTGGCACTAAGAATGGCGCAAGACCAAAACAAGAAAAAAGAAGAAAAGATCAAGGAATTGCAAGCTTTCGTCGCTCGTTTCAGTGCGAATGCCTCCAAATCGAAACAAGCAACTTCACGTAAAAAAGCGCTTGAAAAAATCGAATTGGATGATATCAAGCCTTCTTCACGCAGATATCCGTTCGTCAACTTCCAAATCGGGCGTGAAATCGGCAATGATGTACTCAGCGTAAAAGATCTGTCTAAAACACAAGACGGCAAAGTCATGTTAAAAGACGTCACTTTTACGATGAATAAAGAGGATAAGATCATTCTTTTGGGCAACCCACTCGCTAAAACGGCATTGTTGGAAATCCTTGCTGAAGAGGCTGAGCCGGATGCAGGAAGCTTCAAATGGGGTGTTACGACTTCCCGTTCCTACTTCCCTCTTGATAACAGCGAGTATTTCGAGGGATCTGAAACGTCATTGGTGGAATGGCTGCGTCAGTATTCACCGGAAGATCAGACAGAAACGTTTTTACGCGGCTTCCTTGGTCGAATGCTATTTTCTGGCGAAGAAGTTAAAAAGAAACCTTCCGTGTTATCAGGTGGAGAAAAAGTCCGTTGCATGCTTTCCAAAATGATGTTGAATAATGCCAACGTCCTCTTGTTGGATGAGCCGATGAACCACTTGGATTTGGAATCGATCCAAGCGTTGAATAACGGCCTGATCGCTTTCAAAGGCGCAATGCTCTTCACTTCTCATGACCAGCAATTCATTCAGACAGTCGCGAATCGAATCATTGAAATTCGTGAAGACGGAACAATTTTCGATAAAATGATGCAGTATGATGAATATTTGGAGTGGAAAGACCAGCAAGCTGTTTCTAACTAAGAATAGAACCGTTTTCCTTTTGTGGAAGACGGTTTTTTGTTTCGAAAAATCAATATCGGTTATGAAATAATATAAGGATATTCATCATCTTAACGGCAATACTACCGGAAAGGAGTGTGTAGCGGATGAAAAGGATATCCATATTTTTTCCAATCTTATTGATTGCATTGATCGCTTCCGGTTGTACGAACAAAACAACGAGCTTGAACAATTCCGGAAATAGCGGTGAATCGACGAATCCGAACGGACAGAAAGGGAACGCTGAGGAATCGACCAAAAAACCGGATCAAAACGAGCAAACCTTACTTGACTACTTCCTTCCTGCTGGATCAAACGCACAATTTAAAGGAGAGGGAAATGAATTTGCAGAATTGGACATTGACTTTGCCCACCCCTATCAGGATTATGTAATACTCCATGAAAATAATGGCGGGACTTTGATCAGACATATTTACAGGATTGAAAAAGATCAGATTTTGACGATGGAACAGAAAGCCGTGGATTTGAATGAGGACTTCCCTTCCTTGCAAGAGATTGAAGCAATGGAACCGATCAGCGTTTACTTAAAAAAGCCATTTGAAGTTGGAACGACATTCGATGGATGGGAAATCGTCCAAACCGATGTAACCGTCGAGACACCTTATAAGACATTCGACCATGCATTTGTCATTGAAGAAAAAGGCGATGACTTCATCAATCGTAAATACTTTGTCGAAGGTTTCGGTGAAGTGAAGCGTGAAGCGATCATGGAGACAGTGAATGAGGATGAAGATTTCATTGTTACCTCAACATTGGAGTCCGTCACGAAGCCCGAATAGGATACGTATTGCTACAGGCATCAGGGCAAGCGCCCTCCGCTTTTGTATCATCTAGCTCCGGCGGCCAGATACTCGGGGTCATAAGTCAAAGATCTTGCGTGACAAAGACCGTTGCTACCAACGCTTCGCTTTTGTATATAAAAAGAGGCACCGGTTAGGCGCCTCTTTAGACTGACGAATTATAGTTTCACTACGTTAGCAGCTTGAAGACCACGATTGCCTTCTACAACTTCGAACTCGACTTGTTGACCTTCGTCCAAAGTTTTAAATCCGTCTCCCTGGATTGCAGAGAAGTGTACGAATACATCGTCTTCCCCTTCAACTTCGATAAATCCGAAGCCTTTTTCAGAGTTGAACCATTTTACAGTACCTTGTTTCATCTGTGACTACCTCCAAATAATTGTACTTGCTAATACATGAAAAAAATTCACATATTACAAAAAGCACCGACAACGCCGATCACCTTTTGTAATACGTGAATACGTCTGATTCGGTAAAACAATTTATATTACTGCTACTATACCATACCCAATGAAATTGTCAATATAACAATATCAAATATTCGAATTATTTATCGGCTTGATGGAAGTTGGTTTGCCGTCCACTAAGGAGATGATGCCATGGATTATTTGCACGTCTTCATCGCACCCCTCACAAAATATGCGTTCACAATCCGACCAGTAGGCGTAAAAACAATCTTTCCGTTCCTCTTGGTACGTATATTTTCCCCCAAATTCCTTTTTTAAATCATCTAAGTACTCCAAAGCCTCTTTGGCAGATGTAAAGGCTCTTCTTGATTGGATCATTTTCTCCCAGTCTTCGAACATCCACCACGGCTCGTAATCCGCTTTCATATAGACAACCTCGTAGATCATTTACTGTTCCTCCTAACTGAAAAGCCGTGAGTGGATTCATTTTAACAAATCCAGAGAAACTATCCAAGTAAATGAATTCATACACTCATTACAATGTATTTCCACGGGAAATCAGGTATAATTGGACTAAGGGGATGAAACTTTTGATTGTTTCAAACGTAATAAAGGTAGAGATAATAAGGAGGCCTGTAGACGATGCAAGAAGTTAAGCAGTTTTTCCAACGGCACTTAATAGCGGCGCCAATCAGCTTCGGCTCTTGGTTGACAATGATCCTTGCTGCAGGCATGAATCCATTCGCCGCAACCGGCCTGATGATTGCAATTTACTTGGGTGGCAATCTCACCATAAAACAAATACAACTTTCGTCAAATGTCAAAGAGCTTGGCATGTCAAGATCGGAATACAAGCATATTAAAACCCAAATTACAGAAGCCAAATCGAAAATAAAACAATTGAACGGGTTGTATGGTCAGGTTCGTTCCGTCCAGGCATTCAAACAAGTCTACGAGATGAATAACTTGGCAAAAAGGATTCTTACCATAGTACGTAAAAACCCGAAGAAATTCTATCATGTCGAAAGATTTTTCTATTCCCATCTCGATTCAGCTGTCGAGTTGACTTCAAAATATGCGATTCTTGTCAATCAACCACTGAAAGATCAAGAAATCAGAGTCGCCCTCCAACATACAAGGGAAACACTTACTGAAGTAAACAAACAATTGGAGCAAGATTTACGAGGCGCCTTGGCAACAGATATTGAAGAGTTGCAGCTTGAGCTGGACTATGTGGATGTGACGATGAAAAAGAATAAACCGTTGCTTGAGATGAAAGGAGAAATGCGTAATGACGGAAAATAACGTGACGAATTCTGAGGTAAAAACAATGGATGACCTTTTGGACAATCCATTTAATATGAACGAACCGCTCTTGCCGAAAGAAATGCAGACGGAACAAAGCACTGGCAAAGTGGCAGTGAAACTGCTCGATCGCCTGTCACCAGAAGAACAGGAAAAAGCGAAACAGCTGGCCGATCAAATTCCAGTAGGCAATTATGAAGCTATCATCACATATGGCGCCAATGCACAAAACCAATTATCAAGTTTTTCCCATAAAATGTTGGATCATGTTCAAAGCAAGGATATCGGCCCTGTCGGAGATGTGTTAAGCGATTTAATGGGCAAGCTATCGGAAATTGACCCTGAAGACTTGACCGAGAAGAAAAAATCCGGACTGAGCCGCCTTTTCGGAAAAGCGAAAAGGTCTATCCAAGAAATGATGACAAAATACCAGAAACTAAGCACACAGATCGATCGGATCGGTGTCCAATTGGAGCACTCCAAACGCGGGTTGCTCGAGGATGTGCAAATGCTCGATAGCCTTTACGAACAAAACAAGACTTACTTCCAGGCGCTGAATGTCTATATTGCAGCCGCGGAACTGAAACGGGACGAAATTGCGAACGTCATCATCCCTGAAATGCAAAGGAAAGCAGAACTTTCGAATGACCAAATGGCATTCCAAGAAGTGAACGATATGGGGCAATTCCTTGATCGGTTGGAAAAACGTCTATACGATCTTCAGCTTTCAAGACAGATTACGATTCAAAGTGCACCACAAATAAGAATGATCCAACAGACAAACCAGACGCTTGCAGAGAAGATCCAATCTTCCATCATGACTTCCATTCCGTTATGGAAGAACCAAATCGCTATAGCATTGACTCTGAATAGGCAGCGCAAAGCAGTCGAATCACAGCGTCTCGTGACAAAAACGACGAATGATCTTCTTTTAAAGAACTCGGAAATGTTGAAAGTGAACTCGATTGAAACTGCGAAAGAAAACGAACGCGGCATTGTCGAAATCGACACATTAAAGAAAACACAAGAAAACTTGATTCAAACAATCGAAGAAACGCTTGTCATCCAAGCGGACGGACGTGCGAAACGAAAAGCAGCGGAAGTGGAAATCGCTCGAATGGAAGAAGAATTGAAACAACGTCTTCTTGCCGTACATGAAAAAACACAATCTCCGAATCGTCCATTATAAAATGCAATTAAAAAACCGCCCTAGAGCGGTTTTTTTCTTACTCTCATCCTACGACTATCGCCAGCAGTTTCCTCAAAATTCGTAACGTCTGGTCGGTGAATTGCTCAACAGACTCTGACGATGCGGATTTGTTCCCGAACATCATCGAAAACAGCGCCCGTTGATCATCCGTCGGCTCGTCCGACGACAGAAATAAATGAATGACCGAGACACCTTTTTTCTCGGCTTCCAACACCGCTTCCCTCGTATCAAGAATTCCATTTCGATCATATCCGAATGCAGATGGTTCGCCATCCGAAAAGACAAGCAGGAACTTATGCTTTTCGGGTCTGATCAGTAACCGACGCATCGCCCATCTAATAGCAAACCCGTCACGATTATCCTCATTCGTCTCAAACGAAAGAATCTTCAAGCCGTCATCTTTCCGTTCATCTTCAAATGTATGCATTACACCAAACACATTTGGCTGGATATCTTTCGTTGCATAATTGGCATCTTCGAAATAAGAGGAGATTTCATGCTGGACAGAAAGCTCCCTTAATACATCATGGAAGAGCAAGACAGCTTTTTTCGTCTCATCCAGTTTATCCATCATCGATGCAGAACCGTCAACAAGCAATCCGAAAACAGCGTCCAGTTTATCCGAAGGGATGTTTTTCCGATAAAAAGGACGAGGACGTTCATCCACTAGCAGCGTCGTCAATTTCGTCGATAATCTCCCCTTCATCAAACGGGTTCTTCTGGCATCCTCTTTCAATTCGATGCGCTTCTTCATTTCCTCGACAAAGGATCGGACATGGGGTTTTTGCTCCTCACGCCATGTTACCAGCTTAGCGAGGTTTTCCACGTTCCGGCTCGCTTCAATTGCTTGCTCTTCGTATACGACATTGACATGCTCCTTGCCGAAATCACGCCCTGCCGTTTTGCGTTCCGATTTCTTCCCCATATCGCTGCGCTCTTCATCTGACCATTTGCTGCTTTCATTCCCCTCCGAATGCCCGATGCCCGTCTCTTGTATTTCTGCGTTTTCATTGCCCTCAGTGGAATTGTCGCCGCCTGCCCTGCCTGCCCGGCCATGCTCCAACTCGTATTCAAGATGCACGCCCGATTCGTTTTCATTTTCACGGTGCCACGTACGGAAGATTTCTTCAATCGTTTCCTTTGGTTCCTCTTCCCCTTTTTCGGCATCTGCCATCCCTTCATGATAATGAAACACCGCTGTTCTCTCCGAAATTGCATCTCCGACAGCATAATATTGGTGCACAAGGTCATTTTCGATGATCTCTTCCACCATGAATAACATACGCTCCGCCAACCCTGCCATTTCAGAAGTTGTTTTCGCATCCGTCGCATACCCTGCAATCATCATCAATTGACTGATCGGCAAATTCCAATCGACATGGATATCGGATAGCAGTCCTTCGTGCAATGCGATATATAACTGATTCAGAAGCGCATCAGCCATGAATGCCTTATTCGAATTTGCCTGAAGTTGATCTTGATGATAGCCAAGCAATAATTGCCGCCTGACCAGAAATGCTTTGGAGGTTCCCGGCCGCTCTCTTTCCACTGCATCCATCAGCCGGAATTCCTCCAACATGAGCAGCAGTTCCTCAGCAAACTTCCGTAAATGATGGCGCTCGTATTTTTTTCTGTATCGAAGCCAGTCCGTAACCGAAAAATACTTCCAAAAACCAGCCGTCAATAAATACACATCCGTTAATCGTCCGGCATGCATGATTTCTTCTGAACGATGCCTCCAAAAGACACTAACCGAAACAATGCCCTCTTTTGGCTGGAATTCGAATAGTTTACGCTCGGTCAATTCCAAGTATTCCGCATCTGCAAGCGCCCTGCCAACACGTTCGTAAAGTAAAAGTAAATTAGCATCGATTGTTTCATCATTGAATTGAATGAATCGATTTAATTTAACCATTGCTTTCGCCTCACTTCACCCATGTTTCCACTAATTCCATGACTAAATCCCTTTCCATCCTGTCTTCAAGCTTTTCCGCAATCGCGTACCGGATTGCCCGTCTGACGGGCATATGCTCCGCGAGCGCGATCGCATCCAATAGACTTCTGACGGACGCGGCTTCTTCAGATAGTAAACCGTTCATCACTTGCTTTCGCAAATCTTCATTGATGTTCAAAAATGTTTGGACCAATGCCGAATCAGCTTGTGGAAAAAGAGTTTGGATGATTTCCCGTAATTGATCACCGGTCAAATACGGAATTGAAAATGAAATGAAGCGATTCTTCAATGCCTCATTCATTGGAGATGTTCCGACATATCCTTCGTTTATTGCCGCAATCACTGTAAAATCGGGATGTGCATGGATAACTTCGCCTGTGAAGGGGTTTGTCAGCATTCTTCGGTGGTCAAGGACACTATGCAAGATGGGCAGCGTCTCCGGCTTCGCCATGTTGATTTCATCTATATACAGAATATGGCCTTTTTTCATCGCCTGAACGACCGGGCCTTCTACAAATTCAATGATGGATTGTCCGCTTGTTGCATTGATTGTTTTAAATCCTAATAATGACTCCGCATCCAAGTCGACTGAACAGTTCACGCTGTGCATCGGCTGGTTGAAGAAATGGGAGATGCTTTGCGCAAGCTTCGTTTTACCGGAGCCGGAAGGACCTTTTAAAAGAACAGGCTTCTTCAATACGACGCCAACAAGGATATCTTCCCAAAGATCGGGTGTCGGGGAAATATAGCCGCCTTCTTGGATTAACGATTCATCATCTTTTAGGGATTGACTTGCCAGCCTTTTGTTTCTTTCCATTAAAATAACTTCTTTCATCGGTTAGACCTCCTAAAAAATGCCCGATGCCGTTAACGTTGGCATCGGGCATAACATCATTCAAAATACGTTTTGTAAAAGCCGCCGACTTTACCGGTATTATCCACGATGAAAATGAATTCGTCTGTCTCGTTCTTCACTTCATATTCTTTACCCGGGGTTAAACAATCGGTAACGACATATTTTTCAGCATCCGCATGCTTGCACACGACTTTCCGAAGCGTCGGAGCAGTCGTCCATTCTTTAAAAGACATTTAACTCACCATCCAATTGCAGTAATTTGAAAAAGCCCGAGGATTCTCGGGCTTTTTTCAGTTAGGAAGTAATCAAGATCCTAATAGAAGATCTTCAGGGTTTTCAATCAGTTCCTTGACCATTTTCAAGAAGCCGACTGAGTCTTTTCCATCGATCACACGGTGATCATAAGACAATGCAATATACATCATCGGACGAATTTCCACATTATCGCCAACAGCGACAGGGCGTTTTTGGATTGTGTGCATTCCTAGGATACCCACTTGAGTACCGTTTAAGATCGGTGTAGAGAACAATGACCCGAATACGCCGCCGTTTGTAATCGTGAATGATCCGCCGGACATATCTCCAATCGTCAACTTATTGTCTCTCGCTTTACCTGCAAGTTCCCCGATTGTAGATTCGATCTCGGCGAAATTCTTGCGGTCTGCATCACGGACAATCGGTACAACCAATCCGCCTTCAGTAGAAACAGCGATACCTACATCGTAGTAATGCTTCAGAATGATTTCATCGCCATCGATTTCTGAGTTGACGTATGGGTATTTTTTAAGGGCAGCAACGACCGCTTTTGTAAAGAATGACATGAACCCAAGACGGACGTCGTTCTTGTCATAGAACTCGTCTTTTTTACGTGAACGGAGTTCCATCACTGCAGTCATATCGATTTCATTGAATGTTGTCAGCATGGCAGTCGATTGTCTAACTTCCAATAGACGCTTAGCAATCGTTTGGCGGCGGCGCGTCATTTTTTCACGCGTTTCACGGCCATCTTCAACCGGTGCAGCTGTGGCTTTAGCTGGAGCAGCTGGTGCAGCCGATGCTTTAGGAGCTGCTGTACCATGTGCCGAAACATCTTGTGCACGGACGCGGCCCATTGGATCTACAGGTGAAACAGCAGCAAGATCGATGCCTTTTTCACGTGCTAGTTTTCTAGCGGCAGGGCTCGCAATCGTACGGTCGGAAGAAGTCTGTTCAGTTGATTGAGCAGTTGCCGTTTCTTGTTGTGCAGGTGCTGCAGGAGTCTCCTCTGCTTTAGGTGCCGGTGCAGCAGGTTGAGCTGGCGCTCCGGAACCTTCACCAACTACTGCGATGACTTGACCGACTTCAACTGTGTCACCTTCAGCAGCTAGAAGTTCTTGGATGACTCCTGCTTCTTCGGAGATGACCTCCACGTTTACTTTATCCGTTTCCAATTCAACGATAAATTCGCCTTTGTCAACACTTTCACCGGGTTGTTTCAACCACTTTGCAATTGTTCCTTCAGTAATCGATTCTGCAAGTTCAGGTACTTTGATTTCAGCCACAATAAATTCCTCCTCTGTTCTACCGTTTCAACGGTGGTAACAAATCTCTTTTATTCATGTGCATTTATTTTTTCAAAGCTTCTTCGATGATGCGTTGTTGCTCTGCTTTGTGGGCTTCCCCATTTCCTTCTGATGGACTGGCACGATGTATACGGCCTACGTAGGAAACTGATTTCTTATTCCCTGCGATTTCCAGCAGGTATTCCAAAGCAAATGACCAAGATCCCATGTTTTTAGGCTCTTCTTGAACCCAGACGAGTTCCTTCGCTTTTGGATAGCGAGCCACGATTTCTGCAATTTTATCGGATGGGAACGGATAAAGCTGTTCCACACGCACAATATGCAAGTGATCAAAGCCTTCTCCATCTTTCACTTTCTCAGCAAGATCGATCGCCATTTTACCGCTTGCGAATAGGATCTTTTTCACTTTGTCTGGATTTTGGCCTGTTCCAGGCTGCTCCAGTACAGTTTGGAAATGGCCTTCCGCTAAGTCGCTTACATCAGCACCAACCAATGGGTGACGAAGAAGTGATTTTGGTGATACGATGACGAGTGGCCGTTCCACTTCTGTTCCAAGCATCATCGCCTGTCTGCGCAATACATGGAAATAGTTCGCTGCGCTTGAAATGTTCGCAACTGTCCAGTTGTTCTCCGCACTCAGTTGTAAATATCTTTCCAGACGTGCACTTGAGTGTTCAGGTCCTTGGCCTTCGTACGCGTGTGGCAGTAGAATGACCATACCTGACTGCTGTCCCCATTTTGAGTGGCTGGAAGAAATGAATTGGTCGAACATCACTTGTGCCATATTCGCGAAGTCACCGTATTGGGCTTCCCAAATCGACAGAGCTTGGTCTTTCTCCAAGTTATAGCCAAATTCATAACCAACGACGGCAAATTCAGTTAATGGGCTGTTGTAAGCGACAAATGCAGCGTTCGAGTCGCTAATATGATGAAGTGGAACAAATTCTTCACCAGTTTTTTCGTCGTGCAATACAAGATGACGATGAGCGAAAGTACCCCTTTGGACGTCTTGGCCCGTTATACGGATAGGTTTTCCGTCTTGTAGGATGGAACCGAATGCGAGCTGCTCAGCATGAGCCCAGTCCACTTTCCCTTTTCCTTTAAACGGTTCTTCACGACGCTTCAAAATACGATCCAGCTTACTGAAGACAGTGAAATCTTCCGGATAGGAGAGAAGTTCTTCGTTCATCCGCTGCAATCTTTCCTGGTCTATACCTGTTTCAAGATCTCTCGGATATCCTGCCATGACAGCATCAGGCGTTGCATTGGATCTGTCTTTTGCTTTAGAGGAATCCTCCTTCACTTTGTCGTATGCAGCTTGCATCATCGCAAAGATGTCTGCATCCAACTTTTCGACATCCTCGTTTTTCAGGATGTTCGCCTCAACAAGCTTTGATCCGTAGATCTGGCGTGCAGTCGGGTGCTTATGAATCGTGTGGTACATCATCGGGTTTGTCACTAGCGGTTCATCCATTTCATTGTGCCCGTAACGGCGGTACCCAATCAAGTCTATTAAAATATCCTTGCCGAACTTCTGACGGTACTCGAAGGCAAATGCTGCAGCAGCAATTACATCTTCCGGGCTGTCAGCATTGACATGCAACACCGGCACTTCGAATCCTTTAGCAGGATCAGAAGAATAATGAGTTGATCTTGAATCGTAGAATTCAGTTGTAAAGCCGATCGTATTATTGGCGATAATGTGGATTGAACCGCCAGTTTTGTATCCACGGACACGGCTATAGTTGAACGTTTCAGGAACAATTCCCTGTCCAGGGAAAGCTGCATCTCCATGGATCATGATTGCGTAAGCCGCTTTCATATCTTGCTCAGGCAAGCCCTCATGGTTTGTCGTTTCTTGGGCAGCACGGGTCTGGCCTGCCACTACTGGATTGACAACTTCCAAGTGCGAGGGGTTGTAAGCCAAGAACCGTTCAGTTCCTGAAGGAGCTTTATAAAGGGCCCCCATATGGTATTTTACATCACCGAACCAGCCATGTGTCGTCGCTAGTGATCCATCTTCAGGTAGAAATGGATCGGAAGGGACGCCAGCAAATTCAGCGAACATCATTTCATAAGGTTTATTCAAAATATGGGTCAATACATTCAAACGTCCCCGGTGGGCCATGCCAATCAAGATCTTCTTCACTTTGTCAGCTTCGGAACGGCGTACCAATTCATCAATGAGGACGACTAACGAGTCAAGACCTTCAATGGAAAACCGCTTTGCCCCTACAAATGTACGATGAATGAATTTTTCAAAGCCCTCGACCTTCGTAAGGCGTTCTAGCAAAGCTTTTTTATCATTCTCGGAAAGCTGCACGGTTATTTCACCGTTTTCGATTTTTGATTGGATCCAAGTTCGTTCTTCTTCATCAATTACATGGGAGAATTCATAAGCGATTTTCCCTGTGTACAATGATTTCAGATAGTTTACTGCATCCAGTCCGCTTTTCACATGAGCGGGTGGATTCTTTACGAATAAGGAGGCTGGCATGGACTGCAAATCGTTTTCGGATAATCCGTAATACGAAAGTTCCAGTCGAGTTGCGTCTTTCGGT
>NZ_LQYA01000251.1:18048-23095 GCF_001531445.1 Sporosarcina koreensis
TATATATCCGAGGCAAGATGCCCGTATGCGCGGATTGCGTCAACTAGCGTGTAAGCGGCCAGCACTTTTCCAAAATCACTTGCAGGCACAGCTGTCATCGCTGCAGTTTGTTCTGCTCCTTCAATCGAAGGCGCTCCATAGCTTCTGAACATTTCAGCAAGCTCGGGATCCACCGATTCGGGTGACACTTTGAACTGTTCATACATTTCCATTACATACCCAAGGTTCGGACCAGAAAATACCGAGTAAGGGGAACGTTGGGTACCAACATTGTTCGACATGTAAAATGACCTCCACATTTTGCCTATTGGCATGTTGTGTTTCTATTTTTTATCCGTATCCATATTACCACGCAAATAATAGAACGGGAAGGGATTAGTTCTATTTTATTGACATTTTCGCCTTTGACAAAATAGATTCCCTATTATTTATTTGCAACTCTCTTTTGTTCTTTTTACGACCACCCAAAGCCTAATGCAGCTAATTTTTGTATGAAAGAATCAAATCCGCCATTGTTTCAGGAGATTTAGTGTGTGAGACTTTTCTCATATTGGATACAAGATTATCTTTATCATCCCTTAGAGTTGTGAAAAGACTAGCCAAAGAAACTTCGTCCAGCTCCTCTTCCTGAGCGACTTTCGCTATGCCGAGGGATTTGAATAGGGATGCATTCAACAGCTGATCTCCCCTGCTTTGCGCAGCGGATAAAGGAATAAGCAGCATAGGCTTCAGTACAGACAGCAATTCGAATATGGCATTGGACCCCGCGCGTGACACGGCATAATCGGATGCTGCCAATAAATGCGGCAACCCTTCAGTCACGTACTCGAACTGTGTATAGCCCTTCCGATGTTCCAAGGATTCATCAATGTTCCCTTTGCCGCACAGGTGGATGATTTCAAATTTTTCCAGTGCTGTATCCAATTCTTTTCGCACAGCGTTGTTAAGCACTGCTGAACCTTGGCTGCCGCCCATGACGATGAATACAGGCTTTTCTCCCGTCAAGCCTGCAATGCGCAACCCTTCCTTCCTGTCTCCTTGGAATATTTCAGGTCTGATGACAGCACCTGTACAAGTCGCTTTCCCTGCAGGCACATAGTCAAGTGTCTGCTCGAAGACCGTGAAAATATGTTTTGAAAAAGGAAGAGCCAACTTGTTCGCAAGTCCCGGTGTAACGTCTGATTCATGGACGACGACCGGAATCTTCGCAAGCTTTGCAGCTAGAACGACAGGCACCGATACAAATCCGCCTTTTGAAAAAATGATTTCCGGCTTCACCTTGCGCAATATCGAATAGGCCTGTATGGTTCCGGCTCCGACCTTGAAAGGATCAGAAAAGTTCTTCATGGAAAAATAACGTCTTAATTTGCCGCTTTGGATGGCATGATAGGTTACTTCACGATGGCCATCCTTTATCAATTCTTTTTCAATCCCATCGTGTGAACCGATATAATGGATTTCATATCCTTTTTCAATAAACACAGGTATAAGCGCTTCATTGACGGAAACATGCCCTGCTGTTCCGCCTCCTGTTAATACAACTACCGGCCGTTTCATTTGGCCATTCACCTCATCTAATTATTTGTAAGCAATATATCCTTCTACTTCTTTGTTATTATAGCAGACAAATCATGATACAATGTTGATTGATTCACATCCGATAGTATATTCGGAGGAATTATTTTTTGTTGATTAGAAAGGGGAATCGTATTGGAAAACGTTCTACCGTTGCGCCAAAAAACATTGAATTTCACAAAAATAGTTGTTCCGATATTGATTACTCAAGTCGCACTTTATTTGATGACTTTTTTCGATATCCTGATGACGGGAAGATATGACACCCATGACCTGGCTGGTGTAACAATTGGTTCATCCTTCTGGGTGCCGGTATATACGGGGTTATCTGGAATTCTGATGGGGCTTACCCCGATGGTTGCCCATTATATTGGAGGAAATCGGAAGAACGAAGTACGTCCATCGGTCCAGCAAGGTTTATATGTATCGGTCGTACTTGCTGCGGTCGTATTTACAATCATGATGCTCGCAGTCATCCCTTCCCTTCATCATATGCCTCTTGAAGGTCAAGTTAGGATAGTTGCCGCGGATTACTTGAAAGGGATGAGCATCGGCCTTCTTCCACTGTTCGCATACACCGTCCTACGGGCATTTTTTGACGCGCTAGGGGCGACTCGAGTATCGATGTCGATCATCCTTCTATCCGCACCCATAAACATTGTACTTAATTATCTGCTTATCTTCGGTAAGTTCGGGTTTCCGGAACTGGGCGGCGCGGGTGCGGGCTATGCATCCGGCATAACGTATTGGATTGTTTTCGGTATTGCTTTCATGATTGCGAAAATGCGAAAGCCATTCCAACATTTCGCCCTCTTTTCCAATTGGGGACGGGTTTCCTTTACTAGATGGAAAGAGATACTGAAAATCGGTGTGCCGATCGGTTTATCGATATTTGTTGAAATCAGTATTTTTTCAGTTGTAACGCTTTTAATGAGTGGCTATACGACTGAAACAATTTCAGCCCACCAGATCGCCTTGAATTTTACGTCATTGCTTTATATGGTGCCTTTAAGCATTTCAATGGGGGCGACGATTTTGGTCGGCCAGGCTGTTGGGGCAGGACAATTGAAAGAAGCCAAACACTACAGCTTTCTTGCCGTGGGTCTCGCCATTCTATTCAGTTTCATCTCGATCGTCATCCTATTGACTTTCAGGGAACCGATCGCTTCCCTCTACACAGCTGACATGGCTATCATTCAACTGGCTACCCATTTCTTCCTGTTCGCCGCATTCTTCCAATTATCGGATGCCATTCAAGCGCCGATTCAAGGGTCTTTGCGTGGCTACAAAGACGTCAATATGACATTCATTATGGCAATCATCTCCTTTTGGGTGATCGGCTTGCCGGTCGGTTATTTGACTGCAAAATTCACTGACCTTGGCCCTTACGGCTATTGGGTAGGACTGATTGTCGGCTTGACGATTGGAGCTATCACGTTAAGCATTCGGCTAGTCCATATACAAAGAAAACATTCAAAAAAATGAATCCCGATGCCGTCATTATGCGGCTCGGGATTTTTTAGTCAAAAATACTAGTCCTTTTCATATTCACATTAACATCAACTTCGATTGATAAAGCAGCGTACGTTTCCTGCCAATCTCCCTTCTTCCATAAATCTTGATGGAATGCATGGACTCTTCGCCCAACACCGAAAATATCACTTTTTGCTTCCTGAGTTGTTGTGATGATTTTTTCAAAGTCCTTTTTTATTTCACCAGACAGAAATTTCTCCGCCTCGTTTCTGGTTCCTTTTTTGTACAAGTCATTTGGAGGAAATTCATCAACGCTAATATCGATATCAAAGTGCATATTGACCTTCTCATTTGAAATCTTCAACTTTCGACGAACTTTTATAACTTCAATCGTAATAGGACTGTTTTTTTCTTTCCATTCATAACTAAGGCGGGTATACTTTCCAAGTTTGCTTTTCATCAAGTTCGCCAAAATCGCCTCTTGTTTCCCTAATGTTTGTCCCGTGAATTTATTATTGCTGAACAGAGCGATTCCATCCAAAGTGGGGATTCCGTTATCATCGATGATCATGTATGGTAAATCCAAGTCCATAGAATCATCAAGCAATAATTTCACTGCGTTTTCCATTGTGCTTACCGACGTGTAAGTATACAGCTCAGCCGTACGCAGTAATTCGGGGTAATAGTTAGCTACTTCGCTTTTGACTGCGCCCGGGGGAGTGAAATATTGCTCCATATCTCCTTCCACTATAACAATGTAGCTTGTAATGCGATTCCGTGGTGTTCTAAAAAACATGTCTAACTCAGGATAAAGGTTTTTTTTCGCCATTTCACTTGATAGTAATAATACTTCTAGATGTGATACGTCAAGTGCTTCCATTGTATGATGGGTCGCATCTTCACGGGCGGCACGTGTCGAAATTCCCGTCCCTTCAGATTTTGTGTAAGTAATCGTTTGTTGTTCAAAAGTCGGAAAAGAAAATATCGCTTTTACTTCATTCTCCCCTTCTCCATTTGTCAACCCCATAACAGGAACGATTGTAATGTCCTTATATTGCGCTTCATCCCAACATCCTCCAAGCAAAAACAGAACAAATAAAAATACCATCAACATTTTTTTATTCATTTTTGCTCCTCCTATTGAGCAAAATGACAATAGCAGGAATCAATATTGTAAAAAGTATGTGCGGGTAGACAATTAATTGCCGCAGCATATCGCTTCGATCTTTCGTCGCAAAAAAAGAAGCAATGATGATTATCAGGAAATGAGACAAGATGGTGATGCGTTTGCTCTCATTGTTGAAATAGACACGACGGCCTTGAACGCACATGAAAAAATAAAGTGTTATGGCAACGACGCTCCAAATCACCCATATGAACAAGAAAAACAAATCCAGTCGCTCAACGAATGTAACTTTTTGGGCTTTCAAAATGTGAAGGAGCGGTTCTGGAATGAACTCGATTGTATTCACCGGAAAAAATAGAAGAATGAAAACTAATATCGTAAAGAAAAAAAAGAACCAAGTGGACTGGTAAATGAATAACGGAATGCCTTTAACCTGCTGGATGACGTATTTCCTGAAAAACAAATAGAGTTCTATTCCGATGAAAGTGCCTTGTGTCATGAACAATCCTTTCAATAAAGGCTTGATATTCGCCAATTCAATAGGAAACAACCAAGTCCAAACGAGATCTGGTGTTGCCATAAATAAAAAGACGATGAATATTGGAAATAACGGTAAGATGATAGCCGGCAAATTAATAACTGACTCGATTCTTCTCGTGTTTGCGTAGAGCGACACCCCAACGATGATTGCCATTGTTACAATTTGAGGCGTGTGCGGGAATATCCACACAGCCAGCGTGTAATTGATATAAGCAAGAAATGAAATGATTGTGAAAGACCAATAAGCAATATACAATGCTGCAACGAATCGACCTGGTTTGAATCGTTCATAGAACTTTTCATAGAGCAGCAATTGGATGTAATGAAATATGC
>NZ_LQYA01000251.1:23105-32849 GCF_001531445.1 Sporosarcina koreensis
CCCAGGAATTCGTTCCTGCTTCAATGATCATTCGATGTTGAAATGAAACGAAGACAGTTCCCGTCTGCACAACAAACATGATCAAGAAAAACTGGAGCCTCGATAATGTGAACATTACGATCTCCGGCCTTTCTTTTTAGAGGCGAATGAGAAATTCCTTTGCTGTTTATGGAACTTGGAATAAGGGACGCGGAAAAACACCTCTAAGAATCTGGACGTATCCAACGGAATGAACGGCGCAAAATAAGGCTGCTTCAAGGAGGATAGTGATAACAGGTGAATCACTAATATAATCGTTCCGATCGCCATGCCAAAGAAACCGAAAATTGCCGCAGCCGCCATGAATGGAAACCGTAAAATACGAATTGAAGTATTCATTTCAAGGGTTGGGACGACGAAGCTTGAAATTGCCGTCAATGCGACAACGATTACCATTAAATTCGAGACGAGCCCAGCATTGACAATGGCATCACCGATGATTAAACCGCCGACAACACCGATTGTTTGCCCAATTGGCTTCGGTAGCCGAATACTCGCCTCACGAATCAATTCGATGAACAGTTCCATTATGATTGCTTCGAATATTGGACGATAGGGGATTTCGTTAATTGCCAATTTCACTTTTTTACTGATTTCTATCGGCAAGATTTCTGAGTGAAAGCTGACAACCGCTATGTAAAATGCCGGAAGATAGATGGCGATCACTAAGCTCGCAATCCGTAACAGCCGAAAAAATGAACCGACAATGACGCGGCCATTAAAATCATCAGGAGATTGATAAAATGAAAAAAAAGTGACCGGTGCAATCATAACGGTCGGTGAATGATCGGTGAAAATGGCGATTTTCCCTTCCATTAGGTTGAAGGCTACACGATCCGGCCTTTCCGTAGCCATGAATTGTGGAAAGGGGGATAAAACGGATTCTTCTAAATAATCTTCAATCTCTCCGGAATTCATAATGTCCTGTTCCTGCACTTCCCGTAGACGATTTTCAAATAAATCGACTACGTCGCCTTCCGCTATAGATTCAATATAAAGATACGTTATATTTGTAATTGTATTTTGGCCGACTTGCATTGATTTGACGACAAGGTCTCGCCTCCCAAGTTTTTGTCGGACAAGCGTTAGATTTTGCTGTACATTTTCAATAAATCCGTCATGTGAGCCGCGAACAATTTGTTCACTGATCGGTTCACCAGGCGCTCTTCCAAAAGTGCTTTGCGCGGAAATGGTCAACATCACCTGGGAATCATGAAAAATAACGACTGTCAGTCCTTTACAGACTGATTTTATGAGCTCCTCTTCCGAATAAGGCATTATATCCGTCACGGCAGTTTTTCCCCAATTGCTCATTTTCGCAGTGGCCCGCTGTCGAATAATATCAATCTGTTTGTTTACTTCCGTTCCGTCAGCCAATGATGAATAATAGCATAAAATCCCCTTGCCAGTTGGCCAATCAACATCGATAACAACAAAATCCTCTGAATTGAAGAAGAGATGTTTTACACTTTTCTTATCGATTACCGGCTTACTTCCATTGTCCATGTCCATCACCTCACGGCTAAAGTATCGCCGCCAACAATCGTTTTTATGCAAAAAAGAACATGCCTGGATACTTCTCCAGGCATGTTCCTTCTTCTTACTACTACTTATTTTTGAATAAACTGTTGTGTCCAATAATTACCGTTTTTGTCATAACCGATACCGATATGAGTGAAGTTTGGTGTCAAGATGTTTTGTCTGTGGCCCGGAGATTCCATCCAAGCTTTCACGACTTCTTCAGCTGAACGCTGTCCCATCGCAATATTTTCAGCAGCTGCGCGATACGAGATGCCATTCGCTTTCATTTGGTCGAAAGGCGATCCGTATGTCGGGCTCGTATGTGAAAAGTAATTTTTAGACGCCATGTCTGTTGATTTTTGACGAGCAGAATTCATCAATTTTGTGTCGATTTGCAAAGGCTTCAATCCAGCCTTTTGTCTTTCTGCATTTGTCAGATCAAGCACCGCTTGTTCGATGGCAGAGACGTTTTCATTTTGCACTTTCTCCTCATCAGGCTTTTCCTGAACAACCGGCTTTTCTTGCTCCACTGGATTAGAAGGTTCAACCGGTTTTTCTTGTTCCACCGGTTTTGATGGTTCAACTGGTTTAGAAGATTCAACCGGTTTCTCTTGTTCCACTGGTTTTTCCTGTTCTACTGGCTTGGAAGGTTTTGCGGGTTTTTGAATAGTAACCTCTATGTTATTAGCAAAATATTTTTCAATTTCATTAACATGTTTATTTACATATTGGTTTACCTCTTCAGGATTGTATGAGGAAAATTTACCTTCATACATATAAAGTTGTACATTTTGCACCGCTTTTGTGATCTCCAAGTCGTTGTTGCGATAAGATGCTTCAGCGCTGTTGTTGTTTGGAAGTAATAGCGCTGAGCCGAGTAAGATGACAGCCATCGATTTTTTCATCTGATTACTCCTCCCTTCGCAAACTATCATAACGCATGCGAGAAGATGAGAATCGGAATGAAATACCAACCGAACCAATTAATTTCTAAACGTGATGACAAAGGAGGTTTTGAAACAATCAAATTGGATTGTTTTGGTTGAGTCGACTATTATTTCATCTATCGAGGGGTTGACAGTAAGCTGTTCGGCTAATTATTCAACGTATTCTATCTGACTGATCCCTTCACCGATGATTACAAGTTTCGGCTCCATCTTCACATATTCAGGCAACCAATTGACCATTCCATATGCGTATTGGAATAGGTATGGGGTGACTATTCCTTTAACCGGTACATAGCCTTTCATTCGATACACGGTATCTGGCAATGACTTGACCCACTCTTCGAATTCCTCCTTGTCAACAGGTTGATCGAAGGTGATCAACTTCGATGCCAATGGGAGGTTTCTGCCGGATACGATGGATTCCTGTTTTGGATTCGCGGTGTCTTTCAATATTTCTTCGATGAAAGAGAATGAGATATTCGAGTTTTTAGTTTGAATAAGAGGAGCCATACTATTGAAATTCGAAATCTCCATCGATACTGTCGCTACTTCCGAATCAGACAACAAATCGGTTTTATTCGCCAATAAAATATGTGCATGGCGGATTTGCTCCATGAATAAAGATCGGACTTGCGGCGACATTTTTTCCCTTTCCAGCCATCGTTTTGCGTCTGCAACAGTAACAATCCCCTTGATCTGCAAGCGTTCAGCGAATAAAGGCGAGTAAACGGCGTCTAGTGCTTCGACTGGGTGAGCGGCGCCTGTCGTCTCGATCAATATGACATCTATGTCGTCATTCTCTTCCAATAAACCTTGCAGCTGTGCCTCTGTTTTCTCGGAACCTGTGCAGCAAATACAGCCATTCAAAAGCTCTTTCAATGGAATGTCGTCTTCCTTACTAGCAACAGAATCCGAATCGATTGAAATGGAGCCGAATTCATTCATGAGGATTGCCGGTTTTTTCCCCGCTTCTTTCAGTTGGGCAATCAAATTCAGTAATAATGATGTTTTCCCACTGCCTAAAAAGCCGCTTAATAAATAGACATCAATCATCAGTAGACCTCCCTAACTATAAAAGCGCCCATCCGCGAAGGAGTGGACGCTTTCTACTCATTTTTTAATCTGTTTCAATAGGACTTCTTTTGCTTTTTGCAATTGTGGATCCTCATCTTGGATCTTATTTCTCAGTTCGTTCATCAATCCATAAGTCGTATCCCCAACTAAAACACCATCTTCTTTCAAAGACAATGCCTTTTGGAGCTCAAGGACTGCAGATTCCGTCGCCTGATCGAAAAGTCCATCGATTTCACCCGGATCATAACCAACAGCGCTCAGCATCTCCTCTGCGGATTTGATTGAAGGAGATACCATTCCCTCTTTCATTTCCATGGAAGGGTCAAGGAATGGCAGCATGGCGTAAGAAGGGTATGGGACTTCGATGTCGGGCTCAATTCCTTTTTCATGTATCCAGTTGCCGTCCGGAGTCAACCATTTCGCAGTTGTCAACTTCAAATTCGAACCGTCAGGCAAATCTTTTGGCGTTTGGACAGTCCCTTTCCCGTACGTTTTAATGCCGATAAGTGGTACATTTGCAGATTCTTTTAGAGCACCAGCCAATATTTCGGACGCGGAAGCACTGCCGTCATCGATGATCATCGTGACAGGAACATTGACTTTCCTACCGTCCGAGGCGACGTACACTTCGGGGTTATTTCCTTTTCCTTCGTATTGGAAAAGATTTTTATCTTTTTCAACGAAAAGATCAGATATGTCGATTGCTGTGTTCAACATGCCGCCTGGGTTTTGACGGACATCTACGATAAGTCCTTCCATGCCCTGTTCTTCCATTTCATCCAATGCTGCTAATAACTCGTCATACGTATGCTCTGAGAAGCTTGTAATATGGATATGGGCGACTTTATTATCAAGCATTTCCGTATAGACCGTTTCAATTGGAATGACATCTCGTTCGATATTTACGTCAAATGGCTCGCCCATTTCACCGCGTCGGACCGAGAGGGTTACTGTTGTCCCCTTTTTACCACGTATGAGGAGAACAGCTTCTGAAGAAGACATACCTTGGATGCTCTTTCCATCTACAGCAATGATCAGATCATTCGGCAAAAGGCCTGCACGTTCCGCGGGTGAATTCTTTATCGGCGAAACGACATTGATATACCCATTCAATTCTTGAATTTCTGCGCCGATCCCTTCAAAGCTGGAAGAAATGCTTTCAGTCAATTGACGTGCTTCCTTTTCATTTAAATAGTCCGAAAAAGGATCGCCAAGTGCTTCGATCATTCCGTTAATGGCACCGTCGATGACTGCCGATTCATCAATATCGTTATAATAGGTTTTTTTCATTTCATCATATGCTTCATATAACTTTTTGAATTCCTGGCGATCTGCCGTAGGGTTTTGAGGACTGACCACTTCCACGACCTTACCCTCACCTGTCGTCAACGCAAAAAAAGTAACGGCAGCCGTTGCAAGAACGAGGCCGAATATGAGCATGACCAATGAGAACGGTTTCAATCGTATATATCGTTTTGCGGGCGGTTCATAGTGTGTTTCTTCTTGTCCGCCGTCTTTCTCTTTTTCGTCCATCCCATTCCCCACTTTCCTTCCCGATTAAACGGTTCATTCAAAAAAAGACCGCTGTTGATGCGGCGAGCGGTCCTCCATTGCATGATTATTGAATTGCAGCGTCTAGTGCCACAACAATCATGTCATTGAAAGTTGTTTGGCGTTCTTCGGCAGTTGTGACTTCTCCAGTTAAGATATGATCGCTTACCGTAAGAACTGACAATGCCTGTCTTCCGAACTTTGCAGCCAAAGTGTAAAGAGCAGCTGTTTCCATTTCAACAGCTAGCACACCGTATTGTGCAAGTTTTTCATGCTCGGCATTTTCATTGTAGAAGAAGTCTTCTGTGAAGACATTTCCTACTTTTAATTGGAGTCCTTTTTCCAGACCTGCATTATAGGCTTTCAGCAATAAATCGAAATCTGCTGTCGGTGCATAGTCGACACCATTGAAAAACGTCCGGTTGATCGGTGAGTTCGTAGTAGCACTTTGAGCAATAATGACGTCACGAACTTTTACGTCTTTTTGAATTGCTCCGCAAGTACCTACACGGATTAATTTCTGTACATCGTATTCTTGCATTAGCTCATTGATGTAAATGGAGATGGATGGAACACCCATGCCTGTTCCTTGAACAGAGATTCGCTTTCCTTTATATGTTCCTGTATATCCGAACATATTCCTCACTTCGTTATACTGTGTTACATCTTCCAAGAATGTTTCTGCGATATATTTTGCACGCAATGGGTCTCCAGGAAGGAGAATCGTATCAGCAATATCGCCTTTTTTCGCATTAATATGTATGCTCAATTTACCCGCCTCACTTTCAAATTTCTTCTCTAATCATACAGTTATTCCTCGTTTTATGCAATGATGACGGTACTACCGACCTATTCGAAACGCTCTTTGTACAATTCATATAATTCATCGAAAATAACGCTTGGCATTTCGGGATCCGCTTTTTCCTCCAAGTAACGGGAAAGCGGATCAAAGCCTTTTTCATCTTTCGGGAAGCTATGGTCATTGAACACAGCTTCGGCGAAAGCGGATTTTGCATCGTCTTTCTTCCCTCCCCGGTAAGATAAGACAAATTGATAAAAAGAACGATCCATTATAAACCTCCTTCAGTCATTGAATAAATGGGAAAATTCACTGTATCCTTCTTCTCCAAGCTTGTTCGCAGGGATGAATCGAAGAGCTGCAGAATTGATGCAATAGCGAAGACCGGCTGGACCTTGTCCGTCAGGAAACACATGTCCCAGATGGGAGTCAGCTGTTTTGCTGCGGACTTCTGTTCTGCGCATCCCATGGCTTGCATCAAAATGCTCTGTCACTTCTTCACTTTGGATGGGTTTTGTGAAGCTTGGCCAACCGCATCCCGCATCGTATTTGTCTTTGGAGCTGAATAACGGTTTCCCTGAGACAATGTCGACGTAGATGCCTTCTTCATAGTGGCTATCGAATTCATTATTGAATGGTGGTTCTGTCCCATTTTCCTGAGTTACATAGTATTGCATGTCCGTCAATGTCTGTTTAAGGTTTTCCTTCATGATTGATCACCCCAATGTTCAGTTTTGAAACGCTCCCTGCCTGATCCAACTGCATACCGTTCGTAATGGGAAGGGTTTTTCATATAATAGTCCTGGTGTCCCTCTTCAGCAGGATAGAACGGCTTCGCAGGTAAAATATCAGTTTTGATCGGTTTATTAAATTTTCCGGAAGAAGCAAGTTCCTGCTTCGATTCCATGGCAAGAACTTCTTGTTCAGGTGAGTGCGTGAAAATCGCCGTTTGATACGATTCACCTCGATCGAAAAATTGCCCCCCTGCATCCGTCGGGTCGATTTGGCGCCAAAAAATAGATAGCAACTCTTCATATGAAATGATTGAATCGTCAAAGGTGATTTGAACGGCTTCCCGATGTCCCGTCGTATTCGTGCAGACGAGTTCATATGATGGATTTTTAACATCTCCACCAGTGTAACCGGAAACGACGGAAATGACTCCATCATACCGATTGAAAGGTTTCACCATGCACCAAAAACAACCACCAGCAAACGTCGCTTTTTGAATTACCAAAAGAATCCCTCCTCAATCATTGGGTATCGTAACTTCAAGCTCAATATTATCATTCAGGAGATCGACCGATTTAGCCCTAACTTGTAAATCCCCTGCGATTTCCAGTTCAGATAAATGGATGAATATTTCTTCCTCCTTGGGTCTAACAATCATCCAAGGCGGAAGCTTGACTGAATCGCGCAATACACTTAAAACAGTCGATGGCGGAAGTTCCAGTTCACCGATTTCCATAGATGTTTGTTTAAGCATTAAGTTTCCATCTTCCAGTACGACCGGATCGAAATGCATCATGAGGGGAAAAGTTATTCCAAAGGCGGTCAATTCGGAATGGAGCCTGACGTCATCCTTGATCAGCATGGTGACAGGAAGCTTTTCTCCCTTCATTGCCTTACGGATATAATTATTTGCAAGCGCCTCTAGATCATTCCTAGTCGCTTTGACGCTCAATACACTGCCCTTCGGCGTATATTGATCCAATGGCGGAAGCGGATCCGAATCGCCAGGACTTTCAAGAAAAACGACTAATGCAATGATACCGGACACGATTAAGCCAGAAAGCACGAAAAATGCTATTTTCCAAAGATTCACAAACGGTCACCTCTACATATCCAATTTTCCATCCGACAATTCCGTCAAACCGCATTGATCGATTTTCTCGATGAAGCGATTTGCCATCGATACATACCCTTTCGCATTTGGATGAAAAAAATCGGAGTGGTATACCATATTTTCATTGCTTGTGAACAAGTCGACCACTGGGATAAAACAAGCCTTTCCATCCATGATCGTCTGAATTTCAATTGCTTCATTCCAATCCTCGATAACTGTTTCAAATTCATTCGCTTCATCCGTGACAATTGATAACGGATTGTATAGTCCGGCAACAACGATGATAGCATCCCCGTTTAATCCGCGAATCATCTTGAATATTTCATCGAGTCGATTTTCAAACTTGCCCAATTCGACATAAAAAGGCTTTGCCGTCAAATTGAAAAGATTCGCTTTGACGATTTTCATGATGTCATTCCCGCCAATTGTCATATAGATGACATCCGCCTTTTCAATCTCTGCTTGGATTTCCTCTTTTTCCAATTGGTCGATTAATTGGTCGCTTCGGCGTCCTCTTTTCGCCAAGTTCTTTGAATCGATCTCTTCAACGCCTTTCCAATCATTCATCGCAAGTGCAACACGACCGAAATAACCGCCCCTCTTCAGCTCATCTCCCACTCCTTGGGTCAGTGAATCCCCAAGTCCGATGACAGTGACTTTTTCGGGAATGAAATAGTCCGGTATGCGATAATCCGACAGTGCCAAGCTTTCTCTTTCAGAAAATGACGATGTCTTGTTTACGACATTTTCCTGGCATCCTGTTAAAACGAATGAGAAGACGATCAATAAGAAAATTCTTCTCATAAACACAGTTCCCCTTTTTTTAGTAATTGAACCGCCCGAAAATTGATCAGTCGGTATAATACATGAATCCGATTGCCCCTTCGCCAGTATGTGTGCTGATGATCGGCGAGGTGAAAGAAAATTTGACGTCCTTCCAACCTGATTCTTCCACTAATTGCAAGAGAGGTTCCGCCATCGCCATTCCATTGGCATGGGATATGCCGATGGAACGTATTATTTTGCCTGCGGTCTCTTCTTTAAACGCCTTGAAAAGTTGTGATACGACTTGCTTATGGCTGCGTGCTTTGCCTACTGGTGTATAGACGCCGTCTTGCAAAGTTGCGATCGGCTTGATGTTCAATAAAGAACCGATCAGCGCCTTCCCTTTGCCTATACGACCGCCTTTCACGAGATTATCCAACAGATCGACGACAACAAATAGCGTCGTATTTTTACGAACATCCACTAATCTCTTTACGATTTCTTCCACACTTTTCCCCGCACTAGCCATTTTGGCGGCTTCCACGACTTGAAACGTCAAAGCATGTGAAATGAACATCGAGTCGATGACTGTCACTTTCGAATCGGTCATTTCTGCAGCAGCTTCAGCAGACTTCACTGTTCCGCTCATCCCGCCTGTCATATGAATGGATATGATTTCACTTCCATCTTCGCCAAGGCGGTCATACAGTTGTTTGAAAACGCCCGCAGCAGGCTGTGAACTTTTGGGAAGCTCTTTGCTCCCTTTCATCTTTTCAATGAAAGATTCGGGCTGTAAATCGACTCCATCAGTGTACGTATTGCCGTCAATATGGATTGTTAGCGGTACGACATGGATATCATATTGGTCAATATAGTTTTCAACCAAATCTGCTGTCGAGTCAGTGACGATATGAATTTTTTTCAAGTATAGCACTTCCTTTATAATATTGGCGCAAGTTTAGTATGCTAGAATAGAATCTGCAAGGAGGTTTGATGATGTCCGAAGCATTTGATTATAAAAATTCAAAAGAGGAACTTTGGAATGCTATCACACATGGCATTGGATTTGCTTTGAGCATTCCAGCACTTGTCTTGCTCATAATGGCGGGCATAGATCATGGCAGTGCAACCGCCGTCGTCAGCTTCACCATCTTTGGCGTGTCCATGGTCCTTTTGTTCCTTATGAGCACACTTCTACACAG
>NZ_LQYA01000251.1:32906-40464 GCF_001531445.1 Sporosarcina koreensis
ATTGCTGGGACATATACCCCATTTTTATTAGTGACAATCAAAGGAGCCCTCGGTTGGACACTTTTCGGCGTCATTTGGGGGCTTGCCATTGCAGGAATACTTTTCAAAGTATTTTTCATCCATAAGTATGAAGCCGTTTCACTAGTGTTCTATATTGTGATGGGCTGGTTGATCGTCTCTGCGATCAAACCATTATATGTTAATATGGAGAGAGAAGGTCTCGTATTATTAGTTCTCGGTGGAATTCTTTACACGTTCGGCTCCATTTTCTATGCATGGAGGAAAATTCCTTTCAACCACGCAATTTGGCATGTTTTCGTCATTGCCGGCAGTGCATCGATGTTTTTCAGCGTCCTCCTTTATGTGTGAGGACGCTTTTTTTGATTTTCATTGGATCCGATCAAAGACCAAATAAGAATACGGAATGCCATCTTCCGTAAAATGATCTTCCGATTCGGATACGAGACTCCAGCTATCATCATGCTTCGGGAAAAAGGTGTCCCCCTCAAACGCTTTGCGGATAATCGTTATGTAGAGGCGATCAGCACTATCCATCGCTAAATTGAATATTTCCGCGCCGCCGATGATAACAACTTCATCAGAATATTCTTTCCCGCGTTCAACCGCAGTTTGAAGATCATGGAATACTTCCACCCCTGCAGCCTCATAGTTTTTGTTACGCGTGACAATAATATTCAATCGACCAGGCAACGGCCTCCCGATTGATTCGAATGTTTTTCTGCCCATGACAATGGCCTTGCCCATCGTTACTTTTTTAAAGTATTTCAGCTCTTCCGGGATATGCCATGGCATTTTGTTATCGATGCCGATCACACGGTTCAAGTCATAAGCTACAAGTAAAGAAATCATAGTATCATCCTCTATTCTATATATGTCTAGACTTCGCTTGGTTTTACACAGCAATCGGTGCTTTTATTTTCGGATATGGATCATAGCCTTCGACTGTAATATCCTCATAGCTCAATTCAAAAATGGATTTACCGTCCGTATTCAATTTCAATGTAGGCAATTTTTTCGGCGTTCTTGATAATTGTTCTTTCACTTGCTCCATATGATTCAAATAAAGATGCGCATCTCCTAGCGTATGGACAAATTCCCCGACTTCCAAATTACATTCATGCGCAATCAAATGGACAAGCAAAGCGTATGAAGCAATGTTGAAAGGCACGCCAAGGAATACATCCGCGCTCCTTTGATAGAGCTGGCACGATAATTTGCCATCTGCTACATAAAATTGAAATAATGCATGGCAAGGCGGCAAAGCCATATCATTTACTTCGGATGGATTCCAGGCAGTGACAATATGTCTGCGTGAATCCGGATTTCGTTTAATACCGTCGATTAATTGTTCAATTTGGTCGATGACGCCGGCTCCCGCATTCCAAGATCTCCACTGTTTGCCATAAATCGGCCCTAAATCACCGTATTTTGCAGCAAACTCGTCGTCCTCAAGTATGCGTTTTTTATATGCGGCCACTTCATTTTTATATGTACTAGCGAACTCTTCATCTTGAAGACTGCGCCTCCCGAAATCAGTCATGTCAGGCCCATCATATTCCGTACTTTCCACCCATCGTTCGAAGCCCCATTCATCCCAGATCGGATTCCGGTCATTGATCAACGTCCGAAGAGTCGTGTCGCCTTTTAGAAACCATAATAATTCCGAAGCAATCAATCGGAATGCCGTTTTTTTCGTCGTCATCAAAGGGAATCCCTCTTGAAGATCGAATCTCATTTGATATCCGAAAACGCTGATTGTTCCAGTGCCCGTTCTATCCTCTTTCACTGTTCCCTTTTCAAGAATATGGGAGCATAAATCCAAATATTGTTTCATATCAAAAATCCTCCTTATGCTTACTAGACAGTATAGCAAAAACTGAAAGCAATTTCGCCTAAGGGTTACTGCATGTTCATTATTATTGAATAAGCCTTGTAAAAATTATGGATTCCACCTTGCATAAGCCAAGTGCGGCCTCCCCGCTTCTGTTTGCATAATGTCTTAATGAATCCAAGAGCACCTTTACTTCTTCTTAGCAAGACAAAGTAAGACTGTAGACAAACACCATGAAATTTGGTGTTTGCCCACAGTCTTACTCCCTTTAAAATAGAGATAAAGCTAGAAATATTGATTTCCACTGCGAGCGGACGCTTTCCGCGGGCACGGCTTCAGCCAATCGGACGACGAAGAGTCCGATTGGCCGTATTTCTGCGCTTTTTTGCAGAAATAAAGGCAGCCTCCATATACTGCTCGCAACGCGCCGCTTGTGCTCGCAAACGCCGTTCTTTGTGACGGCGTTCGCTGGAGTCGCCGCTCTCCGCTCCAATCAACGGGGTTTCCTATTACATGAATGAGGTGATGGACATGATGACGAAGAATCAAATCAATGAACGCGAACAGTTGGAAATGCTGACCATAGAGCAGTTAGTTCCCGTTAATGAACACCAAGGATGATCATTTAAACCACTATTCGACAACTTTAAAGTTTATTGTCGCTTTGATATTGACTCTTTCTTTGTCTTTTAAGAAGAAGTCTGTCTCGCCATTAACAATGTAATATCCAGAGGGAAAGCCTTCATTGTTTAAAAAACTTTTTATAAATCTCACATAATCACTGGGGTTACCTGCATCATACCCACCGCTTTTCACGTATTCTTCTCGATAAGGTTCACCCTTTTTCAGGACTGTTACTACTTCTAGGTCCTCTACGCTATATCCAATATCAAACCCTCTCACCTTTTCTTCCAATGAAAAAAGAATAGCCGAGGAAGAATGAATAATAGTAACTTCATCTTTGTCTCCTGTATATGTTATTTCACCGAATAATTTCACATTCTCTCCATCTTCATACTCCTTCTTTTCACTAACAAGTCGAAAAACAAAGTCACCTTGAATATTCTCGTCTATTGTCTTTTCAACTTCGAATTCCTCTAAATCACTATCACTAATTCGATGGGCTGGGCCACAGCCAGAAACAAACAGGGCGAGAATCGTTACAAGAGCTATGAAGTGTTTGTAAATTTTAAGTCCCTCCTATCCTCTACAATATGACCCAATAGATGAACACAAGTTAAACACCACTCTTCAACTCAACTGCCTCGTTAGTTGAAGAAGATGATTAATTTTCGACTGTTTTGATATCGAATTTCATATTGTCTAAACCCCAAACATCAGCAGTAGTATTAGAAAAGACTGTTATTTCAAGTTTCTGCCCTATGCTATATCTCTCTACATCATCAATAGGTATTTCGTATACATTTCCGTCCTTTCTACCTTCATTAACCCCGTCATATTCATTAATAATTAACCTTCTTCTTCAACAAGTATCTCTTCTACTGTTCCTGTGAAAGTAAATTCCTCTTGATAATCTGAACAGCCTGCAATAAACAATAAATTCAATAATAAAAAACCTATTGTAATTTTATTTTTCACACTGCCCCCCTTGAAATATTAGATTGTTAATACGTATTAAAGTTACAAATTGTTGTTCAACTAAACTGAGGTGTTAGTTCAATAAGAAATGAGCCGTCAAGCAGCTCAACGATCTTCAAGTAAAGCACTCGGTAGCTTAATTAGTGCCTGCTGCTAGCACTGCAATGCTCCACATAATAAGAGTAAACGATATTGTAAGCCAAAAAGTATTGACCGTAGTTTTTTCTTCGTGTTTTACCTTCTTCAATATAGAAACCAAATTCAAACAAAATATAAGACACAAGATAGGCATTAAAAAAAATCCTATGAACATAAAGATATTAATCATATTATTTTCACTCCTTTGTAGTTGTTTATTCTTGTTCAACTAAACTGCCCCTTTATTTGAAGAATATGATTTCGCAATCTTTAATTTATTTTATTTTAGCAAACATGTCTCATCACCTGCCGTCCCCTGGAAAGCGTGCGCCTGGAACGGAAAGCAACGGTTCCTATGGAAGCCTCCCTTTATTCTCCAATAGTAAAAAGGCTATCGCAGAAAGTCAGTTTTCATCGACTTTCTGGACAGCCCCGTTCCAACATTTTTATGACAACCATTTCGGCGGTGTGTTTTTGGACCAATGAATATCTCCAAGAGAATGATGTACAGTAAATCCATCTTCGGCAGTATGGTAATGGAAATTATAGAAATACCCGTCCAGCGGTCTTTTCTCCGTCCTTACATGAAAACGGATCAAATCTTTGGCATTCTCTGTGTCTGAAACGTGAAACATTTTTTCGGCATAATCACCGGAAGGGTATTCAGAAATGGCGAGCATTCTATTTTCAAGTCCCCCAGTAGAAGCGACCGTCTGCTGAATAACCTCTTCAATCTTCGGAAAAATATTACTATCGAACTCATTTTGAATGACGGGACCTATTCTCGATCCAAATTTCAAGTATGCCAATTCTTTGGCAGGATGTAAAAGAACATCCTCAATCGATAAGGAAGGTTCAAATGTTTCACGTTCAAAAATGGAATCCTCTAACCCTAATTGTAAATCATGTTTGGAGGTTGTTGGAAGATTAGCTTCCCTCGTGTCGTCTTTCGGCTGTAAGTTTGTCCATATTTCATGGTTTGGCGAAATGACGCCAAGTGTAAGGACCGCGACGAGTGCGATAATTAGATTTTGAAAATGTTTTTTCATCTGGTCACCTGCTTTAGACTATGTATTTGGAAATTTCTTTTTACTAGTTTGCTATTTTCATTTGATTCATCATTTGTACAGACTCTTTCCTAATATTACGAAAAGGAGCTTGAAAAGGTTTCATATTTCTTACTTTCATTGTACAATAAAAATGAAGATAATTGTGAGGTTTTATGAAGGAGGTTTTTATAAATGAACGTAGAATTACTTATGGGAATTGGAATGCTCGTACTCGTCCTTTATTTAAGCTCATTAAACTTTACAAATTGATACAAAAAGTCGTCCATCCACAATTGGAATGGACGGCTTTTTCATTTCGACAAGTAGCCGAAATGGAATTTGGTGTTCGGCCTGATTGTATGCTGCATGAAAAATTGTTCAAAAACGATTGAATCGAACCGCTCTTTCACAACTACACGCCGAGTGCACACCCGCAAGGCCTCTTTCATCCACTTCTCTGTCAGTGATGTATGTACGCCAGCTTGACGAAGCGGTTTGAAATTAGATGATTCTTCTATCGGTGCGTGAAACATCGGATCGATGTAGACAACGTCCCATGAGCAATCGGGCTGATTTGCCAAGAACTCGACCGCTTCAGTTTGAATCACTTCTATCCCTTTCATTGAAGAAGCCAAAGCTTCAAATGACGCCGGGAATTTCTGAAGGCCTGTTTTGGTCAAAAAAGCAACTGTCGGGTCTGCTTCCAAACCGGCACACTTTCCTTTTCCTCCTATTATATAGGAAGCGATAATGCTATCCGACGCCAGACCAAGCGTACAGTCGAGGAATGTATCCTCTTCCGTTAATCCGCAAGCTTCGACAAGTGGATCCGTTTCACCTTTCAAAATGCGCTTTAGTCGGAAAGCCGCTGAATTCGGATGGAAAAAGAGCGGCTGCTCCATCCCTTCACGGAATAGCTCATAACGGTCTTTGCCTGCGACAAGGACATCTGCTTCGTATTCGCGCTGCATGCGTAAAACGGACCGCTTCTTCCTTTCGACAATCGGAAAACCAAGCTCCTGTCCGGCGATCTCGGCTAATTCATACGTAAGCGGATCTGGTCTTCCCGCCGTCGTGATAATTGTTTTACTTCGCACAAACTTGTTCAAGAGCACCAGTCAAATGATCTTTGATCTGCTCCATTTCGAAATTCTCGATCTGCTCCCTTGGAATGAAGTAAGCGAGCGCCCCATCTTTCCATACAGCGATTGACGGGGAACTTGGAGGAACTTCAGGGAAATAACTTCTCATCATTGCAGTTGCTTCCTTGTCTTGACCCGCGAACACCGTCAATAGATGTTCCGGACTTGACTCAGCAGCCTGAAGTGCTTCCCTTACTGCCGGACGGGCAAGTCCCGCCGCACAGCCGCAAACTGAATTGATGACAATTAACGCAGTGCCATCAATGGATTTCATTGTATCTTCCACATCATCGGCTGTCGTTAGCTCAGTGAAGCCTGTTTGGACAAGTTCTTCTCTCATCGGTTTCACGATGCTTTTCATATACTCATCGTACGCGTTCATCATACATACCCCTTTCAAAAAATAAATACTATCGGTATCATTCTACAATGAATGCGTAGTGATTTCATGTATTCGATATCAAGAGACTAGAATCCACTTTCTCTTAGTTTACATAATAATATTATATATTGATTATTATCTACCGCTTGTAAAGCGTGAGAGGAAATCTTGCAGCCTTTCACTTTTGGGATTCACAAGGATGTCATGCGGATGGCCTTGTTCCTCAATGACACCTTCATTCAAAAATACGACTCTGTCTGCTATATCCAAAGCGAAATCCATTTCGTGCGTAACTAGGATCATGGCCATATCGCCCGCCTTTGCTAAATCTCGGATCACTTCCAGCACTTCACCGACGAGTTCGGGATCCAAAGCAGATGTCACTTCATCAAAAAGCATCACTTTCGGTCTCATCATGAGTGCCCTTGCCATGGCGACTCTTTGTTTTTGCCCTCCCGATAATTGGTTCGGATATAGATCGACCTTATCTGCAAGACCTACTTTTCCCAGCATGTCGAGCGCCGTTTTACGAACTTCATCACGATCTTTCTTTTTAACAATTGTCGGTGCAAGCATGCAGTTTTCCAAAATACTCATATGCGGAAAGAGATTGAAGTGTTGAAATACCATTCCGATGTCACCGCGTATTTTTCGTAAATGTTTATCATCCGCTTCAACGAGTTCATTTTTCTTATTTCTCATTTCCCAAAGACTTTCGCCGTCGACGACAATGACACCAGAAGATGGTTTTTCCAATGTCATCAATAAACGGATGATCGTCGTCTTGCCCGAACCGCTCGGCCCAATCAAGGCCAGTTTCTCTCCCTTTCTAATGTCAAGATCTATGCCTTTTAAGACATCCACATCTCCGAAAGATTTTTGGATACCTTTATATTGCACAATTGGTTCTTCCATGAAAATTCTCCTCCACTTTAAAACGTTGCAGTCTTTTTATCAAAACGTCGATTATATTTCTTTTCCAGCCTATTAATCAGCAAGGCAGATGGGTAGCTAAGTAGCAAGAAAAATAATGCAACGACTGTCAAAGGCTCCACATACTTGTAATATTGGGCACCATAATCATTTGCCAAGTGCAGCATGGCGACAACACCGATTGTCGAAGCAAGCGGGACTTCCTTGAACATGATAATCAAGTAGTTGCCCAGCATAGGAATAGTCGGCGGTATTGCTTGCGGCAAAATGATATGCCGCCATTTTTGGGCGTTCGATAAATTCAAGGCGGTTGAGGCTTCCCACTGTCCTTTGTCGACACTTTCAATACCTGATCGATAGACTTCCGCGGTATACGTGCTGAAGTGGATGCCAAGTCCGAGAATTGCAGCTGCGAATGGATTCAATGCCACGCCTATTACCGGTATAGCAGGCCATGCATAAT
>NZ_LQYA01000251.1:40504-47914 GCF_001531445.1 Sporosarcina koreensis
AATAATTGAACAAGAGGCGGAGTCGAACGTATGAATTCAGCAATCCATTTGAATAGCCAATTGATTGGTCCCATCGAAATTCGGCTCATGATAACCCAGAAAAACCCGAAGAACAGTGCAAATAAATAACAAGCAATCGTCAAACCTACAGTGATCCACAATCCTTTGAAAATGATTGGAATTACCTCAATAAACACTTCCCAGCTCCACGTCATCCGTGAACCACCCCTTTCTTAGCGGCTTTTTCCATCTTTTTCGTAAAGCCGATAAGAGGCAGCGCAAGGATAAAGTAAAATAACAAAATGATAATGTAGACGATTGGCGCTTCCTGCAAATGCGTGCTTCTGTAGATATTTCCGTAGTACAACAAATCCGTCAAGCCGATCAATGAAACAAGCGAAGTCGCTTTTAATATTTGGATTAAATAATTGCCATACTCCGGCAGCATCATACGGATTGCCTGGGGGATGATAATATGCCTCATCCTTTGAAATCTGGAAAGATTCAAGGCGATCGATGCTTCTGTCTGTCCTTTCGGAACCGACAGGATAGCCCCTCTTACAATTTCGGACATATAAGCGCCGTAATTCAGCGAAATCGCCAGCACAGCTACCCACAAATCAGTTCCAAGATGGATATTAAAGAGTCCAGGCAGTGCGTAGGAAAACCAAAAAAGTTGGACAATCAACGATGTGCCCCTGAAGATTTCGACATAAAAACCTGTAAAACCAGTCAGCAATTTATTGTGAGATACTCTTGATAAACCGGCAATCAATGCAATGAATGAAGAGAAGATAATGGAAAGTGCAAGTACGATCAGTGTTACTTTTATCCCCCTCATAAGCATGAAGGTAATATCTGGAATGGAACTCATAAAAACAACTCCAATAATGTTCTTTTCGTTACACTGTCAAATGTGAAACAGGGGCAGACCTGAAAAAGGCCTGACCCTGGACCTAATCTAGTAATTTTCGCCGTTGCAAATACTTTCTGTCGTAAGTGCAGGATCCACTACATTCATCTCTTCTGTAAATCCATATGGTTCAATCAACTCGGCAATTTCCCCACTTTCCTTCAACTTTTTCAGTTCGGCATTATAGGCCTCCCTCAATTCATCGTCATCAATGCGGAACGCTGCTGCCCCGAAGCTGGGAACGCCTTCAATATCCGGTTGGGCAAAGTCATTCACAAATTCAAGCTTGTTTTGATCAGCCGATTCGAGTGCCATTTTTATAGTCATTTCGGTACCCGTAGTTGCATGCGCCCTTCCTGAGGCAACTGCCGCAAATGATGCTGGAATATCCGGTACCATCATAATTTGTTTTTCGTCAACACCTTCGCGGATCATGAAATCTTTTTCAGTCGCTCCACTCATGACAGCGACTGTAATATCAGGATTTGCTGCTATATCCGCATAGCTATGCAAATTTTCCGGATTTCCTGTAGCGACAATTAAACCTTCACCGTATTGCATTTCAGGTTCACCGAAGTCCACACTATCGCAACGATCAGGTGTTATTGCCATACCTGCAGTGATAACATCGAATTTTCCGGCACCAAGTCCAGGGATCAATTGTCCGAAATCGGAAAGATGACCGTCAACCTCTTCTATGCCAAGATTCTCAAAGACTGCTGTTGCAATCGCCACTGCCCCGCCTTTAAGCTCTCCATCTTCTTCGTACGCATATGGTTTTTCATTAGCAAACCCAACCTTTACCACACCTTTTTCCTGCAGGGATTCAAGCGTAGATCCCCCTGACGTGGACTCCCCACTGTCACACGCACTAACAAGTAGTGCCATCACAATTACTAAAATACCAATCTTGAAATTTCTCACAATCTTCCTCCTTTATTTTTTCATCAAACATAATAATTTGATAGTTAACAGGTTAACATAGGGAATTTTAAACATCAACCAATTATTAGCTTTTTTCAGATAAAAACAAATCAAAAATCCCAAACAAAGCCCTTCATGACAGCAACTGTAGCTAACTAAATAAATTTAATATTTTTCTCCAAGAAATCAATTAATAAAATGTAAACGCTGTCTTACTTTGAAAATTAGCATCTTTTTTTATGGTGTTTTCCAATTCCAATGTTCCATTTTGATAAAAAAATTAAAAACATCAGCAAGTGTATGAATGCACACTTTGCTGATGTTTTTAGACAAAATTCGCTATTTTTCCCTTCGGTACAATTAGTCAAGTGAATTGCTATGAATCTCGGTCATCTGCTTCCAAATGGAACCTTTCGCTTCTTCCCCTTCAGTAATCCTAGCAATGGCCATTCGGACTTGCAGTTTCACTTCGAATTCAGGATCGTTTTCGGAATCATGCAATGCTGGCAATGCATTTTCTGTTCCTGACTCGTAGAGGAACATGGCAGCCCGCCACCTGACAAGTTTGTTCTTATCTTTCAATGCCCCGATTGCAGCTTGCTCAAAGCCTGCAAAACCTAAATCGCTCATGCAATCGCCCGCTGTTCTGCGCACCGCCCAGCTTTTATCCTTCAATGCCTTTTCCACGTAAGGGATGACGGACTCATCCTCGATCATTCCAAGATATACCGTTGCAAGACGGCGAATCGACATTTTATCATCTTCTAGCGCACGATCAAGCAATGGCAGATCTGAAACATCGGGATCAGGCATTTGATCAATCAGTTGGAATCGTTTTTCCCACTCTTCCACATTGAAATCATCCAATGTGACTTTGCGCTTTCGTTCTTCAACGTTGCTTTTCCCTTGTTCCGACAGGCTAATAATTTCCTTTAATCGTTCTTCAGGATAAGCGGCTTCAACTTCCAACACGACTGTTTCGCCGATTTCCTGTTTGTCGCCATATCTGATGCCGTAATCAGCCCATTTTCGAAGCAGGATATAATTTTCCACTTCCGTACTATGCACTTTTTCCATCGCTTCGCCAAAACGCTCACTAAGACCGAACCGCAACTCCGAATCACTATCAAAAACCTTCACTTGAAGCGGAATATCTTTATAAGTTTGGACATGGACATACACTTCCCCATAATGGTCATCAGGTGTTTTTTCGGATTCTCTATTAGCGTCCATAGATTCCTCATTGAATATAGATTGTACTTCAGCAAGGATATCCTCCCACGCAACATTTCCTACACGTTCGACCGCCATGAAATCCATGACGTGGTAAATCCCTTTAACTCCTTTAACTTCAAGCATTTTCGAAACAGGATGTGGCGCGCTTTCTCTGTCTTCTTTTTTATAATTATGGCTGACTCCCATCGGAAGCTCTTCATTCACTATGATTTTCATCGAATTTGGACTCGGGGTCGGTTCTATCGTTACAATTTTCATTTTGAAAAACTCCTTTCAGTGCGATTCTGATATTTCTTGCAAATATGACCAACGTTCAATCAAACGCTCGTATTCAGCATTTAAACCATCCAGCTCTTTTGTCAATTCTCGTAAGCGATCATAGTTTGAACCGAATTCGACCATCTGAGCTTCAGTAGATTCAATCTTCGCCTCTACATTTTCGACATCTTTTTCAATTGATTCCCATTCCTTTTTCTCGGAATAGGTCATTCGCTTTTTTGTGACAGCTGGTTGCTGTGTTTGTGGTTCTTGTATGGCTTTTTTTGGAGTGACATCGTTATTTTTAGCGGTTTCCAATTCAAGATAGTCCGAATAAAGGCCGTAGAGGACCTCAATATTTCCGGAGCCGTCAAGCACCCAAAGCTTTGTAGAAGTCCGGTCCAAGAAAAAACGATCGTGGGAGATGGTCAACACAACGCCTGGAAATGAGTCGATAAATGTTTCGAGTACCGATAGCGTCTCGATATCAAGGTCGTTCGTCGGTTCATCTAACAAAAGTACATTCGGTTGTTCCATAAGCAATTTCAACAAATAGAGCCGTTTTCTCTCGCCGCCGGACAACTTTCCGATCGGTGTTCCATGGGAAGAAGAAGGAAATAGGAAGCGTTCCAGCATTTGTGTAGCAGAAATCCTTATGCCGTTGCTATCTTCTATGTCATTTGAAGTTTCTCTTATATATTCGATGATACGTTTGTTTTCATCCATGATCGGCAGTTGCTGATGGAAATGCGCTATTTTAACGGTTGAGCCCTTTTCAATTGAGCCGCTGTCGGGCTGAAGATCTTCTGCGAACAGTTTCATTAGGGTAGTTTTCCCTGCTCCATTCGGTCCAACAATGGCAATCCGATCTCCCGCTTGCAAAATGCAGCTGAAACGCTCAATGATTTTTTTATTCCCATACGCTTTTGAAATGTCCTGCGCCTCAATGACTTTCTTGCCAAGACGGGATGTTTTCAACGACACATCCATGTCACCAGCAGGACCTTCTTTCTTCAAATTCTCTTGCAGCTCTTCGAAGCGGCCAATGCGTGCCTTCTGCTTCGTCGACCTTGCTTTTGCCCCACGTCTGATCCATTTCAATTCCGTTCGGTACCTATTTCGCATTTTCGCATCAGTCGCTTCCGCCATTTCTTCCCGTATCGCCTTCGATTCCAAATAATCCGCGAAATTTCCGGTATGTGCGTAAAGTGTACGATCGGCTAATTCATAAATATGAGTGGATACCTCGTCAAGGAAATAGCGGTCATGTGTAATGAACATGACAGCCCCCTGCTCGCTCTTCAAGTACTCCTGCAACCAAGTGATCGACTGGACATCAAGGTGGTTTGTAGGCTCGTCCAAAAGCAAGATATCCGCTGGTTCGATGATCACTTTCGCTAAAGCGACACGCTTCTGCTGACCTCCGGAAAGTTTGCCCATCTTTTTATCAAACGTATCAATCCCCAATTTTGTCAGGACCATCCTTGCTTTCGTGTTTAAGTCCCATGCCAACCTAGCGTCCATTTCATTTTGCAAACGCGTGAATCGTTCTTGGTTTTCTATTGAAGAAGAGTCCAAAGAAAGTGCCGCAAGCGCATATTCATATTCCAAATTCAATTTGATGATCGGCGCATCTGACATGAATACTGTTTCCATCACAGTTTTTTCCGGATCTACTACAGGTGTTTGCGGCAAATAGGAAATACTGTATTTATTCGGATGCTCCTTATTGATGGAATCCACATCCTCTGTTCCGGCGATGATTGAAAGAAGCGTCGACTTGCCCGTTCCATTGATTCCGATTAAGCCGACTTTTTCCCCATTCACAATCGTAAAGGATATATCCCGGAACAATGTTTTCTCCCCAACGCTTTTTGTTAAATTTTCCACAATCAATTGGCTCATAACAACACATCCATTTCTACTAACTGCATATCTTCATGATAGCTCATATTCAATTGTTTTTGAACGTTGACGTTCTGCTCCATTCGAAATTCTAGAAAAAAATAGTAACGGAGCAGAATTTCGTTCCTCCTTTGAAGTATCGGCTCTATTCCGGTGGGCATCATAATGTTGTCCTGAATACGATTACCCACGAAAAAGATTTCATTATAAATATAATTTTAAAAATACATAAGGTATCTGAAAACACTCTATTATCTTGATAAAAACAAATTTTATTGAAGGCATTTTTATTTTGACAATATAATTAATTTATCTATATAATAATGAAATACTAAAGGAGGCAACATTTCAATGTCACAGATCACGAAAGAGCAGATTGTTGAAAGCGTTCCCCAAAAAGGGTTCTTCGGACACCCAAAAGGGCTTTTCACTTTGTTTTTCACGGAATTTTGGGAACGTTTTTCATATTATGGGATGAGGGCAATCCTCCTCTTCTATATGTATTACGAACTTTCCAAAGGCGGATTAGGGATCAATGAGACGACAGCGTTATCCATCATGTCCATTTATGGTGCGCTTGTCTATATGTCCGGAGTTATCGGAGGATGGCTTGCGGACCGTATATTCGGAACGTCCAAGGCGGTCTTCTACGGCGGAGTATTGATCATGTTAGGCCATATTGTCCTCGCAATGCCGGGGGGTGCAATAGCGCTCTTCATCTCAATGGGATTGATTGTTTTAGGAACTGGCCTTTTAAAACCAAACGTTTCAAGCATCGTTGGAGATATATATAGTAAAGATGATATTCGCCTGGATTCTGGCTTTAGTATTTTCTATATGGGCATTAATATGGGAAGCTTCATTGCACCATGGATTGTAGGAACGATCGGACTAAAATATAACTTCCATCTCGGTTTTAGTCTTGCTGCGATTGGTATGTTTTTCGGTCTACTCATGTTCGTTTTCACAAAGAAGAAGAACTTGGGACTAGCCGGCACTCAAATCGCCAATCCTTTGAAACCCGAAGAACGCAAGCGTTTTTTCACAACAGCAATAGCGGTTGTAGTAGTGTTAGGTGCTCTCATTTACATCTCAATTCCTAGAGGATGGCTCACATTCGACTCGTTCATCGGCCTTGTAGGAATCCTCGGTTTTGTGATACCATTCTCTTATTTCATCGTCATGTATCGCAGCAAAAAAACGACACCAGATGAAAAATCAAGAATTATTGCCTACATTCCATTATTCTTGGCCGCAGTGATGTTTTGGTCGATTGCAGAACAGGGGTCAACCATTTTGGCACTCTATGCAGATAAACGAACAGATTTGGATGTTTTCGGATTCCACATCTCACCAGCATGGTTCCAATCGTTAAATCCTTTATTTATCATTGTATTAGCACCGGTTTTTGCCTGGTTATGGATTAAAATGGGCAAACGTCAACCTACGATACCTCAAAAGTTCTCATTGGGAATATTATTTGCAGGACTTTCATTCATCGTGATTCTGTTGCCTGCTTATTTCGGTGGAGCGGATACGCTTGTGAATCCACTATGGCTTGCCCTAAGTATTTTCATTGCAGTATTAGGTGAGCTTTGCCTTTCACCTGTCGGATTGTCTGCAACGACGAAATTGGCACCAGCCGCCTTTTCCGCACAGACGATGAGCTTATGGTTCCTTTCGAACGCAGCGGCTCAAGCATTGAATGCACAGCTTGTAAAGTTTTATTCTCCAGAAAATGAAATGATGTATTTCGGCATCATTGGCGGTGTGGCAATTGTGTTAAGCTTGATTTTATTCGCCATCTCCCCTTTCATTATGAAATTCATGAAGGGTGTCCATTAATGTAATCTGGTTTTTGAATGCAATACCGTCCGCGGTATTGCATTTTTATTTTTACAAAGAATGTTCTACGACAAAAATAATATGATGGAATAGAAAGTAAATTAATGAATGGAAAAGGGGGGAGTTTATGATTTTAGGATTATCGATTATCTTACTTTTAGTTTTATTCGTTCCTTTCACAATTCCGTTCGTCGAGCGCAATTTGGAAGTTTTCCTATTCATTATGGGGATTGCAGCGGTCATCGTCAGCGGCGTTTTGAATAAAGGATTGGTGTTGAAAGCTCTGGAAGACCCTATACAAATCACGATTGCTGTCATAGTGGCGGGTG
>NZ_LQYA01000251.1:47970-48827 GCF_001531445.1 Sporosarcina koreensis
AAAGGCATTAGCCGGATTCTGCCTTTCAGACTTTTTTTAGCGCTGATTATCATCCTCCTCGGAATCATTTCCAGCGTGATTACCGCCATCATAGCAGCTCTCGTTTTAGTGGCCATCGTCAGTGTTTTGGAACTCGATCGCACATCGGAAGTCCGCTTTGTCATCCTCGCCTGCTATTCGATTGGTATGGGCGCAGTATTGACACCGGTTGGTGAACCACTTTCCACGATTGCAACGAGTAAGCTGAATGAAGATTTCTTTTATCTGTTAAAGCTCATAGGACCGGATGTCATTCCTGGAATCATCGCTTTCGGCATATTGGCTATCATTCTGATTCATCCTACCAAAAAAGTGTGGGGCTTGAAGGCGAACCATGGGAAAGAATCGTTTGTGGATATCCTGATCAGAGGCTTTAAAGTGTATCTTTTCGTTATGGCCTTGACATTATTGGGTGCGGGATTCGAACCGTTCATTAAACGATTCTTGTTAGACATAAATCCATTCATCCTCTATTGGATCAATATGATTTCTGCTGTACTCGATAACGCGACACTGGCAGCCGCAGAAATTAGTAGCGAAATGGACGAGCCGACTATCAAAGCGATTTTGCTAGGTCTTCTGATCAGCGGCGGAATGCTTATTCCAGGAAATATCCCGAATATTATAGCAGCAGGTAAATTGAATATTAAAAGTGTTGAATGGGCACGATTCGGGGTGCCAATCGGATTAATTGCAATGGGTATCTATTTCATCGTGATTGTACTATTCGGATGAGAAAACGGCCAGCCACTAGGTGTTCCAGTGGCTGGCCGTTATTTTCATTTCTTTTTCGTTAGGCGTCCCAGAATGAATGCTCC
>NZ_LQYA01000251.1:48841-52633 GCF_001531445.1 Sporosarcina koreensis
ACCTGTTTTACGACTAAGTTCATATTTTGTGGCCGTTCAGCAAGTCGACGCATGAAATAGCCGTACCAATCTTGTCCAAAAGGTACGTATGTGCAAAAATTGTATCCCTCTTTCGCCAATTCCAATTGCATGTCTTTCCTGAAACCATATAGCATTTGGAATTCAAATTTATCATTCGAAATTTGATTGTCTTTGACGAATTGTTTTACATGATTGATGACATTATGGTCATGTGTTGCAATGGATGTGAATTTACCGTTCAGCAAATGCCATTCGATTAATTTGATATAATTTTTATCGATTTCCTGTTTGTCTTGGTATGCATATTCTGCTGGTTCCTTATATGCCCCTTTGACGATTCTTAGTCGGTAGTTCTTATACTTGTGCAAATCTTCTTCCGCACGGAAAAAGTAAGCTTGAATGACAGTACCGATATTGCCGTACTTCGTCGATAGCTCGTCCAACAGGTTGAACGAAGGTTGAAGCCGCGCATAGTCTTCCATGTCAAAATTGACAAAGAGACCGTATTCATTTGCTGCTGCTACGATTTCTTCAATATTTTCCTTACAGAAATCATAGTCGATATCGAGGCCGAGTTGAGAAGGTTTCAATGAGATGTGCGCATCCACTCCATTTTCATGGATGGCCTCAATGACTGCAAGAATTTGTTCTTTTGCAGCGATTGCTTCCTCTTTTTCGTAGACGAACTCGCCTAAATTGTCGACAGTGCAAGAGATGCCATGTTTGTTCAGTTCTTTAATGCTTTCAATCGTTTCAGCAATATTTGTACCCGCTACGACGTTTTGCGCACCTAATTTCAAACCATATTTTTTCGCAGCAGTATTCAAAAATTGGTTTTGTGATAGGCCGATAAAGAAATCTTTTAACATTTCCATTACTCCTCGATATTAATTTGTTTTTCATCATGCATTATAACATAGCTTCCAATCATGACCATCAAATTAAGCAAAGAAAAAAATAATGATATTTGACACGTTGATTTATAACTTGAATTGACCAACTACCTTCTCGAGATCCCGAGCCATCTCATTCGTATGCAACGAACGGTGGGAAACTTCGTTGATAGAAGCAGTTGTCTGCTCCGTAGCCGCTGAAATGTTATTCGTTTTATTCTCGATTTCTTGCATCGCACTCATTAAATCTGTGATCAATTTTACGACTGAAGATGATTTTTCCGCTTCTTCACTCATTATCTCTGAAATCTGGTTGATTTCTTGAACTGTGTTTGAAACTGCGGCTGCAATATTGCTTAGTGATTCCGATGTCTGCTGGACTGTTCGGCTTCCTGTCTCAACAACTTTCGTGCTTGATGAAGCAGAAGCTTCTACCTGTCCGATGATTCCTGTAATATCATTAACGATCGTTTCGACTTGCTGCACTTCCCTATTGGATTGTTCCGCCAACTTTCTGACCTCTTCCGCTACCACTGCAAACCCTTTACCGTGTTCACCAGCCCGAGCAGCCTCGATAGAAGCATTCAATGCCAATAAATTCGTTTGTGCAGCAATCCCTGCAATCGAATTCGTTATCTCTTGGATCTGGCTTGTCGATTTAATAAGTTCTTGGATGATAGAACCTACCTCTGTTGACGAATGCCTGATTTTCTCCATATCCACACTTATCTCATTTGCCAACTGCTGCCCGTCCTGCGCAATTCGCATTGTCACTTGGGAATTGACAGCGACCTCATCCGCACGCACTTTTGAGCTCTGCAGGTCATCTGCAAGGGAACCGAGGATTGATGAGGCATGCTCAGTATTGGTTGTTCCTCCTGTAACGCTCATCGCAACATCATTCATATTTTCCGCTACCATTTCAATGGCACCGTTCATTTCCCCTAAAGTTGAAGCAGTCGTTGAAGCATTCATCATAAGTTGATGGGATGTATCCTTCATCGTTCCAATCATGTTACGCAAATTACTCGTCATCGTGTTCAGTATTTCGGCAAGTTCTCCGACTTCATCTCTGGATTTTACATTCACATTACCTACATCCAAATTGCCATCCGCAATTTCTTTGGCATGGGCAATCAATCTGGAAATCGGTTTCGTTTTACGGCGAAGAAGGACGATTGTTATACATGCAGCTATCAACATCGGTATGATGCTGATCAATATGCCATCTCGCACAACTTCCCATGTACGATCCGCCACGATGCTTGCATCGAAATCGATTACACTAATCGCGATAACTTCTTTCGTTGGATCATGGTCTTTAAAAATAGGTGCATACCCGGATAACCTCTTCATGCCCGCGAATGTGAGAGGTTCGGAATAAGTTGGATGCTTCATTTCCACTAGCATGGAGATCGCTTTTTCATCAAGCGGAATCTGATCCCCTGCCTTCACGCCTTTACCTGCTAAATTATCATCAAAAGCAATAAGCTTGCCATTAAGATCGACAATGTATTGAGTTTCAAAAATGTTTTTATGCTGAACTGTCCAATTCAACTCTTTGCCTACTTTTTCAATCGTCGCCACATCGCCCGCTAATGCTTTGTCGATGTCAGCTGGTTGAAGTAATCCTGTTGTTATGTTCGCGCATCCGTAAGCCTCAATGCCAGCCGCATCATAAAGCTTATCGTATGCCGTCTTATAAGTGGCGACTGAAGTGATGGCAAGCATGGCGACAAGTATGCCGACGATGATTATGCCCAATTGGTAAGTAAGGCTATTTCTTTTCTTCATTCTTTCTCTTCCTTCCTGTGACTTATCTATCATGTAGAGATAGAACTAACTAGCTAAATCATACATGATTTCACTAGGTTTTCATATTCATATTTTCTCTCTTTCATCATTTATTAATAAATCACGCAAAAAGCAGATGAAGGAAAATGGACCCAATTCCTTCACCTGCCTTATTCTAGGTAGTTGTAAATGTATATTTATTGTACCCGTGCGTATCCTCCAAATTCCTTTTCAAGAAAAGAACCTAAGGAAAATATGGCATCCTCATTGCCGTTTTTGCCAATGATTTGCAGACCAATCGGCATGCCGTCAGTATCCTTTCCGATTGGTACTGTCAACGAGGGAAGGCCCCATGTGTTCGCATACGCAGCAAACGGCATATATTTCAGGAAGGTTTTTTTGATTGAAAAAATCTCCTTATAAACGATGCCATGCGGAGGAGCCACGGTATGATAAACCGGCATGACAACCAATCGATTCTCTAAATAACCTTCCAGGAATTGATCCCCGGCATCCAAAAGATACGATAATTGATCTACTCTTTTCGGCGATGGTTTAAATAAGGAAGCTCCGATTAACGCCCACGATAAATATCGATGAATCTCTGCTTTTCCATTCGCTCTATCTTTCATATACGCGGAAAGTGGACTACCTTTTCCATTCTCGAATGCAACTTTCCGGGTAGCTTCCCCACCATCAATCGACATGATTTCCTGCCAAAAAAGTGCCGATTCTTCAAGGTATGGAAGAGGTTCCCTCACTGTCATAAAAGCATCTTTCAAGGAAAGGTAAACGTTGTTCAATATTTTCACCGATTCATTTGAAAGTGGAAAATCAGTCGTCCGGAATACATTTATCGTAAAGCTGGACAGATCTAGTTTCTCGATTCGATGTTCCGCTATGAGCGAGTAAATCAGTTTCGCATCCCTCACTGATTTTGCTATAGGCCCTATTCCAAGCATCCTTTGCTGCCAAGGATCTTCAACAAACGGAAAACTGCCAACCTGTGATACTTGCCCTTTTCCTGATTTAAATCCGATGACACCATTAAAGTGGCTAGGAAAACGAATGGACCCGCCAATAT
>NZ_LQYA01000251.1:52734-53997 GCF_001531445.1 Sporosarcina koreensis
CATAACTCCGGTGTATTTGTCTTGCCGATGATGATTGCCCCTTCGGCTTTCAATTTCCTCACAACATCCGCATCATTTTCCTGCACGTAACCTTTTCTGCTGAGCAGGCCACCGGTCGTTTGCATTCCGGCAACATCAAAAGATTCTTTCATGCTCATCGGAACGCCGAACAATGCCCCTACCGCTCCTCCGTTTGATAATACAGCATCTGCCTGTGCAGCCTGCTCCATTGCTTCGTCGAAACGGTCTTCTGCAAGAAAATTCACCGTGGGATTTTTGTTCTTCATCCGTTCAATGAATACAGAAGTGATAGTGGAAACTGATACTTCCCGATTCATGACCATTTCCCTGATTTTCAAAGCATCTGCTTCCAATATGAAATCTATATCCTTCATGCCCATTCCCCCCTTCTCCTACTTCCCTGAACTTCAATTCTATTCTATCTATTCATTATAGATAGAAATCCATGTATAGACAACTTAATAAAGCCCCCTTCCTCATTGGAAAGAAGCTTCACTAATTTACATAAGATTCAATAAAATGACAACGAGTATTATGATGCAAGACGCTCCCAACACGGCCCATTGACCCCTATCAGGGTTATCTGGCCTGCTATCCCATTTCTGCATAACAAATTCTCCTTTACTTTGGATATTCCATAAGGATTTCCCACATCGAAGTTCCTTAAACAGACTATTCCAAAGCCGTACAAGAGCTTACCCCGATTATACGAGATTGATTTTCTTATAAAGAAAACGCTTACATATTTATCCGAATAATGCATTTAGATATATTCATTCAAATTCATTGGCAATTGCGAACAATCTTATGTTCTTCTTCGGTGTTTCATGGTAATATAATAAAATATTCATTTTAGATACCGGAGGGAAAGAGCATATGACGAAAATGGCTAAGAGTGAAATGAAGACAGTACAAGTGGAAGATATCCTGATTGCTAATCAATTGCTCAAAGATGTTGTGAATCATACACCTTTGCAAAAAAACGAGAGGCTATCCGAGAAATATGACTGCAATGTCTATATTAAGCGAGAAGATTTACAATATGTGCGTTCCTTCAAATTACGCGGCGCCTATTACAAGATCAAGCGGATTGAAACAGAAGCCCGCGAACAGGGCATTGTCTGTGTAAGTGCGGGCAATCATGCGCAAGGTGTCGCTTATGCTTGTGCTCAATTGAAGATCGGCGGTAAAATCTTCATGCCACAAACAACACCGAAACAGAAAGTCAACCAAGTGAAAATG
>NZ_LQYA01000251.1:54088-59531 GCF_001531445.1 Sporosarcina koreensis
ATTTGATGATTCTTCCGCATATGCAATGAATTGTTCAGAACAGGAAGATCGGATATTCATCCATCCTTTTGATGACAAGGATATCATCGCTGGCCAAGGGACAGTTGCTGTAGAAATAATGAATGATATCGAAGAGCCGATCGACTTTGTATTTGCAAGCATCGGCGGCGGAGGGCTTATGGCAGGGGTTAGCACATATATTAAAAACCTTTCCCCAATGACGAAAATGATCGGTGTTGAACCGGAGGGGGCAAGTAGCATGAAAGCCGCCATCCGGAACGGTGCTGTCACATCTTTGGATACTATCGATAAATTTGTTGATGGGGCGGCTGTTAAATGTGTAGGTGCCCAAACGTATGAGATTTGCCGAAAATATGTCGATGATATTATGAGTGTTCCGGAAGGGAAAGTTTGCACGTCAATTTTGAGTTTGTATAACGAGCATGCCATCATCGCCGAGCCTGCAGGGGCTTTGCCAATTGCCGCGCTCGACTTCTATAAAGACCAGATCAAAGGGAAATCCGTTGTTTGTATTATCAGCGGAGGGAATAATGATATTGGGCGGATGCAGGAAATTAAAGAAAAATCCCTATTACATGAAGGGCTGCTCTATTATTTCATCATCAATTTCCCTCAACGGGCAGGTGCTTTGCGGCAGTTGTTAGACTCTGTATTAGGACCAGACGATGATATTACCACTTTTGAATATACGAAGAAGCATAATAAAGAAAATGGACCGGGACTTGTAGGCATTGAATTGAAAAGGAAGGAAGATTATGCCGGACTATTGCTTCGAATGGAACAGAACGGCTTTCCGTTCACTGAAGTGAATAAAGATAGCACATTATTTGAACTTCTTATTTAATCCCAAAAACGCAAACGGCAATATAACGCCGTTTGCGTTTTTTAATTTGTAGGTGTTGTAGCGATGATCGTTGCAATTTGATCAATCGCAGGAAGTGCAGTCTTCTTCTGCCCTTGTGTCAGGACGCTAAATATTAGCGTCTCCCCATTTCTTGTTTCAACATAGCCTGCCAAGGCATTGACATGGTTCAGACTACCTGTTTTTGCAACGACTTTTCCTTTTACAGTAGCACCCGTCAATCTGTTTTTCAATGTTCCGCCAATAAAACGGTCATTCATCCCTGATACAGGTAAACCTTGTACGAAACTTCCATACCAAGGGGCTTGCCGGACAAGAAACAGCAATTCAGTCAACTCGGCGGATGTCACTTTGTTTTTATGTGACATGCCGGATGCATCTTCAAAATCCCAAGCAGCTGAATGTAAACCTATGGATTGTCCAAATTCACGCATGACCCGCAAACCCGCATTCCAACTTCCATCTCCATAAAGCTGTTTTCCCATTGTCTTTGCCAATATTTCGGCATGTGTATTATTACTTAACTTCATGAAAGGCCTCATTAATTTCTTCAGAGGCATCGATTGTCTGGACGAGATGATGTCCGCATTTTGCGGGGCTTCCCGTCTTGTCACTTTCGATGATTTGTTGAATTTGATCCCTTTAGAGCCAAGGGACTTTTTAAAAACATCAAGTGAGTAGGCTGTCGGATTGGAGACGGTCACCCATTCCTTTTTCCCAGCACTGCCGATTGGAGCGTTTCCAGTAATGACAATCGTATTCGTTCCATGCTTGCGCTTGATGGATAAGGTGTTTTTATGGCCTTTTGGGACAGTGTTGCTTTTATTGATGATCGTGATAATGCCTGTATCAGGCGTCATCGTCACTTTAGCTTTATACCCTTTCTTTGTCGGACGGGCATTGACGATGACAGTGCCGGCATCATAATCGGTATTCGGAGATAATGTCAATCCGGATATTTGTGCCGCATAGTAAAAGGTTTCGTCACTTTTATCGATTCCTGGTGATAGACGAATAGCGTCAAACCAGCTGTCATCTCCGACGAGATCGCCATTGATTTTCTTTACACCTGACTTTGCAAGTACCGTTGCAAATTGATCCAAATCTTTCTTCATAAGTGTCGGATCTCCTTGCCCTCGCAAATAAAGATTACCGTTCAACACGCCTTTTTCTATTGAACCATCCGTAAGCATTTCTGTCGTGAATCGGTATTCTTCTCCTAGTGTTTCCAATGCGGCTGCGGATGTGAGAAGTTTCAATGTGGAGGCGGGTGTCACTTTACGATCCGCATTTGCCTCGTAAACTATTTCTCCGGTTGACGCTTTTCGTACAGTGACACTGCTGACAATTGACTTCATCGAGGAATCCGCCATTGTCGCATTAATATTTCTTTCCATGCTCTCGTATGGACTTGAAGCTTGAACGTCCGGTTGCCCCGGAATAACTGTGAACACAGCAGCAAACGACATGATAACAGCCACAAAAAACATGGCAGTTCTTTTGAAAACCAAACCATTTCCCCCTTCTTCTATGATGTCATGTACAGTCTACCATTTTTATCTAGTCGGTTAAATAGTTTTCAAGATAGAAAACAATTTTTTAATCAAATATATTCAACAGAAAAATATTCTATATTTGATAAACCCACTATCTAAATAACAAAAAAAGACATCCATGTAAATTTTGGATGTCTTTTCCTACGTTATAATCCCACTGAAATGTATTTGATTTCTATATATTCATCCAAGCCATGATGTCCGCCTTCGCGGCCAAGTCCACTCTGCTTGAAGCCCCCAAATGGCGCTTGAGGAGTTGATGGAAGTCCATCATTCAATCCGACGATCCCATACTCCAATTGTTCACTCATCCGAATGCCTCTTGTAATATTTTCGGTAAACACATACGCAGCCAGTCCATAGATCGAATCATTGGCCCTTCTTAGTACCTCTTCTTCTGAAGTAAACGTTGTAATGGGCGCAACGGGACCGAATGTCTCTTCCTTCATGCAAACCATATCATCCTTCACACCAAGCAAGATGGTGGGCTCATAAAACAAGCCTTCCTTTCTTGTTCCTCCAACCGCTATTTTCGCGCCTTTCGATTGCGCATCATCGACATGTGATTGCACTTTGCGGACTGCATGTTCATCGATAAGCGGTCCGATTGCAACTCCTTCATCCATCCCGTTTCCGACCTTCAATTGTGATACGCGATCAACTAATTTCGCTGTAAAATCCTCTGCAATGTTTTCATGTACATAAATACGATTCGCGCATACGCATGTTTGTCCGGCGTTTCGGAACTTGGCGGCTACGACGCCATCCACCGCTTTATCAATATCACAATCTTCCATGATGATAGCGGGTGCATGACCTCCGAGTTCCAGTGAGATTTTCTTCACTGTGTCTGCCGCACCGCGCATCAACAGTTTTCCGACTTCTGTGGAACCGGTGAATGTCAGCTTGCGGACACGGGTATCCTGCAGCCAAGCATCACCGATTACGCTTGCCTCCCCGGTTACGACATTCACGACACCGGCAGGAATGCCCGCTTCCAATGCCAGCTGCGCTAATCGGATTGCCGTAATCGGCGTCTGTTCGGCAGGTTTGATGACAACTGTGCATCCTGCGGCAAGTGCAGGGCCGACCTTTCTTGTAATCATCGCTGCAGGAAAATTCCAAGGCGTGATTACTGCAGTTACACCGACCGGTTGTTTATGGATGAAAATCCGTTTTCTAGTATGGCTTGATGGTATCGTTTCACCATAAATGCGCTTCGCTTCCTCCGCATACCAAGAGATGAATCCATTTGCATAAGTAATTTCACCCTTCGCCTCCGCTAAAGGCTTTCCTTGCTCTTCCGTCATTGTCTGCGCCAAGTCTTCCATATGCATTTCAATCAGCTTATGCCATTTCCCCAATAAAGAACTCCGCTCGTAAGCAGAAAGACCAGACCATTCCCGAAATGCTTCATATGCGGCATCCACAGCTAAAATGGCTTCATTTGCCCCTCCATGAGGCACGGATGCAATGGGTTCTCCCGTGGCGGGATTCATGACATGAATCGTCTTAAGATCTTTGCCAACTTCTTTGCCATTGATAATCATCGGAAAAATATTCATCTCTTAACCTCCTCATTTATCTTTATACAAATGTACCATTACTAGTATTTCAAATCCTTTCCGATGGGTTGGAATTAGTAAGACATTTTTTCGAAACATAGCACACTATACGATTGTGTCCAATGTGCTACACTATTTTATAACTAATCTTGAAGGGAGGAAAAACAGATGGATACAACTAATTCTGTAAAATTGACTTCACTTACAACAAAAGGGGGATGCGGCTGTAAAATCGGACCCGCCGATCTCTCGCAGGTTCTTCAATCCCTCCCCCCAGCCGCCTTCGATCCTAATCTTCTCGTCGGACTTGATACGAGTGACGATGCCGGTGTTTATAAATTGACCGACGATATTGCGATCGTCCAAACACTTGACTTTTTCACACCGATTGTCGACAATCCTTATGATTTTGGACAGATTGCTGCGACAAATGCAATTAGTGATGTATACGCAATGGGTGGAAAACCGATAACTGCTCTTAACATCGTGGCATTTCCCATATCAACGTTGGACAAAAGCATCCTTTCCGATATTTTGCGCGGAGCTGGAGACAAGTTGAAAGAAGCTGGCGTCACACTTGTCGGTGGACATTCGATTGACGATCAGGAGCCTAAATTCGGCCTTGCCGTAACTGGAATCGTCCGCACCGATAAAGTCCGCACCAATGCAGGAGCCAAAGCGGGAGACAAACTGGTGTTAACGAAGCCCATTGGCGTGGGAATTTATACGACCTCTTTAAAACATGGTGCACTTTCGACTGATGAAACTGAACTAGTGACTTCGATTATGACGACTTTGAACAAAACGGCGTCTGAAGTGATGGCATCCTTCGAAGTTCATGCAGCTACAGATGTTACCGGCTTCGGCTTGCTAGGACATGCGACCGAAATGGCCAAAGCCAGCGGAGCAAGCATCCGGATCTTCTCTGAACAAGTGCCGATCCTTCCCCGTACAAAAGAACTTGCTGAAGCAGGAAGGATCCCCGGTGGCACGAAAAGCAACTATGCCCATGTAGCTGACACGGTCACCTATTCCGAAAAACTTGATCAATTGGACCGCTATATTTTGTGTGATGCTGTGACATCAGGTGGTCTACTCATTGCTGTTTCGGCAAATGAAGCGGAACAATTAGTTGACGAAATGAATAATAAAGGCGTCAACGCAACCATCATCGGGGAAGTTACTGATGAGCATGCAGGAAAGCTCCATGTTGAATGACCTTATACTAGAAGGTGAAAATGTTGATTCGAGATATTAGTTTACAAGACCTATTTTCAGCCGTGGAAAGAGAGCCACATACAATCATTGACGTCCGTTCTCCATCCGAGTATAGCGAAGCGACGATTCCAGGCAGTATAAACATTCCTGTCTTTACTGATGAGGAACGGGCAGAAATTGGCACCCTTTACAAACAGGTCAGCAAAGAAGCTGCAAATGAA
>NZ_LQYA01000251.1:59584-67003 GCF_001531445.1 Sporosarcina koreensis
CGCTTTTATTCGGCAGTTTAAAAAGATAAATACGCCAATGACCGTCTTTTGCTGGCGGGGGGGTATGCGAAGCAAAACAGCCGCAACTGTCCTAGATTTAATGGGCATCCAAGCAAACCGGTTAAGTGGCGGAATACGGACCTATCGCCAATGGGTTGTAAAAGAATTGGAAAAGGAATCATTTTCACCGAAATTGATTGTGTTGAATGGATATACAGGATCCGGCAAGACTGTTCTTCTAAACCGGCTAGCTGACGAAGGATTTCCTGTCATCAATCTGGAACAGCTCGCAGGACATCGGGGGTCTATTTTTGGTCATATTGGGCTCGAACCGAATAACCAAAAAAAGTTCGATTCATTGCTTATCCATGAACTGCAAAAGATGAAAGATGAACCATACGTCTATTTGGAAGGTGAAAGCAAAAGAATTGGCAAAGTGCTGATCCCCTCTTTTTTATTCGATAAAAAAGAAAATGGAATCCATGTTTTCATCCATCTTCCAATGGAACAACGCGTTAAAAACATCCTGGCTGATTATAATCCTTGGGGAGCTGAAGTTAAGTTCATCGAAGCATTCAAATTAATTAAAAGGCGCATTCATATGCCCATCGCAAAAGAGATAGAGGTAAGAATAGGCGAAGGGAAGTTCGAGGAAGCAGTTGCCTTATTGCTTGAATACTACTACGATCCTCGCTATGCGTATTCAACGACAAAACATCCACACGAAAATGATTTTGTTATTTATGCTGATTCAGCAGACGATGCATTTGAACAAATATTGAATTTGAGTCTTTCCTCCAGAATAATGAATTCAAATGTAAAAGCTGTCGATTACTTCTCCGAGTGATCGACAGCTTTTCCGTTCTGTTATTCAACGGCATGCTTTTCCCTACTTATATAAAACCGTTCGATCAATATGGCAATGACTGTACCCGTTATCAACCCATTCGACAGGACGGCTGAAACAGCATGGGGCAATTCGGACATGCTCTCCTGTGGGATGAACATGATTCCGACTCCGATCATCAATCCGATAGCCGCCACCTTATAGGAGCGGTCCCGCTTCGGCTCAGCATCAAGTTCGTGGAAGGCCATTTCAACCATCTTTGAAAAGATTGCAAACGTGACCGCATACGCAACCGGCGCCGGCAAAACAGCAAATACTGACATGATTGAAGGAATAAGCGTCATGCTGATCACAATAACACTGCCTGCTATGAACGGTTTAAGTGATGCCATTCTCGTCGCACCGACAAATCCTGCAGCGCCCGAAATGGGAACAGGTCCAATGGCAGAAAAGACTCCTGCAAATAAATGATTAATCCCTGAAGCGATTGACCCCTGTTTCATTCGATCCGGCGGAGTGATTGAAAAAGACTGCTTCAACAAGCTTTCCATCACCCGGATGGATGCCATCATATTTGCAATCAGCAACAGTGTAATAAAAACTGCAGTTATAAACATGCCACTGTCCCAAACCGGCTTTCCGTACACGAAAAGCTCGGGAAGCCGGACCCATTGTCCGCTCTGAAGATTTACATTTTCTGCCTTACCGATGAGCATGAATAGAATCCATCCGAATCCGATCGATAAGAGAACGGAATACCTGGAAACCCAAGACACTTTATGGTTCATTGTAATGAATGTCACGATAACGACCGCGAAACTCCCAAGGAATAATAGACCGTCAATCTTGTCCCCTGCACTTTCAACACCTACCATTCCTTTAAGGAAAGTACCGCTTAATTGCAAAATGAGAAGCATCAAATATGTAAATGTAACCGTAGGCGTAAATAGATCTTTCATTTTCGTTATCAATCCACTAATCGCCAATAAAATAAATAGGGCGCCGCTGATTAGCATTCCGCTTTGCAATGCTTGCAGAGCATCTTCGCCCGTAGGGTATGCAATGCCTACCATTCCGGCGTAGACGACGAAAATTCCCCACCATAAACCTGCTGGTCCTTCATTGATCGGCAGGCGATGCCCGGCAATCGCTTGAACAAGGCATGCAATCCCAAGCACAAACATCGTACGTTGAATGAAAAGCCCAGTTTCAGCAGCATCCATTCCAAACACATGAGCAATCGCAATAGGAGCTGCAATTGAGGATGCGAATAAAAAAACCGCCCATTGCACCCCTCCGACAACTGTTTTCATAAGTGCACCTCTCATCAGAATTCCACCCCGTTACAACTTCGAACGGTTACTTCAGCCGATCAGCTTGGCTGATGACCATTTAACTCTATAGTATCAGCAAATCCTTTAATGAAGAAACCATTCGTCTCCGACCATTCGCAATAGAGAATATCCTTTGCATGATGATAACCTTCCTCCCTTATCCCCTGTTCTAGCCATTGATTTGATTTTCCGATTGCATGCAAGACTTCCGATTTCACTTCCCCTTCATCAACGAGCAATACACTTGGTTCCTCTTCCTTTTTCTCGACACCCAAATCATCTGCCAAGACAGATTTATATTTGGCAAATGAATTAATGGAAATTTGGCCGCCGGGTTCGATATACATATCTCGGACTTCCCTCAAAGAAAAAATTCCTTGTTGACGAAGCATCGTTCGGATCTGTTCCATTTCCAATTGGTTTTTCTTAAACGCTTTCTGATTGATTTTCCCGTCTGCAATCAATTGAGCTGGCTCCCCTTTTAAGAGTATACGTAATCTATTAAACCGAGACACCAATTTTTCGATGGCAAAAATGGCAACTGCCCATACAGCAAGCGAGAACAGGAACATCCAAATTGATATTTTATTGTCATATAAGCTTTCTTCAAGGATTCCTCCAAACATAATAAGATAAATGATGTCATATGGTGTCATTTCCGCCAGATGCTTTTTTCCTAAAAGGCGGATGACAATCAAGAAAGCTATCAACCCGACAACGAGTTTCAGTCCATTTATCAAATAATCCATTCATATGCCTCCTCTTCTACAGTTAGTTGAATACCCGATAACATACGCTTTAAATCTAATATGGCGTTGCCGATGTTTTAAATAGAAACGATAGGGTATTTTCTAGAATAGCAATCACCTAGAACAAAAAACTTTACTCAGGAGGCGTTTTAAATGGTTCAACGACATGTGGTAGGGTACTATGACAACGAATCAGAAGCTGTTGCTGCTATTGAAGAATTGAAACGACAAGGATACACTTCAAATGACATTTCCATCATTAGTAAAGATAGAGATCATGTGGATTACATCGAGGAACAAACTGGAACGCATGCTGCAGATGGCGCGGCTACAGGTGCGGCAACTGGCGGCTTGCTCGGCGGTTTAGGCGGCGTACTGGCAGGAATCGGAGCACTTGCAATTCCTGGGATAGGTCCAATCGTCGCAGCTGGTCCCATCGTTGCGGGAATCACTGGCGCGGCTGCCGGGGCCGGAGTCGGCGGACTAGCCGGCGCATTGATCGGCATGGGCATTCCGGAAGAGGAAGCTAATCGTTACAACGATTATTTCAACGAAGGGAAAATCCTTGTGTTAGTGGATGGCGAATATTTGAATACGCGTATGGACTACCCGGATCGACCGCTGATTTAATATGAAAAAAGGCTGCTCCCCACCAATGGGGAGCAGCCTTTTTCATGTTAATAATATGGTGAGATTAGTATGTAGACGAGTACACCGGTAAAACTGACATACAACCAGATCGGCATCGTCCATCGCACTATTTTACGATGACGCTCATGCTCCCTATTCCAAGCCCTCGCAACACTCGTTAAAGCGAGCGGCACAATTGCCGCAGCAAGTAGTATATGAGTGATGAGAACAAAATAATAGATACCCGCTAACACACCGCTCCCGCCATATGGAGTGGATGGCGACAAATAGTGAAAAGCGACATATGTGACAAGGAACAAAGCAGTCGTGCAAAATGCGGCATAAATAAATTTCCGATGGACATCCACATTTCTTTTCTTGATGGCAATGAGTGCCCCGACTAAGAAAAGGAATGTGAAGCTATTGAAAATAGCATTCATTAATGGAAGAATCGTGACATCGAATGCATCGAAATCTTCCACTCCTTGCTTTCCAGACAGCCATCCGATAATTCCTATCAAAACAACGGATAGAATAATTATCGCAGGTCTATAATTTCTTTTCTTGAAAGGCCTTCCTACGATTGATTCTCCGGACTGATTCATTCTTTACATCTCCTTATGCTCTAGCTATCCCTCCGTAGTGTATCATATTTTTCACATGATAATTCCAACTTCACATTGTTGTCAAAATGATGGCATCCCTTGTGCGGAGTATTTTATTCATGTTTGCAATGTCCGATGTAGAAACGATTTTGTCCTTTCCATTTGCGGATTCGTTAATAGATCGACAGGACTTCCAGACTCGACGATTTCTCCTTTGTCCATGAAAATCGCTTTGGTAGCGACGTCTTTTGCAAATTCCATTTCATGTGTGACAACAACCATCGTCATACCCTCTTGCGCAAGATCTTTCATGACACGAAGAACTTCACCTGTTAATTCCGGATCGAGGGCTGAAGTAGGTTCATCGAACAAAAGAATTTCAGGTTTCCTCATTAGGGCACGTGCGATTGCAACCCGTTGTTTCTGACCACCGGAAAGTTTGGAAGGCAACACATCAGCCTTGTCGGAAAGACCGACCTTCTTTAATAATTCCATGCTCAAGCTCCGATTTTGTTCAGCGCTTCCCTGTTTCAGAAGCTTAGGCGCAAGTTCAAGATTCTCAACTACAGTCAAATGCGGAAACAGATTGAAATGCTGAAATACCATCCCCATCTTGGAGGTGATCTGTTTTACAAGTTGTGGCTTCGAATAGATTCCTTCCTTCACGATATAATTTCCATTGACCGAAACGTTTCCTCCATCCAATTCCTCTAAATGGACCAGACTTCTGAGCATGGTACTTTTCCCCGATCCGGACGGACCGATGACTGCAATGACATCATTCTTATTTACTTCAAAACTGATCTGCTTGAGTACCTCAAGCGAATCAAATGATTTCTTTATGTTTTCCACTTCAAGAATCGGCATTCCCTTTCACTCCTTACTATCAATCACTAAATTAATCAAACCGTAAACGCCTTTCCAACCATTTGAAGAACATTGTCAAACATAGCGTGATCAGTAGATAGATGACGCCTGCCAGCAAGAATGGCGTTATAGTGAAGTCACGGTTGACTGCTGTCTGTGCAAAGTGCAACAGTTCAGGGACTGCTACCGCGTACAGCAAAGCGGTATCCTTCACCAAAGTGACAGACTCATTCGCCACTGAGGGCAATGCGACACGGAACATTTGAGGCAGCACAACGTTGCTCATTGTCTGCCATCTATTCAATCCAAGTACTTGCGCAGCTTCATATTGGCCTTTATCAATTGAAAGTAGACCGCCACGGAAAATTTCGGCAAAATAAGCTGCGTAATTTAAAATAAAGCCTAAACATGCAGCAACAAATCGGTCAAGCACCAAGTACTCCCCGATTACCGGAATTAGCGGCAAGCCGAAAACGATGAATAGAAGTTGCAATAAGAGCGGTGTTCCCCTCATTAAATAAATATAGGCATTTGCCAAATATGCTAACGGTTTGATGGAACTCCTTACAATTAACGTCAGCAGGAAGCCAAGCGGGATGGATACTATGATGGCGACTAAGAATAAGATAATCGTCGCTTGGGCCCCTTCCAGCATCGGTTTTAAGATGGACAAAAAATAATCGATAGACATAAGTGATAACTCCTTCTAAAAAAGCAAAACAGGTTTTCTCATCGAAAACCCGGCATGCTTGATTCATTATTTAAGCACTTTATCTTCCCCGAACCATTTCGTGGATATTTTCGCTGCACTGCCGTCTTCATTCATTTTATCTAGAGCTGTCTGTAATTTTTCAAGCAATTCTTCATTACCCTTTTTCACGCCGACGCCATACTCTTCAGGCGCTAATGACTCGTCCAACACTTTAAAAGCGCCTTCCTCTTTGGACATATAATAATCGATGACAACTTCGTCAATGACTACAGCATCCACACGGCCTGATTTCAAGTCGGAAAGTGCAAGGACATTATCCGAGTACTCTGAAACAGACTTGATTTCCGATTGGATCGGATTGTCGTTCAGCGCATTCGCCGCCGAGGAAAGAGCTTGCAAGCCGACTTTTTTGCCGGAAAGGTCTTTCAGTAGGGCGATATCGGAATCTGCTAATGTAGCTACAACTTGCGCATTTTTCAAGTAAGGCTTTGTAAAAAGCACTTTTTCTTTACGTTTATCCGTGATTGTATACCCATTCCAGATCAAATCAATTCTTCCACTGCTCAATTCGGTTTCTTTTGTTTTCCAATCGATCGGCTGGAACTTCACTTCCATCCCCATATGCTCCGCTGCCGCCATCGCATATTCGATATCGAATCCAGTCAATTCATTGCTTTCATCCCGGAAACCCATCGGGGCGAATTTATCATCCACTCCAATAACGAGAACATCCTTCCCTCCGGACTTACCGGTTGAACTGCCGCAACCTGTTACGACAAGTAAAGCAACTATTGAAATGATAAATAATGTCATATATTTTTTCATTGATGTCTCTCCTTTCGCATTCTCTCTTTAGCACTTTAGTCTATTAACGTATTGATAATATATCATGATTCCCCTATAAAGAAAACCCCTTTACTAGTTTGCGGAATTTTCATTCTCGATCGTTTGGGATTAGTATGCGATTGGATGACGTTTTGATTCTGGCAAAAAAGGCAATTGAATAGTACGGAGCGATGTAAATGGATGTCAGAAAATAGTTCCAAGGAGGATATTGAAATGGAAAAAGACTTCAAGAAAGAAAAACGTCGAACAAATGAAAATAAACAGGATTTTAAAAATGAATTTGTGGAAAACAGCAGGAATAATGAAGCGGGGCAACAACAGCAGCCTGCTGCAAAAGTCGAGGAAAGTTATAAGTCGGATAGAGAGCCGAATGGAATGGATCCGCAAACGATTATTGAAAAAGGTTACTCCTTTCAGGAATCCCCGGATGAGTTGCGGTCACAAAGGATGAATCGTTTTGGTAAAGAACCGAATGGTATTAATCCGGAAAATAAATGATGTAAGAATAAGCATCCGCTCCACAAAAGGATAGGGTGCTTATAACAGTCATCTTACTTATTCAAATCATATCTTGCCTAGGTCATCATATACCCGTTTCAATACTGTCGCAAACTGCTCACGTGTTAGAGAATCCTTCGGCCGCATACCGGGCTGATCGCCTTCCGTCAGAAAGCCCTTCGACTTAGCCCATTCCCACGCCTGTCTATGCGATGGACTGACGATGCTTGGATTCGGTTCTGCCACTACTGCTTCCCCCTTTTCCATTGTGGATACTGCTAAATCAACCGAAGCGATAGTCAGCCGGCCTGCCACACCATCCACGATGAGG
>NZ_LQYA01000251.1:67056-84630 GCF_001531445.1 Sporosarcina koreensis
AATCGGTCACTGCTTCCGCCGTGGCATTTCCATACTTCCCATCCACATCGAGTGAATAACCAAGTTTCTTTAGATTTACCTGCAAGGTCCTTACATTTGGATCATCGACGTACAAAGCTGGATTAACGTTTAAAGACGAACCGCCTGACCATTGTCCACTTGACATTTCAAAATGAAGATGGACACCGGTTGCGCTACCTGTCATTCCCTTCATGCCGATTGTTCTTCCAGCTGCCACAGATTGTCCGACACTCACAGAAACGGATGCAAGATGCAAGTAAGCCGTTTCCCAGCCGTTCGCATGTGTGATGACGACATAATTGCCGGCAGTCTTGTGCCTTCGACCGACAAAACGGACAACGCCAGTTGCTGCAGCTAAAATTGTATTGTCATCTGCTGAACCATAATCTACGCCCCAATGTGGTTGGACTTTTCCTGTGATGGGGTGTTTACGGTTCATATCGTACAAAGATGTAATCAGTCCTTCACATGGTTTTACAAACATTGCTTCAACCCCTTGCCTTTCAGTTTGGCTTCTTGGCTTCTTGGCTTCTTGGCTTTTCGCCTTAGCTGTTTCGTAAAATTGATTCTTCCCTATACCATATGCAACATAAGCAAGTGGGACAAAGGATAAAAGCATATCTAGAAACGCTTGGATTGTCATGGCATTAAGAATAGGGGTCCATAAATACAAAAAGAAAAACCCTGCAAACATGATGTCTGCAAGGTTTCTATGCTACGTCCCAGGCAGACGTATGTAAAGCCTTATATATCAATAGTTAGATTAGTGCTTGTATACCTTTTGTATACCATTATTTTATTCGTAAACTTATCTAATCTTACACCTATCACAAATCCATGAAAGTTGTTTCCATTATATAATACAAAAATTCAAGATACTCCATAGCCAACCCCATCCAAATGTACTATGATATTCATAGTACATAAGGGAGGGGTTATTTAATGGGAGTTTTGTTTGCTTTTCTAGCATTTTTTGCATTTGCAGCTGTATTTGTCTTTGGGATCTTGTCAATCGTATTTTTCGCGCGGAAAGAGAAATCAAAAGGTAAGAAGCAATTATTGTTTGCCGGTGGATCGTTCGCTGTCTTTATAATTTCGTTTATCGCATTCGGTGCAACTTTAAGCGGTGATGAAACCGAAAAGAAAATTGAAGTTGCAAGCGATGAGAAGCCGATTGTTAAGGACGAGGAAAAGAAAGAACCGGAGATGTCTGAAGAGGAAAAGGCTGAACAAAAGAAGGCAGAAGAAAACGCTGCTGCTGATGCGAAAGCCAAAGAAGAAGCTGAGGCAAAGGCGTTAGCTGAAGCAGAAGCCAAAGCGAAAGCTGAGGCTGAAGCGAAAGAGGAAAGTATCCCGAGGGAACATAAAGCAGCGTTAAAGAAAGCCGAAACATATGCAGAAATGATGCATATGTCGAAAGCAGGAATCTATGATCAGTTGACTTCTGAATACGGGGAGAACTTCCCGAAAGAAGCCGCCCAATATGCGATAGATAACATTGTATGGGATTGGAAAGAAAACGCATTGAAAAAAGCAGAAACATATGCGGAAATGATGAGCATGTCAGATTCGGCTATTTACGAACAATTAATTTCCGAGTATGGTGAAAAATTTACTAAAGAGGAAGCACAATACGCAGTAGACAATCTAAAATAATTGCAAACCAATAATATAACTATAACGACTGCCCCAGCGGTCGTTATTATTTATAAGAGGAGGCGTAATCCCCTCTTTTTTACATACTCCGTACTTTGACTATATCGCCAACCATGATATTATCCTTACCGAAAGGTCCCTCGACCGATATACTTTGCTGTGCAGGATCCAGTCGCGTGATTTTGCCTATATATGTATCTTTCTTACCTGCTCGCCAAGTCGTGATGACGACATCAGTCTTTTTCATAAACGCGATTCCCAATTCTTCCTGCAGTAACTGCATGTCATCCTGATTTAGTTCCGGTTTTGGATCAAGCTCATCTTCCGCATACCAGTCCCGCAATTCAACAGTATGCTCTGGCAGCATCATTGCTGTCCATTTGATTCGTCCTCGGTCTTTTATATCACCCAATACCTTCATTAAATAACCCTTCTTTCCTTATCAATCACAGGGACAAGTGCTAAAACATTTTCGATCGTGAAAGTGCGTTTGGATTTCCTTAGTAAACAATACGCCCGGAACGATACCTCGCCCACCTGAATGACTTTTATTCGCCTCTTGCTGATTGATCCATCAGCTGCCAAGTACATCATATCCAAAACTTCTCCATATCTTACCGACTTCTCCAATGTGTTACGCACACTTGCTTCCCTCCTTATCCTCACAACACAGAATATGTGTTCGTATTTCAACTAAAACAAGTAGCGCAGATTTTAATGTCACTTTTCATTTGTTTAAAACAGGTACGATTTATGTATTAAATAGAAAGGGGGGATTGTTATGTCAATTGAGCATTCAATTATTAAAAGAGTGGAAAAAGCTGCCGTTTCTTTTGAGGTACCTAGAATTGATTTTGTTCAGCTTGGATTTGAATTATTGATGTTGGCTGCATTAATTGGTTGTATTTACTTTTTAATTAATCGCAAACTAAGATAATCAAAACAAAAAAGCGCCCTAATCCAATTAAGGACAGGGCGCTTTTACAGTCATCTTTACTGTTACCATTTTATCAAATCCTGAACAGGTCATCAAATTATTACTTGTTAGCTCTAATTAGTGAACCGACAGCAAGTGCAGCCACATCACCATCAGCAGCCCTACCCTCTTCCAAATCCTTAATCCACTTTTTATTGTAGCCTTGTTTTACAGCTTCCTTAACGGCAATTTCAAGCTGCGCTTTGCTATTCAGAACTGTTTCCCACTCTTTTTTAAGAGTACCACTTGTGAATTTCAAATCGTCATCCTCCTTTTTCGGTGTTTGGACAGATACACCGGCTTTTCTCTTCAGACCGAACGCTTTAGCGATACCATTAGCGTGTCCAAGGGCAACTCGATCAAGAAATTCGGCACTCTTTAAAAGCTTGGAATCGTCGGGGCTGTCGATAAAACCTGATTCCGTAAGGATTGGTGACATATTGGATTCGCGAACCATGTGCAAGTTTTTTCGTTTCTTACCGCGATTAAGAAATTCCGGGATCATCTTTATGATTTCAGAATGAAGAACTGCTTGAAAATCTATTGTTTTGTTGCTAACCTTTCCATTGAAAATCTTCATAGCCCTTTCCACCACCTGCGTTAATATGAACCGACAGTAAGTAGTTAGCGCCCCAGTTGTTTGCCATATCCGTCCGTTGTTTAAGTGATAGTGTTTGATCACTTGTACGACTTAATCTGACCTGGACACCATCATATCCCTTCAATAGTGATTCAATTCGCTTAGAAATGGCCAAGGTCAAATCTTTTTCTTTCAAACCATTTCCGGTTGCTCCTGGATCTGTTCCACCATGTCCTGGATCAATGAAGATTTTAATCATGCCATTTACCTCCCTATCGTATTTAGTCAATCCATATTGTTCGATGCGTTCATTGAGCTTTGCCGAGTATTCAATATCAGTTGCATAGCCAGCTGCATGAAGTGCTGCTGTCGCTTTGCGGTAATCCTTCTGGTTGAGGACAGCTGCATAACGGTTGAAAGGTTCCCACCCTGTTCCGTGAGTGTATTTCTGAACTAGATCGATGACGCAACCTTCGTACGATGGGTACTTTCGAAAGGCTGCATTAATGTAGTGGACATTGCCATCCTTGTCTTGTTCAGCAGTCCGCTTGGTGTATGTTTCACCGATCCATCTGGAACCAACTTTTATTCCGAAGAGGTTGTTGGCATTGTGTGCGAGTACCGACGTTCCTGATGCTGATTCCAGTATTCCTTGGGCGATAATTAATGACGGCAGAACACCGTTCGCAAGTCCATGTTTGACTGCAAACGGTGCCAACCTTTCTATAAAACTCATCGTTTACTTTCTTTCTTCGGTTTGTGGTAGCGCATCGCTTGTTTACTGTCAGACACGCCGGATACAGTCGGGTCTACAATAACCCCGAGAATGACCAGCAAGGCAAATACCGCATTAATAAAGTTGGTCGCTTCCTTGCAGATTAAATCGACCGCCAACTCGTAACCAAACCACCCAGTGATGATCTGTGCAACCAACAAAAAAGCCGGCACTACGGCCAGCCAGAATAGCTTTTTTTCATACGTACTTTCCAATTGATTTTCATGTTACAGCCTCCTATTTTTACTTGATAAATGTTTGAATGAGCACATACAAAACACTTCCTGATCCAACCAATTTGAAAAATATGTCGCTCCATCTTTCAACTGTGGTTTTGGAAAGCTCATGCTTCATCCGCAGGTTGTCGTGTCGCTGTTCATCTCGTGACTTGATCAAGTCCCACTGTTTATCCATGTTCGTCAAGAAGAAAGAACGCATCTCTCTATTCTCCGAAACAATAGTAGACTCAAGTCTTGTGTAATTTTTCTCGACTTCTTGCAGTCGCTCTTCGTTTTTCTTATCTTGTTCTTCCATGAGTTTTAGCCGTTCGTGTTTTTCTTCATCGTACTTGAGCAGCATAGTAATTTTGTCACTATGTTGATTCAAACGCTCGTCCTGCTTATTTAAACGATCATCTTGTTTGTTTAATCGTTCATCTTGGACATCAAGACGTTCCTCGATTGGCATGATTGAATCGCTCCTTTCAGTCATCCGCAGCCCCCCTTTTCTCTTTATGGCAAAATAAAAAGAACGTCCGTATGAACGCCCTCAGATTAATAACTATAATTTTTTTCGGTAGTTTTCTAAATGTATTTCGATACTATTAATAATTTGGTTGTACGATTCTAAAAGCAAGGTATTTTGTCTTGGGCTAAGATAAATCGATTCTCTTTCTCCAATGAGAACCGAATCCATCTTGCGAACTAACTCCGCTACATCTTGATCCAAAAGAAAAAATTTTGAAAAGAAAATAGGTCTAAACTCTGTTATAAAAGTTGCTAAGTTGAATTCTTCAAAATCTTTCATAAGGGATTTCTTGCTCATCGAATTCTCTCCGTCAAGTTTTAATATTTCACCGTAAACAGTTAGACGTTCGATATTTTTAGCTTCTTTTTCTTTTTCCTTATCCCTATCTAATTGTCTATTCAATGTTTTTGATTGGGTGAAATATGTTGCGTAACCACCTACAGCAACACCTAGTAGTGGTAATAAACCAATAATAAGTTGTGACCAATTCATCTTAAAATCTCCCTCTCTTTCATCCATAATTCGACAAAAGAGGAGGATATCCTTCTTTTTACTTGCGACGCATTATGGTCCTAAAATGTAATAAGAAGCGAACACAAAGTGAAGGCTTTTACACTTTATAAACTATTAACATCTCCGTCCCACGAACCCCAAATGCAATTTAGCCAATCTTCTTCTTTTAAGGAAATTACTGTATATCCTTTTAAAGCTACACTATATTTCCCGTTTTGATACTGCACATCCAGAACATCAAATGAATCTTTGTATGAAGGTAATTTCACACTATCATACTTAACAATGTCTTGTCCCATCTTTCTTTGGTAAACATGATTATCATCAGTTGTATAGATAGAAAGAATTTCATTGCAATCGGGGCATTTCCAGTTGTTTTGAACTCGGGATTTGGTTAATTTCTCATTGCAATTCGGACAAACATAGTGTTCATGCGAGAATCTTGTTCTATACCTCAAGTTATAATCCTCCTATCAACATTAAAATAGTATCGAAAAATAAAGGATACAGTATTGATAGTTTAAATGGTTAATTATATTTAGCTGCGTTTAATGGTTTAACTAAGAAAATCGAAATAAAAACTAACGCTAGTTAGTGCTGCATTTCCTTATCGTCAATCGCAAATTCAAGCTCACTGTAATTAATATTCTTTCACTCCCTTGCTTCAACCTTCGCAGCCAAATACTCCGCAACTGGAATCTGATATTGCTTAGGTAAACTCTCAATCTCATGTGCTCCGGCTTTGACGAGCAAACGCTTAAACCGGAAGCATGCATTCGAAAACCATTGTTCAACCCCTACGAATGTTGTAACAAAGAACGCCTGTATGGACGTTTTATTTCAAACTTTTTTCTTGTACTCTAGATATTCATTGTAATATTTTTTATTTATAAAATAGAATACATGTGAAAGTAAAACGGAGATCAAAGCGATAAACGGAAACAATATTGCTATTGGTTTATTGCCATCTATGTCCTGATTGAACCAATAGAATAAAAATAAATAAATCATGCCAGTCGTAAACGAATAAAGCAGTATGAACATTACTATTTTTATCCCTAATGTTTTCGTTTGGTAAAGCGCCTTAACTCTTTTAGTTTCTTCGATGCTATTTCTCATAAATATAGCATTCTCTAAATTTGAAATAAGGTATTTGTTATTTTGTTCTGAATGGACAAGCAATGCTTTCTCATCGCTTATCATCCTTCTTAGATGCCACTTCCCTTCTTCGTCCTTTATTTTTATTTCGAATTTGGGTTTAATTGAGAAAACAATATTTATTATCCAAACAAGCAAGAGTGCTAAAGTCACCACCACGAACATGACCAAAAAATTTATCACTAATTCTTTGATTATTTTACTTCGATAAAAAGCTAGTGTGAATGGAAATGCTAGTAACAGAGCGATTACAATATAGTTCTTTAATTTTTGGTACTTTGTCATGATTTGAATCTCTAAATCTGTTACACCAATATAGTTCACTGCTTTTAAGACTGTGAAACTAGTAATTAACACACCTAAAATAATTTGCCCGTTGTCAAATACTTCTTTTATATCCATAATTCTTATCCCTCTCCAGTCTACCTTGAAATTAGATTCGACACGGTGAGGGATAATCCTTCAAATTTCTAAAACTATTTGCCTACTTTTTCGACCTCAGCCGCCAAATACACCGCAACCGGAATCTGATACTGTTTCGGCAGGCTGTCGATTTCACGCGCTCCGGCTTTCACCAGCAACGCATACACTGGCACCATGTATTGATAAACCATTATTCAGCACCCCCTTTCAGAGCTTCGACTTCAGCTTTTAGCTCTTCAATCTGCTCCTGCTGCCCGACCACCGCTTCAAGCAGGACAAGGACTGTTTCATCGATGCTTTCGGGAACCTCTGGAAAAGCCGGCTCTAACGGTCCATACGACCCATCCGGCTGTTTACGTCTAACCATAGAAACACTCATTGTGTTAACGCCCCCTGAATCTGATGGATTGGCTTATCGCCTGTCCATGATATTTTAATTGTTATTTTTTCTGCAGGAGAATCGGCTCGATATTTGAAGAAGTCTTCCACCGTTCCGATTTCGTCGGGGCCGCTAGAATCAAGTGTCATCGGCACGAAATTCTCCGGCTCCGTGCCGTTCGTCATGAAAATTTCAATGGATACCTCTTGTGCCTCGTCACGCTTTATCCAAAATAAAACGCCTTGTGCGGTTCCGGCAGGAGGGGTGATAGTTCCCCGATAAACGGAATGCTCTAAAGGCGTTAAATTTTCTATCCGATTAAGTTTGATTGTCTTAGAATACTTAAAATCAAAAGTGTCAGAGACTTCTACAACTATGTCGTTGATGCCATCTTTTAACTTTGAAACAGATACATCAAACGAAAACTTTCCAGGTGGCCCATTATAGACCTCAACATTTAGGCCATTTCCGATGCGATAGCGGACCACTACGTCATTACCGTCATCGTCAAATGTTTCTCCAGTAACAGGAATTTTATCCGCATCGATTAAACCGGATGCTAAATCATTCGGATCAATCGTTAAGGATGGAGGACGATTAGGGACTACGTAGAATGTACGAGCCTCAAAAGAGATAGCAGCTGTCTATGGAATCCCAAAGGAGGTGGTGAATTTGAAGAAAATAATTTGAACTGTAAAATCCCGGTTCTCATTGGATTATTTTTTTTACAACAAAAAGAACATATGTTCTTTGAAGTAGGGAGAGATGCATATGGCCAGTTATCTTAAGAGAGGAAAGACGTGGCAATACACTGTCAATCATTATGTAGATGGAGAAAGAAAGCCAATTGTTAAAGGTGGATTTGCGACGAAGAAAGAAGCGCAGTTGGCTGCGCATGAAGTGGAGATGCATCTGTGGAAAGGACAGCAGGTAAATACAAGAGACATTCCCTTCTCCACGTATTTCGATGAATGGATTGAGCTTTATAAGTCTGGTAGACATAAGACCACGTATGACCGATATCGTAATTCACTGGCAAGAGTACAGGAGTACTTCAAAGATATTTCCATTCGGAAAATAACTCGGACAGATTACCAGCGTTTTTTGAATGAGTATGGAATTGGGAAATCAAAAGAGACAGTACGGAAACTAAATTCACACATACGTAGCTGTATTCGGGATGCGATCGAGGATGGTTATATATCAGTCGATTTCACACGTAAGGCTGAATTTATCGCATCTAAGTCCCCCAAACGATCCGAAGACAAGCATTTGAGCTATGAGGATAGTTTAAGGCTATATCAGCTACTTATCAGTAAAATGGGCAGCAATACAAGTACTTATCTCCTCATATTATTGGGATTGGTTTCAGGTACGCGTTTCGGGGAATTGGTAGGATTGACGTTTGATAGTTTTGATTATGAGAATAATGTCATGCGAATTACCCACGCATGGGATTACAAAACAGGCGCTGGATTTGGACCGTTAAAAAATAGCCATTCCGAACGGACAATCTCGATCGATAAGCAAGTTATGCTTTTATGTAAACCCCTAGTAAAAGCATCCAAGAAGAACCCTCATGGTTTGTTGTTCTATCGCCCAACAGCGACAAAGGTAAATACGAACAATGGTGCTAATAAGGTTCTTAAGGCGTTATTAGCTAAACTTGAAATTGAGGAAATTACCATGCACGGACTACGCCATACGCATGCCAGTGTGCTCCTGTACAAAGGTGCCAACATCCATTCTGTTTCAAAACGTTTAGGACATGCCGATATACAAACCACATTGGATCACTATGCACATGTACTGAAAGAGATGGAGCAAAGAGACGAAGAAATTGCGGTGAAGATTTATGCGGGATGATGTTGAACTTGTATACATTTTGTATACCAAAAATTTATTTCCTATCTTATTCAATCGTAATCACGATAAAAAGAAAAACGCCTAAAGCCTTGCTGCAACAAGGTTTCAAGCGTTTCAATTCCGATTCTCAATGAACCGTTTTTCGACTAAAAACGTCCCAGGCAGGAATCGAACCTGCGACCCTCAGCTTAGGAGGCTGTTCGTTTTACACCTCGGAACACTGACGCTAAGTCAATCGTTGACGTGACGCTGTTTATCGCGCCTTCACGCGAGAAAACCGGACATGTTTCCACCCGCAAGCACTACGGCTTCGGTTGCGGAATCTGTGTTAATAACGATTATAGCGAGTTAGTTACCGCGCGTCAAAGAAACGCCTTAGCCACCGTCTTGCCTACGGGCGTCGGCGCAGGCACTACGTCGGTTACAATTGGCGCAACGGACAGGCCCGCCCGGTCCCGCTCAATGAGTCGCTTGACGTACGGACCAAACTTACCGCGCCCAGGATCGAGCGCATAATCGAGCAAGTCGCGCTCCCATTCGTCGGTGTGCGAAAACGAGACGGTTTTGTTCGTGCGCATGACCGTTACCCATACGCCAGCCGCGCGATTTCATAGAAGCCGACTGCGTTTGCGTAGGTCGGTAAGTGGATTTGCGCGCCGCTGTGCGCGTTGAGCTGCGGTATTAATGGCGCAATATCCGCATAGTGTTCGGCCAGCAACGGCAACAGATCGCTCGCAATTCCGCCGCAAACGAGGACATTATCCGACTGGCGCCATTTAAGCTGCGTCGTCGAGCGTATGACAGCGCGCGCAATGTTGTCGATGTTGTCGCGCCCGCCCGTCGTCTCTACGCCGTAATTAAACGTAGCCGACGCCGTGTTAATGTGGCGATTGTCCGTGATTGTTGCGCAATTGACCGTCCCACTGCCTACGTCGATTATGCGGTAAGTCCCCTTGCGAGGCGCCGCCATAAATGCGCCCGAACCTTCCGCAGCTATGCCGACCTCGCCGATTTCATAACGGTACGTCGCGCCATTTACCGTAATGGTGTGCTTGCCGCGCAAGAGGTCGGCTAGCTTGCGTTTTTCGCCCGGCTTATGCGAAATGATCGGCTGGCCCGCTACGATGTCAAAGCGCGTAAAGCCCGGGCAGTATTTTTGTGTATAGCGATAGATTGCGAGCAGGGCGCGAATTAACGTATCTACATGCGCCTTGCTATCGCCATACATCGCACCGCCGCCGTATTGATCCTCGTAGGAAGCGAGCGTGCCCGCGTAGCCGCGCCTCCCCTCATACGCAAACTCCATGTCATCCTCGCCGAAATCCTCTTCGATGTTGCGCGGGAACCAATCGCAGATGGACGTCCGGTAACTGTCCACTCCGTAAGGACCTGCCGTCTTCGCGCGATAGTTCCCCGCGTCGATGCCGAGTATTAACTTACCCAACCGAATCCCCTCCGTTTTTGTAATGCGCCGGTAATGCATTTGGCTACGTTTAGGCTTCGTCTGCATTGCGCTCGCATTACATACTACGCTGAACTTGCGTCGAATATTCGTTGGAATTTCGCCATAAGCTAAAATAAGTCCGCTACTTGCTACGATGTGGCAGGGCTAATATTGCGAAATGAGGGAAATAGATGCGTAGAGTTAGCGTTCAGACTGCGCGCAAAGAGCGCACGGATAAAAAGCGTCAGGTCGCGCCGACAATTAATGGTGAGCTAAAGCGCGAGATCGAAAGACTTGCGTATATACTCGATAGACCAGTCAAGGACGTAGGTGTTTGCCTTTGTCGCGAAGGCTTGTCCGAGAGAGACGTCGTTAATGTGCTTGCGACGTACTTTCAGCGCGGCAGTCTGCGGTTTGGCGCGACAGTCTATCGAGGAAACTTTGAAAATCCGAAACTATGCGACATGACGCTAGGGGACCGCACAGAACGCGTCAGCCTGCGTTTTGATCGGGCGGACTACGAAGACATGCGTTTACTTGCCGACTTACTAGACGCGTCCGTAGCTCGTGCTGTTGGCTTCCTATTAGGCGTGAGCTTGGCGCATAAGGACGTAGTAGACCGTATGCTTGCGCGCTACGGCCGCAGGCATACGCTGACCGACGACATGGCCGCCGAAATCAAGCGCCTCGACCGCTATGTGCGACGCGCCTCGTATAAGTAAAGTTCTAGCAGTTCCTCCGCCCGATTCCGTAGCCTAACGTTCAGATAACGCCGCTCGTCCGTATAGCCTCCGTGATAAAATATGTATGACGTAAATGTATCGCCAACCTTGCCGCGTTCTAGCCGCAGCTTATTTACGCGCATATAGTCCGCCGTAACCTTATTGTCGCGCTGAACTGCGTCTATTGCAGCGTCAATTAGACGTAAATATGGCGCCTGGAATTTAAACGAACTGCGCTCGACGGCTTCGCGATCCCGCGCAAGTATCGTCAGTAGCATTGGCAAGTATATCGCGTTCTCGAAATGACGCAGGGATTCATCGGAAAGTAACGGCATGGTAGCGACCTCCTCTATGTGCTTAACGACATTATAGCGAACGCACATTCGCTAGTCGAACGCAATAAAGGCGACCCGCCCCGTAATGAATCGGAGTAGGTCGCCTTAATTTCGTTATTTAGCTACCGCGCTTACTTTTGCGCAATCTTGCGTCGCGATTCGATTTCCACGTACAGTGCGAACGCATCGTCGAGCGTCAGCTTGCCCGCCTTTGCATCCGCTCCCCACTTCGCCAGTACTAGCTTATCCTTCGCCGCGTCTTCGAGGTATTTAACGACGCTATTCTTCAACGTGCCGCTTGTCGGATTAAACATACGCTTACCTGCCTCCTTACTCGAAGTGTCTTGCGTATTGCCCGCCGGCCCTAACGCCTTGATGTCGCGTTCCAGCGCCGCATAAGTTGCACGCCCTGCCACGCCGTCCGCGGTAAGTCCCTTCGCGCGCTGATAACGTGTGACTGCCGCTATTGTGCCGTCGCCGTAAATGCCGTCCACCGTTACCACGTAGCCTAAACGCTGTAAATGCGCCTGTATATCGCGCGTGACCGGGTCGTAGAGTTGCGTCAATGGATCGATTTTATTCGCAAAGCTATTCGTCCAGCGACCGCGCGATATCTCGAAGTGCAGGTGAACGCCCGTCGAGTTGCCCGTCGTCCCTTTTACGCCTATCTTGGCGCCCTGCTTTACGGACTGTCCAACGCGCACGCTGACCGTCGATAGATGCGCATAGACCGTTTCCTGCCCGTTGCCGTGCGTGATAACGACGTACCTTCCGAAGCTCGTCCGCCCCGCAGTGTCAGCTACGCGCACACGCCCGCTTGCCGCCGCGATAATCGTATTGTCCGCATCAGACGAAATGTCGATGCCTTGATGCGGACGGATGACGCCGAGGACGGGGTTCTTGCGCGCGTTAGAAAAGAGCGACGTAATGAAGCCCTTCGCCGGCTTTACGTAATAGAATCCGTTAGCCATCGTTAATCATCCGCCTTGTCTGCGTCATTTACCGCAGCCTTGTCGATTGCGCCTTCCGTCAAAATATAGACGGCGACCGAGCCAAATGCCGTCAAGACCGCCGTGACTTGCGCGATCTCGTTCTCACCTACGTTGAATGCTACGAGTAGCGAGCCGACGAAGCCCGCGAGCAACGCCCAAAACTTGCGCGAAGCTAATTTCCGCGTCCAATCCGTTTTCATATAATATCGTCCCCTTCCGAATGTGTTTCTTCCGTGGTTACTTCGTCCTCACGCTTACTTTTGCGATGGTCTGCGATCTTTTCAACGCCTTCAATCGTAAAGACCGACGCAATAATCGTCATGAGCGGAGGTACCGTCATCTGCAAAATATCGAGGTAGGTTGCGCTGACCTCACCGCCTATGATTGCGTAGCCCATGCCGAGCGCCGCGAAGGCGAAGAATGTCGCAACCGACACCATCATGATAAATTCGCGGTCCGAAATACCGTCCGACCAAAAGTGTTTCAGCGGCCTGCGCGCCATAATTACGCCACCACCTTCGTCAAATAAAGATATAGCCGAGTATGAAAAGGACGACCGGAATAATAATCCCAATCGCCCACTTAAGCGTAGACTCCAACTTTTCGATGTCGCGGCCGTTGGACTCCGCTTTTAATAACGCTTCTTTCGCGACTAGTTGCGCCGCGTCGGCTGTGTTACGTATCGCGCGAACGTCGTCGAGCTTCGCCTCGATGCCGCCGAGTCGTTCGTAGATGTCCCGCACTAAATCGTCATGCATTCTGCACCTCCAATGTCCGCCTTAGTACAGTAGTTTTATTGCGCAAGCTCCGGATAGCCTAGTTGTTCTAACTGACGCTTTACCTCCGGCTTGATATGCGTTGGTACTTGCGAGAATGTCTTATAGCCGTCCAGGATCAACGTTACGTAAATAGTTGCGATTGCCATTGCGCGTTCACCTCCTAGTAATCGTATTAGCGCCCACAAAGCGATGGACGCCGCTTTATTTCGCATTGTCTTCGAGGTAGGCCCGCACTTGCTCACGTAGCAAGGTCGGCACCTGTTCGATTGTTTTATGCTCCGTGCGAATAAGCTCCGCGTAAATCGAAATCATCGGATTCATTTCGTTGCCTCCTCGTCTGCTGCGTAGACATGCTCGTACAAGTCCGTCAACGCCAGCATTAACATCGTGTTTTGTTCCTGTAAACGCGCAATCTTCTCCGCGTCCGTATCACCTTCGAAGACTTTTTCGAGGTCGCCGAAAGTTCCGTCAGGCATCCGCTTCCTCCGCATAAATACATTCATCAGCTCAACACCCCCGAGATTAGCGTAATAGAACCGTCGCCAGTTAACGTCAGTTTTACGTTGATATTATCGGCAGGCTCCGCAGCTTGGTACGTAAATTCGTCCTCTACCGTACTGCCCGCGACCGGCGCCGTGTTGGATAGCGTCATTGGCGTGTAAACTTCCTGCGCCGTGCCGTTCGTCATCGATATATCTGCCGTAAGCTCCAACGTTTGGTCGCGTTGTATCCATAACAAAACGCCCTTCGCGCTGCCCGACGGTGGTGCGATTTTATACCGTGTCGTCGACGTAGTAAGTGACGCCATATTTGCGTGCTTATTCAGTTTGACCGTGCGCGAATACTTAAAGTCGTAGACATCCGTGACTTCAACGACGATTGCGTTCTCACCGTCGGCAAGTTTGCTCAACGGAATGTCGAACGTCCACGCGCCGGATGGCCCCGCGTAAATCTGCACGTTTGCGCCGTCGTTAATGCGGTACTTGACTACGATGTCATTGCCGTCAGGGTCCGACGCCGTGCCGGATAACGTAATCGAATCAGCGTTTATCATGCCGTCCTGTTGCGTAAAAGGGTCGATTGTGAGCGTAGGTGGCCGGTTCGGCACTACGTGGAAGGTGCGCTCGGCGACCGTTGATTTACCGCCTTGATCGTCCTCGGCCCATACTTTCAGCGTGTGCGCGACGCCTTCTGCGAGTGCTGACGTAATTGCCGTCTCACCGTCATAAAGGATACCGCCTTTGAACGTAAGCTGCCGGTTAAACGGAATCGCCGTAGCGCCGTCCGAAATGGCCGTTGCAATTGCGCGCGCTGTTCCGGCGTTGATTTGGTAGCGCACGTTTACGATCTGCCCGGCGTCGCCATCTTGCGCGGAGCCTTCAATCCGGTATATGTTATTTTCATAGAGGGTTACGTTGTTTTCTGTTACGAGCGCAAGCGTCGGATTAGTATTATGAATAATATTAAATACCGTCGATATACGATAATCCGAGTATTCCATGCCATCGTACGCTCTTACTCGAAAATCAATTTTGTCCGTCGTCTTATCTGAAGCCAGAGTTAGCGACCTACTATGGCTCGAATTGTTAGGTAAAGCCACCCATGCCTGTGCTACACCGTTTTTATAGTACCGATATTCCGGAAAGTAAGTAATCGAATTTCCATCTGCATCAGTCGAAGCTCCCCAAGCTACCGAAATATTACTTCCGCCCTTTAATGTTCCGGTTGGTTGGGTAAACGCGCCGGGCATTGTCGGGGCTGTGTTAGCTAAAGAAGTTCTAACGTACCAATTACCGTCAATGTGAGGTCCGTTTATTGGATATGTCCCGTCCTCGGCTTGTACGGTATTTTTGTATGAACCGCGAATTTGTCTTTGCGACTTGTCTTTGTTATAGCGTATTTCCCTATCACAAGAAACATTCGCATCACCATATTGACCTGTTCTACTAGTGTATTTATCTAAATACCCGTCCGCCTCGGGACGATAGTGGTAAGCGACACTTCCCGCCGGTATATAGTTGTAAGGATCATAAGGGTCGGAAAGTACGTATTTACCTTCTGTCGAATTCCATTTAGCCGTCTTATGGAGCCCTCCTAATCTAGTATCTACTGTCCCGGTTTCTCCCACCGGCGGCTCTCTCCATTCGTAGTTAATACTGTACCTATCATAGTTATACTTCGCCATATTACACCGCCTCCACTAAACTGACATCATAAGTACCCCAGCTACCGCGACCCATCCGGCCATCTTTAATCTCGGCATTACTCCGGGATATCACAGCGCCCTTGACGTAATCATTGACCAACGGCTGCACGGTGATCGTCGATGCCGTAACATCCGTGATAAGTACGTCTTCGGTGTTGGTGCCGTCGTAAATCGTGCACTCGGTGAACGCTTTGAACCCGTCCGTCTTGTCAACGTTGAGGACCGTCGTTCCAGACGACCTCGGAGCAGTCAACACGGCTTTGGCTGTCTGACGCACCAGCTTGTTAGGCTCGCCATCAAACGTGTCCGCAAATGTGCCGGAGTTGCCTGGTGCCCGCCCGTCAAGTTCCATTTGCACGCGTAGCCTGTTAAGTTCGCGATCGTGCTGTAGTAAAAAAGCGTAGGCCCCGTAAACTCCTTCCTCGATATTATTCGCACGCTCTGCCGTGAATCGCGTACCTTCCTGTATAATTTCGCTGTTTGTAATGTCGACTATATGGTCGTACCACTCCGTTTTAACGTACGGATTAACGTTCATACTTACGCCCCCTCTATCTTCACTTCGATAACAAACGCAATGACAAAGCCGTCTTTACCTTTCGCGACATCCATTGTCTTCGTCTGCAATTCACGCCCATTCGCGTCGACTAACTTTGCGCCTGTAATGCGCCCTGTTTCCGACGTTAAATAGACGAGCTTTTTCAGCTTGTTACCGTCGCGTATCGTTTTATAAATCGGATAATCAACGTCTTTGCCCTCGATCGTTACGACGGCACTCCGCACGTAGCTGTCGGCATATCGCGCCAATTCATCCGCAAATAATTTTTGTATCATCCGTTAAGCGCTCCTTTCATGGCCCGCGACAAACACGCCGCAAATCGGGTACGGCACGACGACTGTGTAATCTTGCGCAACCAGCGCCATGGACGACCGGTCCGCAATTCCCCGCGCATTATCCGTCCGTAATACGTTACATATCGGATACGGCACGCCAAACGTATATTCATGACCGCTCATTACGATTGCGTCCGTAATGACGCCAGTAATACCGAACGCAAGATGCGCAGGCTTCACTTCCTCGATGTCGCGACGTATCTCTTCCGTGTCGATTACGTTGTCTACGTTAATTTCCGCTTCGAACCGGTATTCGCCGTTATACTCGACAATGCGCGCCGACTTGTCCGCAACATGCGCATTCACTACGTCGGTCAAATAACGCACAGTAGCCGGCGCCGTGCCGTTCAGCCGCGCCAGTATGCGATTGCGTCGAAATTCCAGCGACGAGTTCGGTCGTGGAGGCAAATCAAGTACGCGCTCCCAGTCGTCCAAGCCGTGCGTGGCCGTCCTTACGTAATACTGATCCGTGAGTTCCCGCGCACGTTGCCGCATACGGTCGACTTGCTCGGCGCTTGTCGTTATGATTGCGTCAACTTCCGGGCTGTCGTCGTAGTAGCGCGGTAAGGTGTCGAGCATGTCACGTTTAGTAAGCGTCATAACAACGTCACCTCACCGACGACAGCAACGGCATCCTCCGCAATCGTTACGTTTGCCATGCCGCCATTTAGCGTTAAGTTCTCGTAATCTAGTACACCGTCCGTTTCGAGTAGCGCCTCACCTATACGCGCATACCGAACAACCCCCGTCTGTGCCGCCGCAAGTAAGTACGAGCCTAAAGACGCCTTGACCGCGTCCAGTACGTCAGCCGGCGCCAAGTCGCCTGCAAGCGTCAATGATGCGCTGATATTAACGGCGATTTCCGTTACCGGGACGACGTCCACCATTGCGCCGATTGGTCGCTCGACTTCTATGTGTTGCGCCACATTTGCGATAACTTCCGGACTCGGCGCCCGACCATCCTCCGCGATAACTACGACTTTTACCGTTCCCGGACCGGCGTGTAACGGGAACACTTTCGCCGTCGCTACGCCGTCTATGTCCGTCGCCCATTTTTCGTAGTGATAAACGTTGCCCGACGTGATTGGTTTGCGCACCTTTAGCAAAT
>NZ_LQYA01000251.1:84654-93224 GCF_001531445.1 Sporosarcina koreensis
AAAGGCGCGTCATTCGCGACTGCCGTAATGCCCGCGACTGTTTGGACGTATTGAGTGATTTCGCCAGCTCCAATGTTGCCTGCCGCACCGCCTTCTATTGCTTGCGCCGGCACCGTAGCCACGCCAGCAATTAACGTCGCTTCTGCGGTAGTTTCGACGTAAATGTCGCCGTCCGTATATGCTCGAAATCCAGCCGGCACGACTACGCCTTCCGAGCCGGTAATTGTAACGCTGCCTTGCGCCTTAACTGCGTCCTTCCAGTCAACGCCCAATTCCGCAGCACGTCGGATTAGAAACGGTAAGTCCGCCGTGTCTGCGTATCCGTTCAAATAGATCGCTTCGAGTTCGTAGTCGAGTAGTTCGGTTTCTTCCGCCATGACCGCAGTCATATCGTAAACAACCGCACCCTCGCGCTTGTCTACGTCATCACGTGCACGTTCGAGCATTTCCGCATGTATTTCGTCCAACGTTCTTGGCCCGTAATATTCCGTTGCCATGCTATATCGTCACCTCCTGCGTGACTTCTCCGTAAATCGAGTCGACCGTTGCCACAATAAAAACGGCGTCGCCTTGTCGCGTTGCCGTTACGTTTGTGACCGTGTTAATACGGTCGTCATATATAAGTGCCTCGCGCACCATGCGTGGTATTTCCGCCTGTATAAACGCCTCCGTGACGTCGCTTCCGAGCAAGTCTTCGAGTTCGCATCCGTAGTCATCGCTGTAAATTCGGAAGCGCGACCGGCACGTTTTAAGCGCCTTAACAATGAATTGCTTGATTGCGTCCTTGTCGTCGACCATGCCGGTGATGCGTCCACTGCCGAAATTAATGCGATAAGTGAGCGTCGGCTCCGGTTCTGCATTCGCCTCCGCGTCCAAATACGCGTCAAGTAGCTCCGTTTGATTGTCGGGTATTAACGACATTAGTAAAACACCGCCCTATCCAGTACAACGTAAACCATGTCCTCGTCCAAGCACGCAACAATAACGCGGTCGCCCGGCTTTAGTACGTCTTCGAACGTGAGTGCTGCGTCTTGCATCGCGTAATTTTCGTATGGGACTGCCTGCTCGCTACCGATACTATTACGCGCGGAATCTGCGTCTAATGGCTTGTCGCCTATTTCGGCTTGCGTCCACGTTTTCGGATATGCGTAATTGATCGAGACAATGCGCTCATGTCGCGACAAGGACTCGGCTACAATTAAGTCGTCCTTTTCGAGTACAAGTCCGTCCTGGTCAAGTTTAATGCGCAAGCTAGGAGGCGCTTCGACGACCGTTGCCAGTTCGATGTTGACCGGCTTCGAATAGCCTTGATCGCGCATAAGTTGCACGAATTTCGAGTATACGTTGCCTTCCCGTCCGATTCTTTCCGTCATTTCTTAGCCGCCTCCTTTTTCTTCTTTTCTTCCGCCTTTTGCTTCGCCGTTTTCTTCTTGGCCTTCTTCTTTTTAGGCTTCGGTTCTTCCGGCGCCTCGTATTCAATTTGCGGCAGCTCTAGTTCGCGCGTTAACGAAAGCGACATCGTATGCAAGCCGCTTGCCTCGAATTTGTGCGCATCTGCCCCAACATAAAAAGCGCCACGAATACCCGTCATAGCCTCGTTGACTAATACGGTCGTTGCGCTTGTTACCTCTATATCACCGATTACGGTTACGTTGATCTCCTGCTTTGGCTTCGCAAGTTCCGCTAGTAGTACGTCTGCTAATGGCTTTAACTTGGCCGCCGTCTTTACATCGCTGTTATGCTCATAGTGCTGCATGATTCCGTACTTAGAGGCGATTGGCGAACTAACCTCGACCGTGACCGGCTTATTCTCGTCGCCACCCGTTAGCTTAACGCGCGTCCTTACTTCCTCGATTGATTCACTGTATGATGCGTCAATTATATTGCGGCCGTTTTCAAGTGAGAGCTGTTTGACTTGCGCCGTCACTTCGACAAGTTCTAACTTGCCTGCTGCGCTACGGAACCGATAACGTTTGCCTGTCGCCTTTTGCGTTTCGGTGAGCGCCATCGTAAATATCTCGAATAACGTTTTACCGCGTACGATAAATTTCGGGATTACGTGACGTGTATTCGAGATTTGCCCCGTTTTAATCCCGTACTTGTCGCATAAGACTGTAATGATTTGAGTGGCTGTATTTCCAATAAAACGTACAGTATCACTGTTTTTAGTCATATATACGTTGTAGTCGTGCGCCTTTAGGCTTTGCGCGCCGGTTGTATCTACTGCCTTATCGAAAATTACGCCGCGAAAGAACTCTATGGTTCCGAAGTAAACGCGCACTTCTCCGCCATTTTGAAAAGGTATTCGGTACCGGCGACCGTCCGTAGTATTGTTTAGATTAATTGCGCATGTGCGATATGCTTGCGAAGTGTCCCCACTGATTTCTACATCCTTTACATAGCCGGCAAGATCGCGTAATTGTCCGTCATAATAGTAAACAACCTTTAGAATCATGAGTGTATCCTCAACACCGTGCCTTGCGGAATGACATTCGGATTGTTACCGATTGTGGCGTAGTTAGCTTCGTACACCTTGCGCCATTCCTTGCCGGCAATCTTCGGTAGCGTTTCGTTGTGCTTAACCTTGCGAGTCGTCGTCTTCGCTTTTGGTTTCGTCTTATTTACGACAGGTGGTCGCTTTTTCGTGGGAGCCTTCTTGACGGCTGGCTTTTTAGCTGTCGGACTTATCGATTTACTAACCGCTGCTTCTACGTCGATGACCGCTGGCTTCACGTCAAGGAAACGATACTCCTTTAGGGTTAGCGTGTAGTAAATGTCGCCCGGGCTACCTGCGCGCTGTATTTCGATTGGAAAGTCACGAATAGTTGCCGCATAATTTACGTCTGTCCCGGTAACGACTAGACGCAAAGGCTTACGTGTGTCGCGCCAACGTTCGATAGTCCGCACGCATTCGGCCGGCGTCGGAAAGTCCGCGTATTCACAATACGACGAGTTGTACTGTAAAGGGAAAAAGGAACTGAACGATATCTCCGCAGCTCCCCTTTCACCAATTATCGTGTATTCGCCAAACTGCGTGATATTTATGTCTGTGTTACCAAACGGTGAGTTAACGCTTAACGATGCTGGATTGACAGGCAGCCTTAACCGCTCCGCACCGCTGTTAAACGATAACCAGAATTCAATTGCCATTATGCACCCGCCTCCGCTGCTCCGTTAATTAATTCGTATAACTCCTCCGCAATCGACTTAATATCCGACTCTTGACGTACATGAAACTCGTTACCGCTAATTACGATTCCGCCAGTCGCGCCACCTTTCTTACGCTCGCGATTCTCCTGCGCTGTAACTACGGATTCACCCTTATGCAAACGCGCTTGATAGCCGTCATAAGGTACGTAGTCAATTCCGTGGTAGTTCGACTTACCTTTGCCGCCTCCACCGCCGTCTCCTTCGCTACTTTCGAATTTGACCGTACCGCCACCGCCTAATCGCGATAGCCAGCTTGGGACTTTAAAGTTCGATAGGATGTCACGGAAGCCTTTAAACCAATCGGTGATTTTCGTTATCTTTTCGCCGAGCCAGTCGAAAGCTCCGGAAATTTTATCTAATACTGGACTGACCTTTTCGAGTGTTTCCGAGAATTGTCCGCCCATGAACGATGCAAATGGCTTGATTATGTTGTCCCAAACGATTTTAAGTACGTCGAATGCAACCGCTATCGCCTGGCCAAGTAATTCGAGGATCGGGCCGACTACTTTCCACAACGTCTGGAATGCGCCCCAAATGAACGCAACTGCTGGCGCGATAACGTTATTGAATACACCAACCGCAATCTCTGCGATGATAGAAAACGCTGTACCAAGCGCGCTGAATATAGGCTGTAACGTAGCCCACAGCGTTGTAAAGATGCTCGTCGCCGTTTCTTTTGCCGTTGAGAATGCGCTAAGTAACGTTGCAATGCCCGGCTGGATCGCCTGCCATTTAGACATAAGGAACGTCACAAACTCGCCTGCTCGCATCTTAACGTCGTCAATGAATTCGGTAATTTTGCCGGCAGTCTCCGGACTAAAGCCGAGTGCCTGCGCAATATTACCGACATTACCGCTGCCGAACGCCTTAATGACATCTTTAATGCGATCGATACCGGACTTTACCTTGTCGGCAAATGCGAATATCTTGCGTACCTGCGCCGTGTCAAAACCTGCCGCTAGGAAGTCCGTCATGCCACCTGAGGTATTACCGCTAATGACTTTGAATAAGCCTTTAACGCCGCCTACTGCCTTATCAATAAAGCTGCGGAATTTATCGCTGTTTTTATATAACGCTTGGAATCCGAGCCCTAGTCCGGTCAGTGCGCCGAGTACTAGTCCGAGTGGTGACGTTAAGAATACTAACGCTGCGCCGACTGCTTTTACCGCTCCTACTACCGCAAAGAAACCACCGAGCGCTGCAACTGCGAATAATACCGCAAGCCCGAACGCTTTTAATGCGGGCATTATCGGTTTGAAGACGTTATAGATTCGCTTTAAATGCTCCGTAAAAGGGGGAATGTACGCGGCAACTTTCTTTAACGCCGTTTCGAACCGTTTACCGAAATCTCCGACCATCTGGCGCATATGTGGCAATCCATTATCAACGAGCATTTTATCGATGCCCTGAATAATATCCGTCACTCCCCGCGTTACTGCTGCGCGCATGTTATCGAAGGAAGCGCCCCAAGAAGCTCCGGCCTCTTTTGCTGCGCCTGCGATTTTAGTAACGCCGTTCGTGCCCTCCATCATCGCTTTGGTAACTACGTCTATAAAGTCCGCCGCTTTGATTTTTCCTTTCGAAAGCTCCTTCTGGACTACGTTAACATTGCGTCCAACTGCTTTCGCATACATCCCGACGCCATCAATTCCCGCGTCGTATAGTCGATTCATTTGATCCATCGCGACCTTGCCCGACGAGTACATTTTCGCAAGTGCGTCCATTACCGTTTCGAGCTGCTCGTTTGAGCCGTTTCCGTAAAAGGCAACCGCGTCACCCCACGCTGCCATTGTCTTGGTCGCCTTGCTGACGTCCATGCCGCGCGTGACAAAGTTTTGAACTGACTTAGCAGCGACGTCAAGGCCGTATGCCGTCCCAGTTACTGATTCGCGCGTTGCGTCAAGCGCTTCTTTCGTTTTCTGAACGGAGCCAGTAAGTACGGTAAGTACACGTTCAAAAGACTCCATAACGTCAATACGCGCCATCGCTGACTTGACGGAATCGCGAATCATATTAAAGCCGCCCGCAACTGCTGCGGTCAAGCCGATGGCCGCACTAATACCCGCCACCGCCGAACTAAATTGCTTGACGCTCGAAGTCATACGATTGGCTGCGCTTTCGGTCTTGCGCATGTTGGTAGTAACTCTGCCGATACGCGTTGAAAAGTCGTCTTTAAGACTAAGCCTTGCAACTAAATTCATTCGTTAAATACCTCCCCTCGACAGACGGTATTTTCGTTCCTGCCTCTTAGCGTCTGCTTGCTCTCGTTCAATCGCTAATTCTTCGGAGGCATACATAAACGCCCTATGTCGCCATTCTTTCGCGTAAACTTCGTCCGGCGGGATGCTGTGACGCTGAAATATTCGATCAAGCATCGCGGCTTCACCGCCGGCTTTTATTAGTTTTTTACTTTCTCTACCGTATCCTGTGCGTCAACAAAGCCGGATACGTCAAGAACTGCGTGTGATAGCGTCGCGATTTCGCCGGCTAATAACGCCTTTTGCACGCAATCTGCCGCATCCTTCGCTTTATAGTGCGTAAGTAGTTTCGTGTCGCTGAAATCCGGTGACACACATGCTTCCGCAATCATTAGCTTTCCGAGTTCGTCTTCGTTGACAAACGTGCGTCGATTAGCGCCTTTACCTTCCGTATACGTACATTGTTCACGCAAACTGTCAAGCCGATCGCCGGTCAGCGCCTTTACGCGGAAATCAACTTTCAATCGCTTAATGTATACCGTGTCTTCTACCTCAATACTTGCGCCAAGCAGCGCGTCTAGTGGATTAATGTTAACTTCCGCCATCTATAATCGACCTCTTTCGGGTAATTTTCGATATTAAAAGACGGAGCCGAAGCCCCGCCGCCTTACATGCGTTCGAATCCCGTAAAAACGAACTGCAACTCTTCTTCTACAATCGAACCATGTTCGTAGGTTAGAATCGGAATCGTATTAAACTGCACGCCTTTGACACGGTAAAACCCTTTCATTTCCGGATTTTCCGGATCGTCAAGTTCCGCCATAAGTTCCGTCACAAATGCGCCTTTCTTGTCGTCGAGAATTTGACTAATCGCGTCGACAAATTTAGTCGTAAGTTTGTAGCTTGTAATTGTGCCTGACATAGAAATTGTTCCCGCCTTGTGTCCGAGAACTCGCGTTCCAGCTCGTGGTACTTCTTCATAGTTGATGTCGGCATTTAGCTCGATTCCGGTCACGTTCGTAAGCCACTCACCTTCGTGATGTAACTTTCCGAACGTTCCCATGAGCGTCCTAGTAGCATCTAACATCTACGTCACCCTTTCGTCAGTTTTACGTCCAATCAGACGTTGATAGTCAAGAAAATTCGTTCCATGCTGTCGACTTCCGTGTAGCTAATCGTTAGGAATACGCAATCGCCCACCGACTCGCGTTCCGGGTCGAGCGCAACAACCGGATTCATGAGGACGTTATTCGTTTCGAGCGTTTCAAGGTATGCCTTGATAGCCGCAATCAACGTAACTTGTCCTGCAGGGTTATTGTCAATTTTGCCGATATATCGGTCTTTCGCCGTCGCCGGAATATCAGTCGCTACCGCCTGTCGTGCGCGCATAACGCGAATCTTGCCGCGCGAGATTTCATCCGATTTAGTCGTAATGCCTTGCTCGACTTTGACGTTACGCCCATCGTGTACAAGCACAAGCGAGCCGGACGTAAGCGCTTCGTTGATTTCGCTATTGCGCAAACGCTTCGTGACGTCGGATATCGGCAATGTCGCGTAAGTAATCGATTTGTTAATCGGCGTACCTGCGATAAGTCCCGCAATATATGGCGCATATTCCGACGAGGATAATTCCGTACCGTCGCCCAAAACAACGCCAGTAATCAAGTTGACTACATAAGCGTCCGCAAGTCTAATAGACCGCGCGTTACCTACCGTTGGGTCTTGATCTTCTTCCGCCATGCCTCCGAACACTGTCGCGAAATGCTTGCCTTCTTTGCGATTGCGTGCCGTCCACGCGACTGTTGAGTCTTGCTCCGCCGCATCTACTGCGCCCGGATAGACAAAGACGTTAAATTGGCGCGCCTCATAAGCATCGCGCAAGGCTACGAAATCGTACTCGGACGTTTCCGGTACTTGCGCCGGCGGTACTGCGTAGATCAAAACTTCCGCTGCGCCTCCCGCTAGTACGCGCGTAATTGGTGCTGCGTTTGCTGCGCCTACCTGTTCGTGCGCTTCCTTTTCGTTCACAACTGTATAAAACTTGCCCGCCTCGATTACACCGCCGTCATATTTAAAAATCGGTAGACCGACTACGCCGCGTGGCCCGCCCGTAATTTGCGCGAGTGCTTGCTCGACAAAATTAAGGTAGAGACCGGGCCTAATCGGAAGGGACGTTTGGTCCCATTGACCGCCATTTGCCATTAATTACACGCTCCGTTTCCTACTTTTATTTCAGTGCTGTTGCCGTTTTCCGGCTTAATATCAATCGTTATCCCGCCTATTTTCGGAGCCTTTTCGAAATGTCGCGCCTCCCGCGCCGTTGCCTGCAAGATGCCGATAATGCCGTAGACTTCCGAACCTTCCGCCTTAAAGGCCGGTGACAACGAAAAAGAACCGAGCGTAAGCCAGCCCGATTCCCCAACGTTGATTTTATGCGCACTGTTTAGGCGCCTTTGTAATGCGCTGCTTTTCGAATAGCAGTCGCGTTCAGAAGTACCGAAAACTAAGAATTGAAACTCGCGATTAAGTCGGAAGTGGTAGCCGGTTTCGCTCGCAGTGTCGCCGCCAATAAATCGTATGGCAAGTTCGCCCGCTACGTATTCTGTCGGCATATTACCGAGGTGAAACGCCGTAAATCCTATGTCAGCGACGTAGTGCCGTAGCGCCATTATTTCGTCCGTGATTTCCGCCAACCGCTACCACCCCGCTTTCTTTAGCTCGTCCATTACGTCGTCTTCGAGCCATTTCTGATACTCGTCCTTGCGTTGCTCTAGCGACTTGTCGAGGAATTTCTTTTCCGTTCCCGACGTCTGCAACTGACCGCCGCCTGCGTCTTGTTCGTGAATATAGTAGGCGTAGTTAAATCGCTTGCCTCCCGTGTCCTGAAAAGCATTCGCTTCGATTTCGACATAACCGTCCATACCCGGATTAACAACTTCGCCGTGAATTTGCCTGCGCAAGTTACTTGTATCTAGCGGCGCAATATCAACAGCACCGCGAACCCAATCGTCTTTGATGTCGCCCATTGCCGTTGTTGCTCCTCGTCCAACTGCTTTCGGCGACTTATCAATTGCGCTTAATAGCTTCGAGACATCTAGCGAAAATTCGAGCGTCATAAATACACCACCGTCAGCGTAGGTTTTCCGTTGAGCATACGGATTG
>NZ_LQYA01000251.1:93240-105443 GCF_001531445.1 Sporosarcina koreensis
AAAATTCGAGCGTCATAAATACACCACCGTCAGCGTAGGTTTTCCGTTGAGCATACGGATTGGCTCGATTTTTACAGGGCGTCGTTTGACCGTCACGCCTATTTCGTTTGTATATTCGATTTCGTCGTCATATCGAACATCCGGTAATTTATCGAACATAATCTGTACTCCGCTCACGACTTCCGCGCCTTGCGGATTCTTTACGACTTCTGTACGCTCGTCTGCGCGACCTTTGTACGCAATCGGAGGTAGCTTCGTAGTTTCGCCCCATTCGTTCTTGGTCGCCGGCCTATGGACGAGGACGCGTTGCTTTAAAGGTACGATAGCCAATTAAAGCACCGTCCATTTCACTTGCCGACCGCTAGGCGCGCCGATCATATCCGCTACTTCCGGAGGAATGAGCGCGTCAATATCCTTCTTCGCCCAATCCTTGAATGTGAACGAAATACCGCGCACACTAAACGACGCGATTCCTTGTTGCTGTAGCTTATTCGTATCGTTAAACGCCGCAGCTAACACCGGCGCGAAAAGGTAGACGGCTTCATTCGGTATGTTGTATCCGCTGTATTTTCGCTGTAGTGTTCGGTGCGCGACGTTTAGGATTGCTGTCTTGCGTTCGTCTTCTGCGTCGATATAATCCTCGTTATCGAGCGAGTTAAGCCTTATATATTCGGTTGCTTCCGTTAAGTCCCACGTAGTCACTGCGCTCCACCTCCGCTTTACTTTTTAGCGGACGCCTTCGCTTTCGTGGGCTTCGTTGGTGCCTCCGCTTTAGACTCCGCCTTCGGTGCCGGTTCCTTCGCTGGCTCGTCGATGCGAACAACGTCGTGCATAGCGTCGAGTACGGCGATGGCCGGCTTGTCTTCCGTTACAAAAACGCCGTTAGCGAATTGCTTGCGCTCGCCTTCGACGTAAAATGCTAGTTGTTTATATTGCGATATATACTTCGCCAAGTTTACGACCTCCAATCGTAAGACGAGGCGCCGGATAGCGCCTGTCCTTCGTTACTATTGCGTCGGAAATTACGCCAAGTTTTTAGCGCGCGCGTGTGCTTTCTCTTGGTGCAATTCGAACGTGTATTCCCCTACGATGCTTCCAGTAATATAGTCGCCTTTCTTACCGAGGTATTCGTGTGAGAATTGACGCGTTTGCAATGGTCGAATATCGACGCGGTTAAAGTCGACTAGGAATAACTCATCGCCACCAACGTTGTTGTTTAGAACGATTTCGAACTCGCCGAAGTCGGTAACGTAGAAGTCAACGACTTGTCCGCGAGTATTTTCCGCGCGAGTAAGTCTGATAGACCCTTGGTCCACTTTAGAAAGTGCGCGTTTTTGTTTAGCGCCTACAACGATCTTGTAGTTCCCACCTGTCGCAAAGCCGCCAGCTTCGTAAACAGTTTGTGCCATGTCATTGATTACGGCATCGATATCTTTACCCGCGCCGTCAGTAACGTTAGTTTTAATAAAGTTACGTAGACCGCCCATTTGACGTACAAGGCCATCCGGAGACTCATATTTAACTCCGTTGATTACCGCTTTTTCAAGTTGAAGCGCTAATTCTAGTTGTTTCTTTTGCTTCTCGTACTCGTAAAGGTCGTCGATGTTATATTGCGATGTAGCCGCCGCAGTACCGGAAATGCTGATAGACTCGTCGAAAATTTGCGTGAAGTTAGTGTGTCGGGTACGAGCCTTAAAGCGAGCTTTACGAGCGTCTGCGCCTTCTACTCCTTCAACGAATTGGAACTCAACTTTAGCGCCGGAAGCTACTGCGCCTGCCGTAGTGCCGGCGTATCCACGTGATACAGTCAAGTCGTTGCCGTCCACTGCAGTTACTAGCATCAATTCTTCGCCAACTTTGATTACGTGTTTAGGTTCGAAAATAGAACCGTCTGCAACCGCTAATGTCGTAGCCGCTGCGTCTGCTGCGCCTGTTGCCGTAGTTTCATCTGCATACATTTCGTCCTCAAACCAAGTATGCTCGACTTGCGTTACCGCGTCGGAAAATCCTTTCGCGCTGATAAATGGTGTTTGGTGCGGGTTAAGCAATAGTAGCTCGTCTGTTACGTCTTCTTTTTTACCGATGATTTGATTTTGGATAATAGTCATTAATAATTCCTCCGTTATAAGTTAGTTTTATTTGCGTTTAAAAGCCGCCGCTTATAGTCCTAACTCGCGCTTCAACTTTGCGTACGCAGCGCGATCCTTTGGTAAACCGCTTTTCTGCGCCTTAATACGCGCTTCTTCGAGTAGTTGGTCGTTTGTCTTTTCGACCGGCTCGTCGCCTCCAAGCGTACCGCCTCCGATAATCTTCGGCTTTTTCGGTTCACTAACGACTAGAAACGGATTATCCGTAATGAGCGCATTAATTACGCTGTCAATTCCGTCGAGATCGCCGTCGTCGTTAAATTTCAAGGCGCTTAAATCAGATAACTTAACGGCTGCGTCCGTATACTTAATTCCTGCTTCCGATGCCTTGCGTACAAATGCCGCTTGGATGCGTTCTTTCTCGGCTTGTTCCTGCATGGACGTCAGTTGCGCCGCGAGTTCTTCCTTCGCCTTTTGCTCCGCCGCTAGGTCTGCCTGTAGACGTTCCGCTTCCGATAACTTCTCGCGCTCAATGCGGGCTTTCTCTTCCTCGAACGCTTCGGCTTTCGCCTTCAAGTCGTCGTAATCTGCGAACTTGGCGCGTTCCCTCGCGAGTCGCTTTTCGATAATTTCGTTTAGCTCCGCTTGTGAAATCGCCTTTTGCGGTTCAACTGGATCAGGCGTAGAGTCTGCCGGGTCTACGGGCGCCGGGCCGTTATCCGCAAAGAATTGTAAATCGAGCGCTAATAATTCGTTAAGTTTCGTCATGTTAAGTCCTCCACCGTTTTATGGCCGTCGCCTTTTTAGCCGTTTAGTTTTTGGCGACTTAACGTTCGGTCGCATAATAAAAACGCATATCCGAAAGGATTGCGTTAGATACCGTTTAATTCTCTTATGTCCGCAGGTAAACGATCCGGCCTGCGTACCGGTGTTATTACGTGCTTGCAATTCGGATGAAAAATCTCATTGCGCGGTAACTCGTCGAATATCGGATAATTGCCGGGCGCATCATAAGTGAACGCTACAACCTTACCTTCCCACTTACTACACGCATCCGTTGCGCCATGTCTGCTGATAACGCCGTACTGCGTACCCTGCGCAATAGCTTCGTTACGAGTTGCTTCTTTATGCGCTTCGAGCATTTTTGTACGAGCAAGCATCTCAGTATAAGTTTTTAATTTCCACTTGCGGCCAGCGCTGTCCACGATTGCGGAATCCGCCGCGCTCCCTAACTTTTCCCGCAATTGCCGCGTCATTGCTCGCTGTAAAGATTGCGTACCGTTGATGCCTTGCGCTGTCTTTTCGCGCAACACGACCGCCGCTACCTGCCGCACTGTCGCGCGTGTCCGCCGGTCTACGTTTTGCGTCACTGCGAGTAAATCCGCTTGGGTGTCCGCTATAATCGCTTCAACTAGCGGCTTGTTGATCGAGTTAAATGTCGCAATCTTGCGCGCTTCTTCGAGCGTCGGAGCGAGGTGTAATGCGTACAAGGTTGCCGCAATGCCTTCGGTCGCCGACTTCGTGATTGCCGCGCTCGCCCATGCGTTTCCATACTTATTCAAATCACGCAAGATAGCGCGTATATTATGCTCAACTGCGACTATCTGTGCGCGCTCGAAATCCGTAAGGAATAACGTATTAAGCTCGGCTTGTATAGCCTTTAACGATTTTTCATATTCACGCACAAGACGCTTAACGTCGTAATCATAAATCGGCCGCGAAACCTCACGGAAATTACTCGCCATCGTCCGTTACCGCCGTTTCAGTGTTAAATATCGACGCATCTACGAAGCTATTGACGCGCCCGTCATCCTCGCCAATGCGTCCGATAATCTTCGTCGCTTCCTCGTCGTCGAAGCCGTCTAAACGCTTCACCGCCGAATGCACGTCTAGCGTCGGCTTACCGCCTGTCCGCAGGCTTGCGATTTCCGCTTCTTCCCTCGCGTCGCGCGGAATTGGCGAGTTCCATACGATCTTCGGATACTGTGGTTCGTACCATTCGAAACCGTCTACTTCTTCATTCGCGTAAATTTCGAGGCATTGAACAGCATATAGAACGTCTTTGAAAGCCTTCTCGACGTAAATTTTAATACGGTTTACTTTTGACAGTATCGGTAGTAAGCGCATCTGAATCGCGCGCCCATCGCTATGTGACGTACCTGTCCCGCCTTTGTCCTGCGTGATTGTCGTACCGAATAACCACTGGGGTGTTTCCGTCATCTGAAAGACGATTGACAGTAAGTAGTCGAGTTGTTTAAACGCGCCTTCTAACTGTGAGTTCCACGTCAAATAACCCGGAGGTGTCTTATCATCCGGATTCATCGGAATGTAAATACCCCCGCCGAGTTTCTGCGCGCCGCCTTCGTCCGTAATGTCAGGCCCGTACATATGCGGATCACTATGCTTCCATAGGATGTAGTCGATTTGAACAAGACGGTCGTTAATCGCGCGCAAAACGGTTTCTATCTTTTCGATATTGCCGACACCCTGCCAGCCGGAATCCTTTGCTTTGTATGGAATATGCTTAACGAGGATTTCCGCAACGCCTGTATATACCGCATCTTCTTCGCGCCCCGTCGTTACTTGTCCGTCAACAATGTACATCGGCAAATTAACGCCGTCGTCCGTTGCTACGCCGTTTTCTCGCAGCTTGTACTTCTCGTAAATGATCCATCCCGGTAAATGTCGCTCAACGTTCAAGCACGGAATAACCTCGTCGCCTACTGCCGTATATTCAACCGCCGCGATATTTACTGCCTTGAATTTCTTCCGACTACCTTTCGCGAGTTCCGGAAATACTAACTGCGCAGGTACTGCTTCGATAACTGGCTCGGGTTTCATTAGTCCTCCCGGTACTTCGAGGCCGAGCGCTCGTATTTCGCTTGAGTCGTCGCGATTATCGTAGGACGTCCTTAACCAAGCGTCGCCGCGAATGCCTGCGCCGATAATCGATTCATAAATTAGGGCATTCGTATCATTCTCGCGGACAATACGATTTAGCGCCTTCTGTTCCGGCGACTCATCGTCGTATTTTGATTCAATCGTAATACCTTCCCCTACGAGTAGGTCCGCGGGCTTCGTAGTTAGTACGTCGATCAGATTAACCGCAATATATAGCTGGTCCAATTGTTTTACGTGTGGCGTACCTTGCATGAGCGCCGTCGCTCGGTCGTAAATACCTTTGACATCCCCGTCGTATATTCGCTCCATACGCGCATATTTTAATAGTCGAGGAATGTCGCGTTGTGGTGGGAATTGTTCTCCTGTTTTTAGAAATGCCAATTATACCGTCCTCCTTTCTTGCGTTAGAATTGCGTTATGATGCCACTACTTCTAGTAATGCGATTGTCGTCCTTATTTCTCGTAGAACGCCCTCAATATTTCCGTTTATGTCGCGTTCCCAAAACGCTAGAAAGGTATGTCCGCACTTTGTTAAATACGCCTCTTTACCTTTATCGCGTCTAATGCTTCGGCGTTGCATCGCGTTAGGTTCAGGATAGGAGTCAGGGTGAGCGTGCCAGTAATCACCTTGCGCCTCGATTACGATGTCATATTTCGGTAAATAGAAATCTACACACCAGTAATACATCTTTTTCTGCGCTTCAAACTCGATTCCTGCGTCTGTTAGCATTTCGCGAATCTTGCGCTCTATGCTAGTTTCCCTGCCGTCTTGATCTGCAACGACTTGCGCGCCATGTTCACGCATGAAGAGTTTTGCTTCGGGCGTCTTACGCCATTCCCCGCAAGCTGCTTGTAATTCGTCTATAAAGTCTGTATGTTCGGCGCGGTATTTTGCCGCACACCCTCGCCCACAAAACCGGTTAATTCCGTCCATAATATATCGGCAATGCTTAACTTCTATATCTTCGCCACAGTTCGCACACGTCGTTTCTACTTTCGGCCCCTCGTTAGCGCGTTTGCCGCTTGTCTTCGTACATTTCAATTTATCGAGTCCGTGACGCTTCACCCACCGTGCTACGGTAGTTTTACCAACTCCGTTTTCCTGCACTATCATTTCATAGCTTTTATTTAACGTGATATATTCGTGGTAGAGCCATTCTCGGTCTTGTAATATTTTAGCTTTCGCCATATTCTCCTTGGTTTTCGTGTTTCCGGGTCTTACAATTCCGTATTTGTCCGCAAAATATTTGATAGTCCCTACGGAAACGCCGAACTTTTCTCCTATCTGCCCTTGCGTCATGCCTTCTCCTTCTATTTTAGACCGCAGCCATGCCTCGTCTTGATACTTCTGCATCTCGCCACTCTCCAAATGACTTATTTCCGGCATTAGAAAAAGGCGAAAGCGCACCGGAGAGTACGCTTATCGAATCGGCTCATGACTTCCGATTCTATTCGCCTTTGTTTCGTCTTATTTACGCCCATGAAGGTTTCTGCCGTATAGGTCGCTTCGCTTGCGCTGATACCCTTATTGAGATTTCCATTGCGTCAGGAAGGTCGTCGTGACCGCCCTGACCGTACCGTTCCAACTGTTCAATTAACAATAAGTGCCGATCATGGAATTGTATTTTCCCGCTTTCGACGTCGGGCAACATCGCCTCTATACGTATCTCTTTGCGCGACCTTTGGTAAATCTTCTTAACGCGCGCTCTGCCGGGGAATCCTCGGTTGTCAAGTTCTTCTCGCAATTTGTCCGCGAACCATTCTTGCGCCATCTGCGATTCAACGCCGATAACGTCCGGCTCGAATTGTATAACCTTCTCCACAGCCAGTTCGAGAAATTTGTCCGGATGAACTCGCTCGCCCCACGCATCAATTACGTAAACAACTCCAGTCTGCTTATGCTTTGCGACAGTAATAACTGCGGAATAATCGCCTTTTTGCTTACCCATACCGAAATCCAGTCCCATAGAAATTGTGTACTCACTGTGCGGGAACTTCCGCAAAGCATCCACTTTACTCCAATAGGCAAAGTTCGCGGGGTTGAATATCATGGATTCTTCGTCAATAGGGTTATTCATGTATTCAGTATTGAATGCCTTTGAGCCGTTATCCCACTTCCACGCCATTAGCTTCCATACCGATTGGAATTCCGGCCATAAAACTTCCGCGCCTTTGTTCATATCCTCGAAATGAGCCTCGTAGAATTTCTTGGCGTTCTCTAATCTGTCTTTGTTTTCGTGTTCCTGGTATAACTTACGACATTGCTCCCATAAATCCATACGGTCGGGGTACTTTATAATCGCACGGTATACCTTCGTCTTAAAGTCAGAACGACGATAAAGTATGTTCATCAAAAGACTGGAAAAATGCACGGTAGTTCCAAGATAAAGAATCGCTGTCTTCTCCCCTTTTGGATCACCGAGGGGAATTACTACAGACTCGAACCAAGCCTTTAGCTTTTGCCGTTGTTCCTCCGTTGCCGCGTTTGTTTTCGCGTCCTCCAAGTCGTCACATATAATTAAATCCGGGCGTGTACCGTTCCAATTTCGTCCACGTAGCGCTTGCCCCGTCGAGGCTGCTTCGACTTTCGTTAGTTGTCGTTTAGAATCACCACGCTTTTCCCATGTAACAAACTCGGCGGAGTTATCCCGCACATTCTCTTGCTGACGTTCGGAGAGTAGTGCGCCGAAGTCCGCCCGCAATTTCTCATTATGTTTTAATTGCATCGCAATCCATTCGAGGTTAGGTCCGGACACTGACGGCGTTTCCGAGATGATAATTACGTACTTACGCAAACGGTATACTATTTGATGTACCGGAAAGTTCTTACTTAGATATGTCGATTTAGAGTGCGATCTAGGACTAGCGAGGGCAATCTTCGCATTCTTATTAACCGCAGATACGTCGTTCATAATGTCCGTGATTTCTACGTGAAAATCGGCAGATTCCGATTTATCCGTAATGTCAAATCCGTCCCAATTGCCGGCGTTGCTCGGATTGCGTGCCTCACCGAAATATTCGATAGCAAATTCGAGCGTGTCCGTTTCGCATCGGTGGATGCGTTCCAACCGTTCAAGTTCCGTTTGCACTCCGTCCCACTCGACCACTTCTTCGTCGGGGACGTATTCACCCGCGTTCAATCGCGCAATCACGTCATCCGAAAAAGCACGCAAGGAGGCGATGATGTCACCGCGTTCTTTACGTGCTACCCAACGGCCTCCGCCGCTATTATTCTTTATCCACGCCAATGTATCGCCTCCTTTGCGTGTGTCGCACGTCTTAAATCGCGATTAAAGGTGCCTGTGAGCGTTTCTAGCCGTTTGCCTAGCGTTTATACTCCTGTGATGTTAGGACGCTTAAAACGCCGTGTGTAACGCGGTAGAATCGTTATGTGTACGTTATAATTGCGCTTGACTTACGTTTATATTGCGTATATACTGAATGTAACATAACGAGAAAGGGCGTAATTACTTATGAACGAAGTACAGCCGCTTAAATCCCGTAAAGATATCGAACGTATGAAATCCGCGCTACATGGGCGCGACCTACTGCTATTTATCGTCGGCATAAATTCGTCACTGCGTATTAGCGATATTCTTCCGCTGAAAGTTCGTGACTTCGACGGGGATCATATCGCAGTTACCGAGAAGAAAACCGGCAAGCGCAAGATCGTCCGCATTAATAACGCCGTAAAGGACGCTATTGCTACGCTAGTTCCCGCTGATGCCCAACCGGAAGACTACTTATTTCCTTCGCGAAAAGGCGATGCGCCGATCAGCCGCGTTCAGGCATGGCGTATCCTCAACGATGCTGCCGACCGTGCCGGAATTGACATCGCGTTTGGGACACATACACTCCGTAAGAGCTTCGCCTACCATGCATATAACAACGGCACTGACATCGCGCTATTAATGCGCGTACTTAACCATTCAAGCCAGCGCGAGACATTGCGTTATATCGGCATCGAGCAAGAAACGATAGACGACGTTTACATTGCGGCTAATCTATAACGCACTCGCACGATCAGGCTCCGTCTTATTGACGGGGCTTTTTGCGTTGTGGTAGCGTATGGTATTGCGATAGTCAAAGTGAAATTTCGATATGGCGTATATTTTGCGACCCGAAACGAAAATTTGATACGCCGATTTACGTGTAGCCAGTTTTGCGGTATTCGACACCCCCGCTTGGGGATTGTTTAACTTTCTGAATATTCACGTCCTGACACACAATTACGTTAATTATCGTAATTAAAGTTAAATTACGTTTATTCAAAGTTTATGCATAACGAACGTAACATAATCACGTACTGTTACATTCGAATAGCGTACAAACGCCGTCATATCAACGTTTCAACACTCACGCAGCAATGATCGCTTATACACCGTTTATACATACGCACACAAACCGCATACCTACGCCATTTACCGTTTTATGGCAACGATTATTTCCCGACGCTAACCTGCCGTATATGCATCCCGTATACATGGCGCAATACTCCGAATAGTGCCCGTTGTATACACTTTACGTACAATTACGCAACTTCCCCAAAGTGTTCGCCCGGCCCGCGCGTCAGAGGCGTTTATCCGGAGATTCGGCGCAACACACCGATATTCACCGAACGGCATTCGCTACATATAACGGAGTTCCTTCTTATATAATGCGCCCATTATTCGCCCGTTTCGGTATCCTTGCCTGACATACGCGCTCTAATTGCGTCTACATCTACACTGCCAGTCGTCCTTGCTTCGACTTCATGGCGTTCAGTAAGTAGGCCGTGCGCTTGTAGGAATGTGCGGAAAATAGCCGCGTTCTTATCGAGAATAATTCCGTCGATAGCTGCGTCAAATACTTCCGGCATACGATCTTGCGTCTTCTGTATAATGCGTCGGTTGAGCGCGTTATTAAAGTCGTCCTTCCTGCGCCAGTTAAGCAATGTATCGACGTGTACTCCGACTTCCTCCGCAACTTGTTCGTACGTTAATCCTCCGCGTTTAGGCACGGATAAGTATTCGATTGCTGCGTATTGCTTATCGGTTAATTTCGCCATTTACGTTTCACCTCCGTTTATGTAATCGTTATATGTGCGCTATATGTCCGCGGCTTGCGCGTTAAAAGCCCACTACAGTTTTTGTAGCAGGCTGTATCTCTTTGTTATTCTTTTAAGTTCTTTGGCGCAATCAGTTATATAGTAGATAGACTGCGTAAGCGAATTTATTCGCGCACGCTATGTTGTAAATCTTTATACGTAAGTATTAGTAAGTAAGTATATATACACTACAGTTATTGTAGTAGCCCGCTACAGTTTCTGTAGTAGGTCGCTACAATTATTGTAGTAGGCTCGTCATTTCGTACGCAATTCCCCGCTAAATCTCCGCTCGAACTCCGCTTCATTCTCGATTGGCTTGAGGAACGTATAGTAGTTATTCGTCCATCCGCTCGCATTGCGGTGTTCATGCCGCTCGATCAATCCGAGGTATTCCAGCGCATCTAGCGACTTGCTTATCGTAGAATCCGACGCTATGCCCGTTTCGCGCCGTATCACGCTATACGAAGGCCATGCGTAGCCAAACGCGCCATTATATCGCTGTAGCAAATACCGATACATGCGCTCGGCGTTCGCATTGAAGCGCGGATGCCTTACGTAGAACTGGCATACTGCCGTCGGTATTGCGGTAAAGCCCAACGTAGTTTCAAACGGCAATACTTCCGTCTTCTTGCGTGACTCTTCGGCTTCGTTATACATAACTAATTCCCCCGTTCACTAATTTGTAATTCCGTTAACTAAGGCGCGTATCCGGCTGTAGTCGCCCTTCTGCGCGCGCCTGCGCCTTCCTAGCGTCGTATTCGTCGAGTAGTGTGCGCAAGCCATCCGTACGGTCAAAGACCCACATACGGTTGCCTGTGCGGTCGTGTAGCGTTGTGTATACGTAACGCAGTCCGTTCGCCTTTAGGAAGTGCATTAGCGTCGTTGAGTAGCAGTAGAAACGATCATTCACGTAAATCCCTCCGTTTAATTAAAGTAAGTCAATCCGCGTCCCTAAACGCCTTTTGCGCCGCTTTATTTAGGTACACGATGCCTTTGCGGTGAATCCCGTAAGGCTCGCGTTTAAATAACAGCTTGAAACGAATCCATGCGATTACTATGCGCTCTTTCAATCTACGTTCACCAAGATGCGCGCAGGACCGTCGGTGAGTTCTTTCGTAGATACAACGCTCAAATCCATGTAGCCTTCGACCAAGTAGTCGTTATGCACAATCGCCTGATCACCGGAAACCGACACAATTAATTCGCGAGTATCTGCCTTCAATACGTTGATTACGTTACCTTGCGCCTCAACCTCACGCAATGCCTGCGCAGCCTTCCGCGCCTCGCGTTGGACCGCTTTCAGCCCCGTTAGTGCCTCCGACACGTCTACGTCAATCTTTACGGTAAGTGCATCGGCTTTTCGCTTTTCCGCACGCTCTACCGCTCTAAGTGCCGTGTTTCCTCCGCTGATAACTACTTCGCGCGACTGCTGTTGCGTAGCTTTGTCCGCCATGTAAATCCGCTCCATTTCGATGTATTGTCGATTACCGTCCGCCGACGTAACGCAACAAGGGCGACAGGAATTGAACCTACTCGGTACATGCGCCCTTAAATATAAAAAGACGCCCAATTTGTGAGCGCCCTAATAAGTATTTGAAAGAATGTAAGATTTATAGTTGCACGTGTTGTGAATACGTGTTATAATAAATATAGAAAGGAGGAAGGGAATGAGTTCAAGAGAAATCCTAAAGATGCTCAAAAAAGATGGATGGTACATAGACGACACAACCGGAAGTCACCACCAGTTGAAACATCCCTCGAAACCCGGTAAAGTTACGGTACCGCATCCAAGAAAAGACTTAGCAATCGGTACAGTCAATTCAATACTTAAGCAGGCGGGACTTAAATAGTCCCCTCTGCGAAAGGAGTTCATATACATGTTAAAAGATCGTTATATCTACCCTGCGCTGTTCACGTACGCAGACGACGGCATTTCCGTCGAATTCCCCGACCTGCCGGGCTGTTTGACTTGCGCTGACACGGACGCCGAGGCAATCGCAATGGCAAAAGACGCGCTCATGTTGCGTCTATACAGCGACGAGTCAGACGGTAGCGTAATTCCGGAGCCGTCGAAAGTAGTTGCTATTCCGCACGGCGATAATCAGGCAGTCGTATTAATCGACGTTTGG
>NZ_LQYA01000251.1:105464-118896 GCF_001531445.1 Sporosarcina koreensis
AAGACGCTGACCATTCCGAAGTGGCTTGATGATATTGCGTCGAAAGAGGACATCAACTATTCGGCGCTCTTACAGTCCGCGATCAAGCAGCATCTTAACGTACAAGAGCCGCGTAAATAGGAACGATAAAAGACCGCAGCTTCCGTTATGGATGTTGCGGTCTTTTGGTTAACTACGCGAAGAACGAACGCTGTTTAGCCGGCACAGCGAACGAAGCCTTTGTAAGCGACTAGCCGTAGGCACATCGCAAAGTGGCGAAGTACTAACGCCAAGAAAAACCGCCTGCCACTCGATGTTACTGCGCTTCTTGCGCGGATGTGACAGGCGTCAAGTGTCCGCGACTTGGCAGACAAAAGCCGGTGGCGACTGTGCCGCTAACCGGCGGTCTGACGCTACATCTCGGTAGGTCAGCGATCCCGCTTTATTTAACGTGTTCGGGAGTCGCACGGACATAGTTCGCTTGTCATACGCCTGCTTGCGCAGCACTTCTATATTCGGCTACCTTACGCACCGCCGTAGTGCGAGCGCTCGCCGGCGTTCCCAATGAACGTCTCTTCGCGCATATCCCGCCACAAACTTTCGCGGTACGAGAGCGTAATTCTCTTACTATAATGTATAGCCAACTAACGCCCGCTCAGTAAGGTGTCAGCGACCAATTTCTCGCAATTTACGCATATAATCGCGTGTTTTCGGCTGGTAATCACGCCCATCTACCGCAACACTTTCCGTCCATTTGAAACTAACCTCGTCGCCTAGTCGCTCGTCTCGCTGACTGTCGCTCATAATCGGATATTCTTCGCGCGTCATCTTGTCCGGATGCGGGTCGGACAGCTCGTCGAATAGCAAGAACGACGCCAATCGGTCGAGTTGCGCAGGTGATGGCATTTGTCCGACTGTCGCGTAGAAGGATTCCGTAATTAATTCCACGTTCTTGCGGCGTTGCTCGGCGTATTCGTAACGCTTTGAACCACCAACTCCCGCAATACCTAGCGCCTTCTCCCACTTCTCTTGCGCCCATAAGTCGTCAATATAGGCGTTTAGCTGTTCGTTATGCGTTCCTATCGTAAAGTTATACATAGTTCACCGCCTCTACTTCGTCTAAGTAGTCCCATTCCTCGAAAACTGCCGCCAGCTTCACGATTGCATATGCCAGTCGGTTAGATAACGTCATTTCTGCGATGCCCATCGCCCTCGCTACGTCCTTCTGCGCCTGTCCCCGGATGAATACGGCGTCGAACGCTTCTCGCTGTTTCTGCGTCATTCCTGCGCGTTTAATTGCGTAGTGTAAATCGATCAGTATATCGGTCGCGCCGAAGTCACCTACGTCTTGGCGCGCCTTTAGGTCGTGATATTGTGCGAGTAGTCGGCGTACTTTGTCCGTGTATTGCGTCATAACTTCGCCCCTTTGCGCCTAATTTCGTGCACAGCGCGTATAATTCCTTGCCACTTCGTCAATAATGCGTTACAATAACGCTGATATTCGACAATTGATCGGAGGTTCTACTAATGTCCAACGCAAATATCGCCCTAAAAAACGTACTCACACCCGCAGCAATCGACGAAGCCCTCGCCGGCTTTACGTTTGTCCCATCCGACGGCACGCCGTTCATTACGCTAGATACGCAACGCCGTTTCTACTTCAATACGTCCTTGCGCAAAATGTTCGGACTAAAGGCGTACAGCAAAATCGCCATCGGCTATAACGTCGCGACGAAGTCCATCGCGGTACTAACGAAGAACATGGACGCCGTGCCTGCGAATTTCACCTACGTATTAGACAAGCGCCATTATGCGTCTGCCCGCAAGTTTGTCGCCGATTTCAAAATCGACATGAACAAAGCGCCGCTTACCTACGTATTTGATCGTGGCACGTCCGTAGACGGCGTATATATCTTCCGGCTTGCGCAGGATGCGCCGATTGATGCGGAGTTGATTGAGTCTAAGTCGAAGTAGGACCGCGCAACCATCCGAGGCTTTCCTGTCCGGTATCCGCCAAATACGCGTCAATTAAGGCGCGCATATCCGCTATCTTTTCGTCGTCAATGCGTCCTCCACCGTCGATAACCGCAATAGTCCCGATGATGAACGCCTTATCTGCTCCGAGATACGGGTTCTTGGCGTCCTCGCGGAAGCCGACTACTGGACTCGGCGCGCGGTATGTTAGTTGCGTTTCAGTCAACGATAACGCCCGCCTTGCGCGCCTCTACTAACGCAAGTAATGCGTAACCTGCCAAATCTGCTAACGTATCCTCGATCGATTCTGCGACTTGCGCTTGCTTGCCGTCCGTCAACGTTTCAAGCCTGCGCATTTTGTCGTCCATGCGGATTAGCGCCGACTGTAGTCCGTACTTTGCGTATTGTTGCGCGAAACTGTCGCCGTAGTCGTGATTCTTGCGTATCAATAAGTCGCGGACTTCATCGCAGGCTTGGCGAATTTTCTCCGCTTTGTCGGAAGTTCCGTCGGGAGTTTCGTCGCTCATACCGTAGTATGCTGCGACTGTTTTATCGTAGAAATCGCGTTCTTTATCACGTTCTTCTAATTCGCTAACTCTGCGCGCAAGATTCGCGATAAGGTCGGTTACGGACGGCGAGGGTTCCGTTACGAGTTCGAAACTATCGAATGTATCCTCGCTGATATAAGAATGTCCGTCGTCATCTTCGAAGCGAGCGAACCCATCCGCATCTACCTCGTCAATCGTGTAAACCTTTCCGACCGTAACGTCATCATGCTTAAACTTACGTACGCACCGCACCTTGTCGCCAACCTTCGGCATTTCCTTTAACGCCATACATACCGTCCCCTTTCGCTATTTACCTCGTCTAACCATGCGTCACTTACCGCGACGAAGGAAGCGCACTTCCACCGTCTGCCTACCGAGCCTATACGCTTCATCGCGCGACTTCACGAGAATATCGAGCCTACCCTCTCCGATGTCACCGCCGCGATCAAGTACAATGCCGTCGAACTTAGTTCCATCGGCAAGTGTGACGCGTAATATTGAATACAGCGGAATCGACGGAGGCGCAGCCAATATCCGATACTCCCCGTAGTAAATCGTATTGCGCACGTCATAACCGCTCGAAGTTATACCGGTACAGCCCGTAGGACATTTCGCAGTATAAAAAGTACTTTCGAACGACTGCGCCTGTCCCACGTAGCTACTTCCGCGCGAAACGGGTACCTGGCGCTTTGACTCCGCTTGTACTTTCGCCTTCTTGCGCCGCTCGGCTTCGACATGCTCCTTTGCTATTGCGTCGATTCTACGTTGTTTAGCCGCAATTAATGCCGCCTGCTTACGCGTCTCTAGCTCGTCTTTCATGCTGTCGTATACGCTAGGCACTGCGTAAGCAGGCGAAATGGGTTGCGCTATTTCATCGTCTATATTTGCGTCATCTTCCTGCTCGGCTACGTCGGGCAGTCGGATTGCGGCGTAATAGAACGTCGTGATTGCGATTATTAGCGCGGCTACAGCCAATTTTAGTCGCTTCATTTACGCACACCTGCTTCCGTAACTAAAGCGTCGATGCTTGCCGGAAAATGTTCGCGCGCTAGCTCGAGGACGGCGCGTGCGTACGCTTGAATCTCGACCTGTGCGTCGTCTGCTAGGCGCTGATTAACGAAGTGTGCGACGGATTGTAGCGATGCCGTCCAGTAATAGCGTACGTACATTCCGTAGGCAGGCAGGAATAGTCGCGCTTGCTCTGCGCATATTCCATGCTCCAACGCCCACTTGTAGTTAGCGTAATCACTGTCGATTTGGTCCATTAAACGCAACCATGCAGCCTTTCCGATTACATACGGCACAATATCTCCGGAGCCTTGCTTACTACTCTCCGGAGCGCTTCGCCACTCGTCCGGTTGCGGCAGGTAGAACGTCGGTTCTTCCGTTACATACCTCCGTGAACTTTCGTTCCAAGCGTCCATGTTATCTCCTGTAGCCTCCGCAATAGACGACCCTACGATATATTTAAAGTGCTGCCTTGCGACCATTAGTGGCGAATATACCTCGAATTGCAACGTCGAATGACGAAAGGGACTCGTATGTCCTTCCCGCGCGAGGAAGGCGATTAACCTACGGTCGCCTTCCGTCAGTGATTCCGATTTTTTGTCGTATGATACTCTTGCGCTGTTCACGACTGTTAGATCGCTACCCATTACGTCGTGCAGAATAACGTAACCTTTATCGAGGACTTCTAATCTGTTCATTTAATCGCAACCTTTCAAAAATAAATTTTACTTCGTCAAACTTTCGTTAGTTTTTCGCTTGACCCACGCTTTTATATGGGTTATGATTTGTATAATAAAACAAACGGAGGCTGATCGAATATGGAGAATGTATGGAATGACTATCGGATAAAGCAGTACAAAGACATCGCGAAAATAAGTGATAACGACCACGTACTATGCGTGAGAGTCGGTCAAATGCTTAGTGGCTGTAAAGGTTCCGGACCGTTTTCATGGATGAATACTTCTTCAGCGGAAGATGCAGCGATTGGTTATTACGAATACGCAACCAAGCATAAACCTTTAGAACAAAGAGTTAAAAATCCGTCAGAAATACTTATCTGGATCGAAGATGAATACGGTATTGCGGAAACATCGACGCCTTAATTAGGCGTCTTTTTATTTTACTCCGCTTGATCCGAAGCCATGCGCCCCACGCTCCGTAATTTCCACGTCCTCAACCTCGACGCCTACTACGTCAGGCAGGCGCGTGATTACGAGTTGGGCGATACGGTCGCCTTTGCGGATTAAGTACGAGGCGCTTTCGTAATATTCCGGACTACCGTCAATATAATTTACGCCACAATCTTCGCGGCCTACTTCCGCAATATTATCGACAATAACGCCAATCTCGCCGTTATAGCCGTTGTCAATCGTCCCTAGCTGAACGCGCAGCTTCGTCTTAGCCGTCACTCCCGACCGCGGTCTTACCGTTGCTTCATAGTCTGCCGGAAGCTGTACGGCAATGCCCGTAGGCACGACCGCAGTTTCACCCGGCGCAATAATAACGTCCGCGCTTGCTACGAGGTCAAAGCCGGAGTCGCTTGCGTGGGCTTTCGTCGGCATCACGGCGTCAGGCGATAAGCGTTTGAAGCCTACTTGCAGGCGCGATTCCTTCGCCAATGCTATTTCGATTGCTTGCGCTGTTTCTGCGTCCATTTATACGTCCCCTTTGCGTTTAGTCAGTCTCTCTTTTATCGCATCCTTCTCCAATTCGCCTAGTGTTCCCGGATGTTCGTTACGATGACTTTTGTAACGTAGAAATTCGAGGTATTCACCGTATACTCCACGTACTTCCATCCATAACCGAAGTGCAAACGCAGCGATGTATCCTAACGCGATTACAAGTCCGCCAGTCCCAATCGCATACACCAAGTAGACAGCTATTACGATAGACAACCCGTATTCTTCGATCATTCCGCAGTCACCTCCTTTACGTCACCGTTATCATCAAAACCTAGCCCGTTGCGTTCGGCTAGTCGTTCCACCTCCGCAAATACGTTATGATCCGATTGGAAATCGTTGCTGGCGTCCTTTGCGTTGGCAATCAATTCTAGCAATCGCGTGAAGTCGCGTCGGATTCGTCTGTTTCTGATTGGCTGTGCGTTAGCTTGCGTCATATTATCGTCTCCTTTACGTTTATAGCGGTCCTCGTGCTTTGATAATCTCCGTCGCCTGTTCTTCGGTAAAGCCCGCTTTCTGATACGACTCAAACGCGATCCGCATTAATACCGCATTTAATACGACATGTTGTTTAAATAGCTCCTGATTGTCGACCATAAGTCGGATTCCTGCGATCATATCTTCGTTCATTGCGCGTGCCTCCTTTACCTAATCGGACATACTCCGCCTTCGCAACCGTCCATTCCGTCGAGGTCACTGTCTTCGCCCGTTTCGAACTTTTCGAGTATTGCCGGAACAAACTCCGCCATCTTCGCGGCCATTTCCTCGTACTGCTCGCGCGTAATAGCTTCATACGGCGCAAGCTCGTAAGAACCTCCGTCATGTGCGAGGAAGCTAACGCCAACGAAGTCGTCCCAATTCTCGTAGACTATCGACTGCGCTTCGCTCCATTCGTCCGGTCGTACGTGAATCGTATTAGACGAATTATGTTCGGTGTATTCGCGCTGGAATCGGAAGTACGTGTCAAACTGCTCCGCAACATGTACGTCGTCCTTCGTCTTTCTTGCGCCCGATGCTACCGGAAAGTCTATGACGAGTGTGCGCGCATTCGCAATCCGTTCAGCTTCCGTTTTTCCCGGTGTCCCTACTTCCGCATGTACTGGCCATCCAATCGACTGTACCGCTTTTGCTAACGGGTCTGTCGCATTGATCCGAATACGACGCACATAGTACGGAGAGTGCGACCAATGCAATCCGCTCGATACTCCGCCTGCAACTTGCGAAATCGTACCTTCCGGCTTGACTGTTGTTACGAGCAGTGGCGCATTGACACGCAATGCCTTCGCATATCTGTCGGCTTCTTCGCGAGCAACTTGTCCGAGCAACGCAAGTAATTCCGCTTCTTCCTGTTCCGTATAGTCGATCATGGCGAACGCGTCCTTAACGCCTGTCAGCGATGTACCGAGTAGTCTGTCGCGCTGCTGTACTGCATCCCAGTGCGGAAGCTCTAGCTCGGCGAGTGTCATACGCAATCCCGCGCGTGCTGATGCGCGTTGTGCTTCAAGAAGTCCGATAACGTCGATGAAATTCTCGCCGTTGATTTCACGAACGAATTGAACGAGGTTGACAGTCGTTAGATTACACACGCCGTAACTGTCGAGGATGATCTCCACGCAGGGGTTCAGTCCCTCCGCGTTCGGTCGACGTCTGCGCGCTTCTTCGAGATTTATGAATCCGGGTTCCCCTTCGGCTTGCATGAGTTCGAAGATTAGCGCTAACTTCTCTTCCGTAGGCTTTTCCGTAAATGCAATCGAGTTATTCGACATACGACGGTGATGCAACGGTCTAGCTTCCGCGTTGAACGGTTCAATCGCAGCAAGCATATTTGCGACATCGTTCAAGCCCGCAGCTTCGACGAGTCCGACGACGCGCTCGTGCTGATCGGCATTCCAAATTCCGTTGATTCCGTACTTAGCGAACATCGACTCGTAATCGTCCGCATCGAATAAGAAGATTTCCGCAGTCCTACGCACGCCACCGACCACGACGTTGTAGCCAATCAAGTTACCGATGTCGAGTATGTGAATCGGTCTGACGCGCTTGTAGCCATTACCAACGTCATCCAACGGCGCAAGTGTCGCATCCATTTCATTGCACAATACTTTCGAAATACCTTCGAACATTTCGCGCAAAGGCTCGTGACCGGACGCTGTGCCGCCGAATGTATTCAGACGCGCGCCTTGTGGTCGAATGTAGTCGTAGTAAATGCCGATTTCCTCGACGGACTCATATTGCGCCTCGGTCAGTAAACGGAAGAACACGCGCAAGGACTCGACCCATCCTTCTTTCGAATCGCCTACGTGAATCACTGCTTTTATACCATCGTTAATGATGTGTAATTCAGTATCCGCGATCTTTGTCGCCGGGTATCGTTGTGTGAATGGCTCGTGCGTTACTTGCACGTTTGCGCGGATTGGTGCCAAGTTTGCGGCGTATTCCTTCGTCGCTTTAAAGCCGACGCCAGTTCCGACAAGTAGCAAGTAGAACAAGTCGCCCAAGTCGTCCCAACTGCGTATACTTACGTAGGAGCAATTGAAATTGGATAACGGATATTTCTCGGCAACATCGCCATCAGCACCGCCGACCCATAGTGTCCGCCCGCTGACGAATTGACGCAAGTTGAACATATTATCGAATAGTAGCTCGGCATCGGCGCGTAAGGCATCTACGTCCGCCATATAGCCGATCCTGTCCGTATGCTTCTGCGCAAGTCCTACGTTATATTCCGTAGCGCGCGCAACCGTTTCCTTCCATGTCTCGCGCCGCCCTTTTGCGGGCAAATAGCGCGAGTATGTCCGATAATAAACGAACTGCCCTAGCGCGTTCATGTGCGATGGGAAGTCCGGATATTGCGATAAAAATTCGTCAGTTAGTAATTTCGTCACTCAATCGTCCCCTTTGCGTTTGTCTTCCGCCTGCAAGTCCTGCATTGCGTCCTCAATTTCGATTAACTCGCGTTCTAGCCGCGCCTCCGCTATTTTCAAGTGACTTAGGTCGAACTTTACGTCGCTGCGCCGTTGTTCTAAGTAGCGCAACGTTTCAAGCCGCCGAGCTTCCGACATGATCGGTTCTAAATCGGCCATATGCGCAGTCCCCATCGAATTAGCGCAAGGTGTGCGAAGAATCCACCGACTACTAGCGCGAGTAGTATTAGCGCAATAATAGAATACGTGATAAACTCCGCTAGACGTTGCGTCGCCTTATTTGGCGGCTTTTTAGGCGTTGTCATTGCGTCACCTCCAAACTGCGTATTTGCGTCTGTATTGCGTCGCGCTTTGCATATAGTTCCGCAAGAACGCCCGCCCGCTTGCTCTCCGCTTCCAACGCTTGCAAACGGACCAAGCCTGCCCCGTCTACCGATGCATGTACGATGTAATACGCCTTGTCGTCGAATACGTCTGTCGGGTACGTTTGCGTAATTGTGAGTTCGAACGGGGCATCGTTGACTTGCGCAGGTATTTCGAACACTCCGGTTTGGAACCTTACGAACACGTAACAAACGTACGTACTACCGATTCTTATATAATCCGAACTAATATTGTCATTCTTAATGTATAAATCTCCGTCATTGTCTAACTTTGCGACGTACTTACTGCCGGCAGTATATTCACCGCCTTTGTCCTTCACCGCCGTAAGCACGTCACCTTCGCGCAAAGTCTTCAGATATGCGATAATCTGCTCGTCTGTGTATTTCGTCATTATTGCGCCACCTCCGTATTTATTAAGCCGTGCGCAATCAGCCACGCAAGGCCGACCGCCGCCGCGTCGGACTCGTCGTCACACGCAAACTCGCCGTCATAGCCCGTCCAGCGACGCACCGCTGCCGCAACCTCGTCTTTTGTCGCCGTGCCTTTGCCAACGACCGCCAACTTGATCGCCGACTGCGACATGCCTTGCGTTGTCTTCTTGCGCCCGCCCTTCGTCGTCGTCACGTATTTATCGAACGACAGCCCGAATTTATGCGCCGCAAGCTCCGTCCCTGCCCACGCAGCGAACACCGGATAGTTTTGCGCCGACGACATGCCATGAAAGTCCTCGCGCACTACGTACTCAAACGGGGGTTTGTGCGCCGCGATGAACAACGTAGCCCACGATTCCACGATGTTGGTGCGGAGGGCATATGGTGCCTTGACATCGGGCTTGACGTGCGACAGCGCTTCGATCGTTGGCTTGCCGCGCTTGTCTACGGCGATGACCGCAACGCCCGGCGAGGACAGCGAAGTGTCGAACGCGAGCAGGCGCAAGGGCTTGTATGCCGTCAAGCCGATACCTCGTATTGCGCCTCGGTATCGTCGACAATCTTAACGTCCCATATCGAACTTTCTACCGCGTCCCTGCGAATAGTATCTAAAACATGCGAGCTAACATCGTAAGTAAACTTGAATCCACCGTCTTTGAAGTATTTTACGACCATCCCCACGACAACCTCCGTAGGCTTCGGCGCATTAAAGAACTCCTGCGGAATCTCTACGCCCTTCGCACGACCTAGTGCGATGGCTTTGCCGATGTCGGCGTTGAATACGTCGTCCGGCGCACACTTGGCGATTCCTTTTGCGAGAATCTTACCGCAATTTACGCCTTTCATTAGTACGACTACCGTTCGTTTTTCAGCATTAACGATAAACTCCGGAATAGTGACGTAGTTCCCTACCATTACTCCACTATTTCTGCCAGCTCTCCCGTTGTGCTTCGTATGCTCCACCACGTACTCGCGCGCCTGCTTGATTACGTCTGCTCTGCGTTGATTTGGCGTTTTCTTTTCCGCCCATAATTGCTCGAAGTGATTCTCGATCATCGCCTCTACGTACGATGTCTTCGAATGTCCTCTCGGAAATAACGTTGGCTTGTCCGCAATCTGCGCCTCCAACTTCGCAACCTTCCGCTGTAACTCGTCGATTTGCGCTTCGGCGTCGAATAGGCGTGTGAGTACGAATTGTTCGTTGTGTGACTGATAGTCTACGATGACTTCGTATTCGTTATGGTCGATAAATGGCGCTAACGGTCTTTCTGTTACGTAAACCCCTCCGAAACTGTTTCGGAGTTCACTCACCGTCAGTACATCGCCATTCCGATATTGACCTTCGCTGTATTCCTCGTTCGTAATCAAAATCCGCTCGCCTACGTGTGCCTTACGCTTTTCCGTCTTAAACTTCGTCATCACTTCGTCCCCTTTCGCGTTTCAGTAATAAACTCGATAGCTTCCGCGTGCTGGCGTTTCTTCCAGTCGATTAAATTCGAATGTTGCAAGCGCTCATTCATCGCGATAAGTTCGTCGTACTCCGCGTCAGTAAGCGAAAGCGCGCACGCTGTCTTATAGTCGTTGAATCGCCACTCGTCGAGGTTGAGCGTCGGAGGATTCTTTTCGCGCAACGCCTTCGTTATTGCGGCGAACTTATCGAAGATAGGCGCGCGGTCTGCGTCAGTAATGCGCCTACAAAACGCCCGAATATCAGGGAAGTTTGCGTATTCTTCCGGGGTCATGTTCCAGTCGCGCTTCGATCCGTTTTGGTAAAAAACTACGTAATAATCAACGTCGTACATGTACGCATATAACGCGGTCTGTACTTCGTGCGCGTAGTCCGCTTGCTTCATCGATTTGACCGACGTTTTCGACGGCGACTGTTGTTTCGACTTTATTTCGAGTCCAACGCGAATAATCTCGCCGTCGTCCGTTGTGTAGCGCAAGATGCCGTCAGGTGCGCCATAGAGGTAGAAGCGTTCTCCGTTGTGCTCGACGAGTTTACTCTTCTTCGCGAACTCCTCGAACATTGGCGTGCCGTCGGCGTTCCGTTCGAATGTGAAGCGCGGTTTGTTGCCGGTTAGCTTTTCGAGATTCCGTTCGATAGCGAGGATTTCGCGCTGAATGTAGTCCCCGATAACCGTACCGATGCCTTGCCAGCGCGATTGATGCGGTTGTTTTACGACAACGTCTTTGGGCGCCTTGACCGCTTTCATGTACAGTTCGCGCGGGCATTTCGTAGCTGCTGACGGGCTGAAATACGGCGCATCGCGTTCGGGCCAAACCTGCGGAGGATTCGAGTACCACTTCGCAATTTGTACGTCTAGTGCGTTATCCCACGTTTCTTGAAGAGAATGCCATTCATCCAACATAGCGATCATGTCACCTTCTATTTGTTTCGAAATGTCGTTATTATTGTCTATCAAATTACATCCTCCTCTAGTTCTATTTTGTTTAAAAACGCGTGATCCCCGTACAGTTTTTTCGCGGATTCGTTATAAGCTAAAGCCGCCTCTATTTTACAATCGAATACCCCAAGCGATTTCTCTTTACCGTCCACATATATCCTTGAACGCCACCGTTCACCTGATCTACTCACCCCTTTAAATCCAGATGTATTATTAACACGGACACCTGAATTAAATAAGTTCAAACTTTGACTGACTATACGTAGATTAGCTCTCCTGTTGTCTAACCCGTCCCGGTTAATATGGTCTACTACCTTGTCCTCCGCCTCTTTCATTATTTCTCGGTGCATATAGACTTTTCTGCTCTCGTAATACCCGAAGGTTTTTCTCCGACAGGCGTACCCATGATCCTCGTAATACCAACTATATTTCGAGAGTTCCTCGTAATCGGCATCATCAACAATGGCTACTTTTCCTTTCGTTAGGGGAATTTCCTTTGTCAAGTTATCGACTTCCTTTCGGTTGTTGTCGTTCGAAATCCCATTCAGTCGGTTTATAAGCGTCCATCCAACGCGTTTCAATAACCGTGTCAGTTACGAGTGGTACGGACAATTCCGATGTCTTCGTCATAATGTCGTGTACGAGTTCGATTGTGCCTTCGTTTAGTTCCGGTATCGGCAGACTGAACTTTACTTCGTCATGAATGGAGGCGTTGAACTCCCATCCTCGGCGCATACATTCGCGCGCTAACCGATTTCCTATACGTTTCAAGATATCCGCGCCAGTACCTTGAATCCTCGCGTTAAATGCTGCGCGTTCCCAATACGAAACTAAATTCCGCTTGTCCGCGAGAGGCGCGATCAATTCTTCGAGTTTCGCCAGCCGTGCTTTATCGCGTGCTGTCCGTTCCTTCTTGCCGTTCAATTGCTTGCGTTCGATATAGTAACCCATCAGCTTTTTTTCATTGCGCTGGACTTCCGCACGCAATCGCTTGTAGTCGGGGAATCTTCGCTTACGTCCATACAATGTTTCGACGAATCCGTTCTTACGCAGGTCGGCCATCGTATCTTCGACCATCTTCGTAAAGGACGGAAATTCCTCGTCGAAACTTACGAAGAACTCGTCCGCTACTTCCTGCGGAATCCCAACATTCCTTGCAAATGCCGCCGAGGACTGACCGTATGATTTAGCGAGTATGCCCGTTTTCATAATGCTACGCGGCTTAAATTTGCCCGTAGGATCATACGCATCGTCGACGCAATACTTCTCCTCGTATCCGAAAACACGCATTGCCATTGCGGTATATAAGTCGATGCCGTCTACGAAAATCTGACGCATTGAGTTATCGCCGTATACCGTGTACATTATGTGCGCTTGAATTCGCGGCTCGATTTGTCCGAGGTCACTTCCGATGAATATAAAACCATCACGTGGAACAAATGCGTTACGGACGCGCTTACCGTTGGTGCTTCGCGTCGGGATGTTTTGCAGGTTGACGCCCTTTCCTACGCGACTATCGTCTTTGATTAACGTCTTAACAGCGTCGATGTAGTTGGCGTCGTTTACTGCGCCGACATATGCGTCCTTTGAACGCCCATTATACGAACTAGATGAATAGCGCCCTGTAGACGTACCTCCCGCTTTAAAGTTCGAGTGCAGTCGTCCGTCTACTTCGATTGAACTTTCCGCACCGTGAGTGCCGAGGTAGGGGCGTATATATGTCGTAAGTAGCTTCGTATATTCTGCAACGGAAGCCAACGGTTCGAGCGCAGGTTCTTCCTCGTAATACATTTCGAGTACGCCAGCCGCAGTTGAACGTTTCTTGCTTCGGTCAACCAAGTAAGTTCGGTCCTTTATGCGCAAATGGTCGTAGATTAGATACGCAAGGTGATTTCCATTCGTAATCGAAAACTCCGTAATTTCCTGCGGTGCGTTTTCGACTGTCGCTGCCGGCATTTCCGCAAGCTCACGTTTATAGCGCGCCAGCATTTCGACTTCGTTTACGTACATTTTCGTATGCGTTTTGTCCGTAGCTTCAAGTTCGGCAACGCGCTCCTGCTTGCGTTCTAACTTGTCTTGCGTAGAAGCTATGCGCCT
>NZ_LQYA01000252.1 GCF_001531445.1 Sporosarcina koreensis
TTATCAATATCGGGGTTCGTCTTACTTTCCCGCTCTCTTTGATTGTGAAATTGAATCCCTTTTAAATCATGGGACTTCATTTTTTGCATTCTACAAACTGCATAGCTCATCATTTTTCAGCTCCATTCACGAGGTACAAACGTGTACCTGTTTTCGTTCAACTTCCATGTAAAGTATAACACACTATACTTTACATTCGTAAAGGTGTGCTCTCCGAGGGTCAGAACAAGAACCTGGCTCATG
>NZ_LQYA01000253.1 GCF_001531445.1 Sporosarcina koreensis
TCAATTCCTGTCGATTAAAAACGTTCTTTCCTTGTAGTTTTCCGTCACGCATCGGAACAACTCCAATATGTAAATGAGGTGTTTTTTCGTCATGATGAACCGTCGCATAAGCGATATTTTGCTCACCGTATCGCTCCGAAAAAAGTTTGAAACTTTACTCAAAAAATCTTTTTTGTTCTGCAGAATCTAGTCCCTCAAAAAATTCTCTCCCAGATGTCACCAACAATTCATTTACCAGTACCG